>JANPGK010000001.1:0-54920 GCA_031423895.1 Hyphomicrobiales bacterium
ATTACGAATGAGGTGCTCTACCGACTGAGCTAAAGCGGCGATGGACGTGTGATACAAAATATTGATGTGTGTTTCAAGCCATAACGTTGAAATTTAAGCGCGTGCCACATAATCGCGCCCTCTTGACGCTATGCATGTGCGCTGCAACGCTAGTATAAAAAGGGCATAGATTCTATGGTGCGCAATTTTAATTTTGGTCATGGTGAAACGATTGATGCATTACGCGATATGGTGCGCGCATTTGCAGCTGAACATATTGCCCCACGCGCCGCTGAAATTGATACAACCAACACATTCCCGCGTGATTTATGGCCAAAATTTGGGGAATTGGGGCTGCTTGGTATCACGGCGGGGGAAGCCTATGGCGGCGTGGGGCTCGGCTATTTAGCGCATTGCGTGGCGATGGAAGAAATCTCCCGCGCATCGGCTTCAGTGGCGCTTTCCTACGGTGCGCATAGTAATTTATGCGTGAATCAAATCGATAAACACGGCACGGCTGAGCAAAAACAGCAATATTTGCCGAGACTCATCAGCGGTGAATATGTGGGTGCACTGGCAATGTCGGAATCTGGTGCGGGGTCTGATGTGGTGTCCATGCAATTACGCGCAGATGCGCAAGGCGATTTTTATGTGCTTAACGGCACCAAAATGTGGATTACCAATGGCCCCAGCGCCGATGTACTGGTGGTGTATGCCAAAACAGATATGAGCGCGGGGCAAAAAGGCATCACCGCATTTTTAATCGAAAAAGGGATGACTGGCTTTTCTACGGCGCAAAAGCTCGATAAATTAGGGATGCGCGGCAGTGATACCTGTGAGCTTGTGTTCAACAATTGCGCTGTGCCCGCCAGCCATGTGCTAGGCGGTGTGGGGCGCGGCGTGAATGTGCTGATGAGCGGGCTGGATTATGAACGCGTGGTGCTGGCGGCAGGCCCCTTGGGCATTATGCAAGCGTGCATAGATGTGGTGCTACCCTATGTGCGCGAGCGCACGCAATTTGGCCGTGCAATTGGTGAGTTTCAGCTCATGCAAGGCAAAATTGCAGACATGTATGTGGCACTCAACTCCGCCCGCGCCTATGTATATGCAGTGGCGGCAGCGTGCGATCGCGGCGAAACCACGCGCGAAGACTCTGCAGGGGCAATTCTCTATGCAGCTGAAAATGCAACACAAATTGCGCTGCAGGCCATTCAATGCTTGGGTGGCAATGGCTATATCAATGAATACCCTACAGGGCGCTTGTTGCGCGACGCCAAATTATATGAGATTGGTGCGGGCACCAGCGAAATCCGCCGCTGGTTGATTGGCCGCCAATTGATCGAGCAAGGCGCATAATAAAGAAAGCCTCCGCATGCCGTTTTTTATCTCAAAAATTGGATTTTTATTGGTGATGCCCTCTAACCTGATTGGGTTTTCGGCCATAATTGGGCTATTGCTGCTCATCTTTCGCCGCACAAAATGGGCTGTGCGGTGCTTTGCCTTCAGCGCAATTCTTATTACGACCCTAGGATATTCACCACTGCCAAATCGTGCGTTACTGGCGTTAGAAAATCGCTTCCCCCAGCTTACCCCAGCACAAATCACACTAAAACCTGCAGGTATTATCATTTTAGGGGGCTCGTTTAACCCCTATCTGAGTTTTCATCGCAATGAGGTAAATCTGAATGATACAATTGAGCGTGTAACGCAAGGCATTGAATTATCAAGAATATTCCCAAATGCGCCATTAATATTTACGGGTAGCTCGGTGCCTTTGAGCCATTCGCATTTTCCAACTGAAGCCATATTAGCAAAAAGAATGCTTGATGGAATGGGTATTGATACCTCCCGCATCATATTTGAGGATAAATCCCTCACCACCTATGAAAATGCGCAGTTTTTAGCAGCGATATTGAAGCCAAATCCTAGCCAACACTATGTTTTGGTGACGTCTGCCTTCCACATGCCGCGCTCGGTCGCGCTGTTTCGCGCGGCTGGTTTTACTGTGCAAGCGTACCCAGTGGATTATCAATTGCCAGGTCTAAGGTCACTATTTTTACCACACACCTACATGACAAGCGGAGTTAGCGTGGCTGATATTGCTGCAAAAGAATGGCTAGGTATGTTGGTGTATTGGGCGACTGGCAAAATTACTGAATTCTATCCGAGGCCCTAATTATGCATGAAATTGTCATTCTTAGCACCGCACGCACACCTATGGGTGCCTTATCAGGTGAACTTGCCAGCCTCACTGCACCACAATTGGGTGCGGCAGCAATTGCGGCAGCCATTGAACGTGCGAATGTTCAGGCAGGCGCCATAAACGAGGTGTTGATGGGCTGCGTGCTGACTGCGGGCATTGGCCAGGCCCCAGCCCGCCAAGCCGCTATCGCAGGTGGAATTCCGCATGCAACGCCCTGCACCACAGTGAATAAAATGTGTGGCTCAGGCATGAAAACCGTGATGATGGCTTATGAGGGGCTTCATACTCGACCCAATGAAATATTTGTGGCGGGTGGTATGGAATCTATGAGTAACGCGCCTTATTTATTGCCAAAAATGCGCGCAGGCCAACGATTGGGGCATACTCAAGCGCTCGACCATATGTTTTTTGATGGGCTGGAAGATGCCTATGATACAGGCCGCCTGATGGGCACATTTGCGGAGGATACCGCTGAAAAATATGGATTTACGCGGAAACAGCAGGATGATTTCGCGCTAGAATCGCTTAAACGTGCACAAAATGCACCATTTTCAGCTGAAATAGCGCCTGTACTTTTACCCTCACGCAATGGTGCATACATCTCAAACAGTGATGAATTGCCCCGCACAGCTAAACCTGAGAAAATCCCAACACTGAAGCCAGCGTTTCGCGAAGGCGGCACCGTAACTGCTGCCAATTCATCATCCATTTCTGATGGTGCGGCGGCGCTTGTGCTGACAACGTCTGCTTTTGCCAACGCGCAAAAGCTCACCCCTGGCGCGCGCATTGTGGGAGTTGCATCTTATGCACACGCACCTGCTTGGTTCACAACAGCACCTGTGAAAGCGATTGAAAAATTGCTGCACGCTATTAATTGGCAGATACATGATGTTGATTTATTTGAGATTAACGAAGCATTTGCAGTCGTCACCATGGCAGTTATGCATGATTTGCAATTACATCCTGAGCGTGTCAATATTCATGGCGGGGCGTGCGCATTGGGGCACCCCATTGGTGCATCTGGCGCACGGATTATTGTGACCTTGCTGCATGCGCTTGAGCATCATAACCTTAAGCGTGGCATTGCTGCCATTTGTATTGGCGGTGGTGAAGCAACCGCAATTGCAATTGAGAGAATTACATGAACACGCCACTACTAAAACGCCTCAACCATGTTGCGATTGCAGTGCCAGATGCAAAAAAAGCTGCGGCACTCTATGCGCAGCGCTTTTGTGTAACCCCATCCGCACCAGAAGTCCAACCAGAGCATGGTGTAACCACTATTTTTGTAACCCTTTCCAATGTGCTGATCGAATTTTTGGAACCGTTGGGAGACAGCTCCCCCATCATCAATTTTTTAGCACGCCACCCCGAAGGGGGTATCCACCATTTGTGCTTTGAGGTGGAGAATGTAGATGACGCCATTTCTCACCTTACGATACAGGGTGTGCGTGTGCTGGGCGGCGGCGAGGCTAAAATAGGCGCTCACGGCAAACCAGTTGTGTTTCTTCACCCAAAGGACTGTTTCGGCACGTTAATGGAACTTGAGGGGATGTAATGCCTGTAATTTCCCAAACAAAAAGGCGCCAAAAAGACGCCTTTTCATTATAATACCATGATGCCACTTATTTTTTAGCAAGCAAATCACGGATCTCACCGAGTAATTGTTCAGTGCTTGGACCAGATGGTGCCGGCGCAGCAGCTGCGGCAGCGGCTTCTGCTTTTTTCATTTTATTAATACCTTTAATGAGCATAAACAAAATAAAGGCAATGATCGCAAAGTTGATCCCAATAGTGATGAAATTTCCGTATGCAATGGTGGCACCAGCTTCTTTTGCCTTTGCCAGCACTCCTGCTTTTGGACCAGCAAGTTGCAAGAAATAATTTGAAAAATCCAAACCACCTGCAATAAAGCCGACGATAGGCATGAAAATATCGCCAACTAATGAATCCACAATTTTGCTGAATGCACCGCCAATAATCACACCTACTGCCAAATCAACCATATTGCCTTTAATGGCGAAGTCTTTGAATTCTTGTAACATTTTGCTCTCCTCATTAAGCTACAAAATTACGCTATAGAATTTTAATAAAACTTCAACAGTGTTTTTATTTAAAAACATCAATTTCTGATACTATACTTAACGAGCAGCCAGAATTCCAGCAACCTCTGAAGTGGTAATATGTGTAAAATCTACTGGCAACCAGCGAGGTGTGTTATCTTTATCAACAACAACAGCACGCACACCTTCTATAAAATCTTGCCGTGCAATCATATGCTCAGCAATTGTAACTTCATGCTGTAAACAGATTTCGAGCGATTGCCCGCGCGCAGCCCGCAACATTTCAAATGTCACTGCCACCGACATAGGGCAACGCTGCTGCACCAATGCCAATGTTTCGGCGGCAAATGTGCTGTGAGCCGCGCGCGCTTGCAATTGTGCCAGCATGTCTTGCCAATGCGCTAGGCCAAAAATGGCTTCAATTTCAGCCGCATGCTCCACTATTGCACCACTGCCCTGCCCTGCTGGAAATGGCGCCAACACCCCATCTGGCGCATCACTCACGCACAAAGCTTCAAACAGCTGCGGCAGTTCATTCTGCGCCACCATATGCGTAAGCGCGCCGCAATACACAGCCTCTTGCGCCGTAATCCGTGCGCCTGTTACCCCCAAATAATAACCCACACTCCGTGGCATGTGATTGAGGAAATAACTCGCGCCTACATCAGGCATAAAACCAATTGCGGTTTCTGGCATTGCCCATATAACAGCGGGCGTGCCCACACGGTTATGCCCGTGGATCGAAATGCCCACACCGCCACCCATCACATAGCCATCCATCAATGCTGTGTAGGGTTTTGGATAGCGCGCGATCATCAAATTTAGCGCATATTCCTCAGCAAAATAGGGTGATAAATGAGTGTGGCCGTCTTTCATCGCGGCATAGACCGCGCGAATGTCGCCTCCTGCGCAAAACGCCCGCGCTTCGGATGAACGGATGATAACATGCGCCACTTGTGGGTCGTTCTGCCATGCCTGCAGCGCCTGCGTGATGGCACGGATCATGTGCAAACTCAACGCGTTCAACGCGCGCGGCCGCGTGAGTGTTATCACCCCCGCGTGGCCAACCACCGCGATGTTCATCTCGTCATCCGACATTCTAGACTCCTGCACCTTAAGCATGTATGAAATGCGCAGCATAGGAAAGCCCCCACCCATGAGCAATACCCAATTTCCGGCCACCCGCATGCGCCGCGCCCGCCAAGCACCATGGGTGCGCAACATGGTACAAACGCACACGCTCACGCCAAGTGATCTGATCTGGCCATTATTTGTGATAGAGGGCAAAAATATTCGTACACCAATTGCCGCCATGCCAGGGGTGGAGCGGTTTTCAATTGATTTGGCCGTGAAGCAAGCCCGCGAAGCTGCCCTTCTGGGCATCCCCTGCATTGCACTGTTCCCCAACACGCCCGATCATTTGCGCTCAAGCGATGCATGCGAGGCGTGGAACCCAGAAAACCTCATGTGCCGCGCCATCCGCGCAATTAAAGCAGAAGTGCCTGAAATTGGCATTATGGCCGATGTGGCGCTCGACCCCTACACTACTCATGGGCATGATGGCATTGTTGAAAATGACTATGTTCAAAATGATAAAACCGTGGCCGCACTTGTGAAGCAAGCCGTGTGCCTTGCAAATGCAGGGGCCGATATTGTGGCGCCATCCGACATGATGGATGGCCGCATTGGCGCGATTCGCACCGCATTAGAGGCTGGTGGGCTGCATAACACGCTCATCATGGCCTATAGCGCAAAATATGCCTCTGCCTATTATGGGCCATTCCGCGATGCAGTGGGCACAATTGGGCGGCTGAAGGGCGACAAAAAAACCTATCAAATGCAGCCCGCCAACCATGTGCGCGAGGCGATTGCCGAAGCCCAACACGACATTGCCGAGGGCGCCGATTTTGTAATGGTGAAGCCCGGCCTGCCCTATTTGGACGTGCTGGCGGCCGTGGCGCAGGCGTGTGACCGCCCCACATTCGCCTATCAAGTTTCGGGCGAATACACCATGCTGCAATTGGCCTTTGCGGCGGGCGCGCTGGAGCGCGAAACTACAATTTATGAAACGCTCATTGCCTTCAAACGCGCCGGCGCAAGTGGAATTATTACATATTTCGCCAAGGAAATGGCAGCTATGCTAAAATCATGATTTGATACTGCTATATATTTTGATAGGTATGATTTAGATTTATAGGGGATAGATATGGTTTCAATTGCAGAGCTTGAACGACAATTACATGTGTTAGGTGCTCAGGCACATAGTGCTGGTGATGGGTTTAGAGGCGCAGAATCTTTATATAAAATGTCTGGCAAGCCGTTAGATGAGATGGACAAAACCATTGGCGCGATGAAAGATTTTGGCAACCACACTAAAGCACTCAATGAACTCTATGCGCAATATGAGCGTGTGTGTAAGGTAGCTAAACAAGCCCCAAAAGACAAATGGAGCTTCGGTAGAACGTCTGTTGTTCTAGCACTGGCAACATGTTGTGTGTTTTTATATAATAGCTTTAAACAACATTCTAAAACCAACGCCTAAACTTCCAATACATGAATGTGGCACACGGGCTTTTTGCCCCATGCATTTTGGCACGCGCTGCGGATGGCTTTTTCCAACGCGATTTCAACCACATTCAGCTGGCGGCGTTGCGGCTTTGGCAAATGGCTGATGGTGTGTTCCACCGTCACGCGGATCAGCTCTAAAATTGATTGCCCGCCCTTGCCTTTTTCAGGCAGGCCGTGAATCATAATATCGAGATCGGTGGCGATTTCGCCATTGCGGCCAATGCCCAGCGCAACCGAAACCACGCCACTCCATTTGAGCTTGTTGCGTTCTTCCAAGCTGGCGTCATGCGCGGGCACAATCAGCTCACCATCCACATACACTTTACCAATTGGTAATTTGCCACGGCTTACGCTTGGCGTTGGCGCCAGTTGCACCCAGTCGCCATCAATGGCTTGCAGCACATTGGGGATGCCTTGCGAACGCGCCAGCTCGGCATGAGCATATAGATGCATCGCTTCACCATGCACGGGCACCAGCACTGAAGGCTTCAGCCAACTATACAGCGTTTTCAGCTCATCGCGGCGCGGGTGACCGGACACATGCACAAGATGGGTTTTATCGGTAATAATTTCAATGCCACGCCGTGTGAGCGCATTTTGAATATCGAGCACAGCCCGCTCATTACCAGGGATGGTGCGCGAGGAGAAAATCAACGTGTCGCCTGCAGAAAGCGCCACGCGCGGGTGGCCATCATAGGTTAGTTTGGCCAGCATGGCGCGCTCTTCACCTTGGCTGCCTGTGAGCAACACAACAGTATTTTCACGTGGCAAATAGCCGTAAGTATCCTGACCTAAAATCTCAAAATCATCCTGTAACAGGCCAATATCCTTAGCGATTGTCACCATACGCTCAAGCGCGCGCCCCAAAATCACCAGTTGGCGGCCAGCGGCTTTGGTGGCATTGGCGATGGAGGCAATGCGCGCCACATTCGAAGAAAACAGCGTGATCGCCACGCGGCCTTTAGCGGCACGAATGCATTTTTCAAGCTCACCAGCAATCACGGCTTCAGAGGGGGAAACCCCTTCGCGATTAGCATTTGTACTATCACAAATGCAGGCCAACACGCCTTTTTCACCCAGTTCACGCAGGCGTTTTTCATCAATCACATTGCCAAGCACGGGTGTGTGGTCGAGCTTCCAATCGCCCGTGTGCACCACAACGCCCTGCGATGTGTGGATCGCCAGCGCGCACGCATCGGGGATGGAATGCGCAACAGGCACCATCTCGCAGGTGAATGGGCCCACTTGAAACTGCTGCAATGGCTCCACAATGGTGATGGGTAATTTATCAATATGCTTGAAATCGCGCAATTTAGCCTGCAGCAAGGCGGCCGTAAAGCGCGTGGTATAAATTGGCACATTCAAACTGGGCCATAAATGCAGCACCGCACCGATGTGATCCTCATGGCCGTGAGTGATCACAAGCCCATGCAAACGCTTGCGCTCTTTGACCGCGAAGCGAATATCGGGCAGCATCAAATCCACGCCTGGCACGGTGGCATCGGCAAAACTCATACCCAAATCCACCATTAAATAATCAAATACCTTGCCCTGCCCCAAACCATAGAGCGCGCAGTTCATCCCAATTTCGCCAACGCCACCAAGGGGGGCAAAAATCACTTCCATTTCATTCGCATTTGTCATTTTTGTGGTTTATTCCTGCACTGCGTGCAATAAGTGTACATCTGCGGCCGTAATACGCTCAATTGTGCCATCTGGCAATTGTAATAACATCGCACCATCCACATCAAGCCCATGATACGCGCCAATGAGTTGGCTTTCGTGGCCATTCACCCGCATTTCTGCGCCCAATGGCAGTGCGCAGGCCTGCCAATCATTGAGTAATTGCTCAAAATTGCGCGAGTGTGTGTAAGCACGCCAATATTCTTCAAACGCCGCCCGCAAGCGCTCACATACATCTGCCGCAGACATAATCACACCCAAATCGGCCAAACATGTTGTGGCGCGTGATTCTATATATGGCGCGGTGGCGTTATTCACCCCAAAGCCGATCAGCACCACATCCCCCGCATTGGTGGCGGTCGAGTGGACTTCTATCAATATGCCCGCCAATTTTGCATCATTATACAGCACATCATTCGGCCATTTGAGGTGTAACTGCGATTTCTGAAAGGGCGGCAATAATGGCGCGATTGCAAGATATACAGCACAGCCCGCGATAAATGGCAGTGCTTGCCGCAGTGCTAAATCATCCACGCGGCGCAATACGCATGTGGCCAGCACATTGCCCTGCCCGCCTGCCCAGGCCCGCCCCATGCGGCCACGCCCAGCGCTTTGCACATCGGCTGAAATCCATACGTTGCTATCATGCTGGTGCGCGTACTCAAGCGCAGCAATTTGCGTGGATGTTGTGCTAGCATAGTGAATGTGGGGGAAGGCCACGGATTAAAACAAGCTTTCCACGGCGATACGGGTGCTCATCACCAAATATTGCGGGGCGACGAAAAACAGCAGCACAATTGCTGTAGCGGTATAAATCACCGCTTTCACCTCAAAGCGTGGTGTTACAAAATCATGGACTGGCGCATCAAAATACATGATTTTGATAATCCGCAAATAATAGAAGCAGCCCACAACGCTGGCCAACACACCAATGATGGCCAAAGGATACAGCCCGCTGAGCACCGCCGCATTGAGCACATAAAATTTGGCAAAGAAGCCAGCCAATGGCGGAATGCCTGCCAGTGAGAGCATTAACATTGCCAAGCAAAACGCCAATAGTGGCTGCGTGCGCGAAAGCCCCGCCAGGTCATCAATCGATTCCAACTGGCCTTTTTCCGTGCGCATGACCATCACGCATGCGAAGGTGCCAAGTGTCATCACCAAATACAGTGCCACATATAATAATGCACCTTGCAACCCTTCTGCATTGGCACTGGCAAGGCCAACTGCCGCAAACCCCATGTGGCCAATGGATGAAAATGCGAGCACTCGCTTGATATTTTTTTGATAAATAGCCGCAACAGCCCCCAGCGCCATCGAGGCAATGGCCAAGAATATAAGCACCTGCTGCCATGAACCCGACACATGCCCCAACGGGCCAGAAATCACGCGCGCAAGCACCGCCATTGCAGCAACTTTTGGCGCTGCGGCCAAAAATGCGGTCACGGGCGTGGGCGCGCCTTGATAGACATCGGGTGTCCACATGTGAAATGGCACGGCAGAGATTTTAAAGGCGATACCTGCTAACAAAAACACAATACCAAATGTTGCCAGCATGGATGGTGTGCCATTCAATGCTTGGGCTATCTCGGCGAACCCTGTTGCCCCTGTTGCGCCATAAATTAACGATGCGCCATACAGCAATAAGCCTGAAGACAGCGCGCCAAGCACAAAATATTTTAGCCCTGCTTCAGTGGAGCGCACATTGTCACGATCATACGACGCCAGCACATATAGGCTGAGCGATTGCAATTCGAGCCCCATGTAAAGCGTCATCAAATCATTGGCGCTGGCCATAATCATCATGCCCAGAAGGGAAAACAGTGCAATCAACGGAAATTCAAACGAATTATCTTTTTCTTGCTTCTGCCAGCCACGCGCCAACATCAATGCCACGCCCACACCACCGCATAGCAGAAACTTCACAAATAATGCGAAATGATCGACCACCACCGCTTTGTTGAACAAAAATGCTTTGGCCACAGGCGCATTGGCGATGAGCACCACAATCCCCAAAATCAACACAAGTGCTGCATAATGAATGAAGCGCGATGCGCGATTGCCCGCCAGTGCCCCAACCAGCACCAGCGCCAAAGCGCCCAGCGCAAGGCTTAATTCAGGAATAATGGAAGCGTAAGTGTGAAGGAACTGGTTCATGGGCACGCTCAAAACAAGGTGGAAATGGTAAGGGCAGCAGGTTTGGCAACATGTTGGATATTGGCCAATAGTGCCGCGACAGGCTCGGCCGTCATGTCAAAAATCGGCTGCGGATACACACCAAAATAAATGGTGAGCACCACAAGTGGCAGCACACATGCCAATTCACGCGGTGTGATGTCGTGTAGTTTTTTCAAGCTGTCTTTTTCCAAAGCCCCAAAAATCACACGGGCGAATAGCCACAAGGCATAGGCCGCGCTTAAAATCACCCCCGTTGTGGCGATGAAGGCCACCCATGTGTTGGCCTGATACGCCCCGAGCAATGTAAGAAATTCGCCTACGAAGCCAGATGTGCCCGGCAGCCCCACATTGGCCATGGTGAAAAATAGGAATATGGTGGCATAAATCGGCATCCGATAGACCACGCCGCCATAGGCCGAAATTTCGCGGGTGTGCATGCGATCATAAATCACGCCCACGCTCAAAAATAAGGCGCCTGAGATAAAACCATGGCTGATCATTTGGAAAATTGCGCCTTGAATGCCCTGCTCATTACCCGAAAACAGCCCCATGGTCACAAATCCCATGTGCGCAACGGAGGAATAGGCAATGAGTTTTTTGATATCAGTTTGCACCAACGCCACTAGTGAGGTGTACACAATCGCAATGACACTCAACCCAAACACCAGCGGTGCAAAATAGACCGACGCATCGGGGAACATGGGCAGGCTGAAACGTAAGAAGCCATAACCACCCATTTTGAGCAAAATCCCTGCCAGAATGACAGACCCTGCAGTTGGCGCTTCCACATGCGCATCTGGCAACCAAGTGTGCACCGGCCACATTGGCATTTTAACGGCAAAACTTGCAAAAAACGCCAGCCACAACCATGTTTGCATCTCTTTGGGGAACGGATGCGTGAGCAACGCATCAATTGCGGTGGTATGTGCATGCCAATACATCGCCATAATGGCCAACAACATCAGCACCGAACCCAGCAATGTGTAGAGGAAGAATTTATACGACGCATATACCCGCCGTTTACCGCCCCAAATGCCGATCAGCAAGAACATGGGGATCAGCCCCGCTTCAAAGAACAGGTAGAACACCACCAAATCGAGCGAGCAGAATACGCCCAAAATGAAGGTTTCGAGCACTAAGAAACAGATGAAATAGGCCTTCACGCGCTGCTCAATCGACTTCCAACTGGCAAGAATACAAATGGGCATGAGGAGCGCGGTGAGCACTACAAATGGCAACGAAATACCATCGAGCCCCATGCGATAGGTAATCGATTTCTCCAACCAAGCGTGAGATTCCAAAAATTGAAAGCCATGCGCCAGCGGGTCATAGGCCTTCAGCAGCATGAGCGAAAGACCAAACACAATGAGTGTGGTCAGCAGCGCAGTGACGCGGATTAAACCATGCGCACGATTGGGCAAAAGCGCGATGAGACCCGCAGCAACAAGGGGTAAAAACGTGATGAGAGAGAGCATGGGTAGGTTCATCATTAGTGTGTGCCCCCAAGAGAACTAGAGTTTGAGATGGCAAATGTAAGCAGCGCTGCAATGCCGATCAGCATGGCAAAGGCATAATGATAGAGGTAGCCAGATTGCAAGCGCGAGGCAAATTGCGACAGTTTTTGCACTTGCGCCGAAATGCCGTCGGGGCCTAAACGATCAATAATCGCGCCATCGCCCTGTTTCCACAGCACGCGGCCCAGCCACAATGATGGCTTCACGAAAATGAGATCATACAACTCATCAAAATACCATTTGTTGAGCAGGAATTGATAGAGCATGTCTTGCGATTTTGCGAGGCGCTCTGGCAAGGATGGGTTCACAATATAAAACCAGAACGACAGGGCAAAGCCCGCAATCATCATCACGAATGGGGTGGCTTTCACCCATGTTGGCACGGCATGCATATCATGCAGCAGGTGCTTAGAGGAGTCATTCAGGACAAGGGCAGATTGCCAGAAAAGATCGTGGTCATGCCCTACAAAGCGCTCAACGAATATATAGCCTGCAAAGAGCGCACCACCCGCCAGCACACATAATGGCAGCAACATTGCAAGTGGCGATTCATGCGGTTCGTGGTGCCCCCCATGAGATGAATGATCGTCGTGGCCATGTTTTGCATGTCCGTGATGTGCATCGTGATGGGCTTCATACGGCTTTCCGTGAAAGGTTTTAAACACCAAGCGCCAAGAATAGAATGATGTCATAAATGCCGCCAACACTGTCATCAAAAACGCATAGCCAGCCGCAGGAATATGCGAGGCGAATGTGGCTTCAATAATCGCATCCTTCGAGAAGAAGCCTGCTGTCATGGGGAAACCCGTGAGCGCCAAAGTGCCGATCAACATCATGGCATAGGTGATGGGGATTTTTTTCCACAGCCCGCCCATGCGGCGAATGTCTTGCTCGTGGTGCATAGCGTGGATGACAGAGCCCGCACCAAGAAACAACAACGCTTTGAAAAATGCGTGTGTGAACAGGTGAAACACGGCAGGGCCATAAGCGCCAACGCCCAGCGCCGCGAACATATACCCCAATTGCGAGCATGTGGAATAGGCGATCACGCGCTTGATATCGTTTTGCACAAGGCCAATAGTGGCCGCGAAAAACGCTGTGGTGGCGCCGATAATCGCCACAATATTGGCGGCATCGGGGGCCATTTCAAACAAAGGCGACATGCGCGCCACCATCACAATGCCGGCGGTGACCATGGTTGCGGCATGGATGAGAGCCGAAACAGGGGTTGGACCTTCCATCGCGTCGGGCAACCAGGTGTGGAGCAAAAATTGCGCCGATTTGCCCATTGCACCCATAAACAGCAGCAAACAAATGAGTGTCATAGCATCAAAATTGCCGCCCAAGAATGAGAGCTTTTGCCCAGCCATCGATTTTGCGGCTGCAAAGATCATGTCGAATTCAATGGTGCCAAACAGTTTGTAAATGGCAAAAATGCCCAGCGCGAAACCAAAATCTCCCACGCGGTTAACAATAAACGCCTTCATCGCAGCAGCATTGGCTGTTGGCTTATGAAACCAAAACCCAATCAGCAAATAGGACGCAAGGCCAACGCCCTCCCAGCCAAAGAACATTTGCAGCAAATTATCCGCTGTCACCAGCATCAACATGGCGAAGGTAAATAAGGACAAATAGGCAAAAAAACGCGGCTGGCTTTTGTCCTCACTCATATACCCAATCGAGTAAATATGCACGAGTGCAGAGACCGTATTCACCACCACAAACATAATGGCAGAAAGCGTATCAATCCGCAGCGCCCATTCCACATGCAGCGTGCCGATATTGATCCATGTGAGGAGCGGCACCGAGAGTTTATCAATCTCGGCTGAACCCACAACTTTTGTGAACACCACCCATGAAAGCGCGGCAGCAATGACCATGGGCACAACGGTTACGATGTGTGAAAATCGCGTACCAAATTTGAATACAACGCCAAACAACGCCGCCACTATGAAGCCCGCCAACGGCAAAAACACAATGAGTTTAGACAGAAGAGGAATATTGCTGAAGTCCATGAGTGCTCAGCCTTTCATAGTGTTGATGTCTTCAACGGCGATGGAACCGCGATTGCGGAAGAAGGCCACCAAAATGGCCAAACCAATTGCTGCTTCAGCCGCGGCAACAGTGAGCACCATGAGCGCGAACACTTGGCCGTTTAAATTGCCCAAAAAGCTGGAAAATGCCACGAGGTTGATATTCACAGCCAATAAAATTAGCTCGACCGACATAAGAATGACGATCACATTTTTGCGGTTGATGAAAATGCCGAAAATGCCCAGAACGAACAAAATTGCGGCCACCGCCAAATAATTGCCCAGCGTAAGGCCTGTTGCTGCTAGGTTCATATCCCTGCCCCCGTTTTCACTTTCACCACGTCTACAGCCTCTTCGCGGCGGCGGCTCACTTGATGATGGATATTTTGACGTTTCACAAATTGCTTATGGCGCAATGTGAGCACAATTGCGCCGATCATGGCCACCAAAAGAATGAGGCCAGAGGTTTGGAATAAATGGATATAATCGGTATAGAGCACCCGGCCCAGCGCTTGTGTGTTGCTCACAGTGCTGGCAGCTGCGGGCACGGCTTTGGCAATACCCAATTTCTCACCCAGCGTGTACCCACCCACCACAAACAGTAGCTCAAATAACATAATGCCGCCAACAACCAGCCCTGTGGGCAGATAGTGCAAAAAGCCTTGGCGCAATTCAGCAAAATCCACATCTAGCATCATCACAACAAATAGGAACAGAACCGCCACCGCGCCCACATAAACAATGAGCAAAATCATGGCCAAAAATTCAGCGCCCAGCAGCAAGAACAGCGCCGCTGCATTTACAAATGTGAGGATGAGAAACAGCACCGAATGCACTGGATTCTTTGAGGCAATCACCATGAACGCGCTTGCGATAGCGCCAGATGCAAATAGGTAGAAAAAGAGGGATGTGAGTGTCATAATCTGTCCCTATCGATATGGAGAATCTTTGGCGATATTATGCGCAATTTCGCGCTCCCACCGTGCGCCATTGGCCAGCAATCGCTCTTTATTATAGAACAATTCTTCACGGGTTTCAGTGGCGAATTCAAAATTGGGGCCTTCAACAATGGCATCCACAGGGCAGGCTTCTTGGCAGAAACCGCAATAGATGCATTTGGTCATGTCAATATCATAGCGCACGGTGCGGCGGGTGCCGTCATTGCCGCGTGGTTCCGCCTCAATGGTGATGGCTTGCGCAGGGCAAATCGCTTCACATAATTTACAGGCAATGCAACGCTCTTCACCATTTGGGTAGCGGCGTAGCGCATGTTCACCCCGAAAGCGTGGGCTAAGCTTGCCCTTTTCAAATGGGTAATTGATGGTGGGCTTTGGCGCGAAAAAATAGCGCATTGTGAGGAAAAATGCCTGAACAAATTCCCACAAGAAAATGGTGCGTGCTGCATGATCTAAGCGCATTATAAATCCTTATTTCATATGGCCGACAAATTGCAAATATGCCGCAACGACAACCAGATTGATCAACGAAATTGGCAGAAATACTTTCCAACCGAGTCGCATCAACTGATCATAGCGATAGCGCGGCACCATGGCTTTGACCATCGCAAACATGAAGAACACCGCCGACATTTTGCCTACAAACCAAATTGCAGGGTGAATCCATGTGAATGGCGCGATATTCACTGGTGGTAACCAGCCGCCCATGAACAAAATTGTGATCATAGCGCACATCACCGTAATGGCGACATATTCGCCCAACATAAATAACATGTAGGGCGTGGAGGAATATTCCACCATAAAGCCCGCCACAAGTTCCGATTCCGCCTCTGGCAAATCGAATGGTGGGCGGTTGGTTTCAGCCAATGCCGAGATGAAAAACACCACAAACATGGGGAATAGCAGCGGGTTGAACATGTGCCAGCCCAACATGCCCCATGAGGAATCCTGCTTCATCACAATGGTGGAAAGATTAAGCGAACCTGTCCATAGCAATACACACACGATCACAAAGCCGATGGACACTTCATACGACACCATTTGCGCGGCCGAGCGCAGCGCACCTAGGAATGGATATTTGGAGTTCGATGCCCAGCCGCCCATGATGATGCCGTAAACACCCAGCGACGAAATGGCGAAAATATACAAAATGCCCACGTTGATTTCGGCTACAGCCCAACCAGGCGCGACGGGAATCACCGCCCATGCTGCCAGCGACAAAATGCAGGTGAGCAACGGCGCGAGCAAAAACACAATTTTATCGGCACCAGCGGGGATAATCGGCTCTTTGAACACGAATTTGAGCATGTCGGCGAAGGATTGAAACAACCCCCACGGCCCCACCACATTTGGCCCACGACGCAGCTGCACCGCCGCCCAAATTTTACGATCGGCCAACAACACATAGGCCACATAAATCAGCAACACCACCATCAGCGCCACGGAATGCAGCGCCATCAGCAAGCCTTTGAGGATAAACGGCCAATAAAAAGCAAGGGTTTCCATCATTTACTCCGCAGCTATGGCTGTTGACGAATGAGCCAATTGGCTGCACTGCGCCATGGTTTTAGAGGCGCGGGCGATTGGGTTGGTAAGGTAGAAATCTTGTACGGCAGTGACAAATGCCGAGTTTTCTAGCTTACCACCAAGTTTAGCCAATTTTGCAATATCAATTGGGTTGGCAGGCTCTAACCCGCCCACGCGCAATACATGCGGGTGTTCCGCATACAGCTTGGCTTGCAATTGCGCAAAATTATTATAGGGCAATGTTATGCCTAAAACTTCCGAAATGGCGCGGAAAATTGCCCAATCCTCGCGCGCATCCCCCACCGGGAAATTGGCACGATTGGCATATTGCACGCGGCCTTCGGTGTTTACATATGTGCCTGATTTTTCAGTATATGTGGCCGCTGGCAGAATGATGTCGGCGCGATGTGCACCCCGATCCCCATGCGTGCCAATATAGATGACTTTTGCCCCGGCGGGAATCTCCAGCTCATCTGCCCCCAAATTGAAGATCACATCCATATTGCCAGCAAGAATGCCTTTGGTATCGAGCGCACCTTTTGCCGGCACGAAGCCTAGGTCGAGCGCACCTACACGAGATGCCGCTGTGTGGAGCACGGCAAACCCATTCCAATTTTGCGCATCGGCTGGAGCTATCGCACCCACAGCAATTGCGAGATTTGCGGCGAGTGACGCAACTGCTTCACCATCAACGCGCGATAATGCACCCTGCCCCACAATGATCAGCGGCTTTTTCGCAGCTTTGAGCACGTCGAAAAATGCGTTTTTACCAGAAACAACTTCGCCCAATGTTTTGGTGCCAACGCCCAAATGTTCCACTGGATAGGTCAGATCAGCCACAGCGCCAATGCTGGCGATTCTCACATCGGAGCGCAGCCATGATTTGCGAATACGGGCGTTTAAAATTGGGGCTTCAAGGCGCGGATTTGTGCCAATCAGCAAAATCGCATCGGCCTCCTCAACCCCCGCAAGCCCTGCATTGAACACATAAGTGGCGCGGCCAAATGCGGGGTGCAATGCACTTCCATCTTGGCGGCAATCATAATTTTTCACTTGTAGATTGTCTAGCAAGCCCTTGAATGCAAATAAGTCTTCAACACTTGCCAAATCACCTGCAAGCCCTGCAATTTTCTGCGGCTCCACATTTTTTACAAGCTTTTTCACAGCCGCAAATGCTTCTGCCCACGTGGCGGGCTTCAGTTTGCCCTTCTCACGAATATACGGCGTATCGATCCGCTGAGTTTTCAAACCGTCCCACACATAGCGGCTTTTATCGGAAATCCACTCTTCATTCACTGCTTCATTCAGGCGCGGCAAAATCCGCATCACTTCATTGCCGCGTGTATCCACCCGAATGTTCGACCCAACCGCATCCATCACATCAATGCTTTGGGTTTTTTGATATTCCCACGCGCGCGCTTGGAACGCATGCGGCTTGGAGGTAAGCGCACCCACGGGGCATAAGTCTATGATATTGCCCTGCAATTCTGAACCAATCGCTTTGTCCAAATAGGTGGTGATTTCCATATCCTCGCCGCGGCCAGTGGCGCCCAAATCCTCAACGCCTGTCACCTCAGTAATAAACCGCACGCAACGTGTGCACTGAATACAACGTGTCATTTCGGTTTTCACCAATGGGCCAAAATCTTTATCTTCTACCGCGCGTTTGTTCTCAGAGTAACGCGATGTATCCACACCATAGGCCATTGCTTGATCTTGCAAGTCACATTCTCCCCCTTGATCGCAAATTGGGCAATCGAGCGGGTGATTGATCAGCAAAAATTCCATCACGCCTTCACGCGCCTTGCGCACATATTGCGTGTTGGTGTTGATCACTGGCGGCGCGCCATCCTTGCCAGGGCGCAAATCACGAATGGAGCGCGCGCACGAAGCAACAGGCTTTGGTTCGCCCACCACTTCCACCAAACACATGCGGCAATTGCCTGCGACTGACAGGCGTTCATGAAAACAAAAGCGCGGAATTTCCGCCCCCGCCGCTTCACACGCCTGAATCAGCGTGAAGCTGTTTGGCACTTCAATTTCCGAGCCGTCAACGATGAGTTTCATTTGGGTCATTGGGAACTCGCAGAATTATGATTGGATGGTTCCTGCATTTTTGGCCATTTAGCATAAGCCAAAAACCATATGGCGATTATATTAATTATAGGAAAAATTCCAAGGATTGCCCACCATTTAGATAATCCAAGCCGAAAAAGAAGTTTAGGGATTGCAAAAACGAGCGTTGCAACAAAAAAAAGCAATAAAACTACACTGATCATCATCTCACTCCGCTGCTGCTAAAACGGGTTCAGAATGTGGATTTGCTGCGTAATCATCAATGCGTTTTTCAATCTCACCACGGAAATGGCGGATCAGCCCTTGCACCGGCCATGCGGCGGCATCGCCCAATGCGCAAATGGTGTGCCCTTCAATTTGGGTGGAAACTTGCAGCAACATATCGATTTCGCGTTTCTGGGCGCGGCCTTCTGCCATACGCTCCAACACGCGCCACATCCAGCCAGTGCCTTCACGGCATGGCGTGCATTGGCCGCAAGATTCATGCTTATAAAAATAGGAGATGCGGGCAATTGCACGCACAATATCGGTGCTTTTGTCCATCACAATCACCGCTGCCGTACCAAGCCCTGATTTTAAATTGCGCAGGCTGTCAAAATCCATCGGGCAATCAGCAATCTCATGCGCGGGCACTAATGGCACTGATGACCCACCAGGAATTACGCACAATAAATTATCCCACCCGCCGCGAATACCGCCGCAATGTTTATCAATCAATTCCCGAAACGGAATGCTCATGGCTTCTTCAACAGTGCACGGGCTGTTCACATGGCCTGAAATACAAAACAATTTTGTGCCCGCATTATTCGGCGCACCAAAGCCCATGAACCAGCCAGCACCGCGGCGCAAAATGGTTGGCACAACCGCAATCGATTCCACATTGTTCACAGTGGTGGGGCAACCATACAGCCCCATATTGGCGGGGAATGGCGGCTTCAGGCGCGGCATACCCTTTTTGCCTTCAATGGATTCAATCATTGCGGTTTCTTCACCGCAAATATAGGCGCCCGCACCATGCACCACATACAGATCAAACGGCCAGCCGTGGACATTATCTTTGCCGATGAGCTTGGCTTCATAGGCTTCGTCTACTGCTTTTTGGAGTGCTTCACGCTCGCGGATATATTCGCCGCGGATATACACATAACACGCATTGGCGTTGATGGCGAAGCTGGCAATGAGGCAGCCTTCCACCAGCAGATGCGGATCATGCCGCATAATTTCGCGGTCTTTACATGTACCAGGTTCCGATTCATCGGCATTCACAACAAGATAACTCGGGCGACCATCTGACACTTTCGGCATGAACGACCATTTGAGGCCAGTGCTAAACCCTGCGCCACCACGACCACGCAAACCAGAGGCTTTGGTTTCCTCAATAATCCATTCCTTGCCCTTTTCTAGCAGCTTTTTGGTACCATCCCACGCGCCGCGCTTCTGCGCACCATTCAATGATACATCATGAAGGCCATAGAGATTGGTGAAAATACGGTCTTTATCTTGGAGCATGGTATCTCTATTTCCCTACACTTGCTGTTGATGTATCTACAAGACTAACTTTCACAGATTCTATAAATGAGCTATATTCCTCAGCCCCTTCTTTCTGATCTGCGCTACCAACAATAATAACCCCATATGTTTTATGAAAATCATACGTCCTACCAACAAATGCCGTATTTAACTGGCTATTTTTTAATCTAAAATTAAAGTTACAATATTTAATCTCATTTCCATTATTTTGAATTTGCGACTGAAAGTCAGCAACCTGCAACTTCTCTGGCATTGGGTTTGAGGCTAATATTTCCTTGATTATCATTGGAGGTAAAGTTTCTGAAAATTTACATGGCTCCTTATCTGTAAACCATCCAATGTAATGTTGGCTTAAATTTATTGCAACATAATCTTTGCATTTTTCCGGTGCACATTGGTAATCGTAAAACATTGCGTTCACATTGCCATAATTACCATTACGCCACTCACTCATTCTTGATAAAGGAGAATTACCATACCACTTGGTTTTATCTAACCTTGCTACAGTTAATTTGAAAACTTTATTTTTCTGATTTGAGTCAAATTCATATTCGTGAACAGCCTGTGAATGGGCTACACTACAATGCAACACTAATAATAATGCTGTAGTAATTTGGGCAAGTCTAGACAACATCACCCCTCCACCAAGCTTGTTAACCCACCCATTGGGGCGCTGAATTGACGCTTCACCTGCGGGCCGGGTTTCACGGCTTTGCCCGCTTTTAAGTCGAGCAGAATTTGCTCTAGGCTTTCAGGCGTTAAATCTTCATAATAGTCTTTATTGATCTGCACCATTGGCGCGTTCACGCATGCGCCGAGGCATTCCACCTCGAGCCATGAAAGCTTGCCGTCTTTTGTCACATGGCGTTGCCCACCAATGTGTTTTTCGCACACTTTTTTCAGCTCATTTGCGCCGCGCAGCATGCAGGGCGTTGTGCCGCACAGCTGCACAAAATGTTCGCCCACTGGCTCCAAATTAAACATGGTGTAGAACGTGGCCACTTCCAGCACACGAATATATGGCATGCCGAGAAATTCACCCACAGCTTCTAGCGCTTTTTGCGGCAACCAGCCCAATTGCCCTTGCGCCTCCCACAACAATGGAATCACCGCACTAGCCTGACGCCCTTCAGGGTATTTTGTGACCTGTTTTTGCGCGAACGCCAATGTTTCAGGCGAGAAGGCAAAAGCCTTAGGTTGCACTTCAGGTGGCGCGAGACGACGAACAGACATGATTCCCCCAAGTTCAGGATGGCCTGTTCTAGCCAGTTTTCACACACATATCAATTGCGGTTATGCGGTTTTTTTGATAAAAATTGACACTTCCAGCTAGGATAATATAATGCCGCTATAGACTAACATTATTAATAGCGGATATGCATAAAATTGAGAATCGAAAATTTTTGAATATGCTTGTAATTTTTTCTGATTTTAATTTGTGTAAAGTTATAGTATTGGTGACTGAAAATAAATTTCTCGGTTTCTAAAAAACGCAGGATCTCTACAATGCTTACCGCTAATATGATGAAAATTATTACTTCAGCACCATCAGATATTGCCGATTTTTATGGTGATCAAAATGATACAGTCTCATTTCAAGCTGACAATCAAGACATTGATAAATTTGTACAGGCTGCTGACCTGAATTGCGATACTAAAACAACCGTAGAAGAATTACACTCATTTTCTGTTGGAATGCTCAACGCATTAATAATCAAAAAAAATGCGCTTCTGAGCCAATATGATCTGAATCAAAATTCTATTGAAAATGAGATTAAAAACACTCAAAATATATTTAACATCAAAACAAAACATGATGATGAGAGTCTTGATCCCAATAATTTAAATAATCGCAAAAAAAACGACTCTTCATTTATAGAATACATAATTAATCAGACTGTAAAAAAATACTGCAGCAACATGAATGAAAAAGAAAAAAATAATCGTATTATCAAAACTATGAATTTTTCAATTCGTGATTTGCGAAATCATATCGCTCAATTAAAACAATTTAATAAAGAAACTGTTTTAGGTCAATATTATCCACCTTGTGGATAATACATAACCATTAGAACATATTCATGGCAAAGCGGGCTTCATCACTCATGCGACTCATATCCCACGGCGGGTCGAAGGTCATCACCACCTCCACATTTTGCACGCCCGCCACTGTGGCAACGGCATTTTGCACCCACTCGGGCATTTCCCCCGCTACAGGGCAGCCTGGCGCGGTGAGGGTCATGTCGATGGTCACCACGCGCTCATCCGAGATATCGATTTTATAAATCAGCCCCAATTCATAAATATCCGATGGAATTTCAGGGTCATACACAGTTTTAAGCGCCGCGATGATGTCATCTGTCATGCGGTCGAGCTCATCTTGGGGGATGGCGGAAATTACGTCACTCATGCCAACATCTCCTGCGCTTTCTTCACGGCCGAAATCAACTGCTCCACTTCAGCATGCGTATTGTATGGCAAAAATGATGCACGGCAAGAGGATGTGATCCCCATACTTTGCAATAATGGCATGGCGCAATGGCTGCCCGCGCGAATGGCCACGCCTTGCCGATCCAATAATGTGGCCACATCATGCGCGTGGATGCCCGGCAATGAAAACGCCACAATGCCCGCTTTATTTGGCGCTGTACCGTGGAGTGTGGCACCGAGTTTGGCCAGCTCTTCTTGCGCGTGCAGCATGAGGGAGTGTTCGTGGGTTGCAAGTGCGGTGTGGTCTTGCGCCATCATAAACTCCACCGCTGCGCCCAAACCAATGGCTTCCACAATTGCGGGCGTGCCCGCTTCAAACCGCATGGGCGGGGCGTTATAGGTCACGCTGTCCATCGTCACGGTTTCGATCATCTCGCCGCCGCCCATAAAGGGGGGCATAGCAGCCCAGTGCGACGCTTTGCCATACACCGCACCAATGCCTGTGGGCCCATAAATTTTATGGCCTGAGACAATATAAAAATCGCAATCAATTGCCGCCACATTCGGCGCGCAATGCACAGCGCCTTGGCTGCCATCAATAATAATAGGCACACTCGCCGCTTTGGCAATTTCACTCGCGCGTTTCACATCCACCACCGTGCCCAGCACATTCGAGCAATGCGTGAGGGTGATGAGCTTGGTTTTATCAGTGATCGCACCTGCAAGCTGCTCCACGTCAAAGCTGCCATCAGCCGCCACTGGCAGCCACTTCAGCGTAATGCCCAGCTGCTCCCGCAACATGTGCCATGGCACAATATTGGCGTGGTGCTCCATAAGCGAGAGGATAATCTCGTCCCCCGCCTTCAACCGAGGCCGCACAAAACTATGCGCCAACAGGTTGAACGCCTCGGTGGCGTTGCGGGTGAACACGATGGTATCCGCATGTGGGGCATTGAGGAATTTTGCCATGTTTTTGCGGGCATTTTCAAACCCATCTGTCGCCGCATTGGCCAAATAATGCAGCCCACGGTGCACATTGGCATAGCCTGTGCGATAAGCATGATCCATGGCTTGCAACACACATTCGGGTTTTTGTGCCGATGCCGCATTATCTAAATACGCCAATGGCTTACCGTAAGGCGTTACGGTATTGAGTAAAGGGAATTGGGTACGGAATTCGCTTACTTCAACCACACCACCACCTTTTGTGTCAGCAGTTCACGCACCTCATCATTTTCAACACATTCTAGCGCGTCACCCACAAATGCTTGCACCAGCAAGGCCTTGGCTTCAATTTCAGGAATGCCGCGCGCGCGCATATAAAACAGCAGCTCGTCATCAATCGCGCCGCAGGTGGCGCCATGTGCGCATAATACATCATCGGCATAAATTTCTAGCTCGGGCTTGCTATAAAATTCCGCGCCTTCATTGAGCAATATGCCATTGGCACGCATTTTTGCGTCTGTTTTTTGTGCAGGTGCGGCCACATGAATTTTGCCTTGAAACACGGCGCGGCCTTGCCCAGCCACCACCGATTTATAATTTTCCAACGAAGTGGTGTGCGGCGCCATGTGGTTGAGCACAATTGTGGTGTCTTGATGCTCATTGCCACGCACCAATTGCACGCCTGAAAGCGCAATATGTGTGTTTTCCCCGTTCACATCGGCCCATACACTGTGGCGCGAAAGTGGGCACTCCATCGCAAATTGATGCATGTGCAGCTGAGTATCCGCCGCCATTGCAATGGTCGTAGCGCGCATATTTTGTGTGATATTGGCGCTGTCTTGAATGATATGATAGTGGCACTGCGCGCCCTCGCCAAGCATCAGCTGCACCACATGGTTACACTGCACCTGCGCGGCCGCTTGGCGGGTTTCGATCAACTCCACACGCGCGCCCGCTTCCACAATCACCACTAAATGCGTGTAAAACGCGGCTTTTTGGGTGAAAATGGCATGTAAATTAATTGGCGTAGCAAGCTGTGCGCCAGCGCTCACATGCAGCACGACCACTGCGGTTTTAAGGCCAGTGTTGAGGGCCAACATGGCATCATGTGCAAAAGCGGGGTGGGCAAATGCAGCCGCCACTTGGGCTTCCAAATCACTACCCAGAGCTTGCTCAAGCGACAACATCAAAACACCATTGGGGCGCGCGGCTGAAATTTTTGGCACATAGTGCCCATCCACAAACACCAACTGCACTGCATCTTCAATCGGGTGTTCCACGGCCACTTCTGGCGATTTCACATCGGAATTGGCAGGGGTCAGCGGTGCAGGCGCAATCGCGCGCACATCGGTGTATTTCCAAGCCTCATTGCGGCGTGTGGGCAATCCAAAATTCTCAAACCGCTGGCGTGCCGCCTCGCGCAAACCCAGCATCGATGTGGGCAATTGCGGGTGCGTATGCGCAAGCTGCTGTGTGTAGTCGGTTTCCGCTTGAGTTTTCATCACGCCACATCCCTATAGGCGGCATAACCTTCCGCTTCCAATTTCAGCGCGAGGGATTTATCGCCTGTTTCTAAAATCTGGCCATCCATCATCACATGCACATAGTCAGGCACAATATACTCCAGCAGTCGCTGATAGTGGGTGATGACCAAAAACGTGCGCCCTGCCCCGCGCAAACGATTCACACCCTCGGCCACAATTTGAAGCGCATCAATATCGAGGCCAGAATCTGTTTCATCTAAAATGCACACTGAAGGTTCGAGCAATGCCATTTGCAGCACTTCCATCCGCTTTTTTTCGCCACCCGAAAAGCCCACATTCAGCCCACGCTTCAACATTTCTTCAGAGATGCCCAATTCCGCACCCAATGCGCGTACTTTTTTGATAAACGGCGCGGCTTGCACTTCAGGCAACCCATTGGCCTTATTAAGCGCATTCGCGGCCGACTTGAGAAATGTCATAGTGGACACACCCGGAATTTCTAGCGGGTATTGAAACGCCAAAAACACACCTTTGGCAGCGCGCTCATCTACGCTCATTTCCAATACGTTTTCACCATTGAGCAAAACTTCACCCGCTGTAATTTCATAATCATCCTTGCCGGCAAGAATATATGATAATGTCGATTTTCCTGAACCGTTCGGCCCCATGATGGCATGCACCTTACCATCCTCTAATGTGAGATTAACGCCCTTCAAAATGGGTTTGCCGTCAATTTCAGCATGAAGGTTTTTGATTTCAAGCATATTGGTGTCCTATTTTTAAACGTCATTCCAAAGGCAAAGAATATTCAAGCACCCTCATCCTGGTGCTCGACACCAGGATCTACGGCCCACCTCATAAAAGTGGATCCTTGGGTCAATCCCAAGGATGAGGGGCAGAATATATTCTGCAATGAGGCCTGATATAGATCATTTCCTCGCCACAGCATAGAACATTTTGCGTTACTTTGTGCTACATTTCCGCTAAAAGCGCCTTTATGCGTATATGCATTTCCATTTTGATGATTCTGGGCGTGTTGGCAGCCGCTGGCAACGCCTTGCTGCGGGCCATTTGGCGCGTTGGTGCGCCTTGGGCGCAAGAAGTGCCAATGGTGCTATGCGGAATCGTCACGTTGATTGCCTGCGTGATGGCCTATCGCGCATCGATCGACAAGCACATACGCGTGGAGATTTTCCTCAAAAATATGACACCAAAACAGCGAAATTGGCTTGAAATTATTGGTATTTTCACCTGTCTATTGCCATGGATGGTACTTTTAGTGTGGGGCACGCTTGGCAGCCCCATGGCATTTGTACGTTTTGCATGGATCACGCAAGAAACATCGGAAAATGTAGGCGGCATGCCCATGATTTACCTCTATAAAGCGTGCCTTGCGGCGTTTCCAATTGCATTCATTTCCGTTGGGCTTGTGCGGGCGTGGCAGTCCTTTAAGGAAATTGCTAAATGACCCTTCCCGAATTTCTGGCGTTGGCCCTCACGCTCACCATTATTTTTACAGTGGTTTCAGGCTACCCTGTCGCATTTATGATGGCGGGCGTTTCGCTGGCATTTGCCATGCTTGGCGTGACGCTGGGGGCGTTTGATATGGCGCTGCTGATGGCCTACCCGCAGCGGGTGTATGGCGCGGTGATGCGCAATGAAACTTTGCTGGCCATTCCGTTATTTGTGTTTTTAGGGCATGCCGTGGCCAAAACTGGCATTAGTGAGCGCATGCTCACCGCACTCGCCTCCCTCATGGGGCATAAAGCGGGGGGGCTCAGTTTTGGGGTCTTGCTGGTGGGCACAATGCTGTCTGTCAGCTCAGGCGTGGCGGGCGGCATCGAGGTGGCCATGGGGCTGATCGCCATGCCCGCCATGCTCAAGGCGCGTTATCACCCCGCATTGGCAGCAGGCACCATTTGCGCGTCCTCCACTTTGGCGCAACTTATTCCGCCCTCCACAGTGCTCATTTTAGCGGCCGATTTAATGCAAGGCGTGGTGCTGCGCGCGCAGCTTGAAGCTGGCATGTTCACGCTGCCACCCGTTTCAGTGGGGGATGTATTTGCGGGTGCAATTGTGCCCAGCATGGTGCTGGTGGTAATTTATGCCATTGGTCTAGCAATTGTGGCGTGGCGTAAGCCGCATTTATGTCCGCCAATCCCAATTGAGCACGCCCACGAACGGGCAACGCCACGCCAGCTCCTCATCACATTTGCGCCCCCTCTTGTGTTAATGTTCATTGTATTGGGTTCAGTGCTGGGCGGCATTTCCACCGCCACTGAAGCCGCCGCGCTGGGCAGTCTTGGTGTGGTGCTAATGGCAATTGTTCAACGCACAATTGATTGGCCAAAATTGCTTGATATTGGCTATAAAACCGCAATGACCACCGCCACCATGATGATTGTCATTATGGCCGCGTCACTCTTTTCACTGGTATTTCGTGGCTTTGGCGGCGAGCATATTGTGGAAAGCTTCTTGCGTCATTTGCCTGGCGGGCTCTTTGGCGCCATGTTTTTTCTAATGGTGCTCGTATTTTTGCTCGGATTCTTCATCGACACATTCGAGATATTGCTCCTCACCATCCCCGTTTTTGGCTTGCCATTGGTAAAAATGGGGGCAGATCCCGTGTGGCTCTGTGTCATGCTGGGCATTAATCTGCAAACCTCATTCATGACACCGCCCTTCGGCTATGCCCTATTTTATATGCGCGCATCAGCTCCGCCAAGTGTGGCCACACGCGATATTTGGCTGGGTGCACTGCCCTTTGTGGGGCTGCAATTACTCACCTTATGCATTGTGTGGGCATTTCCGCAATTGGTGACTGGGCTTGCGGGTGGGTTGTGATAATTGACTCTTTACACCAGCATGGTATGGTAAGCGATGTCTTACAACGTCCTTCTAGATGAAAAAGCACTAAAAGCTCTGCGTGATATGTCGCCTGAAATTTCAAGACGTATAAAATTTTTGCTTATGCCAGCCATCCGTCTGCATTCGCAAATAATATCAAGCCCTTAAAAGGCCAAGACTCATTCAGACTACGCGTTGGTGATTGGCGTGTAGTGATGATGCTTGACTGCAATGATCTTATTATCATTGATATTGGGCACAGAAGTAGTATATATAAGCACTGAGGAGCCGTTATGCCTAGCTTTGCAAAAACACCAAGCGGTGAAGACATCGTAATTTTATCACTCGCTGATTATGAAGCGATGATGGAAGCATTAGAAGATGCTGCAGACAATAAATCTGTTGAAGCATTTCAGCAAGCGCGCGCCCAAAATCCCAATCTCAAATTAACACCTTTGGCCGAGCTCGAGCATTAATCATACGCTTGTAGCGCATGGATATAGAATCACATTACACTGCCTAAAAATAGGCGTAATGCATGCTCAAACCTGACCCCCGCGCGAAACAATATTATGAAACTGGTGTGTGGAGCAAGGTTGCTGTTGATGGCCTATTGCGCAAGTCACTACAATTGCACCCTGATGACATCGCATTGATCGACCCTGCTGATCGTCAAAATTGGGTGCAAGGTGCACCCACGCAGTGGACATGGGCACAAATCAACACTGAAGTAGACCGCCTTGCATATGTCATTGCGCAATGGAAATTGCTGCCAGAATCCTCTGTGTTGGTACAATTGCCCAATATCGCAGAAGCGGTCATTACCTATTTTGCATTGCTGCGCGCCAATTGTGTGCCGGTGATTGTCGATTGTATTGCTGGGCGGCGCGAGCTGGTGCACGCAGCAGAACTTTCATCGGCATGCGCTATCATCACTCATGTGGAGGTGGCTGGCATGGAGTTGGCCAACCAAGCGCGCGATGCCGCACTTGAATGTGCTTCTATTTGTTATATCGCCGCATTTGGTGAAGGCTGCCCCGATGGCGTCATTTCCCTCAGCCATGCTATGCGCATTATGCCCCCCACCACATTGCGCTCATTGTTCACCGCCAATGATGAGCAAGCCGCACATTGCGTGTGCGCTGTCGTTGATGGCGCACAAACCGCCATTTGGCGCTGCCACAATCATGTGTTGGCTGCGGGCATGATGGTTTATTTGGAAAGTCGGGCGCAATCACGTGAGCACATCATTGCGTGCCTGCCAATATTGGCAACCGCGGGCCTCATCAGTGCTATTGTGCCGTGGATGTTGTGCCAGGGCTCCTTGCAATTGCTACAACCTGTGCACACAGCTGCATTCCAGAACGCAGTAAGTGACGAGCTGCTTGAAATGGGCAGCATTCGCTTGGTTGCCCCTGCCACCCATATTCAGCCAATGCTCTCACTTTTGCCAGAAGCACATGCCCAAGCCATGCACATCAGCGCGGTGTGGGGTGCGGCGGCGTACTATGTTGAAGCATCGCTACAAGACGTGCCAACGTACCATAATGTGCCCTCAATCACCGATGTCATTTGCTTTAATGATGTGGCAACGCTTGCAATCCAACGACGCGATGGCCAAATCCAACCTCTGCTATTGGGCGACCATCGCGCCCCGCATCAACTGGCCAGCACGCCTGTGTTCCTGACATTACGCGTGAATGAAGCCGATCAGCTGATATGCGAAGGCGCTGTTGTGGCGCAATCAAATCACTTAAACGCGGGAAATACGCATGAAATATCCACTTCCGCTGGATTTTTTGCGCAATGGGTGGAAGATATTCTGCTCACACTCACACCAACAGGGCGCGTAGCGGCCATTGGTGGCTTGCGTGTTGCAGTGCATGAATTAGAAGATGCATTCGTTGATCACCCCATTATTGAGACTGTAAATGTACAAATTGTACCCGATGAACTGTTTGGCCAACGCATTCGATTATTGGCCAGTGCCCGCTCGCGCGCTATCAAGCCAGAGCTACTGTTAACCTTAGTTGAAAAACACCTGCATGATTGTGGATTTTCTCCCTATAAATGTGCGGCTGAAATTGTTATGATGCCTACTAAAGTGGGTATTGCCAATGGCGTGCTGCTCAATGAAAATCAACAGGCGGGCTAAGCTCCGGCCTGAAAAGGCACATAATGACCCTTCATTTGCAGTGCAACACGCATGTGTTAGCGGAAACAGCGCAAGCTGTGGCAGAAAACTTGTTTCTTGATCACACCCGTTCCACTGCTGGCATTAATTTCCCCATTTACATGCCGCCAATGAGTGGCTCGTTTGAAGCCAGCACACATTATGCCATGCTCACAAGTTTAGATGTGCCTCCCCCTGCCCATGCTGGCCTTTTGGGCTGGATGTTTGCCGCCGAAGGTGATGTGCAACCCATCGCTCAGAAACTTAAATACCTCTCATATCCTGCTGTTCTAAAACGAGAAATGCCAATTCTCAAAACATTCACCGCCACCGAAAAACTCGATGCCTCTACTCCACCAGCACACACTCCATGCATATTAGTATTGGGTGGGGAGGCGTCCTTCACCAGCCTTGCGGAAATCATTCCCAATGATTTTGAAATTATTGGTGCCTATCAAGACACTGTTGCGGAAGATTATCTGCATGCGAAAAAATTTGATGGCATTGTGATTGATAAAAATACAATCGATGTCAATGATATGCGGTTTTTGCGCGTACTGCATATGCAGCCAAGCTTTGTACACATCCCAGTATTTTTACAAGGATTTGTTACGCTTGAAGACGCAATCGCCGCTCAAAAACAAGGTGTTAGCCTCATCTGCCCCAACCATTGGCCAACGGGCATTATTCAAAAAGCCGTTGAAAACACAGTGCATTTTGCCCGCAATTCACAAATCGCCAAAACACAACTGCAAGATGTCAAGGTTGTGGCACGGCAAAATGGCCCCCGCCTGTTTTCCCCCATCACGCAAAAATTATTCATGGCCTCTCTTGAAACCCGCCTGAAACTTTCGCGGCAATCCCTTGCACGCGGCGCTGCACTGGTGCTCGACATCACCCTATACCCCAGCACCACGCCCACCACGCCATTGGCCAAAAACACCGAGGCGCATTTTGCCGTTTCCAAGCAAATTCTCGACCTCATCCACCATCTCACACGTTGTGAAGATCAGGTGTTTGCTATAGATGAAGGGCGTATTGCCATAATTTTACCTGCTACAAACCATGTAGACACCATGAGTGCAGGTGGGCGCTTCAAGGCAATTTTGGAAACCAGCCGCTTCAGGCCGCATGGCACACACGCCAGCCTAGAGCATGTTGCCAATGTCATTCTCAACAACATTGGCCTCGATGTGGAGATCACACCACATGTAAAACTCAGCTGCATTCCGCTGGATATGCGCCATGCGGACGTGCAAACAGCCTAAGCATCCAATGAATCTTGAGGTTTATTGCCACGCGCCCATGCCGCCGCACCAACAAACGCCAAGCCTATCAGCGTTAAGGTAATTCCCAGTGTCTTTTTAATTGCAGGCACTTTTTGAATTGCAACTTTTATTTTAGTTAATATGTCCTCTAAATGCACAGTTTGAACGGAAGCCGCATCAAAATCGAGTTTCTTCTCTTGCACATTCACTAATGAATTCAGCTCAAACCATTGCTGCTTCGCTTGAAACAAGCCAGATGACTTATAATTAGGATGCTGTTCATTTATTGGAATATCATGCAATAGTTTGCACAATTGATTGCAAGAACTTCTTATATCAAAAACTGTTATCATATTATAAGATCCATTTTTTTAAAGTTAAAAATCTTAAATCTCAAATTTTTCTTGATGTAGCCTTGCATTTATCCAAGACAAAGCACCAGAAATAACAAATACACCAACAATACTAAGAATACCAAGTGCTTTTTTAAGCGTAGGTAATTCCTCAGTAAAAATCCTAGTATAGGTTGCTTCATAACGTTTAAAAGAGTCATTGTCAAGCACGCTTGGTGTGTTAACAGCAGCAACCAAATTTTTAATTGCAACATATGATTTATTTGACAATGTTTTCTGATTTACACTGAAATTAGAATCTTTAAAATTGTAGTTTGAAACGCCCTTACGTTTCATATAAATATCAAATGTATCTTTAAGTTCACTCACTTTTCTCCGAAGTGCTATTCCAGCTTCATCAGTTGTCAAATTTATTTCAATCGCCATATGATAACCCCATTTCAAAAATCTATCAAATTGTGTTGAACCAATACCACATTATACCTTTATTTCAATGCAAATATTCTACATTGCCGAACGTCAAAAATTATGCTGAATTTACCCGACACATCAGGAGCCTGCCATGAACTTCACCCGCCGCAATTTATTACTTGGTTCTGCCACAGCGCTAGGGCTGAGCCTATTACCAAAAACCATAATGCCCGCATTTGCACTCGATGGGGCGGCTAATTTCAGCAAACTATCGATTTCTGGCCTCAACATCACCGCCATTAGCGATGGGCAATTGGCACTGAAGCTCGATTTATACCCTACTGCCGACAAAGCCGAAGCGGGCAAATTGTTGGAAGCGGCCAAGCTGCAGGCGGATAAAATTGAAACTGCTCTCAACACCTATGTGGTGCAAGTTGGCGGCAAAACTGTGTTGATTGACGCTGGCCATAACGCCAAAATGTCGCCCACTGCTGGCAAATTGCAAGAGCATTTGAAACTTGCTGGCATTGATGCTGCCAAAATTGATGCGGTGCTGCTCACCCACATGCACCCAGACCATATCGGTGCGCTGGGCACAGATGGCAAAGCCAATTTCCCTAATGCAGAGCTGTTTGTGGCCGAGGCAGAATATAAATTCTGGCATGATGATGGAATTTTAGCCAATGCGCCAGATGGCATGAAACCCATATTTGGTGTGGCGCGCGCCGCCGTTGCGCCCTATGCTGCTGCCAAAAAACTCACGCAATTCACGCCTGGCAAAGAATTGATCCCAGGCATCACATCCATCGCCGCATTTGGCCACACACCCGGCCACACCCTTTATCGTGTAGGCTCAGGCAAAGACTCATTGCTGATTTGGGGCGATATTGTGCACACACCCGCCATTCAGTTTGCCCACCCCGAATGGGCAATTAATTTCGACGGTGACAAGGCGATGGCGGTTGAAACCCGTAAAAAGATCTTCGATATGGCCACAGCTGATGGGCAAACAATCGCCGGCATGCACATCCCCTTCACAGGCGTTGGGAAAGTAGTGAAGTCGGCAGGTGGAGTGTATGGGTTTGTGGCAGGGTAACTCCATCATTGCGCGTGAACTTTGTTGCGATCCAGAAGCGTCATCCTTGGGCTCATGACCGCCGAAGCCTAAAGGGCGAAGGAGGTTGACCCGAGGATCTAAATCCGCATGCGGCTGAAAGCCGTTTTGATAACTTTCAACATATGTGATGCTGCAAACAAAACGCCCCTTCGGGGCGCATAAGGCATTATATTACTGCTGCGTCTGAGTTAATCACTTCGAGATGTGGCATATAATATCAAAGAAATCCTCGGGTCACGCCCGAGGATATACTTTTAGATTGCCAGACAGTTCAGAAATAGCTTTTACAAAGCTGAGTTTTTGTATGTTAAGCAATGGCGGAGTTTTCACTCTGCCCCCTCTTCACTGCCCTCTTCTTCCCCGCCGTCATCGCTAACGCGTTCGACGGACACAACTTTTTCATCGGCTGCGGTGTTGAAGATGGTCACGCCTTGGGTGGAGCGGCCAGCCACACGGATTTGCGCTACAGGGCAGCGGATCAGCTGGCCACCATCTGTCACCAGTAGAATTTGGTCGCTATCCTCCACGGGGAATGAGGCCGCCACTTTGCCATTGCGTTCATTCACCACAATTGCGGTGATGCCTTTGCCGCCGCGGCTGGTGATCCGATATTCAAAGCTCGAGGTGCGTTTGCCATAACCATTTTCAGAGATGGTGAGGATAAATTGCTCCGCCGCGCTCATATTGGCATATTGCTCTGGCGAAAGCGTAGCTTCACCCGCCATTTCCTCTGCATCATCCACCAATGTGTTCAGATCTTCAGCAATTTCGCCATCTGCCGCACGGCGAATAGCAGAGGATTGCTTGAGATAGGCAACACGTTCTTCCGATGTTGCAGCCATATGGTTCAAAATCGCCATCGACATTACCGCATCGCCCGCCGCCAAATTCACGCCGCGCACACCAGTGCTATCACGCCCTTTGAACACGCGCACATCATCTACAGGGAAGCGAATGGCTTGGCCATTTTGGGTGGTCAGCATCACATCATCATTGGCGGTGCACAATGCCACATCCACAATTTCGTCGCCTTCATCCAGCTTCATGGCAATTTTGCCAGCGCGGTTGACATTCAAGAAGTCTTCCAATGCATTGCGGCGCGCTTGCCCTGTTTTGGTGGCAAACATCAAGTTCATATTGTCAACCCGCGCCGCTTCATCTGGTAATGGCAATATACTGGTGATCCGCTCACCTTCGGCCAATTGCAACATATTAATCAAGGCTTTGCCGCGCATTTGCGGGCTGCCGATCGGCAAACGCCACACTTTTTCCTTGAACACCTTGCCGTTCGACGTGAAAAATAACACAGCCGTGTGGGTGTTGGCCACAAACAGGCGGGTGACAAAATCTTCATCGCGCGTGTTCATGCCCGAGCGGCCTTTACCACCCCTGCGCTGGGCGCGATACATGGCCAACGGCACACGTTTCACATAGCCAGCATGGGAGAATGTCACCACCATATCTTCACGCACAATTAGGTCTTCGTCATCCAAATCATCGTCGAAAGCTTGGAAAATGCTGCGGCGTGGCGTGGCATAGGCGGTTTTTATCGCTTCCAGCTCACTCACAATCAGCGCATTCATTTCCTCGCGCGAGGCCAGCAATTGCAAATAGCCAGCAATTTGCGCGGCGATGGTTTTCATCTCAGCATCAATTTCCTCGCGGCCCATGGCAGTGAGGCGTTGCAGGCGCAGGTCTAAAATCGCTTGGGCTTGCACGTCGGAGAATTTGCAACGATCGCCTTCAATCAATTTATAGCGTGGGTCGTCAATCAATGCCACCAATGGCGCAATATCAGCCGCGGGCCAATCGCGCGACACCAACGCTTCACGCGCCGCCGCAGGGCTGGCCGAGGTGCGAATAATGCGGATCACCTCATCAATATTGGCGATGGCCATGGCCAAACCCACCAAAATATGGGCACGGTCACGCGCTTTGTTCAGCAAAAAGCGCGTACGGCGGGTCACCACCACTTCGCGGAAGTCGATAAACGCTTCTAAAATCGCCCGCAAGCTCATGATCATAGGGCGACCATGGTTGAGCGTCACATAGTTGGCGCTGAAGCTGCATTGTAGCGGCGTATAGCGATAGAGCTGATTCAACACCACATCGCCCACCGCGTCGCGCTTCAGATCAATCACCACGCGCATGCCGTCGCGGTCCGATTCATCACGCACTTCTGAAATGCCTTCGATTTTTTTCTCTTTCACCAGCTCTGCGATTTTCTCGATCATGCTGGCTTTATTCACCTGATAGGGAATTTCGTTGATAATGATAGACCGCGCATTGCCACGCTCTTCAATTTCCGCCTTGCCGCGCATTAAAATAGAGCCGCGCCCTGTGAGCGACGCATTGCGCGCACCGCCACGCCCCATGATAAACGCACCCGTTGGGAAATCTGGCCCTGGCACAATCTCCAGCAATTCCTCATCGCTGATGTCTTTATTCGCAATGAGCGCCATGGTGGCGGTGAGAATTTCACCCAAATTATGCGGCGGAATATTGGTGGCCATGCCCACGGCAATGCCGCCGGCCCCGTTCACCAACAAATTGGGGAAGCGCGCTGGCAACACCACAGGTTCCGATTCTGAACCGTCATAATTTTCTTGATAATCGACAGTGTCTTTATCCAAATCGTCGATGAGCGCATTGGCCACCTTTTTCAGGCGCACCTCGGTATACCGCATGGCGGCGGGAGAATCGCCATCCACCGAACCAAAGTTCCCTTGACCATCAATCAGTGGCACGCGCAGCGAAAAATCCTGCGTCATCCGCACCAACGCGTCATACACCGACTGATCCCCATGCGGGTGATATTTACCGATCACATCACCCACCACGCGGGCGGATTTACGATGTGGTTTGTCGGATGTATAATTATTTTCCGACATCGAGAACAAAATGCGGCGATGCACAGGCTTCAGCCCATCACGCACATCGGGCAACGCGCGCGAGACAATCACGCTCATCGCATAATCCAAATAGGAGCGCTTCATCTCATCAATAATCGAGATGGGCTTAATATCATCTGGGGAAACTGTGGTATTGTCGGTCACGATAAGCACTCCATTGGCCATATATTTTGGTGGCCACTCTATTTGGCAAGCAAAAAATTGGGCAGAACTTACCCAGAATCTATCCCACAGTTCTAGCGGGTTTTGGTGCGAATTGTAAAGTGAAAGCGGGTGGATTGTGCTGCATATTCAAAATTCTATTTGCCATTCAAGCGCAGGGCTTTATACTGCACATTATGACCACTGAACGCCTCCATTTTGAAGACTTCCCCGTGGGCGCTGTTGTGCCCTTTGGTGATGCGTTGGTGCGCCGCGCCGAACTGATTGAGTTTGCCGCCGAATTTGAGCCGCAAGCGCTGCATATGGATGATGAAGCGGCAGAGGAAACCCCACTGGGTGGCCTTTCTGCCTCTGGCTGGCACACCTGCTGCATGATGATGCGCAAAATGTGCGATGGCTTTTTGCTCAATTCCACATCGCTTGGGTCCCCTGGTATTGAGGATGTGAAATGGATGAAGCCTGTGCGCCCGGGGGATCGGCTGCATTTTCGATACACCGTGCTCGAGGCGCGTGCCAGCAATTCACGACCAGATGTAGGATTGGTGAAATTTTTGTTTGAAGCGCTTAATGCCGAAGATGTTTTGGTGATGAGCATGGCCACGGTAATTATGTTCCGCCGCCGTAGCGCTACTTCAGTAACACCCGCACTTGATGAGGTGTCGCTATGACCAAATATTTTGAAGAATTTGAAGTGGGTGATGTGCTGGAACTTGGCACATTCACATTCACAAAAGAGGCCATCATTAATTTTGCGCATGATTATGACCCGCAACCATTTCATCTCGATGAAGAATTGGCAAAAACCAGCCTGTTTGAAGGCTTATGCGCCTCGGGCTGGCACACCGCTGTGGTGTGGGCGAGCTTACTCTCCAAATATTGGCATGAGCAGGCTGATGCCCGCACCGTTGCTGGGCTCGACTGCGCCAAAATTGGCCCCTCCCCAGGCTTCAATAATCTCAAATGGTTCAATCCTGTTTATCCTAATGACGAACTGCTCTATACTGCGATCGTAGACGCCAAGCGCCCTATGAATACACATCCTGAGTGGGGTTTAGTGACATTTCGCGGCGAAGCGCTTCGGCGCGATGGCACATTAATGATGCAGTTTAGTAATCATATTTTTATTGAACGCCAAGCGCTGTAAATACAATTCTAGTAACCGCGTATTAACCCTAATTCTGTTATCGTCGTGTGATGATAACAAGGATTCTGTACACATGAACTCCCCTCAAGTTGCTGAAAAGCTGCAAGCATATTATAAAAAATCATTGAATCGTCGCAAATTTCAGCGCGTGCCAGTGAACCTGCTGGGGCGCTTCATGCTAACAAATCAAGCTGAATACCCGTGCCATATATTTGAAATGTCACCTGGTGATGCAGGTCTTGTATCCCCCATAAAAGGTGTGATAGGTGAGCAAGTTGTTGTTTATGTTGAACAACTTGGTCGTATTGAAGGTGTGATTGCGCGACACACTGAAAGTGGGTTTGCCATCACACTAAATGCCAGCGCTCGCAAACGCGATAAACTTGCAGATCAACTTACCTATTTTGCAAATCGGCATTTATTTACAAGTGCAGATGATCGCCGACACGATCGTGTTGTGACTGAAGACCTCACGAGCCGTGCGGTTTTGCCAGATGGCGAAATTATTGGCTGTCGTGTGCTTGATATGTCATTATCAGGTGCTGCAATTGATATTGGCCGCCAATTGCCTATCGGCAGTATGGTGACGCTCGGCAATGTGCGCGGACGTGTTGTTCGCCCTTTAGGGGATGGTATAGCAATTGAATTTATACCAACACAATTAAATACTGATAGTCTGCACGCACAAATCGCATAATGCTCACGACCATAAAGTTGGACTAAATATGGCATATCTAATATGCGTTGCTATTATTCTTCCCTTTCTATTTGCGCTTGCATCCTGCACAGACATTGTTTCATTTCGTATATATAATTGGCATAATGGCCTAATATTATTAATGTTCTTTATTACCAGCATAATAGCGGGTTTAACACTTGATCACTATATTTCATCACTCATTGCCTTCAGTGTTGTTTTAGTTGGTGGCATGCTCATTTTTGCGCTCAAATGGATGGGCGGCGGCGATGTAAAATTTGCGGCAGCAACCGCAGCGTGGTTCGGTTGGACACCAGAATTGGGTGATTTCTTCTTCATTACTATGATGTTTGGCGGGCTGTTTACACTCGCGCTACTTGAATTTCGGGCGTATCCGCTGCCGTTATGGGCACAAAACTATCGTTGGATTGTTGCGCTCCACCACCCTAAAGGCGACGTGCCTTATGGCGTAGCGCTTGCCGCTGGCGCCTTGCATGTGCTACCCAGCACACAGTGGTTTGCACCACTGCTGAGGTAAGTATGAAAAAATTGCTGCAATTTCTGGGCTATTGCGCTGTGTGGCTTATATATGCAGCATTTGGGTTACTCCCTATCAAAACAGCGAGTGATGTGATGGGTTGGCTATGGCGTATATTTGCTCCGCTCAACATCCGCCACGCGCGCGCCAACACGCATTTGGCAATGGCTATGCCGCAGCTGAACCCCCAAGAACGCAATGTTATTTTGCGCGATATGTGGGAAAATTTGGGGCGTGTAACGGCAGAATCCTTTCAGCTTGATCGCCTGCGCCACCGCCAAAATCTGCTCAAAATTTCAAATCCAGCCATCATCGAACGCCTCAGATCATCGTCAAAAGGGGCTGTTCTTGTGGCCTATCATGGTGGCAATTGGGAACTCACCGCCCTGCCCGCCACGCAGTTTGGGCTCAATATGATGGGCGTATATCAAGCCGTGCAAAACCCCTATTTGAACGCGCTGGTGCACCGCTTGCGTGCGCCATTTTGGCCAGCAGGCCTCCTCACAAAAGGCCACGCCACCGCCCGCGCTTTGTTTGCCCATGTGCGCAAGGGCGGAATCATTGGCATGTTAGCCGATGTACGTGAACATAAGGGCGTTTCCGTGCCATTCTTCGGCCATATGGCGCCCAGCAATAGCTTCCCCGCCATGGTGGCGCTCAAAACAGGTTGTCCCATTTATGCCGTGCGGGTTGTGCGCACAGCACCGCTACAATTTCAGCTCGATATGGTGGAGGTTGAATTTCCTAAATCTAGTGATTTTGATGTCGATGTGCTGGCGGCCACCGCCGCCATCCACGCGCAATTCGAAACATGGATTAAGGAATATCCCGCACAATGGATGTGGGCGCATAGAAGGTGGGGAAGAGAGATCACACCTGCAGCCCCACATCCGTAAGCGTAGCTTACACAAGGCCAATGGCCGCCGCGTGAGCGTAAAAATATCATGAAATGATATGTGGGCGCATAGAAGGTGGGGGCGGCAATTACTTCCTTCTCCCCTTGCGGGACAAGGTGTCACGGAGTGACGGATGAGGGGTTTCCTTCAGACAGTAAGTGACCCCTCACCCGATTTGCTGCGCAAATCACCCTCTCCCGCAAGGGGAGAGGGGAAGGGAAAGACACATCATTCCCCCACAACCATCCTACACTCGGCAGGAAGCTGCCCAATGGTCAGAGGCGGTTTAGGCTTGCTGGGCTTAGTGCTGCGGGGCGGGTTCAATACAGCATCGGAAAACCAATAATCGAGTGCTTCGCCGCAGCCTTCACCTGGCACCACAGGGTCTTGCGCGGCGCATGTGTCATCTCCCTGCGGGCAGCTTAAACGCACATGAAAATGATGGTCGTGGCCATAATAAGGGCGAATTTTTTGCAGCCAGCGCCTGTCACCTGTTGCCTCGCGGCACAGCGCTTTTTTAATGGCGGCATTCACCAAAATTCGCTCCACTTGTGGGTGTTGTGCGGCGGAGCGGATCACGGGCAAATGATCATCGCGCCAGGCGGGTGATACATCCAAACGATCCTGCCGCACCATATTCACCGCGCTCATCTCCTCGCGCTCTTCACGCGATAAAATACGTGTGGGCATAGGCGTCAGCCACACATCGGCATCCAGCCCCACTTGGTGCGAGGCATGGCCAGTGAGCATTGGGCCACCGCGCGGCTGCGACATGTCGCCCACCAGCAGCCCCGGCCACCGCGAAACCTGCGGCACTTTGGCGGCCAAATCTTCCATAAAGCTAATCATGTGCGGGTGTGCCCAGTTGCGATTGCGCGAAAGCCGCATCACCTGCCATGTGGTGCCATTCACTGCCAATGCCTGCCCGCCCGCCAAACACCCGCGCGCATAATTGCCAATGGCGCGCGCCTCTAGCGGTGCAGGGGTTTTCATCGCACCAAACACCTGTTTAGCCACCGCCGTGGGCGCCACTTCAGCGGCATGGGCTGTGCCAAAGTGGCAGGCTAAAATGAGGAATAGGAATCGAGAAAAAATGCGCATAGGAAAAGTATAAGTCGATCCAATATCGATAGGCAAGCGAGCTATTTCGCCACTTCACCCAATTGCACCAGCAAGCCTTTGAGCGCTTTCGTGCGGGCGGCTTCCTGCGGCCAATGGCCTGCAAACACCACTTTGCCATCGGGGCGCACTTTCACCTGCCCGCCGCATGTGGCGAGAAACTTCACCAGCCCCATGGTGTTGGGCGGGGTGTTGTTGTGGAAGGCCAGCACAATGCCTTTGGGGCCCGTATCCACCTTGGCGATGCCCGCCACGCGGCACAGCACTTTAATGTGCATCACTTCCAGCAGATGGTGCACTTCTGGTGGCAGTTTGCCGAAGCGATCAATCAATTCCGCCGCAAAGCTTTCAATATCGGCTTCAGTCAGCGCATTGGAGAGGCGGCGATAAAGCGACAACCGCAGCGACAAATCGGGTACAAAATCTTCAGGGATCAACACCGATGTGCCCAAATTAATTTGCGGCGACCAGTCCTCTTGCGGCAGGTCTGGCCCACCTGCTTCAAGGCTGGCAATAGTTTCGGTGAGCATCTGCTGATACAGCTCATAGCCCACTTCGCGAATATGGCCTGATTGCTCATCGCCCAGCAGATTGCCAGCCCCGCGAATATCGAGGTCATGCGATGCAAGCTGGAAACCCGCGCCAAGGCTATCCAAACTCTCTAAAACTTGCAGGCGGCGCGTGGCTTGCGGAGTCATTTTCTTGCCTGCAGGGGTGGTGAACAGTGCATAAGCGCGGGTTTTGCTGCGCCCTACCCGCCCACGGAGTTGATAGAGCTGAGCCAAACCGAACATATCGGCACGGTGGATCACCAATGTGTTGGCGTTGGGCACATCGAGGCCAGATTCCACAATGGTGGTGGAGAGCAACACATCAAACTGCGCCTCATAAAAGGCAGTCATAATATCTTCTAGCTGGGTGGGCGCCATTTGCCCATGCGCAATTTGGAAGCGAATTTCGGGCACATCCTTGCGCAAAAATTCAGCGATCTCGTCCAAATCCTCAATGCGCGGGCACACATAAAACGCTTGGCCACCGCGATAACGCTCCCGCAGTAACGCCTCACGAATTAGCAGCGCGTCATAAGGCAAAATGGAGGTGCGCACTGCGAGACGATCCACAGGCGGGCTGGCAATGATCGAGAGCGAGCGCACGCCCGTAAACGCCAGTTGCAACGTGCGCGGAATGGGCGTGGCGGTGAGCGTGAGCACATGCACATCGTCGCGCAGGGCTTTGAGCCGCTCCTTATGCGCCACGCCAAAATGCTGTTCTTCATCAATTATCAGCAGGCCAAGATCTTTGAAGCCAATGTCCTTGGCCAGCAGCGCGTGCGTGCCCACCACAATATCCAGCGTACCGTCTTTGAGTTCAGCGCGGGTTTGCACCAGCTCCTTATTGCCCACAAGGCGTGAGGCCTGCGCCACTCGCACAGGTAGCCCCGCAAAACGCTGTGCAAAGGTGCGGTAATGCTGGCGCGCCAGCAGTGTTGTGGGCACAACAACCGCCACCTGCTTGCCCGAAAGCGCCACGGCAAAGGCCGCCCGCAGCGCCACCTCGGTTTTGCCAAAACCCACATCACCGCACACAAGGCGGTCCATCGGCTTGCCAGCGGCCAAATCTTCCAGCACATCCTCAATCGCACGTAGCTGATCTTCAGTTTCCTCATAGGGGAAGCGCGCCACAAACTCCTCATACGCCCCTTCAGGTGGGGTGATTTTGGGCGCTTTGCGCAATAGCCGCTTGGCTGCAATTTCCAGCAGCTTATGCGCCATATCGGCAATGCGCTGCTTCATTTTGGCTTTGCGCGCCTGCCAATTGCCTGCGCCAAGCCTATCCAGCACCGCCTCTGCCCCCTCGCTGCCATAGCGGGTGAGTAGGTCGAGATTTTCTACTGGCAAGTATAATTTATCACCGCCCGCATAATGCAGCTCTAAGCAATCATGCGGCGCCCCTGTTACGGTGAGTGTGACAAGCCCAATGAATTGGCCAATTCCGTGGTCGGCATGCACCACAATATCACCCGGCGTGAGCGCTGAAATTTCACTGAAAAAATCCTCGGCTTTGCGGGTTTTGCGGCGTGGGCGTGAAAGCCTATCGCCCAATATATCCTGCTCGCTAATATAGGCGTGCGTGTCAGTTTCATAGCCATGCTCGAGCGGCAAAATTGCCACACCTGTGGCGCCTTTGGGCAAGCCGGCCACATCGTGCGAATTGGCTATGGGGTGCAGCGCGAGCAGGCCATGGTCTTGCAGCACGGGCAGCAACCTGTCGCGCGCGCCATCACTCCAATAGCACAAAATGGGAGTCTTACCAGCTTCTTGCAACGCCTCAATATGCAGCTGTAACACATTGAAAACGCTCACACTTGGCTGCGCGCGCTCAGGGGAAAAGTCACGCCCCGCTTTGCCCGCAACATCGGCCACATTGGGGGCATATGCATCGGTATGCCCCACATGCAGGTTCACCGTTTTATGCGCTGCCAGCACCCGCGCCCAGTCGTCCCCATTCAAATACAGCTGCTCTGGCGTGAGTGGATTATAGGGCGTGGCATTGCTGCCGCCACTGTGTTTATGCAATTTACGCGATTCATATAAATCGGCAATTTGGGCGAACCGTTCCTGCGCGGCTTGCTCCACTTGGTGGTCGCACACCAGCGTGGCATTGGGCACATAATCCAGCAGCGTTTCCATCTGCTCATAAAACAGTGGCAGCCAATGGTCGGCGCCCGCAAACATGCGGCCTTCTGAAATGGCTTCATACAAATGATCGCCGCGCGTAGCACCACCAAATTGCGCCAAATAGCCCTGCCGAAAATTCTTGATGGTGTCATTGGTCAGCGTCAGTTCGCTGGCAGGCAACAAATTGAGAGTGGCAATATTGCCCTGCGTGCGCTGAGTTTCCACATCAAAGGCGCGGATGCTCTCCAGCGTGGCGCCAAAAAAATCGAGCCGAAACGGCGTAACGCCAGAGGGTGGGAACAGGTCAATAATGCCGCCACGCACCGCATATTCGCCCATCTCGCGCACGGTGGCGCTGCGCATAAAGCCGTTGCCCTCCAGCCAGCGCACCACATGGTCGTAATTGGCGTGTTGCCCCGCTTTAAGCATCAGCGCCCGCGCCTGCACAAACGCCCGTGGCACCACTTTTTGTGCCATAGCATGCACATTGGTGAGGATCACGCGCGGCGATTTGCCCGCATGTAGCTGCAGCAAACCCGCCAGCGTGGCCAAACGCTGCGCACTCACCTCGCGCGTGGGGGAAACCCTGTCATACGGCAAACAATCCCACGCAGGGAAATGCACCACCTCTAGCTGCGGAGCGAAAAACTTCAAGCCATCGAGATACATCTGCTGCCGCGCGGCATCACGCAGGCACAATATGATGTCGCCCTGCCCTAAAACCTGTGCCACCTCCGCCACCACCTGCGGAGCGAAGCCATCGGGTACACCCTCCACCCGCAAATGCGCAGCATGGGGCAATTTGGCATGAAGCGGGGCGAAGCTGTTCAATTTCATGTGCTTCTAGTGGGTGAAAACACGTGCAATTGCAAGGGGGAAGTGGGCGCAGTTACACAACATGCTCTGGCAGCGAGTTCGACGTGTGCGTAACTATCGATAGCTTACCATTAGGCAAAACCCTGCAATTGAAAATGTAACGTGCTTCTTTCACAAAGGTTTTACTATCAGAGGTGCTGTAAAAATTATAATCCCCAATAATTCCAATGCAATCATGCCCGCGTTGATACACATGCATTTTGACCACATCAGCTTTTAAGTCTTTACGCGTCATCAATTCTTGAAAATATGGAACAATTTCTTCACGCCCACGCAATGTTCTGGGCCAAAACGTAGGTTGTAACACTGCATTTTTATCATATCGTTTTATTATGACTTCTGGTTTACAAAACGCCAAATCAGCACACCAGCCGTGAATAAATTTATGAGCTTTATAATAAAGTGGATGTGACTGAGGTAACTCATGAAACTTTGCGCGAAACAATCCTTTACGCGCTATTACGCCCATTATCACACCACCAATTACCAATCCCACACCACCAATTGTCCATTCACGCGTGCTCAACCCCAACCATCGCCCAGAATCATTGGCAGGCTGCACGGGCGAAGTATTCGTGAGTAACCATTTCATAGGTTTGGTTGCCATAGTAGTGCCCTTATCAGGCACATCAACATTGATTTCATCTGAATAATAATGAAGTGGCGCTTTTGTATATGGATTCACACCAAGACTATCGGGTGGGCTCATAATAATGTCTCCTAATAAAATTGTATTTAGCGTTTATATCAGAATTTAACGCGCCCGTAAAGCGCCGCTCTCGCACCCCACGCACATGCTTGGCCAGCAGCTTGCCAGCGGCGGCGCGGTCGCCGTAATAATCGGCTTCATCTTTCTGGCGAATTGTGCGGCTCTGTACATTTCTCACTTAAAACCACATTGATTCTTTATGTGCGCAAACCATAACCTTGTTATATTGAAACCATATTTCACAATGAATTTTTTTGTGGTGCATGGATTAACAATAGAAAAGGAAGCGCTATGAAACTATCTGCATTAATGCTCTCAGTAGTCATTTTAACAGGGGCAGTAGGCTCTGCATCAGCTCAGGTATGGGGTTTTCCTGGAATGGATGGGCGATATGAACGCCCAGAATATGGGTGGGATGGGCGACAAGACCGTCAAGAATATCGGAATGAACAAAGGTATCAGCCAGAGCGCTTGACAAGAGCGGAAGCCAGAGAAGTGCGAAGGCTTGAGGCCCGTTTGGACAATCTTCAACGTCGCGCAAATGTGGATGGTGTCGTGACCCGCCGTGAAGAGTTTCAAATTAATCGAGCGCAGCGACAATTGAACCGCTATATCTATCGCGTCACACATAATAGACGCTACTATTAAAAATTGTGCTGGGGTATATAGTCGTTTCAACTAAATATTGGAACGACTATAGATATTCGGGCGCGGCTGAGTGCTTCTGTAATATGTATGGTTGCAAACGCTAGGGTGAGCCCTCAATATGTCTCAATGGTCAGAGTGCTATTTACTCACACGCCGCGCACATGCTTGGCCAGCAGCTTGCCCGCGGCGGCGCGGTCGCCGTAATAATCGGCTTCATCTTTGAGGCTGATGGTGCGGCCTTGCACATCTTCCACCTGAATGCCGGCGGCTTTGTCGAAGGTTTTGAGGCCAGCAAGGCCACCTTCTTTGTATTTTTGCAAACGCACGCCTTTACCACGTGGCATTTCGGGGATTTGGGTGACAGGGAACAGCAATAGCTTGCGATTATCGCCCAGCACGGCTACCATGTCGCCCTCCACAGGCACCACAATTTTCGCGCTACCACCTTCATCCACATTCAGCACTTGCTTGCCTTTTCGGGTGTTGGCAATCACCTCGGCTTCGTCCACCACAAAACCGCGCGCGTCACCCGTGGCCACCACCAGCTTGCGCCCAGGTTTATGTACAAAGGCCGCAATGATATTGGCGGTATTTTCCAACTCAATATGCAAGCGCAGTGGCTCACCCGCGCCGCGTCCACCGGGCAATTTATCCCCCGTGAGCGTGTAAAATTTGCCATTGCTAGCAAACAGCAAAATTTTGTCAGTAGTTTCGGCATGGAAATGCAGCGACAAGCTATCATCAGTTTTGAAGGTGAGACTGCTCACATCGCTCACATGGCCCTTGAGCGCGCGGATCCAAGCTTTTTCCGACAGCACCACAGTGATCGGCTCGCGCTCCACCATCGCTTCACGAATATCATCATGGGCGTGGTCTTGCGCTTGTTCAAATGTGGTGCGGCGTTTGCCCAATGGCGTTTCAATACCAAAGCGCTTGCGCAAATCCTTCACCTGATAGGCGATCACCTTCCATTGCTGCGCGGTGCTGGCCAGCAGTGCTTGGATCTGGTCGCGCTCGATGATCAAATCCGCATGTTCGCCGCGCAGTTTCATCTCCTCAAGCTTGCGCAAATTCCGCAAACGCATGTTCAAAATCGCTTCAGCCTGAATTTCAGACAGGTCAAACCGCTTCATCAACACAGGTTTTGGCTCGTCTTCCTCGCGGATAATACGGATCACCTCATCGAGGTTCAAATAGGCAATCAACAGCCCTTCCAGCAAATGCAAGCGGCGGATGATTTCGTCCAATCGGTGCTGCGAACGACGGATGAGCACTTCGCGCCGATGGTTCAGCCACGCCTGAATCACCTCATTCAGCGGCATCACGCGCGGAATAATGCCCTTATCCAGCACGTTCATGTTCAAATTAAAGCGACATTCCAGCTCACTGGTGCGAAATAGCGACGCCATCAAAATATCAGGATCCACCGTTTTATTTTTTGGCTCGAGCACTAAACGGATCACATCAGTGCTTTCGTCGCGCACATCCTCCAGCAACGGCACTTTTTTGGTGGTGATCAGCTCCGCCAATTTCTCAATCAACCGCGCTTTTTGTACGACATAGGGGATTTCCGTCACCACTATCACCCAATTGCCGCGGCCTGCATCTTCTTTATGCCAGCGTGCCCGCACCCGAAATGCACCGCGCCCTGTTTCATACGCCAGCTGAATGGTGGCCGAGTCATCCACAATAATGCCGCCTGTGGGGAAATCTGGCCCCTTCACATGCGCCATTAAATCGCCAACAGTGGCGTGCGGATTATCGAGCAACATCAGCGCTGCGTCACAAATTTCGCTCACATTATGGGGCGGCACATTGGTGGCCATACCCACCGCAATGCCCGATGAACCATTGGCCAGCAAGTTTGGAAATGCTGCAGGCAACACCACAGGCTCTTCTTCTGAACCATCATAATTATCGCGAAAATCCACCGCGTTTTCATCGAGGCCTTCCAGCAACAACTGCGCAACCGCTGTCATGCGCGCTTCGGTGTAGCGCATTGCGGCGGCATTATCGCCATCAATATTGCCGAAATTGCCTTGGCCATCGACCAGCGGATAGCGCTGGGCAAAATCCTGCGCCAACCGCACCATAGCATCATACACCGACTGATCCCCATGCGGGTGGTATTTACCGATCACATCGCCCACCACGCGGGCGCATTTTTTAAACGCGGTGTTTGGGTCGAGCCGCAGCATGCGCATGGCATACAGCACGCGGCGGTGCACAGGCTTCAAGCCATCGCGCACATCGGGCAAGGCGCGGTGCATAATGGTAGAAAGGGCATAGGCCAAATAGCGCTCTTCCAGCGCTGTGCGCAGGTCGATCGTGTCAATTTCCGCATTGCCAGAAGGAGGTGTAATGTCGCCCATGTGCAATGGGTTAGCGGATTCGAATCAACCCCGCAAGCGCTAGAACATTGTGCTCATGCGTAATTATTTTGCATAAGTACAAATTCGGCCATCTGATCCATACCAATATCCATCGGAGAAAATATCGGATGGTGTTTTAAAGCCTTTAATATTTTTAGCTAGAAAATCATAATCTTCTTTAAAATCTTTGTGTTGACCCACCAATTTAGAATTCACTTTTAGATTCATTTTTTCAAAATTCTGACTATAATATGTACGGAAATTAGATGAATCAGCACCTTTATTACGCATTTCTACAGTAATAGCATCGAATGCTCCGTCTTTATCAAAATCTTTTAACGTAATTTTTACAACATGCTGTGGTGGTGTTGCTTTTATAAAAACCATAGTACATCTCCATTTATTTTTTTACATCAGGAATAGAATTACATATTTTTATAGTATATCAAACGATACGTCAAATTAACAATAACAATTAAAACTCAATCAATCATATATCGAATCGCGCTTGCCGATTTCAATCAGATAAATTATCAGCACATCATTCTTTATTTTGCATAACAGTCTATATTTTCCAACACGATAGCGCCAAATCCCACGCAAAGCCCCTGTGAGGGGCTTGCCTGAAGAATAGGGGTCGTCAGTTGCTAATAATTTAACAATAAACTTATCAATCACCAATTTGTTATTGTGATCAATTTTAGTAAATTGCTTGTCGGCTTTATCTGAAATTACGAGTTTCCACATCTATAAACTCAAATTAAGCCGTGCTTTATACGAAAATCTTCAAAATCAATCATTTTACTCGGGTCAAAAGTTTTCTCAAACTCATTAACCAGTCTCAAATCTTCCATATCTTCCATATATTCAAGCAGCGCTTTGCGGATGATATAGGCTTTGCTACGCTCAGTGGCTTTGGCCAGAAATTCCAGTTTTTGCACAATCTCATCTGAGGCTTGGAACGAAAGGGTTTGCATCGCCATAGCTGACTCCTATTAGGTTATAATAGGATCTATTATAACTTATTATATCCTATGTGTCAATATCTCCTCTTGCCGCCCGTGCAAAAACATTACACATATACCACATGAAACACTTCACCCTCCCCCCCTATAAAGCCGCAGCGTTATTGCTGCTTGTCTCCATTTTGGCCTTTATGCCAGGCATTTCCAACCTGCCAGTGCTCGATAGAGACGAGGCGCGGTTTGCTCAAGCCTCTCGCCAAATGATGTATTCGCATGAGTATGTCGATATTCGGTTTCAAGATGAAGCGCGCCACAAAAAACCAGTGGGCATTTATTGGGCGCAAGTGATTACCAGCAAAGCGTTTGATGAAGGTAACCACGAGGAAATTTGGCCATTTCGCGTGCCTTCATTTTTGGGCGCGATTTTCGCGGTGCTCTTCACATTTTGGGGCGCGCGGGCGGTGCTCTCCACCTCTGGCGCATTCACAGCAGGGCTAATATTGGCCAGTTCCATTTTGCTGATGGCCGAGGCGCGGATCGCCAAAACCGACGCATCATTGCTCTTCACCATCTGCATGGCGCAGGCGTTTTTTGTGCATATTTATCAAGCATTCCGAGAAACCCGCACCATCCCCCACTGGCACATCATCGGGTTTTGGCTGGCCATAGGTGGCGGCATTTTGCTCAAAGGCCCCATCACACCGCTTGTGCTCATTTTCACAATATTTGGCCTCTGCTGGGCACAGCAAGAGTGGCGCCTGCTCAAAGCGCTCAAACCCCTGTGGGGGGCTGGCATTGTGCTGGCCATGTGCGCGCCATGGTTTATCGCCATCACGATTAAAAGCAACGGCGCTTTTTTTGCCGAAAGCGTCGGCAAGGACCTCGCCGCAAAAGTTGTGAGCGGGCAAGAAAAACACGGCGCGCCACCGCTGACCTATTTTGCGTTGCTGCCTGTGCTATTTTGGCCATGGGCGGGCGTATTTTTGGCCAGTATCGGCCAATTTTGGCGCGCGCGCGGGCAATGGATCATCCAATGGCTATTTTTCTGGAGCATTCCGCTGTGGGTGATGTTTGAGCTGATCCCCACAAAATTGCCGCATTATATTTTGCCTGCCCTGCCCGCCTTTGCCATTGGCTTGGCACTATTATGGGAGGAAAACCGCATACCCACTTGGAAAACATGGCAAAAACTCCTTCTGTGTTTGCCGCCTATCATCGGCATCGCAGTGTTTGGCGCGGCTGCATATGCCATGCAATTTTTAGAAGGCACGCTACAGACCCTGCCCTTAATAGGCTTTGCATTGGCTGCACTGGTGAGTGTTATGGCATGCCGCGCATTTTGGTACCAAAACCTATCCCGCGCCATCGTGTATTCCACCGCCAGCGGCATAGTGATCAGCTCCACTATTTTAGCGGTATTTCTACCCAATATGCCCTCGTTGTTTTTGTCTGAACGCATCCGCGAGGCCGTGCTCACACATGGCTGCGCCTACCCCACCACTGCACTCACTGGCTATTATGAACCCAGCGTGGTGTTCCGCCTGCACGGCGACACTGTGCAACTTAAAGCCGATGAAATATTGCCATTTTTGCAAAAACCACCTGAATATAACGATGAATATCATTGCCATGTGGCCGTGATCGATAGCCAAATTCACCCCAAAACGCCGCAAAAGCCCAGCCCTGAAACTGTGTTCTTACAACAAGCCGCGCAAGCAGGCATAACGCCACGCAAATTGGCCACAGTGAAAGGCCGCAATATGAACGGTGGGCGCGAACGTCATTTGAGCGTGTGGATGCTGAAATAGCTTGTATTTGTGTTGCATATGTGATACAAAAATAGTAACGAGGTGCACCATGCAACAAAAATCAGCCGTCATTCACACACGCGTTAAACCCGAACTTAAACTACAAGCCGAAGCGATATTGGCCAGCTTGGGCATGTCTACATCTGAGGCGATTACGCTCTACCTGAATCAAATTGTGCTCAATGATGGATTACCGTTTGCAGTGCGCAAACCGAATAAAACCACATTGCGGGCGATGCGAGAAGTGAAAGAAGGGAAAACGAAACGCTTTACGAATATTCAAGATTTGTTGAAAGAATTAAATGCTTGATGTTGAGCGCACCAACCAATTCAAGCGCGACTTTAAATTATCCCTCAAGCGTGGAAAGAATCTGCATAAACTTGAACCCATCATCGAGGCGCTTGTGGCGCTGATACCTCTACCAGCAAAACACCGCCCACACAAACTTGTAGGCAATTATGAAGGTTTGTGGGAGTGCCATGTGGAACCAGATTTCTTGCTGATTTATGGCCTTACTGAAGATTGTGTAATCCTCTATCGTCTAGGCACACACGCCGATTTATTTTGAACGCCTCTTGCCAAGCCCTCGCAAACGCTTTAATTCAATCCACATGAGCGACACATTACAATCCCACCTGTTCCACACCACGCATCCGCAAGCGGGTCTGCAGCTTTCATTTGTGATCCCCATGAAGAATGAGGCGGGCAATGTGCTGCCGCTTGTGGAAGAAATTGTTGCCAATTTTGTGGCCTATCTCCCCTACGAGATCATTCTGATTGACGACCAATCCACTGATAGTACCGCAGCGGAAATTGAGCACGCGCGGGCGCAACACCCAACAGTGCGCTACCTGAGCCATAATAAAGGCGGCGGCAAAAGCCCCGCGCAACACACTGGCATTTTGGCGGCGCGCAGCCCCATTTGCATCACGCTCGATGGCGACGGCCAAAACGACCCCGCCGATGTGCCCGCACTTGTCGATCTGCTCAAATCCACTGGCTTCGCCACAGGCCTTGTCGCGGGGGAGCGCATGCGCCGGCAGGATACGCTGTGGAAAAAATTTGGCTCGCGCTTTGGCAACACTATCCGTCAAGCACTTCTACATGATGGCTGCCGCGATACCGGCTGTGGTGTGAAGGTGTTTTGGCGCGATGCCTACCTAATGTGCCCTTATTTCGACCACTCCCACCGCTTTATGCCCGCCCTGTTCAAACGCGAGGGCTTCAACGTACTCTATCGCGATGTAAAGGACCGCCCACGCGGCTTTGGCGTGTCAAAACTTGGCAATTTCAAGCGTTTATTGGTGAGTATTCCCGATTTAGTGGGGGTTGTGTGGTTGCTGCGCCGCCGCCGTGTACCTATTGTTACAGAAATTATATAACTCTTCATCCTGGTGCTTGCAACAGAATCTACTTATAGGTAACCGTCATCCTCGGGCTTGACCCGAGGATCCATTTAAAATGGCACATTATAGTAGATCCTCGGGTCAAGCCCGAGGATGACAAAAATAAAAAACCCTTCTCTTAAAATGAGAGGGAAAGGACACAAAATGCCCGACTATATCATCACCTACTTCCACATCCTCTGGTCCAAAACTGATTTTTGGACCGTGCTTGGTTTTGCGGCGCAGGCGCTGTTCATGTCGCGCTTTATTGTGCAGTGGATCGCCTCTGAGCGCGCCAAAAACAGCGTGATCCCCGTGGCGTTTTGGTTCATTTCAATTGGCGGTGGCCTTGGTTTGTTGGCCTATGGCATTGCGCGACATGATGCAGTGATCATCTTCGGCCAAGCGCTTGGTTTGGTGGTGTATATGCGCAATTTGCGCCTGATTTATAAAAGTAAAAAACGCGCATTGCGCGCACTACAGCAATAAGGCCGCACCTTTCAGCACGGCCTCTCACTGGAAGTTCGTTCCATAGGTGCGGTGTTACCAACCAAACCCATTATTAAACCCGCCACCAAAACCGCTATTGTAATAGTGGGGCTGTTGTTGTTGATACACCTGCACAGGGCGGCGCACTTTCACGGGGCGATAGCTGGTCACAGGTTGATAGACTGTCACTGTTTCATAAGCTTCATATCCAGATTGCTCATAGCCATATCCACCCGTTTGGTCGTAATATTGCGGTTGGTGATAGCCTTGATTATAACCTTGGTTATGGCCGCGCCCTTTATGAGCAAACGCATTGCCCAGCATCAAACCACCCACCAATGCAGCAACACCAGCACCAATGGCCATGTTGCGATGACGACCCGCGCGAGCATGAGCATCATCAATGCTCACAGCCCCAATGGCCAAAACGGCGACACTCAACGCGATCGATTTTTTTAAAACTGTCATTCTCATAGCGGCTCTCCTTTTGGCCTTGAACGTCTTCCAAATCGTTCATGGTGAGACTATGCACCCCGATTTAGGCGCGATTAGGACGCAATCTGTACATTTTTAAGGCAGCTAAATGCAAAACGCCGCCATTCATAGCCCAATTGTGGCGGAATGAGGGCGGACAACACACGCAATTTTGTACATAAGAAAATCGCAAAAAACATGACACACCCTCAACTTCTCACTTGCCAACCCCGCCACAGCGCGCTAGAGAAACTGCGGCGCCGGCATAGCACAGTGGTAGTGCAACCGCCTTGTAAGCGGTAGGTCGTGGGTTCAAATCCTACTGCCGGCACCATTTCGTAAGCACATGTCTTCAGAAAGTTTCGGCATGCTTATTAGAATATTATTTGCAATCACAATTGTTTTTTCTTCATGCGGTCATGTCTTCGCGCAAGAAAATGCTTATAAAATTGAGGTCTTTAAGTCACAACGCGTGTTGAACATTCTGAATTCACAGAATACCGTAATTAAAACATATAAAATCGCGCTTGGAGGCAACCCAAAAGGCCCGAAGACGCAAGAAGGTGATAAAAAAACGCCTGAAGGGCTCTATAAAATAGCCAGCCGCAACGAGAAAAGTGGATTTCATCGTGCATTAAAAATATCATATCCAAATTCGCAAGACACACAAAATGCGAAAAAAAATGGTGTTTCTGCAGGTGGCGATATTATGATTCACGGTATGCGCAACGGCTTAGGGTGGATTGGTTCTTGGCATCGCCTCTATGATACATGGACGAACGGCTGCATAGCCGTAACTGATTCTGAAATTGAAGAAATTTGGGCATTAATCCCAAATAATACGCCGATTGAAATTCACCCATAATATCGTAGCGTATTCTCCCATGACAATCTCATCATTTAATGCTACCATGCGCCACCATGACAGCTGAACGCATCTATTTATTCGACACCACACTTCGGGACGGCGCGCAAACCCGCGGCGTAGATTTCTCGCTCGATGACAAGCGCGCCATCGCCACCTTGCTCGATTCGCTGGGGGTGGATTATATTGAAGGTGGCTGGCCGGGCGCAAACCCACTCGATACCGAATTTTTTGCGGCACCGCCTACGCTCAACATCGCCCGCCTCACCGCCTTTGGCATGACAAAACGCGCTGGCCGCTCCGCGAGCAACGACACTGGCCTGCAAACCGTGCTGCAAGCGGGTGCCCCCGCCGTGTGCTTGGTTGCCAAAACATGGGCGCATCAGGTGACAACCGCGCTGAACATGCCGCTAGAGGACAACCTCACCGCAATTGCCCAAACTGTTGAAGCCGCAAAGCACCTCCAAAAAGAGGCGATGATTGACTGCGAACATTTTTTTGATGGCTACAAAGCCAACCCCGAATATGCCCTTGCCTGCGCCCGCGCCGCGCATGAAGCGGGCGCCGATTGGGTGGTGTTGTGCGACACAAACGGCGGCACGCTGCCGCATGAGGTGGAAGCCATCACCCGCACCGTGGCGCAGGCCCTGCCCCAAGCGCGGCTTGGCATTCACGCCCATAATGATTGTGAACTCGCCGTGGCCAATAGTTTAGCGGCGGTGCGTGGCGGTGCGCGGCAAATTCAAGGCACATTAAATGGCCTAGGTGAGCGCTGCGGCAATGCCAATTTGGTGAGTATCATCGGCACATTATGCTTGAAGCCCGAGCTCACCGCCAGCTTCAC
>JANPGK010000002.1:0-117145 GCA_031423895.1 Hyphomicrobiales bacterium
CGGATATTGGCATAGGCCAGCCCACGCGGGAAATGCGGGGTGGGGTCAATAATCGCAATGCGCAGCGGCAATTGCGCGCCATGCACCAAATGATACAGCACCAAATTGCCCGAAAACCCGCCGCCAACTATGGCAATATCATAATGTGTGCCCACGCCACCACTCTACCGTTTGTTTTAGCGAACGATATACATCAAATGGCGGGATTTGCAATTCATTCTGCACGCGGGTGGTGTTGGCGACAATAAATGGCGGCTCGTTGGGTCGGTCTGGCAATGCGCCAAGCTGTATGAGGTGGGTCGCTAGGGCAATTTCACCAATCATAGTGGCCAGCGCGGCCACGCTAATGCCCTGCCCCGTGCCAATATTAAACACACCCTGCGCGGGTTGCTGCACCATGGCAGCGAAGCACTGTGCGGCATATTCACTGCTCACAAAATCGCGGATTTGCGTGCCGCTGGTGCATTTGGCGGGCTGGCCAGCCAGCAGCGATGTGATGATGCTAGCCACCAGCTTTTCCTGCGGCTCATGTGCACCAAACAGGAAGAACAGCCGCCCCCATGCAAGGCGAGTGGTGTGCTCACGGGCCATGGCTTGCAAGCGGTGCAGCAGTTCAAGCTTACATTCGCCATATAATGTGGCAGGTTTGCACGGCGTTGTTTCTGGCCATGGGGTGGCGTGCGGTGCGGCGTGCCAATCATATTCAGCACAGCTGCCCGCCGCAATAATGTGTTGCCCACCGCTGGCAATGAACGCTTCGGCCAATTGCGTGCTGGCGGCCAACCACAATAAATTATTGGGGCTGTTCCAAAACACGCCTGGGCGTGCTTCCCACGCCAAATGCAATAAATGGGTAGGACGAATGTGGTTGAGATACAGCCACGGCGTTTGGGTGAGCAGGTCCCACTCATGCCATGTGACCCCCGCCATGTGTTGCTGCGGCGTGCGGGTAATGGCGTGCACATCCCACCCTGCTAGGGTGAGCAAGGGTATTATTTGGCGACCAATAAAGCCTGTGGCGCCTGTGATGAGAATTCGGTTGTGCATTGTGTTTCTAATTATTGTCATTCTGAGCAGAGCGAAGAATCTCCCTGAAATTGAGCCCAATTGGCAGGAGATCCTTCGGCGTTCGTTTGCTAAAAACGCGCCACTGGCGCCTTTTTACGGCTTCGCCGCCGCACTCACCCTCAGGATGACAGACCAAAATCCCCCCAATTAGCATCGCGCTCACTCATCACCTGCGGCGCGGCAGGCCACGTGATGCCAAAGGCGGGGTCGTTCCAGCGCACGCCTGTTGCCGCTTCTGGCACATAATGCGCGTCGATATGATACAGTACATTGGCATGATCTGTTAGCGACAAAAAGCCATGGGCACACCCCGCAGGAATGAACAGGCCATTGCCCTGCTCGGCGGATAATTCCAACCCAAACCAGTGCTTGAATGTGGGTGAATCTGACCGCAAATCCACCGCCACATCATAAATCGCCCCATGCACGCACTGCACCAGCTTGGCCTCACTATGGGGTGTCGCTTGCATGTGCATGCCGCGCAGGGTGTGGCGCTTGGGGTTGGTGGATAGGCTGGTTTGCGTGGGGGTGAAAGCAATGCCAGCCTGCATAAACGCATCATTGCACCACAGGCGGGCAAACCCACCGCGTGCATCAACGCTTTGGTGGGCTGTTATTTGAATCAACCCCGCAATGGGGGTGGGGGTGAAGTGCATCATGCCGCCAACACCTTGTGGACATTGAGCACATCATAGGTTTTGCGCTCAAATCCGCGCACCCAATGCTCTTGCAAGCCCAGCGGATTGGCGCGAATTTGTGTGCGCAAATTATGCCGCAAATAGTCAATGCGGGCGGTATCTTGCGACAGCTTCACGGCAGTGTTGATGTAATCCTCCACGGAGAATGTGCATAAATCGCCAAGGCCCGCGTTGGAATTATTGCTATAGCTTAGGCGCTCAAAAAATGCGGGCCCCACCAGCGTTACGCAGGGCACACCCATCCACAATGTTTCACAGGTGGTAGTACCGCCTGTGTGGGGAAATGGGTCGAGAGACACATCGATGCGATTATAATGCGGCAAATGCTTGCCCCGAATAGGCTCAAACATAATGCGCTCTGCTGTAATGCCCTGCTTCGCAAATTCTTTGATGATATTGTCACAAAACGCCTGCGTACCGCCCTCTGGCCGCACAAATAGCATGCGCGAATTGGGCACTTGCGCCAAAATTTTCCCCCATGTTTCCAGCACTTTTGGCGTGTATTTATAGGGATTATTGGCAGTGCCGAAGGTGATATAGCCATTGCGCCCCTGTGGCGTGCCGGCCTCTATCGGCACATTGGGAAAGCCAATATTGCCCAGTGTCACCCACGATTGCGGCAGTTCAAACGGTTTTTCGATCAGCAAACCAGGCTCTGGCGGGGTGATGTAGGGGTCGGTCACAATATAATCAATACGTGAGAGTCCCACCGAATGCGGGTATCCCAACCAGCTGACACACACAGGCGCGGGGCGGTGCGAACACACCTGCACCTTGTTCAAAAACGTGCTCCCACCCAATTCAAACAGAATATCCACGCCCTCTTGCTGCATATGCTGTGCCACTTGGCGGTCACTGGCCGAGGGCATCACATGGAAGGCGCTGGCATGTTTGGCGATATATTGCTGCACATTGTCGGCTGCTTTGGGGTAGAAGGAGTAGCACAGTATCTCAAACGCATTTCGATTGAAAAATTGAATGATGGGTAGTGTGAAATAGGTCACAGGATGGTCGCGCAAATCGGAAGACATCAGCGCAATGCGCATTTTGCTACCCTGCGTGCGAATTTTGGCAGGCGCTGGCAGTGGCATGATTTTAGACTCAATCTGCTTGCCCCATTCGCCATGGAGCGTCACCAGCAGCGTGCGGTCGTCCATGGTGTTCACACGGCCAAGCTGGTTGTGCAACGCGCCCACATTCATACGCTGCAACCAAAATTTCATGATATTTTCGCGGTCGCCCAATTGCTCAATCGCCCCATAATCGGCGGTGCGCAGGAATACTTTTTGCAAGCCATCGGCATATTCCACTGGAACAGGGCCGAGAGTGAGGATACGCTTGGCTATTTCATAGGCTCGCTGAATATGCGCCGCCTCGCTGCCATAACGGCTGTTGAGTAAGCATTCGCAATATTTCACCAGCAGGTGGACATTATCGGGCGCAATTTGATATGCGCGCTCATAATAACCATTCGCCCCTTCAAAATCACCCAAATCATAGTGGTAGAAATTTCCTTGTGCGATATAGAGATCAATCTCGTTGGGATGCTTCTCAATCACATCATCAAGCAACGCCAATGCCTCGGGCTGTCGCCCCATTTTATTGAGAATCACCGCTTTATTCACATACATTTGTAATTGCAATGGTGCCATTGCAATGGCGCTATCCATTGCCTTTAGCGCATCATCAAAGCGTTGGTGCGCCAAAAATATACTGCATAAATCGACCTTCGGGCGTAAATCCTTGGGCGCAAACATGGCCGCATTTTGAATACTGGCGATGGCCTTTTGGGTTTGCCCTAATTTTTCCAACATCAACCCATGCAAACGGTGATGCTCCGATTCCTTGGGGGCAATCCGGAGGCATTTGCCGTAATATTCAGCGGCCTTTTCATAATTGTACACATCTGCATAGCTATTGCCCAAATTGAACATGGGCGAAGGATTGTTGGGCTGAAGCTTGTGCGCCATTTCAAACGCATTGATCGCGTTTGGCATGTTACGCTGACGCTTCAGCAGCACCCCCAAAATATTCCATGCTGCAAATTCCTTAGGGGCATCGGCCAAAACAGCGCGAATCGCCGCTTCAGCAGCCTCAATTTTATTGGCATTCATCAACTCAACTGCAGCATTCATTTGCGCTTGGCGGGCAGGTGGTGTGTAGGGTTTCTTGCTCATAAAAGATCACAATCCATGTGTTTATTCCACGTTATGTGCTTCGCGCGCAATTGCAAACCACAAGATTACGGAAATTTGTGAAATTTTATGTTGGCATTCGTTTAAACGTACGCTATGAGGCGTGTTGTATTACAATGATGCAAATTTACGCTTGCATGTTGAAATTCGCTATCACTATTCCTATATATAATTCACACACATGAGTACAGCAAATGCCTAGCAAACTTGATGCCATTGACCGTAAAATTCTTCAGGAATTACAAACAGATGGTAGCATCACCAATATTGAGCTCTCGCGCCGTGTGGGCATTTCTGCCCCGCCGTGCTTGCGCCGTGTGAAGAATTTGCAAGAAGCGGGCTATATCCGTGGGTTCCGCGCATTGTTGGACGAAAAAAAGCTGGGATACGACATCACCATGTTTGCAATGGTGGGGTTGAATAGCCAGTCGGACGCGGATTTGAAAGCCTTCGCCGCGCAAGTTAAAAAATGGCCATTGGTGCGGGAAGCCTTCATGCTTTCAGGCGATGTGGATTTTATTCTGAAATGTGTGGCGCCAAACCTCACCACATTTCAAAACTTCATCCGCGAAGATTTGACTAAAGCCGATGGTGTGGCCAGTGTGAAAACTGCTCTCACCATTGAATGTATGAAGTCTGAGGGCATGGTGCCATTTGGCGGTGGTTAATACGCCATTTCATCAAATATCGGCGTAATATCCCCACCCCAGCGGGTGTGATAGGCTTCCAGCAACATGTCGGCGGGTGTGCGGCCTTTGCTCACCCACTCCTGCACAGGGGCAAGGAACATTTGCTCGTCTTGCCCAGAAGCATTGAACTGCGCGCGCGCTTTAAGGCCAGCGGCACTGATGGTGAGCAGTTCCTGCGCCAACTCTTGCACATGATGGCCCGCAATTTTCGCTTTTAGCCCCCATTGTGGCACGTCATCCCGCAATTTTTGGCGTTCTGCCGCTGTCCAACCCTTGGCAATGTCCCACGCGGCGTTCAGCGCGGTTTCATCATAGAGCAGCCCCACCCAAAGTGCAGGCATGGCGCACAGCGTTTTCCATGGGCCAGCATCGCACCCGCGCATTTCCAAATATTTTTTCAGGCGCACTTCAGGGAATGTGGTCGAGAGATGATCAACCCAATCCTTTATGGTGGGGTATTGCCCCTCAAAGCCTTTGAGTGTTCCGGCCATAAAATCGCGGAAGCTCAGCCCGCTCACATCGTGATATGTATCGCCGCGTTTGATGAAATACATCGGCACATCAAGCACATAATCGACATAGGCCTCATAGCCAAAACCATCTTCAAACGCGAACGGCAACATGCCGGTGCGAGCGGGGTCGGTATTGCGCCAAATTTCGGAGCGTTTGGAGAGCAGGCCGTTTGGCGTACCATGCTCAAATGGGGAGTTGGCAAACATAGCGGTGGTGATGGGTTGCAAGGCAAGCGAAACCCGCATTTTGCGCACCATGTCGGCCTCGATGGCATAATCGAGGTTTACTTGCACGGTGCAGGTGCGCAACATCATATCCAGCCCCATGCTGCCCACTTGGGGCATATAGTTGCGCATGATGGTATAGCGCCCCTTCGGCATCACGGGGATTTCGTCCCGCGCCCATGTAGGGGCAAAACCGAGGCCTAAAAAGCGAATATTCATGGCATCGGCAATGGCCTTCACTTGGGTGAGGTGGGTGTTCACCTCCACACAATTATGATGCAAGTTTTGCAGCGGCGCGCCCGAAAGCTCGAACTGGCCGCCCGGCTCGAGCGAGATGCCTGCGCCTGTTTTGGGGTCGCTTAGGCCAATGAGATAGCCCGCTTCCACCACCTCATTCCACCCTGTTGCAGCTTTCATGGCCTGCAAAATGGCTAATATGCCGCGCTCTCCCGTATAGGCAATGGGCACGTGGGTGCTGGCGTCAAACACAAACTTCTCGTGCTCCACGCCGATGCGCCACTCATGGCGCGGTTTCTCGCCCGATGCACTATAGGCGATAAGTTCTGCTTTGGTGATGGGCGCATTGGGCATGGGGATTCTCTGTTTGTGGCTTATATACAATGTTTGCACGTATATATAAAGGGGGGGTGAAATCCTTTCTGCCCTCATCCTGTGGCTTGACCACAGGATCTATCTTGAAGCGGATGTATATACAGATCCTGGTGTCGAGCACCAGGATGAGGGAGAGGTAACCCCAACGATTTACACCAAAAGTATAAGAATTTCAAAACACTACACCTAAAGACGCATGACCTTTTAGTTAATTCCCACCTAATGTATAATATGAAGAAACACTAAACTCAGATATATTTACACCATGGAATGAATAACAACGGGCTACATACAGCCAAGACTAAGGGAGAGTACCATGCCAGGACCTTTTGATTTCGGAAATTATGGAAATAGCGCTACACGGGCGCTGGACACGCTTCATGACGCTGCAGATTTTGCAGATAGTGTAAACAGTTTCCAGTATTGGAAAACAGAAAATGGTCGAATTGATACGCCACGTGAGCGTCGTGCATTCACCAATAAATTGATGGAAAAAGGATTGATCAGCGAACCATGGCAGGCCAGAGTCTTAGCGCGCATGATCAATAGCGGGGCTTCTGATGATCAGATCCTTAATAAATTAAGAGAGTACCGTCCACAGCGTAATATTAACTCTTTCCCAAGCGACAATTGGATGAATCAATCCAACGGCCAAAATTATGGCCAAGAACGCCCTTGGGATCGTCCTAACACCCAATATGACCCAACCAATTTCGGGTATGATCCCACTCGGAATAATGGTGGCTGCAGTGGTGGTGGATATACCCCGCCAGCTGGTACGAAAACTGCAAGACAACTTGAAAACTTCGCAAAAACTGCAGCTGGCGACAATAAAATGAGCTTCAATGAATTCAAAAACTTCATGAATTCTGCGCAAAGCGGCATGACAAACAAGCTGGATGAAGGTGAAATGAAGTCGATCTTCAGAAACTTCGAAAATCACTTTGGCAGAAACTTAAGACCAACCGAAATGAAACAACTGATTTTAGGTATGACAACTGCTGGTGATGGTAACGCTCGTGACTTTAGCCAAGTAGACTTGGATGCGCTAAAATCTAGATTTTAAGTGTCTACCCCCTTCCCCACCAAACCGCGTGCATCCCCCTGCGCGCGGTTTTTTTTGTTTTGATGTCTGAGCGCAGTCACCCCCCCTCATCCTGGTGCTTGACACCAGGATCTATCTTCTTATGCTTTCTGTATGACATATTTCGTCTACATTCTTGCAAATCGAAAACGTGGCACAACCTATATTGGTGTCACACGAAATTTAGCGCAACGGATCTATCAACATAAAACAGGGTTAAATGCGGGTTTCACAAAACAATATAATGTGAAAAAGCTGGTTCATATGGAGTTGTTTGATCGGATGATTGATGCCATACAACGCGAGAAAAATCTCAAATTTTGGAAATAGAGCTGGAAGTATGAATTGCTGGAAGTATGAATTGATTGAGCGCGATAATCCAGAATGGATTGATTTATATGACACGTTGAATCAATAATGAGATCCTGGTGTCACGCACCAGGATGAGGGTGCGTGGGGCGATATTTCACCAAAATAAAAGGAATACATACACAATGAAAGGCATAATTTTGGCAGGGGGTGCGGGCACGCGGTTGTATCCGCTTACACTGGCGATTTCGAAGCAAATGCTGCCTGTCTATGACAAGCCGATGATTTATTATCCGCTTTCGATTTTGCTGCTGGCGGGCATTCGCGAAATATTGCTGATTTCCACCCCGCGCGATGTGCCAATGTTCCGCGATTTGCTGGGGGATGGCAGCCAGTGGGGTATTTCCATTGAATATGCGGTGCAGGAGCACCCCCGCGGGCTGGCCGACGCCTTTATTTTGGGTGAACAATTCCTTGCGGGTGGCCCTGCGGCATTGGTGTTGGGCGACAATATTTTCTATGGTGGCAATCTCACGGGGATGCTCAAAGGCGCTGCGGCGCGCCAAAGCGGCGCCACCGTGTTTGCCTATCATGTACAAGACCCGCAGCGCTATGGCGTGGTGGCGTTTGATGAGGGCGGCAAGGCCATTTCGATTGAAGAAAAACCCGCACAGCCGCAATCGAATTATGCCGTAACAGGCTTGTATTTTTACGATGCGCAGGTGGTAGAAATTGCTAAAAATGTGAAGCCTTCGGCGCGGGGCGAAATTGAAATCACCGACATCAACCGCGCGTATATGGCGGCGGGGCAGCTGCATGTGGAGCGTTTGGGACGCGGCCATGCCTGGCTGGATACGGGTACACATGAGTCATTGCTGGAAGCGGGCGAGTTCATTCGCGCGCTGGAAAAACGGCAGGGGCTGAAAGTGGCGTGTATTGAGGAAATTTGCTATGAAGCGGGCTGGATGAACGCCGAACAGGTGCGCACCATTGCCGCCACCATGAAATCAACTGAATATGGGCAGTATTTGTTGGGGTTGGTGGGATAAAACCGTATAATGTCATCCTGAACATAGTGAGGAATCTCCTTGAGATCGAGCGCGATCGGTAGGAGATCCTTCGGCGATGCCTCAGGATAACACCTATTAAACTACCCCAACTGCGCTCGAATCGCCGCCACTTCAGCTTTTGGGTCTGCACTTTGTGTGACAGGCCGCCCCACCACAAGGTGTGTGCTGCCCGCCTCGCGCGCGGCATGGGGAGTAGCAATACGTTTTTGGTCGTTCACATCATCCGATTTCAAACGAATACCAGGGGTGACAATCGCAAATTCGGGGCTAGTCGCCAACCGAATGGCGGCCGCCTCATGCACTGAAGCCACAACGCCATGCACCCCTGCGGCATGCGCCGCTTGCGCGCGCTTAATTACAGTTGAAATTAATGGATCATGCACACCGCTTGCGGCCAATACATCCGCATCCCACGAGGTGAGCACAGTAACGGCCACAACTTTTGTGGTTGAGCCCTGCGCGGCTTTAGCGGCCCATTCCATGGTTTGCGGCATGGCATGAATGGTGGTGAGCTGCACGCCCATGCGCACTGCATTTTCAATCGCTTTGCCTACTGTATTGCCAATGTCGAACATTTTCAGGTCGAGAAATACTTTTTTGTGCTCAGCAAGCAAATCGCGTGCGAGCTCTAGCCCGCCATCGAGTGCCAATTCCAGCCCAATTTTGTAATAATCAACGCTATCGCCAAGGGTTTCGATAATCCGTTCAGCCTGCGCGCGGTTTGGCACGTCGAGGGCGATGATCAGTTCGGGTGTGTGTGTCATGGGTGTGTCTTTAGTATGTCCGAGGTTTCTATCCTCCTCATACTCGGGCTTGACCCGAGTATCCAGTCTTTTTTCAGATTCTGGATCCTTGGGTCAATTATTCGCTATGCTCAGGCCCGAGGATGAGGCCTCGTAATGACGTTTACACCATCGCCTGAAATTCATCCCACGGGAAATGCTCGCCAGGGTCTCGTTTGCGGATGGGGGCGATATCGGAATGGCCAATAATATGCGTGGGCGGGATATTCCAGCGTTTGCATATGGCGCGGCACAACTTGGCCACAGCTTTAATTTGCGCGGGCGGATAGGGCGGCAATTGGCCATCCACCAAAAAATCATGGCCACCATTCACTATTTCAATGCCAATGCTAGCACTGTTCATGTCTTCAACACCATTCCATAGGCTTTGGCCCGCATGCCAAGCGCGCATGGTTTCATCCACCAGCGCAAAAATACGGCCATCTTCTTCCACAACATAATGAGCGGAGACTTCAGCTGCGGGGTCGCACAATCGCGCCAATGCAGCTGCGCCCGATTCCATGCCTGTGTAATGCAGCACAATATATTCAGGCTGCGTGAAGCCACTGCGGCGTTCATTAAAGTTGGGGGATGGATATGATATAAAGTGCATTGTGTAAGCCTGACTCTAGTCACACCCTAACATTTGAACCTTAGTAAATAATTGACCCCAATTGAAGTGTTGCCCCACATCTGGCTTACGACCGCCTGCATAATATCCATGACTAATGACATTCTCGAGTGGAATATTATATTTACATTTTAAATTTGCTATAACATATGAAAGCGATTGCATTTGAGGATCAGTATAATGTGTTGCTCCATCATTCACAAGCTCAATGCCAATACTGTGTTCATTCATAGATTTAATAGTGCCAACGACACCAGTACCGCTTCCTTTCCCTGCGTGCCATGCCGCATATTCATCTGGCACAAGTCTCGTTACCTTTCCTGCCTGATCAATGACATAATGCGCTGAGACGGGCTGTTTAACATTGGTATTTTTAAGTGTTGAAATAGCAGAAGTTGCGCTATTACTGCCTGTATAATGAAGCATAATAAATTCAACTCTATTATTATTGCGAGAGCTAAAATTTCTTGAAAGATCTTCCTGAATATTCATGCGCGCCGAAGCTGAATACCCATTATTGTTTTTTGATGGGTATCCTCCTTGAGGTACATTTGGCGTGACGTTTACAGGCTCATTATTTATATCATAGTTGGTAATCGTATATTTTTTTTCTGTCTTAATAAATTTGTCTAGCCATTTTCCTGTCTCATCATTCTGCGGGCTGGCATTCTTACTATAATTTTGAATAGACTCGCGCCGTTGTTCATTTTTTTGAGGCGGTACAAAGCTATATGTTCCATCTGGCTGAAGATAGGATTTCTTTTGTGTAGGCTGTGAACGGGCACCGTTCCCATTATTTGATTGAGGCTGTGGCGCTACTGATGAATAGTACTTATTGATCACGTCAACCTGACGTTGGGACGCCTTCATGTTTTTTTGGGGTAACTGACCACCCCTCGCAGGGGACTTATCATCATATGATACTAAATATGCACTATTTTTTTTAGTTGGAGACCACTCTATATGTGCGGCTTTTGGCACCACATATTGAGGAACAACTACTGCACGGAGTGGTTTTTTTGATTTCAAATAGCTTGAAGTAGCGCCCTTGACTGGCGGCAACTCTGGATAGGTTTCAAACTTGCCATTTGTATGGCGATACCATCGCACATCATCTGCTGAATTGATTGCATTTTGAGCGGCATATCTGACGTCTCTATTTTTGTTGTTTACTGTATTTTCTGGATAAAATCGGAACGAACCATCCGCATGTTTATATAATTCACGTTTAGCATGCTGAGGTTCGCTCGTGATCAATGGCGAAATGGATTTTTTAGTGTCCTTTATTTGTTTGTCTTTTGCGCGCTTAAGCTCAATAAACGACGCGTGATCTAAAGGTAATAACACCCTATATTTTTTTTTCCATGGGGCAACGCGGTCAATCGTAGCCATTGGCTTTATAAGTTCGACCCCAAATTTTTGTTGCAATGTATTGCGTACTTTTTCAAACACACGCGCTTGATTATTGGGTTCATATGTAATGCGATCGTTCTCACTTAGATGATAGGACATGGTCGGAATTAGAACAACTTTATACTGTTGCCAATTCGGATTGAGGGCCACTACGAGGCTTTGATCTACGTTCCATTTTTTACAAATATGCGCCAGGCCATTCGCATCTGGACAGTCCAACATCAATTCCCGATAGCACAGCGAGTCGTCCAAAGGCATACGCGCGTTTAAGCTGTCAATAACATCGAGACGATTCAGCCATGATTCCAAGGCAAAATTCCTGCTAGACTCACTTTTTTGTAATTTTTTATCTATGTAATCTTGTCCGAGATATGCACCAGTACGAAACCTTACAAATGCAGCATACAGTTTTTCGTGTGGAAATCTATTTTTGGGATTGTTGGCCAATTCAAAGAAACGATTTGCGGCTGTGATGCCATGAGAAACAACAGCATCTGCATACATTAAAGATAAATTTGAATCAAAAACCGAACTATACTGTGGCACATTCACTAAAAAAAGAGGCGAACTTACGAGTTTTTTATAAAAAATTCTTGCTTCAATTTCGGTAAAACTATTATCTTTCGAATTCAATTTTTTAATAAGGTAGTCGCGTTCTGTGCCGCCATATCCCTTTATAAAGATGTTGTCTTTAAACAAATATTCAATCGTACCTTTGATAATACCATATTTGCTGAATTGTTGAGATCCTCCGATGTTTTCTACTACACGCTGAGCACCTTCTACTTGGATCATCAGCCTCATGAAGCGCTCAAAATCTAAAGGTGGATTTGGTAAACTGCCAAGTGCGCTAGGGTTTTCTACAGAGGATGCATCAATGCCTGATTCAAATTCAGCGTTAGCAGTTGAGCTTTTCACATCTATTGGAGCGGGCAAGTGTTCGGATTCCGCGCTAGACAAATACTTCATTTCAAAAATCATAACAAAATACCTTAAAAATCAACTATATTTACATAACGTCATTTTTTAATAAAACTACACTGGATCAGCACAAAAAGCTTATATATAAATACTACATGTACCGTATATACTATACATCTTGAATACACAGCTATAAAATAAATTTTTGAAAAGTCAATCTCGCTAAACTCATATTAACAGCAAAAAAATAGGTATTGTTCAAAAACAATCCGCCAATTCCATATTACGCGCATCAGCGCTTGACAAGTGCGCGGTTTTTCTTTGTTAAAGGAGCGCAATAGAAAAGGTTTTGGCGATGGCAAATGCAGTGGTGGTGGGCGCGCAATGGGGCGATGAAGGCAAGGGCAAAATTGTGGACTGGCTCTCATCCCGTGCTGATGTGATTGTGCGGTTTCAAGGCGGGCATAATGCGGGCCACACGCTGGTGATTGATGGCACATCGTATAAGCTGTCGCTGCTGCCTTCAGGCGTGGTGCGCACGGGCAAATTGTCGCTCATCGGCAATGGTGTGGTGATTGACCCGCACGCACTGGTGGCGGAATTTAAGCGATTGGCCGAACAAGGCGTGGTGATCACCCCTGAAAATTTGCGCATTGCCGATAATGCCACGCTGATCCTCTCGCTGCACCGCGATTTAGACGCGATACGCGAAAATGCCGCCGAAACCGAAGGCACAAAAATTGGCACCACGCGCCGCGGTATTGGCCCCGCATATGAGGATAAAGTGGGGCGGCGCGCCATTCGTGTGGTCGATTTAACAGAGCCCGCCATGCTGGATGCCAAAATTGAGCGGTTGCTGTCGCACCACAACCCGCTGCGCCGTGGCCTTGGCCAACCTGAAATTTCAGTGAGCACAATTCGTGAGGAATTGCTGAGCATTGCGCCTGTGATCACTCCCTATATCGACCAAGTGTGGAAATTATTGGCCGATGCCCGCAAAAATCGCAAACGCATTTTGTTTGAAGGCGCGCAAGGTGCATTGCTCGATGTCGACCATGGCACCTATCCCTATGTGACCTCGTCCAACACTGTTGGCGCGCAAGCGGCCACAGGCTCGGGCTTCGCGCCGGGTGCTTTGGGCTGCGTTTTGGGCATTGCAAAGGCTTACACCACACGCGTGGGCGAAGGGCCGTTCCCCACTGAATTATTTGATGCAACGGGGGAATTGATCGGCGAACGCGGCCGCGAATTTGGCACGGTCACAGGCCGCAAACGCCGCTGTGGCTGGTTCGATGCGGTATTGGTGCGCCAAACCATCATGACAGGCGGCATTAATGCGCTGGTGCTGACCAAGCTGGATATTTTAGATGCGTTTGACGAAATTAAAATTTGCACGGGCTATGAATTGGATGGCCAAACCCTCGACCACTTCCCCGCATCGAGCAGCGCGCAAGCACGTGTGAAGCCGATTTATGAGGTGTTTGAAGGCTGGAAATCCACCACCTATGGTGCCCGCAGCTGGGGTGACCTGCCCGCGCAGGCGATTAAATATGTACGTCGCATCGAGGAATTGGTGGGCGCGCCCATCCATGTACTCTCCACCAGCCCCGAGCGTGATGATACGATTCTCGTGCAAGATCCATTTGCGGATTAAAACTCATCCACAGGCAGCACTTGACATCCCCCCATGGCAAATTCATAGCTAGTTATAGAATATGAGTTCGCACACACATGGCAGATTTCGAGCAGGTTCTTTCACGGGCAATTATGGGGTTGCCCAATAACACGTCGGAATTTCGCCGCGCGTTATATGACCGTGCGCGCACATCGCTTGTGAATCAACTCAAAAACATGACCCCGCCGCTGCAGCAAACAGAAATTGCGCGGCAGCGCTTGGCGCTAGAACATGCCATTCGTAAGGTAGAAAGCCAGCTGGCGATGGGCGATATTCTGCGGCGTGAAAAGCCCGCAGCGGCAGAAACACCCGCCCCAACGCCAAAACCAATTGAGCCGCCCGCACCAAAAAAAGCAGCGCCAACGCTCGTTGAAATTGAAGCCCCTGCCGCGCCACTTGTAGACGCGACTGTTGAGGCGGCGCGGGTTGAAGATACTCCACAATCAAAAATAGTAGATGAAACAGGCCAAGAAGAGGCCCAGCTTTCTGCTGTCGATGTGCCAGAGCCACGCATTGAGCTTGAAAAACCATCCCAAATTGGTGGTCAGCTCAAACGTGGCAACGCCAGCGTATCCCCATCAATTTCGCAGCAGCCCATCCGCATTCATGCTCCGATTGATGAGATGGAAGCCGACACAATTCCGCAGGAATATTCGGCAGTGCCGCAGCAGCCTTCTCTTTTGGCACGCACTACGGCACGGCTCAACGCGAAATTTGGGCGGATCAATGCGCTGCTCACACGCCCTAAACTGGCAAAAATTGAACCATATTCACCTCTTGAACTTGACCCTACCCTTAAGCCGCCACGTTTTGGGCGCGGGCATTTGAATCTCTCCCAGCGCCGTGTGGCGATGGTGAGTATATTGCTATTATTAGGTGTTTTGGGTGCTGGCGGTATGGTGGTTTCCGCCGATATGGTGGGGCGTATTTTCTCATCGGTGCCGCGCATGGTGATTGGTGCGGGCGATAAAAGCGCAATGCCCACCACCAAACACACCCAGCGCCTCTCGCCCGAAACCGAAGCCGATATTGCCGCGCAAAAAGCGCCTATTGATTCAGATGTGTCTGTTAATGTTGCGCAAGCGGCCATTTTATATGAAGAAAACCCCAATGTGCCGCAAAAAGGCGAGGCTTTTAAAGGGCAAATTTTGTGGAGTGTGGAAACTGAAAATGGCACAGATGGCAAGCCTGAGAAGTTTTTAAAAGGCATTGTCGATATTCCAGCGCGCAAAATGAAAATGACGATGGCATTGAAACGCAATTTTGACCTGTCGATCCCCGCCAGCCATACAATTGAATTGGCATTTGAATTGGCGCCGGATTTTGTGCAAAAAGGCATTTCCTCCATTCCAGGTGTATTAATGAAACCCGCTGAGCAAGCGCGTGGTGTACCGCTTATGGGCGCTTCAGCACGGATCACCAGCAGCTATTTCCTTATCGCGCTTTCGAATGTGGCCGCCGATAGAGACCGCAATATTCTCACCATGAAAGAGCGCAGTTGGCTAGAAGTCCCCCTGCTGTATGAATCGCGCCTGCGCGCAGTGTTGGTGTTTGACAAAGGCACAACGGGAGAGCGCATGTTTAAGCAGGTATTTAGCGCTTGGAAGCAGTAGAATATGGCAAAAGGCGTTGCAGCACTGATTGATACGCTGGATTTAGAACAGCTGGAGCATAATCTGTTTCGCGGCCGCAGCCCCAACACCACATGGCAACGCGTGTATGGCGGGCAGGTGATCGGCCAAGCTTTGGTGGCGGCGTGTCGTACAGTCGAGGGGCGGCTGGCGCATTCGCTGCATGGCTATTTCATGCGCCCTGGCGATTCAAAGGCTCCCATTATTTATGAGGTAGATCGCCTGCGCGATGGCAAAAGCTTCTCCACTCGCTTTGTGCGCGGTATTCAGCACGGGCAGAATATTTTTGCCCTCACGGCGTCATTCCATAATGCCGAGGGCGGGGTGGATCATTTCATGCCCATGCCAATCGTTCCGATGCCAGAGGATTTGCCATCTGAAGCGCAATTTACCGAGCGCTTTATTGCCAGTGTGCCGCAAGCCGTGCGCGATTATTGGAGTCATGAACGCGCCATTGAAATGCGCCCGGTGGATCAGCTCGCACCGCAGCCCTTTGTGCGCGATGATATGACCTCATGCATATGGATTAAAACCACGGGTGCGATGCCTAATGACCCCATTTTGCACCAATGCGCGCTGGCCTATGCATCCGATATGACATTGCTTGACACGGCCATGGTGCCGCACAACCGCAGCATTTTTGAGCCGAGCATTCAGGCCGCCAGCCTCGACCATGCCCTATGGTTTCATCGTCCGTTTCGCATGGATGAATGGCTGCTGTATGTGCAAGACAGCCCTTCGGCCTGCGGCGCGCGCGGGTTTACCCGTGGGTTGATTTACACGCGTGATGGCACGCTGGTGGCCTCCGCCACGCAAGAGGGGCTCATCCGAGAAATTGGCTGATTACGCCCACTCTGTTTTAGCCGCGTTTTTTGTATGAGCAAAATACGCTCCAAGCGCAACGCCTACTGTGATGGCACTTGTGAGTAACGTACCAGTGTTCATCTTATGCAAAATCACCTGAAAATAACATGCACACTTCATATGCGCTTTACTATAATTTGGCTCATAAACGACAAGCTGCTGTCTAAGCCATTCCTTATTTGATGGATCTTGCAATAGGCTCTTACATCCATTTTCAAGTGTCTGTACTGTTTGTTTAAATGCATCATAATTTTTATAATGCGCCCAGCTATCTTCAACAGCATTAATATAATATTTGACAAGTAATTGTGTCGCCATCTAAAAAATCCTCATAATTCTTCAATAGAATTGATACACATCATCTATACTATGTCAATATACAAACCCCCACCACATTGCTGTAGCGGGGGTTGCTCGTCGAAAAAGGTCCATCATATAATGGTGAGGGTGATGGGCAGTGCCGTGAACCACCACCCCCGTGGCATTACATGTTGTAGGCTCTTTCTCCGTGCGAGGCCAAATCGAGTCCTTCGCGTTCCTGATCAGTAGTCACGCGGATGCCGATTGTATATTTAAGAATTATGAACAACACAGCGGACACAATTCCTGACCAGAGGATGGTAATCCCCACAGCTTTGGTTTGAATGATCACTTGTGCCATTGCGTCGTAAGTTGCTGCGGCTGCGCCTGCACCACCATTTGCGGTGTAGTCGAAGATGCCTGCGCCGCCAAGTGCTGGGTCAGCAACAATGCCTGTTGCAATCGCTCCAATAATCCCCGCAACGCCGTGTACGCCGAACACATCCAAGCTATCATCATAGCCCAATTTTTGTTTGACGGTGGAGCAGAAGTAGAAGCTCACCAATGAAGCCGCACCACCAAGCAGCAGTGATGTGCCTGGTGCACCCAAACCAGCGGCTGGAGTAATGGCCACAAGCCCTGCAACAGCGCCTGTAATCATGCCCAACAGGCTTGGTTTGCCATGCAATGTCCACTCGATGAGCATCCACACGAAGGCGGCGCCAGCAGCAGCTGCACAGGTGTTCATGAATGCAAGAGCAGCAACACCGTTTGCTTCAAGAGCAGAACCAGCGTTAAAGCCAATCCAACCCACCCATACCAAGGCCGCACCAATCATCGACATGGTGAGGGAGTGTGGCATGAAGGATTCTTTGCCGAAGCCAACGCGTTTTCCAACAATCAGCGCGCCTACAAGCCCTGCAATACCAGAGTTGATGTGCACCACTGTGCCACCTGCGAAGTCGAGTGCGCCCATTCCAAACAGGTAGCCAGCGTCGGCTTGAACAGCGGCCAATGCGTCGGTTGCGGCTTTAATTGCATCTTCTTTACCGCCAGCAGTTGCTGCAGCCAAAGCTTTTGCTGCATCAGAGATGGCGTCTGGGCCAGCCCAATACCAAACCATGTGGGCAATTGGGAAATAGGCGAATGTCAACCAGCCTGCCATGAACAACATCACAGCAGAGAATTTCACACGTTCTGCAAACGCACCCACAATCAATGCAGGGGTGATGCAAGCAAACGCCATTTGGAAGACAATGAACGCATATTCAGGCAAGGCAGCGCCAATGCTGAAGGTTGCAGTGAGGGATTCCGCTGTGACACCTTTGAGCATCGCTTTGGCAAAGCCACCAAAATATGGTGCAGTTTCGCCAGAGCCGCCCGTAAAGGCCATTGAGTAACCGAACAGCACCCACATAATTGCGGCCAGCACAACACAAGCAAACACTTGGCTGAGGACTGAAAGCATGTTTTTGCTGCGGACAAGGCCACCATAAAATAAGGCCAAGCCAGGTACGGCCATCATCACAACAAGTGCGGCAGAGGTGAGAACCCACGCCACATCGCCTTTGTTCACCACGGGTGCAGCATGCGCAGAGGACGCGATCAACGCTCCTATGGCACCAGCCCCCAATACAGTCAGAATCCTATTCATGTTTACGCTCCTTTTGTGAATTTCCAAAACATCGTTGATGATATTTTGGCCGGCCCACGGCCTGAATTGTTCTCCGCCCAATATCGACTTAAAATGCGTCGGCACCGCATGGTAAACAAATTACTAAGATGTCTATTCAAGAGTCGTGCCAATTGAGATTCCGCCTGTTGCAGTGCAAAAAATAGGCAGATGATGACGGTTTGGCGAGGCGAGGCAGTGCCATATCGCATAAATTTTGAACATGTGGGTGTGCGTGCCTAATTTTTAGGCAGATGATGTTTCTTTTGCTCCCCCCTTGCGGGGGAGCTGTCGAGCAAATTTTGTATTGGCGAGACTGAGGGGGGTATTCTTACTTATAAGAAAGAAAACCCTTCACCCGGCGCTACGCGCCACCCTCTCCCGCAAGGGGAGAGGCATTTTATAACCACTCACCCGCGCAGCATCGCCTCAAATTTGTAAAATGCACGCGAGCGGTGCGAAAGCCCTTGCGGGTTGGTAGCGGTGCGGCCATGTTTTTCATCGGCACTCATTTGCCCAAAGGTTTTGGTGAAGCCATCTGGTAAAAATTGTGGGTCGTAGCCAAAACCTGCCAAGCCGCGCGGCGGGTGCACAATCTGGCCATCCACGCGGCCTTCAAAAATCTCAACTCGCCCATCAGGCCATGCCATCGCCAGCACACATATAAAGGCGGCGGCGCGCTGCTGTGTCGTAATTGCGCCTTTTGCTTGCAGTTTTTGTTCCACCAGCGCCATTGCCGCCGTAAAATCTTTACTGTCTCCCGCCCAGCGCGCGGAATAAATGCCTGGCGCACCATCGAGCGCCGCCACGGCAAGGCCAGAATCATCCGCCAATGCGGGCATATTGGCGGCAAGCGCTGCGGCTTTAGCTTTCAAAATGGCATTTTCAGCGAATGTGAGACCGGTTTCCTCTGGCTCTGGCAAGCCAAGCGCACCCGCGCTGATCGCCTCAATGCCATATGGCGCGATGAGTTGCTGAATTTCGCGCAATTTGCCCACATTATGGGTGGCAATGACAATTTTTTGAGTACGCAATAGGGGCATGCTACATGCTATGGCATATTCGCCACTTATGCATCAATGGATGCATTTTTATTATGCCCAACTTTTAGCGCAGCCCAACCTGCGGCAATAGCACTAAAGGCCACCAATGGTGCCACAAGTGTGCCGCGCACGCGCTTGGCAGCCATTGCTAGATATTGGGCCAGCTGCATCACATGCGGTTGAACAACCTCGCACTGTGCATATAGCACATTGGCATTGTGTAAATGCGCCGATACATAGCTTAACACATCATTTTGAAATGACCCAATTTTTATGGCGCTTTGTGTTTTTGACATAAAACTTTGTACTTGATGCACAAGATTAGACTTCTCTGAATATATCGGCACAAATTTTTCAAGTTTTGCACCAATATGCAACTCAATATCTGCGAGCACTGAATTCAATTGGTCGGCTTTATTAAATAATATTTTTGGTTCAATTCGGTAGTCATCTGCCAAATGCGCGATGTCAAACAAAGTTGCTTGCGATGTTTGAATGGGCGTTATGCGCCAATTTCGGCCTTCAATTCCATATTTTTTTCGAAAGTCATTCACATCGGCGGCGGACACACCAACCAATGTATTCAAAATTTTGTCATTTGGTGTTTTTACAAGCTCTTTTGTGAATGTGTTCACAATAGAATTCATATCAAAATTACCAGACTGTTTCCAATTATCAATCGCCTCATTTATCAATAAAACAGTGCGTGGCTGTTGCAACTTATCGTTACCAATCCATTCAAATCCCATCATAACAAATCTCCTATTTAATTTCAAAGCCTAACCGCTTCAACATATGACGCACATTGACCTGCGTCAATTTTAAATCCTGCATAGCTCAGGTGCATTTTTCTGCGCCATAGCACGAATCACCGCTTGATATCTGCGCAAAATAAAGCCAATTTGTACGCCCCGTTTGTTTATGGGTGGAATCGCATATGCACCACTCATTATTATATAGAGGCCTCGATGCGCTTAACGCTTGAACGTAATTTGCTGATCCGTGCACTTTCGCACACTGCGCGCGTGGTGGAAAAACGCAACACCATCCCCATATTGTCGAATGTGTGCTTGAAGGCCGAAGCTGGCCAATTGATGCTACGCGCTACCGATTTGGATTTAGAGATTGATGAATCGATTGTGGCCGAAGTAGCGGAGGCCGGCACCACCACCGTGGCCGCGCATTTGCTGCATGACATTGTGCGAAAATTGCCAGATGGTTCAACGGTTTCCCTCACATCAGGGGATGATAGCGCCAATATTATTGTGCAATCGGGCCGCTCGCGCTTTGTGCTGCAAACGCTCAACAGCGATGATTTCCCGACACTCTCGCAAGGCGAATTTTCGCATAATTTCAGCCTGAAAACCACTGAGCTGCGCCGGTTGATTGAAAAAACTGAGTTTGCCATTTCAACGGAAGAAACCCGCTATTATCTCAACGGCATTTATTTGCACACTGCCACGCCTGAAACTGGCGGCGATGTGTTGCGCGCTGTGGCCACCGATGGCCACCGCTTGGCCAAGGCCGATATGCCCGCGCCTGAAGGTAGCACTGGCATGCCAGGTGTAATTGTGCCGCGCAAAACCGTGGGCGAGCTGAACAAGCTGCTGGGCGAGGCGGATGGTGAGCTGCAAATTGCATTGTCCACCACCAAAATTCGCTTCACTTTTGCCCATGTTGTGCTCACATCAAAATTGATCGACGGCACATTCCCTGATTATGCCCGCGTGATCCCCTTCAACAACACCCGCCATTTAGATGTCGATTGTGAGATTTTCAAACGCGCGGTTGATCGTGTCGCCACTTTGTCCTCTGAACGCGGCCGCGCCATTAAATTTGCGGCCTCGGCTGAACGGTTGCTCCTCACCTGTATCAACCCTGATACGGGCACCGCAACCGAGGAAGTGGAAGTGAGTTTTGAAGGCGAGGAAATTGAAATTGGGTTCAATTCCAAATATTTGCTCGATGTGGCCAATAAGGTTGAAGGCGAATCCATCCACTTCCGCCTGGCCGACGCCAGCAGCCCTGCGCTGATTGAAGACACCAAAGACAAACACTGCCTCTACGTGCTCATGCCAATGCGGGTGTAACCGCAGATCAGGATACACAATGCCTGACGAAGCCAGCCCTTTGTGGCCAATACTGCGTGCAGCGTTGAGCAAACGCTGCCCCAAATGTGGGCAAGCGCCGCTATTTCGCACCTATTTGAAGCAAGTGGACACCTGCGCCAATTGCGGCGAGGCCTTTGGCCATATTCGCGCCGATGACGCCCCCGCTTGGCTGACGATCATCGTAATGGGGCATGTGCTGGCCTTCACATTGATGTTTATTGCCCCCAGCACCAATTGGCCCATGTGGGTCAATATTCTAGTGTGGCAAAGCTTCGCAATTGGCATGGTATTCTGGCTATTGCCGCGCGCCAAGGCCATCTTCATCGCCATTATTTGGCGCACGGGGGCAAATGGGGAGTGAGTGGGGTTAAATATCCAAATTCACCACGCTGAGCGCGTTGGTTTGGATAAAGTCGCGGCGGGGCTCCACCACATCGCCCATGAGGGTTTCGAAAATGGTGTTGGCGTCGTCCACATCCTTCACATTCACTTGCAGCAGCGAGCGGGCGTTGATATCCAGCGTGGTTTCCCACAATTGCTCGGGGTTCATTTCGCCAAGGCCTTTATAGCGTTGCAGCGTGAGGCCCTTGCGGCCAAATTCTTGCAATGTGTTGTAAAAATGTGATGGGCTGGTGACGTTAAAGGCATTGTCGCGGCGGCGCAATGTGGCGGGTGTGTCGAACATGCCGCTGAAGGCTTTGGCCGCTGTCATAGCTTTGCGGGCGTCGTTGAGCGCCATCAGCCCTGCATCGATTTGGTGATGCTCGGCCACTCCGCGCAAGGTGCGGGTGAGTGTGAGCCCAGCAGACGTGCCCACGCCACTCCAGCCGCGTGCGTAGACATCTTCCAACGCGTTAAGACGTTCAGCAATCGCTTGCGCGCCTGCGGTTGCGGCATCGTCACCCGCGAAGGTTTCAGGCTTAATCAGCTGCAACAGGGCGGCTTGCTCCACAATTTTAGGGGCATAGCGCGCGCCCAGCGCATCAAGCGCGACATTGAGCGTGCGCGCGGCTTGCGCCAGCGCCAGCAGATCTCCACCCATGAGCTCCTCGCCAGAAGCCAAGGTAAGGCGAGCATCCTCTAGCCCGTTTTCCAGCAGGAAGTTTTCCAGCTCCACACCGTCCTTCAAATAGCGCTCCGATGAGCCCTTTTTTACCTTATATAGCGGCGGTTGCGCGATGTAGAGGTAGCCCTTTTCGATCAATTCGGGCATTTGGCGATAGAAGAAGGTGAGCAGCAGCGTGCGAATATGCGCGCCGTCCACGTCAGCATCGGTCATGATGATGATTTTGTGATAGCGGGCTTTTTCCACTTTGAAATCATCGCGGCCAATGCCCGTGCCTAGCGCGGTGATGAGTGTGCCAATTTCTTGGCTGCCGAGCATCCTGTCGAACCGCGCGCGCTCCACGTTCAAAATTTTACCGCGTAATGGCAGCACCGCTTGCGTGGCGCGATCGCGGGCTTGCTTGGCGGAGCCGCCGGCGGAGTCCCCTTCCACCAGAAATAGCTCCGATTTTGCAGGGTCTTTTTCTTGGCAATCCGCCAATTTACCGGGCAATGAAGCAATATCCAGCGCGGTTTTGCGGCGGGAGAGCTCCCGCGCCTTGCGGGCGGCCTCACGTGAAATGGCGTTTTCCACCACCTTGGCCATAATCAGCTTGGCATCGGCGGGGTGCTCCTCAAACCAAATGCCCAAATGCTCATTCATCAAGCTTTCCACCACATTGCGTACCTCGGAAGACACTAATTTTTCCTTGGTTTGCGATGAAAATTTAGGATCTGGCACTTTGACCGACAGCACGCACGACATGCCATCGCGGAAATCATCGGGCGCAAGGGTGATTTTCTCGCGCTTGGTGATGCCAGAGCTTTCGCCATATTGGTTGACAGAGCGTGTGAGCGCGCCACGAAAGCCCGCCAAATGTGTGCCGCCATCCTTTTGTGGAATGTTGTTGGTGAAGCAATGCATGGTTTCATGATAGCTTGTGGTCCACCACAAAGCGGCTTCCAGCGTAATGCCATCGCGCTCGCCCTTCACATAAATGGGTTCCGAAATCAGCGATTGCTTGGAACGATCCAGATATTTCACAAAGGCCGCCACGCCGCCTTCATACATCAATTCCTCATGACGCAGCGGCTCAATGCGTTTATCCTCAAGCACAATGCGCACGCCAGAGTTCAAAAACGCCAGCTCACGCAAGCGTTTTTCCAGCGTTTCGAACTTAAATTCGATCATGGTGAAGGTTTCAACACTCGGCATGAAGGTCACTTCGGTGCCTTTTTGTGTCTCCGAGGCTTCGTTCACAATTTCTAGCGGGGCAATGGCTACACCATGGGCAAATTCCATGGCATGCTCTTTGCCATTGCGCCAAATCCGCAATTTCAGCGTGCTCGAAAGCGCATTCACCACCGAAACGCCCACGCCGTGCAACCCACCCGAAACCTTATAGGCGTTTTGCTCGAATTTACCGCCCGCATGCAGCTGGGTCATAATCACCTCAGCGGCGGACACACCTTCTTCATCGTGAATATCGGTGGGAATGCCACGGCCATTGTCGCGTACAGTCACCGACCCATCTGGGTTCAATGCCACATACACATGGGTAGCGTGGCCAGCGAGCGCTTCATCAATCGCGTTATCGACCACTTCATACACCATATGGTGCAGGCCGGATCCATCATCGGTATCGCCAATATACATGCCCGGGCGTTTGCGCACCGCATCCAGCCCGCGCAGCACTTTGATGGAGGATGCATCGTAATTTTCTGTCACGGTTACAACTCCCAATTCGTTCAATGTTGGGTCGATTGGCAACGCATTTGCGGCAGAAGTTGTGGGCATGAATCACCTGTGTGAGCAGTCAAAATTGATTCATAATTTCTAGCGCATTTTGTATAGTTTAGCAAATCATTCAGACCTGTGGAAAAATGATTTTTTTATTATGTATTACAATGGGTTGATGGCATTAGATTCTTTCCCCTCTCCCCCTGCGGGAGAGGGTGCCCGATAGGGCGGGTGAGGGGGACTCTTTAAGATTTTCACCCTCATCCGCTGCTGCGCAGCACCTTCTCCCGTCAAGGGAGAAGGAAGATCAAATTTCCACGAACTGCGCCACGCTGCCCCATGCGCGGTAGGCGTCTACATCGGTGCCTGTCAGCCACGCCTGCACACCCAATTGTTGCAAGGCGGCCAGCACCGCGCCACGGCGGGCGGGGTCGAGATGGGCGCACACTTCATCGAGCAAAATGATGGGATTGAAGCCCTGCTGCTGTGCCAAAATATGCGCATGGGCAAGGATCAGCCGCAATAATAAGGCCTTTTGTTCGCCAGTTGAAGCGTCCACCGCGAGGCAATTTTTCGCGCCATGCAGCACGCACACATCCGCCACATGCGGCCCCATCAGCGTGCGGCCCTGCTGCGCATCCCGCGCACGATTATAGGCAAACATAGCCTGCGTGTGGGGCACAAAGTCGTGCGGTTCTAGCGTCGCCAATTGCTTTTCATAGGCACCCTCCAGCCACACATCTGCCCATGGTAGTGGTGCGTGCTCATCACGCGTTTGCGCCAAATGCGCGCGTAGCAGGTCGATGATGTGCAACCGCGTGGTGGACACTAACACGGCATATTCAGCCAATTCCTGCTCGATTGCGCTCAGCCATGTGGCATCATAGCGAGTTTGGGTGAGCAGCCTCATGCGCGATTGCAGCAGTTTTTCATATTTTAGTACATTGGCGGCGTGGTTCGGGTGCAGGTTGAGCGCCAACCGATCGAGAAATTTGCGGCGCTCCGAAGGCGTATCCCGCAGCAGCCTATCCATATCAGGTGTGAGCCACAAAATGCTAATATGCTGGCCGCATGCCGCAATTGAAGCCTCCTCCGTGCCATCAATATGCACCACGCGCTGCTTTTGTCCCGTAGCACTGCGCTGCAGCCCTGTGCCCAATTGCACAGGTGCAAAACTTCCCTCCACATGCAGCGAGGCCACCCATAAGCCATCGCCCTTCGTGTTGTTTGATTGAGGGTGTTCCCCCTCAAACTCCCCCACGCTGCGCGCTGCGCTAGCGCTTGTTCCCAATGCTGGCGCATTGGGGATAATTTTACCACGATACGGCAATGCGCTCCCATTGGCGCGCCGCAAGCCACGCCCTGGGGTGAACAGCGAAATCGCCTCTAAAATATTGGTTTTGCCGGCGCCATTTGCCCCCGTAATCACCACGGGGCGGCCATCAAGCTGCCAGCTTAATGCCACATGCGAGCGAAAATTCTGAAGCACTAAGCGCGTGATGTAACGAAGGGATGGTGGTGTATCCATTTCAATTATGGCCGCACTTGCCCACTACCGCGCACTTTGTATTTAAACGTGGTGAGCTGCTCCAACCCCACAGGCCCGCGCGCGTGGAATTTGCCCGTGGCAATGCCAATTTCTGCGCCAAAGCCAAATTCACCACCATCGGCAAATTGGGTGGAGGCATTGTGCAGCACAATTGCGCTATCAACACCATTAAGGAATGCTTCCGCTGCGGCAGCATCCTCTGCGATGATCGAATCTGTGTGATGCGAGCCATAGGTTTCAATGTGGTGGATGGCCGCTTGCAGCCCTTCCACCACGCGGATGGAAATGATGGCATCGAGATATTCCGTGCGCCAGTCCTCTTCCGTTGCTGGAGTTACGCGTGGATCTGCCATTTGCGTTGCCGCGTCGCCGCGCACTGCGCAGCCAGCACCCAGCAACATCTGCACAATGGGCTGCAAATGGGTGGTGGCACAGGCGGCATCCACCAGCACCGTTTCGGCCGAGCCACACACGCCCGTGCGGCGCAGCTTTGCATTTTTGATCACATCCAGCGCCATGGTTAAATCGGCATTCTCATGCACATACACATGGCAAATGCCCTCTAGATGCGCGAAAACAGGCACACGCGCCTCGTCCTGCACCCGCGCCACCAGCGGCTTGCCACCACGCGGCACAATCACATCGATCGTGTTATTCAGCCCTTGCAACATAAGCCCCACCGCATCGCGATTGGTGCTGCGCACATAGGAAATGGCGGCTTCTGGCAGGCCAGCTGACTTCAACCCCGCCACACACGCGGCATGGAGCGCCAGCGCCGAGTGGATGCTTTCTGAACCGCCGCGCAAAATCACTGCATTGCCAGATTTCAGGCACAAGGCCGCTGCATCTACGGTGACATTTGGGCGGCTTTCAAAAATCACGCCAATCACCCCCAAAGGCGTGCGCACGCGCTGCATATGCAAGCCGTTAGGGCGCTGCCAGTCGGCGATCACTTCGCCCACAGGGTCTGGCAAATTAATAATAATATCAAGCGAGGCAGCGATGTCGTCTATTCGTTTTTCGGTCAGCGCCAACCGATCAATAAACGCATCTGGCCGGCCATTGGCACGCGCAGCGGCTAAATCTTGCGCATTGGCAGCTAAAATTTCAGGTGTCGTAGCACGCAAAGCGGTAGCGATTGCCGCCAATGCTGCATTTTTCTGCTGTGTGCTGGCCTGCGCCATAACGCTCGCCGCAGCCTTTGCCGCCGCACCAAGTGCATTCATTTCTTGAATCAGTGACATTATATCTCCATCATCTTCGGCCTGAAGCCGAGGATCTACTTGAAACAAAAATCATACAGAAGTGGATTCTCGGGTCAACCCCCTACGCTAAAGCTACGGCGGTCAAGAGCCGGAGGATGACTGCAGGGCAAATTATGCCATATGTTTACTGATTTTCTCCGCAATTGCGTCTTTGGTCAAACCAAAATGCGCATATACAGCGTCAATCGGGCCGCTGGCGCCATAGCCTTCCATGCCGAAGAACAGGCCATTGCTGCCAATTATGGCATCCCAACCTAAACGCAAGCCCGCTTCAATGGCAATTTTCAGCGGTTCTTGGCCAATGATTTCCGCTTTATAGGCGGCATCTTGCTGATAGAACAAATCCATACATGGCACCGAAACAACGCGCGCCATGATTTTTTTACTGGCCAAAATTTCAGCCACACCAAGCGCCAAGCTCACTTCCGAACCGCTGGCGAAAATCACGGCCGTGGTTTTTTTCGCGCAGCCGATGGTGTATGCGCCTTTGGCCACCAAATTTTCTACCACATGCTCTGTGCGAATAGCAGGCAAATTTTGGCGCGTGAGGGCATATAATGAAGGCGTGCGGGTTGAGTTCAAGCCACATTCCCACGCCTCAATCGTTTCCACCACATCGGCAGGGCGGAACACATTGAGGTTTGGAATGGCACGCAAACACGCCAAATGCTCCACAGGCTGATGGGTTGGGCCATCTTCGCCCACGCCAATGCTATCGTGCGTCATCACATAATTCACGCGAATGCCCATGAGTGCCGAAAGCCGAATGGCGGGGCGGCAATAGTCGGAGAACACCATGAATGTGCCGCCGTAAGGGATAAACCCGCCATGCAGCGCAATGCCGTTCATCGCGGCAGCCATGGCATGTTCGCGAATGCCATAATGCATATAGCGCCCGCTGTGATCGTCCTTAGTGAATTGCGTTTGCGCCTTGGTTTTTGTGTTGTTCGAACCTGTTAAATCGGCCGAACCACCCAATAATTCAGGGGCTGCCAGTGTAAGGGTTTCGAGCGCAATTTCAGAGGCTTTACGCGTCGCCACACATTGCGCAGCGGCGGCGGCATCCTTTTTGGCTTTTTGCACGGCAGCGCCGAAGCCTTCGAACAAATCGCCCACAATGCGGCGCTTAAATTCAGCTTGCACATCTTCAGGAGCGGCGGCCACACGGGCCTCCCACGCCATGCGATTGCCGGCCCAACGTGTACCAATAGCGGCCCAATCAGCTTTCACATCCGCAGCAATTTCGAATGCACCCAATGGCACGCCCAATTTTTCTTTGGTAGCGGCGTTTTCAGTTGCGCCCAAGGGAGAGCCGTGAATGCTCGATGTGCCCGCTTTGGAGGAGCCATAGCCGATGGTGGTTTTGCAGGCGATCAGCACTGGCGATTTGGCGCGTGCACCCACCGCAATGGCGCGCTCAATATCGGCCAGATTATGTCCATTGCACGCATCTATATGCCAGCCCGCGGCTTTAAAACGCATCAATGTGTCGGAGGAGTCGGCTAACGATGTAGCGCCATCAATTGTGATTTGGTTATCGTCGAACAACACCACCAAATTGCTGAGCTTTAAATGGCCCGCAAGGGTAATGGCTTCTTGCGAAATGCCTTCCATCAAATCGCCATCAGACACCACAACATAGGTTTTGTGACGCACCAAATCGGCCCCAAATTCTGCATTCAGTGCGCGCTCCGCAATTGCAAACCCAACCGCAGTGGCTAAGCCCTGCCCCAATGGGCCGGTGGTGGTTTCCACGCCTTGGGTGTGGCCATATTCAGGATGGCCAGGGGTTTTGCTGCCCAGCTGGCGGAATTTTTTCAGATCTTCCAGCTGCACATCGTCATAGCCACACAAATGCAGCAGCGAATACAGCAATGCCGAGCCATGCCCCGCAGAAAGGATAAAGCGGTCGCGGTCTGGCCAATCGGGCGTTTTCGCATCAAATTTCAAGAATTTACTGAACAACACTGTGACCACATCGGCCATGCCCAGCGGTAAACCAGGGTGACCAGAATTGGCGGCATCCACCATATCGATTGAAAGCGCACGCAGCGCATTGGCAAGCACTCGAAGATCTTGTGTCATGGTATCACTTTCACTGTAAAAAACTGCCCTTTGAATAAAAGGAACATGAGGTAAAGTCAATGAATGAGATAGCCTATTTTCTCGAATCAATTATGATATGGTGAATGTCACAGGGAACTCGCGCAAATGTCTGAATATCATACACTCATTTCGGCCTTAGAGCGCCTCAATGCGGCGGCCACCCGCGTGGAATCGGCCATTGCAAAAACCCGCACCAGCAACCCTGCTCCTTCTCAAGAGGCGTTGCGTGCCGCGCAGGCTGAAATTGAACGCCTGAGCGCCCGCACCCAAACGCTGGAGCAGGTGAATAAAGACATTGAGCAGCGCCTGAACACCGCCATTTCCAAAGTGCAAACCGTGCTGTCGCACCAAGGAGCTCAAAATGCCGCAAATTAATGTGACGATTGCAGGGCGCAGTTATAGAATGGCGTGCGAAGAAGGCCAAGAAGCGCATGTTGAAGGCTTAGCCGCAGGGCTGGATTCGCGAATTGAAGGGTTGAAAGGTACATTTGGTGAAATTGGGGATCAACGCCTCATTGTGATCGCCTCACTCATTGTGTGCGACGAATTGCAAGAACTCAAAAGCAAAATTGCCAAATTAGAAGCCAAAGTGGCCGCACCCGCTGCTCCCACCCTCAACCCTGAACATCTGGCACATACTGTAAATGCCATCGCGCAGCGGTTGGAGAGTTTGGCAGATGGGTTGGCGGCACAGGCTTAAGCCTCACCCCACATCAATCACAAGCACTTCGCAATCGGTGAGTGCAGTGAGTGTGATGGCGGCCTCACGCGTAATTTCGGCGCCATCGCCTGCCGTTAAGGCCACATCATTCACCCGAAATTGCCCCGCGCTGGCCAACACATAGCCATTGCGCGTGAGGGGGTGGGTGAATGTGGTGCCCGCATTCAACTTGCCACCATAAATGGCGGCATCGGCATGAATGTGCATAGCGCCCGCATTTTTATGTTCATGCAAGCCCGAAACCAAAAGCGTGAGGGCGGATTCCACGGGCGATTTTGGAAAGGCTTTCGCGTCCCACCGCGGTGCCACATCGCGCGCATTTGGTACAATCCAAATTTGATAGAGCGTGGTGGGTTCAACCTCGCGGTTATATTCGCTATGCTGCACGCCTGTGCCGGCGCTCATCACCTGCACATCTCCCGCTGCTGTGCGCCCTTCATTGCCCATGCTGTCCTGGTGCGTAATCGCGCCGCTGCGCACATAAGTGATGATTTCCATATTATCATGCGGGTGGCGGCCAAAGCCGCGCCCAGCGGCGATTGTGTCGTCATTAATCACCAGCACATTGCCAAACCCCATGCGTGCTGGGTTGTGGTAATTGGCAAAGCTGAAATGGTGCCGCGCATCCAACCAGCCATGGTTGGCGTGGCCGAGAGAGGAAAATGGGATGTGTGTGATCATGCAGGAAGATTATTGTTCTTCATTTGAATTGTAAACACTCAAAATATTTTGACGCAAAGCCTGAGCGAAGCATCCACCTAATAATAGCGCAACGCTTAAAATTCTAACGGATTTATTTCTCAAAAAATCATTCAAAACAGTATTTAGAGCTTCACATCTTTCTAATCGTATTTTATTAATTTTTACTATATTTTTTACATACTGAGATTTGATTTCTCTTCTTTCATAACTTGAAATAATTCTATTTATATGAACCGTCCCCCCATCCACACATTTTGTGGCGGTTTTTATTTCGTCTTCGCTTGGATTTTCATCAAGAAAACAATTTATAACTTGTTTTCCGCCACCATGGATATAGTAATCAACACGTTCAGAAATTGAAAAACTCATAATTTCACACTAATTGTAATATAAAAAATATTTGCTCACGCCTCACAAAACATACTTAGCATAAATTAAATGTAATGTATAGGTTACCCCTGCAATTGCGCCAGCGTTTTATAATCTGTCAAATCGAGCTGCAGCGGTGTGACAGAAATATACCCTGCCTCGATTGCGTGCAGGTCCGTGCCTGCCACAAAATCTTCCACCGCATGTTTAAAGCCAATCCAATAATAGGGGAAGCCACGGCCATCATTACGCTGGTCAATCCGCAATTGGTCAGCACTACGGAAGCCTTGGCGCGTGAATTGCACGCCCTTCACATTTTCAGCAGGAATGGGCGGAAAATTCACGTTCAACAATGTGCCCTTTGGCAGTGGCTGTGCTAATAATTGTTTCATCAGCGCGGGTGCATGGGTGCGTGCCGTGTTCCACTCAATCCCCTCGCGGTTTTCATAGGCATAGGCTTGGCTAAGCGCGATGGAGGGAATGCCAAACACCGTGCCTTCAATTGCGCCCGCCACGGTGCCTGAATAGGTGACATCATCGGCCAAATTTTCCCCACGATTCACGCCCGAAAGCACCAAATCCGGCTTTTCTGGCATCAGCTTATGAATGGCCAAAATTACGCAATCGGTGGGCGTGCCACGCACAGCATAGTGCTGATCAGCAATTTTGCGCACGCGTAAGGGGTCGGAGAGTGTGAGGGCATGGGCCACGCCCGATTGATCCGTTTCAGGCGCCACCACCCATACATCATCGGAAAGCGTGCGGGCAATTTGCTCCAACACCTTCAGGCCATCGGCATGAATGCCGTCATCATTTGTGATTAAAATCCGCATGAATCATCCTTATTCCACATCACACTGCTTCACCACCCGCTCAATTTCAAGTGTCAATGCTTTGCGATTTTCCACCAACGCTTGCGGCATGGGCGGGTGAATGGTGATGCGCATATCAATACCACCTTGCTGCAGCACATAGGCCACGTGGGAGAGCATGTCCATGTCGCCATACCAACTTAAAAATGGGCGCTCTTGTTGGCCGATCGGTAGGCCATGCCAATGGGTGTAGGTGATGGTGACTGGCTGAATCGCCACATTTTTGCCGCCCGCCAGCAACGCCGCACCAATCAATGCCGATTTAAACGGCAGCACCCGCGCGCCCGTGCCCGTGGTGCCTTCTGCAAACAGCACCAATGCCTCACCCGCCGCAAAGCGCCCTTCCATTGTGGCGCCAATATTTTTGGTTTCCATTTTGCGGGCGCGATCGACAAACACCGTGCGCTGCAGCTTGGCCAACATGCCAAACACAGGCCAGCTGGCAATTTCCGACTTGGCAATAAAGCTGAGCGGGGCAATGGCACCCAATGCCACAATATCAATCCACGACACATGATTGCTCACCAGCAATATAGGTGCACCCCGCGTAAATTGCCCATCCACCTTCAGCCGCACCCCCAAAATCCACAAAAGCCCGCGCAAATAAAAGATGGGCAGCCGCGCATATACCCATTGCATGTGTAATTTCAACGCGCACCATTGCACAGGCGCACACACCAGCGTGAGCATAAGAATGCACAAAAGGGAGGAATAGAGGCGAAGCGTGCGGATCATGGGTGCCCTTTTATCACACTTTCCCCGCAAAGCCATGCACATATGTGGGCAATGCCTCCAATGGGCAACGCAGAATGAGCGCATCGTGCATGGTGCCATCATAGCCGCGATAATAGGCTTTGCGACGCCCCACTTCAACAAACCCCGCGCGGGTGTAAAGCATCAATGCGGGGATGTTGCCCGTTTCCACCTCTAAAAACATGGTGGTGGCGCGGCGCGCAGCAGCGGCAGAAAAGCTATGGTGCAATAACATGCGCCCCAGCCCGAAGCCTTTGAGCCATTGGTGCGTAGCAATGGTGAGAATTTCCGCTTCATCCGCCGCGGTGCGCACAAGGCAAAACCCCAGCAAATGGCCAAAGGCAAACACGCCCATGCCATGCACATTCTGCTCCGCAAGCATCAGTTCAATATCATGCTCGCTCCACCCCACGGAAAACCGCGTATGATGCAAAGCGCTCACTGCGTGCGCGTCCCCCTGCGAAAGGGCGCGCAGGCGCAGGAAGGGGCGGAGGAGTTGAGCGATGAATGATCGAGCCATAGATGCAGCATAGCCTTCATAGGCTTATGCATTCAAGCCAGTATGGCTACACAATTTCACTATTATTTGTACTTGATGACACATTATTTCTAATGCACGCCCTAGATAATACATGCCATAGCCCTGCAACAGCAATAAAAGCAATAGAACTCAAATTCATCGCAGCTTTAAAGCCAGCTATTGCACGATTCATAGACGCTAGATGTATCTTTTTTGTAATCTCAGGTGGTAAATCACCAGATCCTTCACCAACTGTAAACACCAAATTTTTTATGTCTAAAACTTTCTCTTGAGCTGCACGCAAAATATTATATCCATATATTTGAACAGCTTCAGTTCCAGCACGATAACCCGCAGTATAGAATGAATTAAAATTAGAGTGTTGAGTAACAAAATTTACAGCATTTTCAGCCGTCTGCTTTTCTGTACCTGAACTTAGCGCTTTAAGAAAATCACTTTTTATTGTGTCAGCTGCAGATTTCGCTAAATTTTGTTTCAAAATCAGATTAATACAACCTTGTGTAATTTCTATAACATCCCTATTTGACAGTGGAAGTGAATATTGTGAACACATTTGCAAAACTCTTACTATGTATATAGTGATAATACCATATCTTGCAGATATCATCATTTATATCTATTGACAATAGTGCTCAGTTTCACACCTTAAATTCTAAAAGAAACACACCATGACCGAAGAATCCACCACCCCCAAATATCATATCAAAAGCTTTGGCTGCCAAATGAACGCCTATGATGCGCAGCGCATGGGCGAGCTGCTGGTGGCGCAAGGTTATGAAGCCACAGAACAGCCAGAAAATGCTGATTTAGTGTTGCTCAACACCTGCCATATTCGCGAAAAAGCCGCCGAGAAGGTGTATTCCGACATTGGCCGCCTGCGCGAGATGAAGCTGGAGCGTGAGGCCGATGGCAAGCAAATGATGATCGGCATTGCGGGCTGCGTGGCGCAAGCTGAGGGCAAAGAGATTTTCAAACGCGCGCCCGTAGTGGATCTGGTCGTCGGGCCGCAAAGCTATCATCGGCTTGATGCGCTGCTGGCCAAAGCCAAAACTGGCCGCCGCGCCATTGATACCGAATTTCCTGTAGAGGAAAAATTCGCGCATTTACCGCACACCCGCGCCAACCCAAACCGAGCGCCGAGCGCCTTCCTCACCGTGCAGGAAGGGTGCGATAAATTCTGCACATTTTGCGTGGTGCCCTACACGCGCGGGGCGGAAGTTTCGCGCGCGCCCGAGGCGATTTTGGCGGAAGCGCAAAAACTCATCGACCACGGCGTGCAGGAACTCACCCTGCTGGGCCAAAATGTAAATGCCTACCACGGTGTGGATGCAACTGGCACCACATGGAGCCTTGCGCGGTTGCTATATGCATTGGCGGAGTTGCCGCAGGTGAGCCGCCTGCGCTACATGACCTCGCACCCGCGTGATATGGCGCAAGACCTCATCCACGCCCACCGCGATTTGCCGCAGCTGATGCCCTATTTGCACCTGCCTGTGCAGTCGGGCAGTGACCGCATTTTGAAAGCTATGAACCGTGGCCATACCGCGCAGCATTATGTCGAGCTGATGCAGCACATGCGCGACATACGCCCCGATATTGTGTTTTCAAGCGATTTTATTGTGGGCTTTCCCGGCGAGACAGATGAAGATTTTGAAGACACATTGCGCGTGATCGACACTGTGAAATTCCACGCGCCCAGCTATTCGTTTAAATATTCGCCCCGCCCCGGCACCCCCGCGGCCGAGCATAAAACTCAAGTGCCAGAAGCTGTGATGCAGGCGCGATTGCTGCACTTGCAGCAAATTCTTGCTGCGCAGCAAACGTACGGCCTAGCGCAGCATATTGGCACAACGCAAGCGGTGTTATTCGAGAAGATTGGCCGAGAAGCGGGGCAAATTATTGGCCGCACGCCCCACGCCTATTCCATCCATGTGGTGGCAACCCCTGCCCTAATCGGCACCATTCAACACGTGCGTGTGGTGGACCAAAAACGCAATAGTTTGGGTGGTGTGGTTCTTTTATAAACCGTCATGGTCGAGCTCGACCCGACCATCCACTTAAATAGATCCTCGGGTCAGGCCCGAGGATGACGAGCGAAAAGCAAACCAACATTCCCCCTTTCCAAACTCCGAATCATAGCCCACACTTAAAATAATCAAGGAGTTTTCATGGCTGCACCCACCACCGCCCATTATGATGAACTGGTGCTCACCTTTGATAATAACAAGCTGATTGGCCAATTGTTCGGCCAGTTCGACCAGCACCTTGCCCTACTGGAAAAGCACCTTGGCATTGAGGCCGTGGCCAGCGGTAATTATGTGCGGCTGAAGGGCGCGCCTGCAGGCACCAACAAAGCCCGCGCGGTGCTGCTCGAAGCGTGGAAACGCCTCAAGGATGGCAAAACGCTCGAGCTGGCAGACCTTGAAGGCATTGTGCGGATTGTGCAAAATCAGGGTGAATTGTTCACGCAAGGCGAGGCGGCCACGGTTGAAGAGCACACCGTGCGCGCCAAAATTGGCACCCGCCGCAAAATGATTATGGCCCGTACCGCCACGCAGGAGCGCTATATTCGTGTGCTCGAGCGCAGCACGCTGATTTTTGGCGTAGGGCCAGCGGGCACAGGAAAAACCTATATGGCCGCAGCCTATGCCGCGCAATTGCTTGAACAAGGCAAGGTGCAACGCCTTGTGTTGTGCCGCCCTGCGGTGGAAGCGGGCGAGCGGATTGGCTTTTTACCGGGCGATATGCGCGAGAAAGTGGACCCTTACTTGCGGCCATTATATGACGCGCTATATGACATGATGCCCGCCGATAAGGTGGAACGCGGCATTCAAACTGGGCAAATTGAAATTGCCCCGCTGGCGTTTATGCGTGGCCGCACGCTGGCCAATGCCGCCATTATATTGGATGAGGCGCAAAACTGCACCGCCATGCAGATGAAAATGTTCCTCACCCGCATTGGGCAGGGCTCGAAAATGATTGTGACAGGCGACATCACCCAAATTGATTTGCCCAAGGATGCCGCCTCTGGCCTTGCGGATATTCTGGCGCGCATTCAGCCCGATGACGACATTGGCATTGTGCGCTTTACCGATACGGACGTGGTGCGCCACCCACTTGTGGGCAAAATCATTCGGGCGTATGAAGGGTGAGGTTAGGCGTTTGTGCTGGGTTTTAACGTTGATGAAACTTTGTCCTCTATCAACGCCAAAGACGCCGCAAGCAATACGCCCCATGTGCGTTTCACTATCGTAAACTGACTATGCCCTTTGGTGAACATAGTAAATGTGCCTGTGGCGCCTTCATGTATATATGCAACAGCCTTCTTGAACGCTTTTCGTGTATTATGTGAAAATAACCCAGGCAAGGTGGCATCTTTAGAGATATTTTTTGGCATTACCGTGTAATAATCCATGCGGCCTAAAGATTCTGGCTTAGGATAAATATTTTGATGTATTATGTTACGGGTTTCAACTTCAAAGTCATCAGATCCCCCATCAAATGGTTTAATATACAGCCCAAGACTGGATACCAACCTTGTTTCAATAGATTATTTAATTGATCGCTCATAATTATCTCCATAATTTCTTGTATCATTAAAATCTCCTCACGCATGAGTCAACATGCATCTTTACGCGTTGTGAAAACACGCGTAGTGCATAGATTATGGATGATGAACGCGATTATGAATTTGAGGCGGGGCTGATCTGCGCCGAGATACTATTTGAAACAGCGGCCGATGATGCTGCGGTAATGGCCGCGCTTGAGATTGGATTAAATGCCGCGCAAGCGGTGCTGCCAGCTGCGCAACGCTTCACAACAGCGCACGAGCTTTCCATTTTAATATGCGATGACGCGGCGATGACGCAGCTCAATAGCCAATGGCGTGGCAAGGCCTACCCCACCAATGTATTGTCGTTTCCGGCGTTGCTCCAAAATCAATGTCATCCTGAGGCATCGCCGAAGGATCTCCCTGAAGTTGAGCGCGATCAGCAGGAGATCCTTCACTGCGTTCAGGATGACATCCCTAGTTTCTTACCATTCCTAGGCGATATGGCCATTTGCCTGCCCACAGCTTATAAGGAAGCTGCAGAAATGGGCGTGCCGCCTGCGCACCACATCACTCATTTGGCCATTCACTCACTGCTACATTTGCTGGGGTATGACCATGAAACGGAGGCCGAAGCCGCAGTGATGGAAGCGCTAGAAATTGAAGCGATGGCACACATTGGCCTGCCAAACCCATATGAAGGCGATCGGTGCCGGCCGGTGATGTAATCCTCACGCGAATAAACGTGCGATCACATCCTCTGGGTCTTCATCGGAATGCAATAAGGCGTCGATCGCATCTTGCTTCATCGCTTCATCATCAAATTGTGGGCCATGCAAAATGAGGGCTTCTTGACGCGCTTTTTTCGCCATGAACTCTTCACTATCGAGGCCTTCACCATCCACTAACCGCAGCACTTCGGTGAAACGCACCAAGCGCGCTTCCACTTGCTTGAGAGTTTCCACCACTTTTGCGATGCGCTGGCCTGTAAGATCTTGAAACGAGCACGCTTCAAAAATATTCATCACGGCGTCATTTACTTGCGCCACATAGGCGTCGTGGTCGGTTGTATCGGCCGCCATCAGATCTTCAGCCAATGTCATAATGCGGTTAGTGGCATCTGCGGTGGCTTTCACCACAACATCCAGTTCTTTGCCCGCTTCGGGAATATGCTGCTCGTGCAATTTGCGGGCACCAAGCCCCACAACTTCTGTTTTCATTGTGGTGATATATTCAACCACATCGCTGAGCTCTTCACAAATTTTGTGATCTAAGCCTTTGAAAAACAAACGCAATGAATCAGCTGAAACTTCAGCCAATGCCACAACATCTTCAATGCCCGCACCCGCACGATCATCGCGTGACAAATGCTCCTGCACCTTGTTGATATTATTTTGTGTAATCGCTATGCGCGAAAATCCCTTGCTTGCCATGAGGCCACCTGATCTGCTGGAATGAATAGACTCGTGCTATTGTTTAAGCAGCTTCTGCGAATACAGCATCAATTTTTGCCTTCAATGTTTGCGCATTGAATGGCTTCACAATGTAATTGTCGACACCTGCTTTTTTAGCGGCAATCACGTTCTCGGTTTTCGATTCCGCTGTCACCATGATAAATTTGGTTTTGGCCAAAGTTGGGTCGGAACGCACTTCTTTAAGCAACTCAAAGCCTGTCATTGGCTCCATGTTCCAATCAGAAATCACCAAGCCATATTTGCGCCCTTTCATTTTACCCAAAGCTGCCGAGCCATCAGAGGCCTCATCAACATTCTCGAACCCAATTTGTTTCAGCAAATTGCGAATAATACGTATCATCGTTTGATAATCATCCACAACCAAAATTGGCATCGACATATCTATAGCCATGGCTAACTCCGTTTACATTCAATTTCTAACGCACAATCTCGTGCAACATCTGTAAAATATGAGGTATTCACTAAAGACTTCGTTAATAGCAGGGGTTGTAGGCCATATTGGTCTTTTTATCCTTAGTAAAGCGTTAAGACGCTTGATTTCAAATAAAGAATACATCATAAATACGCGGAGTATTTGGACCATTATGCACAGGCATTTGCCCCCTCACACACGCGGTCAACGCATTGGAATCTATGGTGGAAGTTTCAATCCGCCCCATTCTGGCCATGTGCATGTGGCGCTGAGTGCACTGCAACGTTTGAAGCTGGATGCAGTGTGGGTGCTGGTCAGCCCACAAAACCCACTCAAGCCGCTACATGCCCCGCCAAGCCTTGAGCGTGCACAGGCATTGAAGGAAATTTTACATCACCCACGCGTGCACATCCTCACATTGGAGGATGAATGGAACACCCGCTATTCAATTGATACCGTGCGGAGCTTGCGCGATCATGCCCCCGATATAAAATTTGTGTGGATCATGGGCGCCGATAATTTATGCAACTTTCACTTGTGGCAGGAATGGAGCACATTGGCGCGGCTGATGCCCATAGCGATTGTCGATCGGCCAAGTTATTCCCTGCGAGCCCTCCATAGCCCTGCTGCACTCAAATTCGCCAAAAACCGCATTGCTGAAGCGCACGCCCCGCGCCTGGCCACTATGAAAGCGCCTGCGTGGGTGCTGCTCCATGGCCCGCTGCAGGCAATTTCATCGACAGCACTGCGTCGTTTATTGGCTCCGTAGGTCCTAATCCTTTTTCACGCCATTTGCTAAACCCAATAATGCGCCACTGAAAATTATAATAGAAAGCAAGTTGCTACTTGCATTCATAATTGATTTTAGTTTTTTAAAATCTTTCACTATACTTTTCATAGTATTTGTGCCAAAAATCAAACATTCTTTTATCATATCTTCAGCACTATACGAGAAATAAATTTTTTCTGTCCCATTTTGCATTAAAAATGTACATAATTCATCTTTATTCTTAATTTTAGCAGATTCTCCAGCGTGTATAAATATTTGTAAAGAAATTTCATTTGAATTAATTTTACTAAAAATCTCTAAAATTGTAGCAAATTTATCTGGATTACTGTTTTTGATTGCATTTGCCTTAATTTCAAATGCATTTTTGTATGGAAAAATATCTTTTTGATGCTGATTTTTAAATGCCTTTAATGGCTCAAAATTCCCCATAATTTTATCCTCCAAATATCGGCATGCAATTTTGAATTATCACACTCAAAACGTCTACTCAATTCCCCTCTTAACATCCGCCACAAAATAGTGTACACTAAAACAAACGACCGCTAGATGCGTTCGTTGCCTTGTATGGAGATGACAATACTACAACACGCACACGGGTCTGAAGTGCCCTCACCCGCTTCTGCTAAAAAATCTGCTGATACAAAAGTGCCAGCGCTCAAAAAAACAGCGCGCAAAAAAGGCTTCACGCCCACAATTCCTGCTTATGATGTGATTGTCAAAACCATTGATGATGCCCAAGCGGAAGAAATCTTCACGGTTGATTTGGCAGGAAAATCTTCATTGGCCGATCATATGATCATCTGCTCTGGCCGCTCGGCGCGCCATGTAGTGGCCATTGCCGAACATATTTTGAAAGCGCTCAGCGAGAATGGTTTTGCCAAATGCCGCACTGAAGGCGAGTCGCAAGGCGATTGGGTACTGATCGACCAAGGCGATGTGATCATCCATATTTTCCGCCCAGAAGTGCGCGCGTTTTATAATCTTGAGAAAATTTGGGGGGAAAGCCGCCCGCAAGAGTTGCCCACATCCGCTGAAAATACGCACTAACCCATGAAGCTATCCATTGTGGCCATTGGCAAAATGGGACGCGATGAAGAAGCCGCGCTGGCCATGCATTACATCAAACACGCCCGCAACCTGAGCCGCCCCAGCGGGCTGTGGACAGAGATCGAAAGCGTTGATACCGCGGAATCGCGCGCGCAAACGGTGGAATTGCGCCAAGCTGATGAAGCTATCCAGCTGGGCACCATGGCCAAGGATGCGGTGCGGGTGGCGCTCGACCCGCGCGGGGCGGATATGAGCAGCGCAGAGTTTATGGCGTTTATTGCGCGCCAACGCACGCTGGGCACCCGCAATTTGGCGTTTATCATTGGCGGGCCCGATGGATTTTCTCCTGAATTTCGCGCCACCTGCGCACATTCTATTCGTTTTGGGGCACAAACCTGGCCGCATCGGCTAGTGAGGGTGATGCTGGCCGAGCAACTTTTCCGCGCCGCCACCCTCGCCGCGGGCGTGCCCTATAGCCGATGATTAATCCATGAATGTTTTAGCAATTTTAGCCTGTGTCAGTGCAATTTTAGCCTGCGCCCGCGCGAATGTATAATCTACCCTCAGTTTATTTTCTTGTCGCTGCAGTTCAAGATCTGATATAGCATTTTTATAAAGCCGCTGAGCTTCATCCCCCTTTTTGGTAATTTCTTCTATAGTAATTACATCAAAAGAGACCTTATCAAACATTTTAGTAAGCTTGCGCTTCGCATCATTAGCTAAAGTATGCAAATTTTTGCTTTGATCTCCGTTAATACTATCTGCATATGCGTTCGCTAAATAATTATAGTGTTTGTCAAATTGAGCTGCAACACGAGACAATTTATAATATAATTCTGCTGCTTTCAGGTTTTCTGTATCGCTATCTGTATTCAAAACTTGAAAATTACGCTTTGCAAGCTCCAAATCAGCTTCGGTAATTGTGCCGTCATCAGAGGTTGGGTCAATAAGATTAAGCACAAATGCCGAAAAATCTGTATCAACAGCCTGCATGTTATATGCGCCAACGCGAATATTCGAAACATTAAATTCTTTCGCCACACTATCACCCTATCAATAAATTTGATCAATAAAGTGCTCATACACCCCAAAAATGTGAGCGTCAAACTGAAATCGCAACTGCCTCCGCCGCATTTCGTGCCAGCACATCCACCCGCTCATTTTGGGCAATCCCGCTGTGGCCTTTCACCCATTTCCACTCAATGGTGTGGCGGGCACAGGCGGCATCGAGCGCCAGCCAAAGCTCTTTATTTTTCACAGGCTTATTATCGGCGGTTTTCCAACCCTTAGCCTTCCATCCCTTCATCCACTGCGTAAGGCCGTTTTTCACATATTGTGAGTCGGTATAGAGCGTCACATGGCACGGTTTTGTGAGGGCGTTGAGCCCCTCGATTGCGGCCATCAACTCCATACGGTTATTGGTGCTGGCGGCCTCAGAGCCCGAGAGTTCCTTCTCTTGCGGGCCAAAAATCAGCAATGCGCCCCAGCCGCCAGGGCCAGGGTTGCCCAAGCAGGCGCCATCTGTCCATACATCAACGCGGGGGAGAGTTTCATTGTGTGTCATGCCCCATGGCTACAAATTTGTGGCACCTCCAGCAAGCACAATTATGCGCAATTCACATTGGCTGTAGATAATCATTAATAATTTGCATTTAAGGTGATTATAGGGATTCCCGCGCGTTACGTTTTCGCGATAAGCCTTGTGTGTGCGTTGTGAAATGATTTGCGTACAATGCGTACAAGCTATGGGGAACTATGTCACCGATTTCAATGTTGATCACCACTATTGCCATGGCGGTTGTTTCTGCCTGCGCGGGCGCATTTTTGTTTTTAATCGGGCAGCTTGAGCTTGGCTTTTCTGTGGCCTGCGGTATTGGCGTATTTGTGCTGCTCTATGCGCTGCAATTCCATGTGTTTGTGCAAAAAACCCATAAACAAACCGAAGTGACCGCTAAGGATCATTCTCGCGAAATTACGCATGCTTTGGAGCAAAGCGCGGCATTGAAGCGCCAGATTGACGTGATGGAAAAGGAATTAAGCGCGGCGCAGAAAAAAATTCAGGCCATTGTCAATTATCAGCTCGATGAAGAGGCCGATAAACGCGCTGTGCTGGAAGCGCGCCTGAACCAGCTGGAAGAGCTTGTGGCGCAAAGCTTTGCGCACACCACACACACTAGCTACTTGCCCCCAATTGAAACACCCGCCCCAATTTTAGATATGATGGCCAGCGAAATCACAAAAATTTCGCCACCGAAGCCTTCAGCCTCACCACAAAAAACAATTACCAAAAAATCGAGCCCTAATTTTGAGCTCAACACACAAATTTTAGCCGCGCTTGTCGCCGATGAGGTGGAGTTGTGCCTTGCCCCCGTGGTGACATTGCCGCACCGCCGCGCCAAATTCCATAGCGCCAGCCTGAATGTCATTATGCCTGATGGGTTGCGGATCAGCACCGCTGAATTTGCAAGCCTTGGCCTGCCCGACGACACTTTTACACGCGCCGATGTGAAGCTGTTTGAAAAACTGGCGGTGATTGTGCCAGAATTTCGCCGCCGCACGCCTGAAACTGCATTTTTTGTCGATATTCAGCGCGAAACCCTCCGCAATGGCCGTAGTTTTTCAGATCTACTCTCGATTTTTGAAGCCAACCCCAAAATTGTTGATCAATTGATTGTTGGCATTGCCAATTCCACGCTCAGCACGCTCGACCCGCTGGAAAACGCCACATTGGGTGCATTGCGCAAGCAGAATTTGCGCTTCTGCGTGAATTCCATTAAAACACTTCGGCTCGATATGGACAATTGGAGCGCCATGGGCATGCGCTTTGCGGCCATTCCCGCCTGCTTGTTACATGATGAAAACCAAGCGATTTCGTCCGATATTGTGATGGCGGATGTGCCACTGCTTTTGCGCCGTTATGGAGTGGAGCTGATTGTCACCGATATTGACGCAGAATCGACCATTGTTGAAGTGCTCGAATTTGACATTCGCTATGGCCAAGGCCATTTGTTTGGCGCGCCGCGCCCTGTATATATTGCGCAAAATGCTACTCCAACGCAAGAACATGTCGCCGTAGGCACAAAAGCAGCTTAATCTTTTGTGCACCATACACCTAATGGATAAGTGGAAAACTGTAATTAACGCTTGCCAGATTGCAAAAAATGAGGTGCAATCAATCCATGATGATCGCAACATACATCCTTCTCGCAAGTGCAGCTGCCGCCATGGTGGCCTTCACTGCGCGCCAGCCGCAGCCCAAGGCAATTCCTGTGCGCGCGCGCAGCCAACGTGAGTTGCTTCTCCTTCGTCGGCTTAATCGCCCCTGAGGGAGTGTGCTTATGGCAAGTGTCAAAGCTCCCGCAGGGGAGCTTTTTTATTTGGCACATTTTATTTGGCATAGGCACAACATTCAATTACACTGCGCCCAACAATGAGCACATCAATGACCTCTTCAGATAAAAACCGTATTATCATTTTCGATACCACACTGCGTGATGGTGAGCAGTCACCCGGCGCGTCTATGACATTAGACGAAAAAATTGCCATTGCCGAAATGCTTGATAGCATGGGCGTGGATGTGATTGAGGCCGGCTTCCCGATCGCATCAAATGGTGATTTTGAAGCTGTGAATGAGATCGCCAAACGTATAAAAAACGCTGTGGTCTGCGGTCTTGCTCGCGCTTCTGATAAAGACATCGACCGCGCAGCCGAGGCCATGAAGCCCGCCACGCAATTCCGCATCCACACTTTCATCTCCACATCGCCCGTGCATATGAAATATAAGCTGCAGATGGAGCCCGAGCGTGTGCTGCAAAAGGTGATTGAATCTGTTACCCGTGCCCGCTCACACACAGATAATGTGGAATGGAGCGCCGAAGATGCCACCCGCACCGAGCATGATTTTTTGTGCCGCTGTGTGGAAGCGGCCATCAACGCAGGGGCCACCACCATTAATATTCCCGACACGGTGGGCTATTGCGTGCCGGATGAATATGCGGCGCTGTTCAAAATGTTACTGAACCGCGTGCCCAATGCCGACAAAGCGCGTTTTTCTACCCATTGCCACAATGATTTGGGGCTGGCGGTGGCCAATTCGCTGGCGGGTGTGGCCGCAGGTGCGCGCCAAATTGAATGCACCATCAATGGCATTGGCGAGCGGGCAGGCAATGCCGCGCTGGAAGAAGTGATCATGGCCACCCGCGTGCGCGGTGATGTGCTGCCGTTTGCCACTAGCATTCAAGCACCCATGTTGATGCGCGCCTCGCGCCTTGTCAGCGCGGCCTCCAACTTCCCTGTGCAATATAATAAAGCCATTGTGGGGCGTAATGCCTTTGCGCATGAATCGGGCATTCACCAGGATGGCATGCTGAAAAACGCGCAAACTTATGAAATTATGCGCCCCGAGGATGTAGGCGTGCATAAAACATCATTGGTGATGGGCAAGCACTCGGGCCGCCATGCGTTCAAGAATAAATTGGAGGAGCTGGGCTATCATTTGGGCGAAAACGCGTTTGAAGACGCGTTCAACCGCTTTAAGGATTTGGCCGACCGCAAAAAAGAAGTGTTTGATGAAGACATTGAAGCGCTGGTGGACCAAGAAATTGCCAATGCCGCCGACACCACAAAAGTGGTGGCGCTCACCGTGATTGCGGGCACAATGGGGCCGCAAACCGCCACCCTCACGCTCGATATTGAAGGCCAACACACCACCCAACAATCCATTGGCAATGGCCCTGTGGACGCGATTTTCAACGCCATCCACGCGCTGATCCCCCACACCGCCACGCTGGAGCTATATAAAGTGCACGCCGTGACAGAGGGGACAGACGCGCAGGCGGAAGTTTCAGTGCGCTTATCCGAAGGCGACAAAATGGTGACCGGCAAAGCCGCCGATGTCGACACCATGGTGGCCTCGGCCAAGGCCTACATCGCTGCGCTCAACCGCCTGCACGCCATCCGCAACCGCCTGAAATGGGTGGAAGCCGCGGGGGTGTAATGCTTGCTGAATAAAAAAACCCGCCAATCGGCGGGTTTTTTATTCAGTTTTTGCTATCTAAGCCAAACGAACTTTTGTCATACACACCATATGTGCCCATAAATTCCTTTTCATAAGTGTAATTAATCGTTTTTTCCTCCCCATCTTTAATGCGGATCAGGCCATTTGTGGCTCTATATGCCTTTTTATCATATCTGCTGCCAATAGGACTAACATTAACCACTTCAAGCTTGGACGTGCAGATTTGTTGATTTAAAAGCAAAGGATCGTTTACACCTGGTGTAATAATAATACCATCTGAAACATATATTTCTAATCCTTTGTTATTACGCGTAATTTCCTTAGCTGTTGATTTAACAGCACTTGATTTAATAAGATTTGTATCGGCCAGTAAACACACGTTCATATATATTTTATTTTTCACATACGGTGCAATCGCTTTGAGCACATCGCTACCCGCCAAACTGTGTTTTTGGCCATCCTTATCCTCATATTGAATGCGATTTTGCTGGGCCCACTTACTTTCTACGCCGTGATCTGCTAATATGAAGAAATCGAGTTTTTCATAATCATTTTCTTGAACAAGCGTTTGCATATAGGTGTGAATGGCAGCCAAAGCTTCTTTTTCGTCCGCTGGTAGTGTTCTAAACAAAGCTTGTTTTCCAGTCGTAAAACCAGGAAATCTTTCTGGTTTGATTGGCCCGCCACCCGTTTTTGCACTGTCACTTCCAAATTCTCTCTCTTCAAAGCTCAACATGCGTCGCGCCGTGTTAAAGTCTTCTTTTATGCGCACTTTTTTTACAAATTCAGAGGGATTCCCGCCTTTGCCATCGCTGTCAGAATGAATGTTGACTGAAATAGAATGTGCATTAGTTTCAAAGGTTAAGTTGATTTTGTTACGATCTGCTGGTTTTACAGTCTTGCCAGTAAGATCCTGAATCACAACGTCATTCTCAGTCAGTGTCGTATTATGGTTTGTAAATGAATTTTTCTTGATGATGATTTTATAATCCGGCTTGTTGTCTTTATCCACATCAACATCGATTACAGCATTAAACTCATGAAATTGCGCCCATTGCGGCAATTTATGTGGAATTTTACAAATAGAACCGAGATCGCCCATAATCGATATTTCCTTTTGATAATAAAATATAACATTATTTAATATTATGTAAATCTATACAATGGTCTTAACGATAGGCTTAATGGTATTGCTTAACGCTACAAAAAAAACGCCCCCTTTCGAGGGCGTTTTTATTAGGATGTATTCAAAACTTACGCCGCCTTCTCAAGCGCCAATTGCCATGTGCCAGTGGCGGCGAGGCCGTTCATTTTGGCGCGATGGGCAAATGCACGCTGACCAGCAGCCACATTTTCATTCTTGCCGCCCCATGCTTTGAGAGCGGCGGCTTGTAAAGCGCGGCCGTATGAGAAGGTGAGCGCCCATGGCATGTCAAAGCCAGCATTCATGAGGGACAAATGCGCGGTGGCGTCTTCATCACTCTGGCCGCCAGAAAGGAACGCAATGCCTGGCACGGCGGAAGGCACTGTGCGTTTGAGCACGATGACAGTTTTTTCCGCCACTTCTTCTCGGCTGGCCTGCACGGCGCATTTTTTGCCCGCAATCACCATGTTGGGCTTCAAAATCATGCCTTCGAGTGAAACACGCTGCAGGTTCAGCTCATAAAACACAGCGTTCAAAACTTCTTCTGTCACGGCCATGCAGCGGTTGATGTCGTGCGCGCCATCCATTAAAATTTCAGGCTCAACAATCGGCACAATGCCATTGGCTTGGCACAAGGCCGCATAACGCGCGAGTGCTGAAGCATTGGTGTGGATGGCTGTGCGTGAGGGCAATGCGCCATCGATTTCGATCACGCCACGCCATTTGGCGAAGGTTGCGCCCAATTCGTCATATTCTTTCAAGCGGGCGCCAAGGCCATCGAGGCCCTCGGTAATGGTTTCACCCGCGCAATTCACCAATGGCACCACGCCTTTATCCACTTTAATGCCGGGCAGGCAGCCTGCTTTTTTCATGATTTCCACGAATGGAGTACCATCCGCAGCTTTTTGGCGCAGGGTTTCATCATATAAAATCACGCCTGAAATGTAGTTTTTCATCGCATCTTCAGTGCGGAACAGCATTTCACGATACGCGCGGCGGTTATCCTCGGTGTTTTGGGTGTTGATGCTTTCAAACCGTTTGCCGATTGTGCCAGTGCTTTCATCAGCAGCCAAAATGCCTTTGCCAGATGCCACCATTTGTTGGGCAATTGCGTTGAGGTGTGCGCTCATGTTGTGTGCTCCATTTTAAAAATTGTTATTTACCCTGCTGGTTAAAACACCTTGATAAAAATTGCAAGTGCGCACAGTATCACGGCCATTCCATCTTTTGATAAAGGTTAATTCATGCCCGCAAGCACTGACATTCTCGCCCTCATTGGCAACACCCCCATGGTGCGGGTGAACCATATGGACATTGGCTGCTGCGAGTTGTTCATCAAGCTGGAAAATCAAAACCCTGGTGGCTCGATTAAAGACCGCATTGCGCTGAGCATGATTGAAGCCGCAGAGAAAAATGGTGATCTGAAGCCAGGCGGCATTATTGTGGAGGCCACCGCTGGCAATACTGGGCTTGGGCTGGCGCTGGTGGCGGGGCAAAAGGGCTATACGCTCATTTTGGTGATTCCCGATAAAATGAGCCAAGAGAAAATTTTTCATTTGAAGGCACTCGGCGCTGAAGTCATCCTCACCCGTTCGGATGTGGGCAAGGGTCACCCTGAATATTATCAAGATATGGCGCAGCGCATCGCGCGTGAGCGTGGCGGCTGGTTTGTGAATCAATTTGCCAATCCTGCCAACCCGCTCACGCATGAGCGCAGCACGGGCCCCGAAATTTGGGAACAAATGGATGGTGATATCGACGCCATGGTAGTGGGTGTGGGCTCGGGCGGCACGCTTTCTGGCCTTGGGCGCTATTTGAAATCGAAAAACCCGAAGTTAGAGATGGTGTTGGCAGACCCACTCGGCTCCATTCTCGCGCCGCTGCATAATGATGGCGTGATGATTGAACCCGGCAGCTGGCTGGTGGAAGGCATCGGCGAGGATTTCATCCCCGATATTTTGGACATGAAACTGCTCGACAAAGCCTACACCATTACCGATGCCCAAAGTGTGGCCACCGCGCGTGAGGTGCTCAAGGCCGAAGGCATTATGTGCGGCTCATCCTCTGGCACACTGATTGCCGCCGCATTGGCATATTGCCGCGCACAAACCACCCCAAAGCGTGTGGTGACACTGGCGTGCGATAGTGGCAATAAATATCTCTCCAAAATGTTCAACGAGTTTTGGCTCGACGACCAAGGCTTTGTGGAGCGGAAAAAATTTAACGATCTGCGCGACCTCATCACCCGCCCGCACACCAAGCGCACGTCTGTCACCGTGCTGCCCACCGACACATTGCAAGGCGCCTATCGCAAAATGAAGATGTATGATGTCTCGCAAATGCCGGTGATGGACGGCAACGAGCTGCTGGGCATTATTAGCGAAACCGATATTTTGTTGAGTGTGATGGAGACAAATTCTGCCCATACTTCCCGCTCCCCCCTTGCGGGGGAGCTGTCGAACCAATCCTACATTGGTGAGACTGAGGGGGGTGTTCTTAACAAGAATAAAGTAAACCCCTCACCCGCCCTTTCAGGGCACCCTCTCCCGCAGGGGGAGAGGGGAAAAATGGGCTTCAACCGCCTTGTATCCCACTCCATGGCGCGCAACCTTGTGACCGTGCAGTATAAAAAGAAAATTGAAGACTTGCTGCCCATTTTCGAGCACGGCATGGTGGCCATTATTATGGATGGCGAGCAGTTCCTCGGGCTTGTCACCCCCATCGACCTGCTGCAACATTTGCGCAAAGCCGCGCTTACTAAAAAGGCATAATTCATGACAAAATCCCCAAATCTCGGCTTTCACACCCGCGCCATTCACGGCGACCAACACGTTGACCCAACAACGGGCGCTGTGATCGTGCCGATTTATGCCACCTCCACCTTCAAGCAAGAAGCGCCGGGCGTGCATAAGGGCTTCGATTATGGCCGCAGCCACAACCCCACCCGCTTTGCCTATGAAGCGGCGGTGGCCAATTTGGAAGGCGGCAGCGCGGGGTTTGCGTTCAGCTCTGGCCTTGCCGCAGCCTCCACCGTGCTCGATTGCTTGCCTGCGGGCAGCCATGTGGTGGCGATGAACGACCTGTATGGCGGCACGTATCGCTTGTTTGAGCGGGTGAAAAAGCACTCCAACGCGCTGAATTTCACCTATGTGGATTTGGCGGATACGTCGCTGCTCGAGGCCGCAATTACACCGCAAACCCGCATGATCTGGGTGGAAACGCCCACAAATCCGCTGCTGAAATTGGCCGATTTGGCCGCAATTGTCGCCATCGCCAAACGGCATAATATTATCACCGTGGCCGATAACACCTTTGCCACGCCTTATGTGCAGCGCCCGCTGAGCTTGGGGTTCGATGTGGTGGTGCATTCGGCTACCAAATATCTCAACGGCCATTCCGACATGATCGGCGGTGTGGCAGTGGTGGGTGCGCGCACCGATTTAGCCGAAAAAATTGGCTTTTTACAAAATTCCATTGGTTCAATCGCCAGCCCGTTCGACAGCTTCCTTGCCCATCGCGGCGTAAAAACCCTTGGCCTGCGCATGGAGCGCCACTGCGCCAGCGCACTGCACATTGCCACATGGCTGGAAGCGCACCCCAAAATTGAGCGGGTGATTTACCCCGGCCTGCCCAGCCACCCGCAACACGCGCTGGCTAAACAACAAATGAACGGCTTCGGCGGCATGATCTCAGCCATTGTGAAAGGCGGCGAAGCGGCGGCCACCGCCATGCTGGCCAAATGTGAGATGTTCACGCTGGCGGAATCGCTCGGCGGCATTGAAAGCCTCATCGAGCACCCCGCGATTATGACCCATGCCTCGATCCCCGCCGAAGTGCGGCGCTCTATCGGTATCGATGACGGGCTGATCCGCCTTTCTGTTGGCATTGAAAATGTGGAAGATTTGATTGCGGATTTAAGTGCTGCGCTTGATTGAAGTCAATTTGACTTCCCCACATTTGTGTAGGCTAGTGCTATACAGCATAGGAGCGCACAATGACCGTTGAACCACATGACCTCGCCCACGAATTCCCTGAATATAAAGCACAAATCCATGAATTGAAGCTTGGCAATGCGCATTTTTCCAAATTATTTGAGGCCTATCACGCCACTAATAAAGAAATCCACCGCATTGAGGTGAATATTGAAACCACATCGGATGAATATCTTGAAGGCTTGAAAAAGCAACGTCTTGCCTTGAAAGATGAGATTTTTGGCATCTTACTTGCAAAATCAGCGTGAAATTGCGCACACTGCCACTTGCCGCGCGGTAGAGACTTATGCAATGTTGAGTACATGAATCAGGATTCACCACAGCCCACGCGGGGGTTTCTATCGCGCATCATTGGTTTGTTTTCTCACGCCAGCGCCACGAGCTTACGGCAAGACCTTGAATATGCACTAAAAACGGATCAAGTTGAGGAAGGGCAAGCCTTTTCACCCGAGGAGCGCGCATTGTTGAAGAACGTGCTGCGGCTCAACCGCATCCGCGTGATCGATGTGATGCTGCCGCGTGCCGATATTGTGGCGGTGGAACAAAATATTACACTGCAAGAATTGTTGCAAATCTATCGCGAAGCGGGCCATTCGCGCTTGCCCGTGTATCGCGGCACGCTTGATGACCCATTGGGCATGGTGCATATTCGCGATTTTGTGACCCATATTAGTACTGAACGGCCAATGGCTGAAACGGGCACCAAAAGCGCGATTGCCGCAGCGGCCTTCCACCAACATGTGGATATGGGCGCCACATTGGCGCGGGCGCGCATCACCCGCCCTGTTTTATTTGTGCCCTCCTCGGTGCCCGCGCTAGAACTTTTGGGGCAAATGCAAGCCACGCGCATCCATATGGCGCTGGTAATCGACGAATATGGTGGCACTGAAGGCATTGTTTCCATTGAAGATTTGGTGGAAACTGTGGTGGGCGATATTGAAGATGAACATGATGAGGTTGAGGCGCAATTCATCATCAAAACGCTGCACGGCATCATTGCCGATGCTCGCGCCCCGCTTGAAGATGTAGCGCACGCATGCGGATTTCATATCGACACGCCCGACTGGGCACTCGCAATCGAAGAGGTCGATACACTTGCGGGTTTATTGATCACACTTGCGGGGCGTGTGCCTGTGCGCGGAGAGCTAATAGCAGGCCCTGCGGGCACAGAGTTTGAAATTTTGGATGCCGACCCAAAGCGAATCAAGCGTGTGCGGATTAAATTGCCCCGCTCAAGTGATGCTGTGAACGCGCTGGCACCAATCACAAAACCAATGCTTGAAACCGTACCCCAAATCACATCATAACATGTGGTACATTTCCAATCGAAGATCGGACTCCTGTGTTGTTATCGCGTATTGATACGATTGCTCAATATTTGATCCTCTCCTTTGGCTGGGGGCGGCTGGCGCTTGCCTGCCTGCTGGGAGCGATTGCGGCACTGGCGCAGGCACCATTCCACCTTTTTCCTGCCATGATCGTGGCGTTTTCTGGCTTGGTGTGGATTCTCGATGGTGCTGTGAGTGACCAAATTGGACGATCTAATACCAAAACAGCGTTCGGAATTGGGTGGGCATTTGGGCTGGGGTATTTTCTGGCAGGGCTGTATTGGATTGGATATGCGTTTTTGGTGGAGGCGCAAGATTTCGCCATTCTCATGCCATTTGCAGTGCTGGGGTTATGCGGTGGATTAGCGATATTCTTTGGTGCAGCTACCGTTTGCGCGCGTTGGTTTTGGAGCTCAAGCGGCACACGGATCATTTCATTGGCACTATTTTTCACTGCATTTGAATGGTTGCGTGGCAATATCCTCACTGGCTTTCCATGGAATGCGCTTGGGTATGGCCTCGCGTTTAACGACACATTCTCGCAGGGCACATCGCTTATCGGCATTTGGGGCTATACATTTGTGGCACTATTACTGGCCACTATCCCCGCCATCGTGCTCGACCGCCATTATAAAGCCTTCAATTGGGTGCTCTATTGCACCGCAATCGCACTGGTGGCCGCTTTGACACTATATGGATATGCGCGGCTGAATACATCCCTCACTGAGGCTGAAACAAGCACACAACACATCCGCCCCACCGTGCGGATTGTGCAGCCGAATATTGATCAAAAAACCATACAACGCGGCAATACCAATGATAAAGCGCTGCAATTTCAAGCCCTCATGGCGCTTAGCCTCGCCAATCCAACGCCAAACGCGGCCCCGCCTGCACTTATTGTGTGGCCTGAAACGGCCTATCCCTATTTATGGGAGCACCACCCAGAACTACTGGCCGACATCAAAACCATGCAGCAAAATACCAGTGTGCTGGTAACGGGCGTGCATCGCAAGGAACAAGGCGGCGCAGCAGGTGTGAAATATTACAACAGTCTCTATGCGCTCGACCCACAAGGCCGCATTCATAGCGTGTATGATAAAATTCACCTCGTGCCGTTCGGTGAATATCTACCATTTCAAGATGTGCTTGAGTCTCTGGGCATCGAGCAACTCACGCGGCTATTGGGTGGGTTTAGTGTTGGTAAGCAGCGCGAACCCCTTTCAATTGCAGGACTGCCGTCCTTCACACCATTGATTTGTTATGAAGCTATTTTTCCTGATGAAATTTTGGCTGGCCAAAAACGTCCCGATTATCTGCTCCACATCACCAATGATGGCTGGTTTGGTGCATCAACGGGGCCGCATCAACATTTACATCAAACCAAAATTCGCGCCATCGAGCACGGTTTGCCCATCATTCGTGCGGCCAACACGGGCATTTCCGCAATTATTGACCCATATGGCCGCACCATTGCCTCGCTGGCACTCAATCGACACGGCGTTGTTGAGGGCACGATACCAAATCCTATAGATGCGCCACCCTATACACAGCTTGATGAGTTGCTTTTTTATGCAGCTATGTTGTTAGGATTGGTTATTGCACTGATTGGCAAAAGATATAAATAATACAAAAGGATAGATCTTTATGATTATATTATAATTTTAGTGATTAAAGTTGTGAAATAAAAAAACTTATCCAAAGGAATTTTATCTATTGACATTATTTGCCTTATTATATACACAATTTGACACCTTATGTTTTAATATGATACACAAAAAACTAGATAGATAATAGGAGTCGACCGTGTCGCGTAAAAAAGGACCTAATGATACTGATATTCACGTTGGCGCACGCATACGTGCGCGCAGAATTCTGATGAGCATGAGCCAAGAAAAACTGGGCGAAGCCTTAGGGGTTACTTTTCAGCAAGTTCAAAAATATGAAAAAGGTGTCAATCGTATTGGTGCAGGGCGTTTGCACCAAATTGCAGATATGCTCGCTGTGCCAATTTCGTTTTTTTATGATGGACTCCCATCTGATTTGATCGAGCCAGAAGGTGGACTACGTGATAGTGCCGCCCTTGCTTACGACACAAATCTGAGCGCCGAAGAAGGCCGTATGCTGGTATCGTATTTCACCCGCATTCGCTCTTCACGCATGCGCCGCGCTTTGCTGGATATGGCGCGTTCGATGGCAGATGAATAATTTATTCTCATTGCATAATTGCCCTTGACTCTGGGTGCGTTCGTTTGCAAGAACGAGCGCAATTCAATATGATCACGTCAAGGAGCATCCTATGCGTCAAAATTACTTATTTACCTCTGAATCAGTTTCAGAAGGCCATCCTGATAAAGTATGTGACCGTATATCGGATGAGGTCGTTGATCTATTCCTTTCGGCTATGCCTGAAGCGCGCGTGGCGTGCGAAACCCTGTGCACTACAAACCGCGTGGTCATTGCTGGCGAAGTGCGCGGGCCCGATAGCATCACACCCGATATGATTGTGGAAAAAGCCCGCATGGCCATTAAGGACATCGGCTATGAGCAAGAAGGCTTTCACTGGAAACATGCCAGCGTTGATGTGCATTTACATGCGCAGTCGGCTGATATTGCGCAAGGCGTGGATGCCGCAGGCAATAAAGATGAAGGCGCGGGCGACCAAGGCATTATGTTTGGCTATGCCTGCAACGAAACCGATGTGCTGATGCCAGCCCCCATTCAATATTCACACGCAATTTTGCGCCGTTTGGCGCAAGTGCGCAAAAACGGCACAGAAAAAACACTTGGCCCCGATGCAAAAAGCCAAGTTTCTGTGCGCTATGTGAACGGTAAGCCAGTGAGCATTGCCTCCATTGTGCTGTCCACTCAACATTTGGATGAAAAGCAAACATCGCAAGACATCCGCGCCATCACCGAGCCTTATATTATGGAAGTATTGCCACAAGGTTGGGTGACCAAAGAGACTGAATGGCACATCAACCCAACCGGCAAATTCGTAATCGGTGGGCCAGATGGTGACGCAGGCCTCACAGGGCGCAAAATTATTGTGGATACATACGGCGGTGCGGCTCCACACGGCGGCGGTGCGTTCTCAGGCAAAGACCCCACAAAAGTAGATCGCTCAGCTGCTTATGCCGCGCGCTATTTGGCCAAAAATGTGGTCGCGGCGGGCTTGTCCGACCGTTGCACCATTCAGCTGGCCTATGCCATCGGCGTGGCCAAACCATTGGCAGTGTATGTGGATTTTCACGGGACTGGCCATGTGGATGAAGCCAAGGTGGAATTGATCTTGCCACAAATTATGGATCTGACTCCACGTGGCATTCGCACGCATTTGAAGCTCAACCGCCCAATTTATGCCCGCACAGCCGCCTATGGCCACTTTGGCCGCATGCCCGATGCGGACGGCGGCTTCTCATGGGAAGCCACAAACCTTGTGGATGAACTGAAGCGTTCTATCGCCTAAGCCGTTTCGTATCAAAATTTAAGCGCATATAGGGCAACTCATATGCGCTTTTTTTATTCCACCACCAGCACCAATTTGCCCAACACCGCGCCATTTTCCAGCGCGACATGGGCTGCGGCCGCCTGCGCGAGGGGGTAAGTGCCAAACACTTGCGGTGCAATACGCCCTGCCTCCACATGCGGCATCATATGCTGCACAACCGCCTGCACCATAGCGGATTTATCGGCAATTGAACGGCTGCGCAGCGTGCTGCCCGTGTGGGTGAGGCGCTTGAGCATCAGGCGGCTAAAATCCACCTGCGCCACATTGCCAGCTTGGAACGCTATGTTCACAATGCGCCCGTCCACCGCCGCCGACGCATAATTTTGGCCGATATAAGCCCCGCCCACCATGTCGAGGGTTACATCGGCGCCATGCCCATTAGTGGCGGCCTTCACAGCAGGGGCAAATTCTGGTGTGGTGAGGGTGTCGATCACTTCATCTGCGCCCATTTTCGCTGCAAATGCGCATTTTTCTGCGCCACGCGCCGTGGCCACCACATGTGCGCCCCACGCTTTGCCCATTTGAATGGCCATTGCCCCAATCCCTGAATTGCCGCCATGCACTAGCAACCATTCCCCTGGCTGCAGCTGTCCACGCTCAAACACATTATGCCACACAGTCACCAAGCCCTCCGGCAATGCAGCGGCTTGCACCATCGATAGTCCCGAGGGGAGCGCCATACACACATCCTCATGCGCGCGGCACACAGTGGCATAGCCACCGCTGGCTACCAGTGCCATCACGCAATCATCCACCTGCCAACGCGTCACCTGCGCACCAACGGCAACAATTTTGCCTACAACTTCTAACCCCAACACATCACTTTCACCCGATGGTGGCGGATAATGGCCTTGTCGCTGCCAAATATCGGCGCGATTTACTCCTGCGGCATGCACAGCAATTAACACCTCATGCGCACCCAAAACTAGCAATGGCCGCGTTGCCAATTGCAGCACATCGGCTGTACCAGCGCAAATTGCAATAATGCCTTGAAATGTCTTAAAATTATCGTGCATGTTCATATTCACCTTCACACAGCATCAAGGATGTGGCACACAATGGTAAACCACACATTAACGGAGTGTTAACCATGGAAGCGGATGACGTAAAGAAAATTACGAAAGCCTACACACTAGGTGACCCACTTGATGCATTGAGTGTGGCAGAAATTGAACAGCTGCTTATTGAAATTAATAATGAAATTCAAAGGCTTAATGATTCTCTAGCGAAAAAAAATGCCCAGAAACTTGCTGCAGAAGCCATTTTCAAAACAAATTGAGCTATTAACGCATTAACCTTTTGTTAATCCCTCATATGTTAATTTCATAAGCATTGGTGTTCACACAGTTCGTGATGAAATCCTAAACAGTTTTAGAACTTGTTTGACGCCTCCCTGTCAGAAACTTTTCCAAACCACCCTACGGGGTGGTTTTTTTTGTCATTAACCATCTCAATTCACCACATTGAGCGGTCTTGCTTTCAATTTTCGGTATTTTTTGCTATGGTGTCTGGATAGAGTTATTAGGAGTACCCATGTCAACATTCACTCACCAGCCCAATCTTGCCGCCGATAACGCTGTGCAATTCGCATTGAAGCTTGTGAATTCTGAGCAGTTCAAAACCCTGTTCAAAGATGGCATGAGCCTTGTGGAGCAAACCGCAAACTACCTTGATGGCCAAGGCCGCGCCGACAGCCGCGAGCTCAGCCGCATGGGGTCTATCGCCTATGCCACCGAAAGCATGCGCCTCACCACTCGTTTGATGCAATTGGCTTCGTGGCTATTGCTGCAACGCGCGGTGAATGAAGGTGAAATGACACTGGAGCAAGCGGGTAGCGAAAAAAACAAAATTCGCCTGCATACATTGCCCGCACCATCCAGCGATGTAATCCGTGAAGAACTGCCAGAAGGCCTGCTCGATTTAGTCGATCGTTCTGTACGCTTGCAAACCCGCATTCAATATTTAGATGATATGCTCTATTCAGATGAGCCCGCAGTGCTGGAAACCGTGCCAAATGCCATCCACTCTGCCATGAGCTCATTGCAGGATGCATTTGGGCGGGCGTAAAAATCCTTGCAATTTCTGATGAATTGCTTAGGCTTTTTGCTGCATGATCCTTTCCGACCTTTCCATTCGCCGCCCTGTGCTGGCCACCGTTATGAACCTGCTATTGGTCGTGCTGGGGTTAGGTGCGGTGATGAAATTACCAGTGCGCGAATACCCCGCGATCGACCCGCCGATTGTGTCTATCACCACCGTATATAAAGGTGCGGCCAACACGGTGATCGAGGCGCAAATCACGCAAATTGTGGAAAATGCCGTGGCAGGGCTTGAGGGGATCAAAGAAATCACCTCCTCCAGCCAGGATGAACGCTCCAATGTCACAGTAGAATTCAACGCGGGTCGCAATATCGATTCCGCCGCCGCCGATGTGCGCGACCGCGTGTCCCGCGTGATTGGCCGCCTGCCCGATGGTGTGGAAACCCCGATTGTGGCCAAAGCCGATGCCAACTCATCCGCCATGTTGTGGGTGGGCATTTCCAGCACCGCGATGGACCCTTTAGAGCTCACCGATTATTTACGCCGCAATGTGGTGGATCGGCTTTCAACAGTTGATGGCGTGGCGTCCATCACCGTGGGGGGCGAGCGCCGCTATGCCCTGCGCATCACGCTCGACCCCGCCGCCTTGCAAGCGCGCAACCTCACCCCACTCGACATTGAACGGGTGATCAAAGCCAACACCACCGACCGTCCCTCAGGCCGTCTCACACTCTCGCAGCGGGAGCTCACCATCAAAACCGACGTGCGCTTGGCCAAACCAGAAGATTACACCAAGCTGGTGGTAGCCAAGCAAGGCGGCCAGCTGGTAACCTTGGGCGAAGTGGCCAAGGTTGTGGTGGGCGCCGAGGATGAACGCTATGCGCTGTATTCCAGCGGCACACCCGCCATCGCGCTGGGTGTGGTGCGGCAATCCACCGCCAATACATTATCGGTGGCAGAAGGTGTGCGCAAAATTCTGGCCGAGGTGGAGCCCACCCTGCCCGCTGGCACCGACATGAAAATTCTCTATGATGAAAGCCGCTTTGTCGATGCGTCAATTAAGGGTGTAACCGCCGCCCTGTTCGAGGGAATCATTCTGGTGGTAATTGTGATGTGGCTGTTTTTGCGCTCCATTCGTGCCACGTTGATTGCGGCCATTGCCATTCCCGTATCGTTGATCGCCTCGTTCATGGCGTTTTCCACCTTTAATTTCTCCATTAATGTGCTCACTTTGCTCGCAATTGTGCTGGCGGTGGGGATTGTGGTGGACGATGCGATTGTGGTGATCGAAAACGTATTCCGCAAGCTAGAGGCAGGCCTTGCCCCCAAACTCGCCGCAATTGAGGGATCACGCGAGATTGGATTTGCCGTGATCGCCACCACATTGTCACTTGTTGCGGTGTTTTTGCCGCTCTCGATGATGCCGGGCCGCACGGGGCAATTGTTCCGCGAATTTGGCGTTGTGCTCGCGGTCGCCATCGCGTTTTCAGGCTTTTTGGCACTCACGCTCACGCCCATGTTGTGCTCAAAATTGCTGCGCGCAAGTGATGCGAAAGCGGTGCACCATGAGGCGGGAAAGCCGCAACCCAAATGGATTGCATGGTATGAAGCCGCATTAAAAACCATTTTGAGTACACCGCGCATTGCCATAATTGTGGGTTTGGGCATTGCCATTGCCGCAGGGGCGTTGTTTGCGCTACTGAAAAAAGAATTTGCGCCCATTGAAGACCGTGCCACCATCATCACACGTGTAAATGCGCCAGAAGGGGCTTCCGCTGCCTATACCCGCCGCCAAATGGAGCAGGTGGAAGCAATTGTGCAGCCTTATATCAAAAGCGGTGTGGTCGATAATATGCTCTCGATCCTTGCGCCTGGGTTGCAGCGCCCCGCCCCAGTGAACTCGGGCCTTGTGCTGGTGCGCCTCAAACCATGGGGCGAGCGCACAATGAAGCAGCAAGAACTGCACGCGAAAATTGCCCCTGCCATTTCCGCAATTCCGGGCGCACGGGCGTTTCCGGTCAACCCGCCATCGCTGGGGCAAAGCTTCACTGCGCAACCTGTGCAATTTGTGCTGCTGGGGCCAGAATATGAAACGCTCAAGCAATGGCGCGATGTGATGCTAGAAAAAGCCCTCGCCAGCGGCAAATTTGCCAATATCGAAAGCGATTTCCGCGAGTCTCAGCCCGATCTGAAAGTACAAATCAACCGCGCGCTGGTGGCCGATTTGAACCTCACCCCGCTCGATATCACCAACACGCTGGAATTATTATATGGTGAACGCCAAGTGGGCACATTTCTGTTTAACGGGCAGGAATATGTGGTGCTCACACAGGCCAATGATAAGGACAACGCCCTGCCCTCGCGCCTGAATAGCTTGATGATCCGCAACACTACTGGCACGCTGATTCCCATGGGCACGTTTATGAATTTGCAAGAAAGCGCGGGGCCGCAAACGCTGAATCGCGTCACCCGCCTGCGCGCCATCACGCTGCAGGGCACGCCTGCGGTTGGGGTGTCATTGGGCGAGGCCATCACCACGCTGGAAGCGCTTCATAAGCAAAACCTACCCACCACGGCGCAAAGCACGCTACAGGGGCAATCGCGCGAGTTCCGCGAAAGTTCAAACGCGGTATGGCTCACCTTTGCATTTGCGCTATTGATTGTCTATTTGGTGCTGGCGGCGCAGTTTGAATCGTGGCTCGACCCTTTCATCATCCTCACCTCGGTGCCATTGGCGCTGGCGGGTGGGTTTTTGGCACTATGGCTCACGGGCAATACGCTGAATATTTACAGCCAAATCGGTCTGGTGTTGCTCATCGGCCTGTTGGCGAAAAACGGCATTCTCATTGTCGAATTTGCCAACCAGCGCATGGAACAAGGCGCCCGCGTGGCAGATGCCGCATTTGAAGCCGCCTGCACCCGCCTGCGCCCCATTGTAATGACCTCCATCGCCACCATTTTAGGGGCTGTACCGCTGATTTTGTCAAGCGGCGCGGGGGCCGAAAGCCGCGCCAGTATTGGCGTGGTGGTAGTGGGCGGCATGTTGCTGTCCACCGCGCTCAGCCTGTTTTTAGTGCCTGCATTATTGGTGAGCTGGAAGCGGGATTGACGTGTTTATAAATTATTATAATATGACTCGATAACTGAGGGTTATAATGAGTAAAATTTGGGACACTATTATATGCACGCTTAAAGGTGATCTCTCCCTGCAAAATGAATTAGATGACACAATTGATCAGACTTTTCAATCTGCTCAAAAAAAAGCAAAAGCTGCGCATAATGTAATGCACACCAGAGCGCAAAATGTTTTTAATGCACTAGATGAAAGGCAAAAATACAACCGAAATATGCTTCGACATAATGAGCATCTTATTACGTTCAAGCCTAATGGGGAAACAGCTTCAAGAGAAATGGCAAAATTATACTATAATTCTACATATGAGAAAATAACAAAATACTATAAAACATTTGATAAAAATTTCAAAACATATACGCTAGAGCAATGGCTCACGCGCGATGCATTTAGTAAAATCAAGCCGCTCATGTTGCTTGTTACAGCCGCTGCGAGCGCAACAGCCATGTGGCAAAAACATAACTCTTATAATCACCAAGGCCAAATTTAACCCGATTATTATTCTTAAGGGTATATTCTAATGAAAATTTGGAAAAATCTTCAAAATTACACTGGCATCGGGCGTGATCCTGTTACGCACAGCCTTCAAAAGGAACTTAATTCAACAACAAATGACATGGTATTCGACGCGTATCAAACCGTAAAAAATTGCCATAACGCCGTATTTTATACACGAAACGACTTAAACTTAATACAAAAGAAAATTGAAAACTTCGATTTTACAAAACCACTTCAAAAATTATATGACTTAAATGCGCGTGAAAAGCACGAAAGTGCAGACTTTTTAAAAGCACATGCTGAGTATTTGAAAGCCGTTGAACATTACAAGAGTTTTGGTAAAACATTTCATCCCTACCCACTTGCGCAATGGAAAAGCAAACTACTCTCTGGCCAAATCAAACCATTATCAATTCTTTTGGCAATTTCTGGCGCGCTTTATACCATGTGGCACTCCACCAAAACATCCCCCACCAATGATGTATAAGTATTAAGGCCATATATAATGGGAATATCTGATTTTTTTGGGCAATGGGAATATCTGATTTTTTTGGGCCAAGCCGAAAAGACCTTCAAAAGCAGCTGGATGATGCTATCGAGCCGCAAATTAATCAGGCATATGATAAAGCATTTGAAGCGCATCAGAACATGACACGTTTAATTTTAGAATATCAAAAGTTGGGTGAAAAAGTAGAATACATCAAATTAGAGCAGGCGAAAATGGCCAAAACATTTGGCCCAATTGCTGAGAAGTATGAACAAGGTAGGATGCTGCCTAAAAATGAAGAAAAAATAGCGAATGAATGGAGAATACTGTTAAATAACTCTGGTATTTTTGAGAGAAAAAATCGAGCCATTCAAAATCAAAATAATCTCTATCTTAGACTGTTTGACACACATCATCCTAAATACACAAAAGCTATACAAAAATATAATTCATACGGCAAAAAAATGAAATTTTATCATCTCTATCAATGGCTTGAAGGCGTACCAAAAAACAGATTTGGGGTGCTATTATTGGGCATTGCTGGTGCTATTTATGCCGCTCGAACTGCAACAAAATCAGAAAATGCATAACTCTATTTTTGGCCAATTTGCTTGCGCTATTGGTGAGCGAGAAACGGGGTTGACCATCCCTCACACTCACTCAGTTCATACGCTTACGCACAGCGTAAATTACTGTGCCTGGGGAAATAATGCTATTTTCATTCAACTGTAAATTTGGATTGATCAACTTTAATTTCTCAATGCTATCGCCAACAATAAATGGGGCTCGATTTAAATGCGCTTCAGCCGCTGCTTTTTTACGCGCAAAGTCCATCACCTCATGAACGGGCATTGGTTTCGCACTCTTGAGATTAACACCTCCTAACACCTCAAATTCTACTTTTTTTAAAGTATCCACAGGTAGCTTCGTCACGATTGGCTGCGTGTATGTTGGGCTAGGGGACACTGTTTTGACAGGCGGTTCCTTGACAACTTTTGGTGTTGGCGCCCTAGTTTTGATCCTTGGTTGTGGCAATTTTGAAGGCGTTGCCACCAAAGGTGTTAATGGGCGATTATAAATTTTATCCATCAACTGCTGCGTTGTCATATAGGCTGGCGCTGGTGCGTTCACTAAATCTTGCTTTTTCTTCTGCTGCGCAGGGGGGATCATAATCTCTTCATCCCACACTTTCGCGGAGAAATATGTGTGGTTATCATATGTTTTTTTATAAGTATTCCCATTTTTATAAGTATTCCCAAATTTTTTCTGCGCTATTTCATGAAAAATATTATGTAAATCTGTCAACGGCTCCCATTGAATGCCTGCCAAATACTCTGGCCGAATATTGGCTTTCAAAAACGCAACGAGCTTGTTATTTTGTTCTGCCGTAATGGGTTGGCTGCCTTTAATGCGACTGCCATTTTGATTCATAGGCACCCCAGCGGCCAACCACGCCGCTGCGCAAAATTCCTTGCATGAAACGGTTGCGGCATCAATATCCGCACCTGGTTTGGTTTCATCACCATTATAAATAACAGCTTCAAAATCTGTCGAAACGCCAATCGCATTCATAGCCTGCGAGTTTAAATACGTAGGATTTTGATCATTCACAATTTTTTGCTTGATTGGCTCAATACCCATATTGCCCTACACAATAGAATTACACTATTTTTACAGTAACAGAAAATCATTATTTGTACATTATACTTTAGAGGGTTACTTCCCAAACACCCGTTTAAAAATCGTATCCACATGCTTAAAGTGGTAATCAAGATTAAAGCAATCTGCCACCTGTTCGTGTGTAACCGCTTTCATCACGTCCGCATCAGCCTTCAAAAGCCCAAGAAAATTGCCCTCGGCTTCAGTTTGTGCGCTGGTAGGCAAATTGCTATTGGCCCACACGCGCATGGCGTTACGCTGCACAAGGCGGTAAGCATCCTCGCGGGAAACGCCATTTTGCGTGAGCAGCAGCAGCACGCGCTGGCTATGCACCAAACCACCGAGTTTATCAAGATTGCGCTGCATATTTTCAGGATATACCAATAGGTTTTCAATCACATTGGTAAGGCGCACAAGGGCGAAATCGAGCGTAACCGTGGCATCTGGGCCAATCATGCGCTCCACCGATGAGTGCGAAATGTCGCGCTCATGCCATAGGGCCACATTCTCCAGCGCTGGGGTCACCGCACTGCGCACAATGCGCGCCAAGCCGGTGAGGTTTTCTGTCAGCACTGGGTTGCGTTTATGCGGCATTGCGGATGAGCCTTTTTGGCCGGCCGAGAAAAACTCCTCAGCTTCGAGCACTTCAGTGCGCTGCATGTGGCGAATTTCAGTTGCGAGGCGCTCCACGCTAGAGGCAACCACACCTAATACGGCGAAGAACATGGCATGGCGGTCGCGCGGGATCACCTGCGTGGAAATTGGCTCAACTTCCAGCCCCATTTTTTCAGCCACATAGGCCTCAACATCGGGCGAAATATGGGCGAAAGTGCCCACTGCGCCGGAAATAGCACAGGTGGCAATTTCTTTGCGCGCGGCAACTAAACGCGCGCGGCAACGGTCGAATTCAGCATACGCCAACGCCAATTTCAGCCCAAAGGTGATGGGTTCGGCGTGAATGCCATGGCTGCGGCCGATTGTGGGGGTCATTTTATGTTCAAACGCCCGTTTTTTAATGGCTTTCAGCAGCGCATCCACATCGGCAATCAGCAAATCCGAAGCCTTCATCAGTTGCACGTTGAAGCAGGTATCCAGAACGTCGGAACTTGTCATACCTTGGTGCACAAAGCGGCTGTCTTCGCCGATAAATTCCGCCAAATGGGTCAGAAACGCAATCACATCATGCTTAGTTTCGCGCTCAATGGCGTGGATTTTTTCAATATCAAAAACGGCTTTATAGCCTTTTTCCCAAATATTTTTGGCCGAGCTTTTCGGAATCACGCCCATTTCGCCCAATGCCAGTGCGGCATAGCCTTCAATTTCAAACCAAATGCGAAATTTGCTTTCATCACTCCAAATGGAGGTCATCTCATTGCGGGAATAGCGGGGGATCATGGCGTGCCTATGGGATTAGAGTTATGTGTGGCTTATAGGGACAGCGGGCGCAATTGGCAACCCCACTTCCCCTCTCCCTTGACGGGAGAGGGTGCCCTGTAAGGGCGGGTGAGGGTGATCAGACCCAACATTAAGTCCACCCTCATACGTCACTGCGTGACACCTTCTCCCGTCAAGGGAGAAGGATATTTTTATACTTTGCCCATAAATCTGGCCGGCGCGCTTGGGTGAGTGCTTCCGCCTGTTGCTGCCGCCACTCGGCAATGCGGCCATGGTCGCCATTTTGCAGCACTTCAGGTATATGAAGCCCCTCCACCACTGCAGGGCGGGTATATTGTGGATACTCCAGCAAACCCGCAGAATGGCTTTCTTCCACTGCCGATTCCGCCTTGCCCATCACACCTGGCAGCAAACGAATCACAGCCTCCAGCACCACCAGCGCCGCCACTTCACCGCCCGAAAGCACATAATCGCCGATGGATAGCTCGCCAATATTGCGTGCGTCGAGAAACCGTTGATCCACCCCCTCATAGCGCCCGCAAATCAATATTATACCTGACTGCGCACCAAATTCTTGCGCTTTGGCCTGCGTCAACACCTCGCCGCGCGGGCTGAGCATATAGCGCGGGCGGGCATCATCGGCGGCAATATGCGCATCAAACGCTTTGAGCAGCACATCGGCGCGCATCACCAACCCTGCGCCGCCGCCTGATGGCGTATCATCCACCTTCAAATGCTTGCCATCGCCAAAGGGGCGCAAATCCACCACATGCAAATTCCATATCCCCTCATTCAATGCGCGGCCATGGATCGAAACCCCCAAAGTGGCAGGAAACGCTTCCGGAAACAGCGTGAAGATGGTGACGTTAAAGGGCATGGACTGTGTTATGGCTCAGAATGAGCGCTGAATATAACTTGAAATCAATGCGCAGACTATAAGCAATTTAAACCTGCGGAGTGATTTCATGCGATTTCTGATGAAATGCCATATATGCCCCACACAACAACAGCAGCGCTTTTAATGTGCCGTTTGAATGCATCAAATTCTTTAATTTTCCAAAAGCTTCCATTATATTATTTCTGGCTTCAAAACCAGATATTACGCAACTTGTATGCATAGCAGCGGCAGTTCTCGTTATGAATTCTTGCTGAGACCCCTTCGACATCATAAGCGAAATATGCTCATTTGGTGGCATTGCTGCAGTTATATTTGCACCTTGTATTAAAGCAAACATGCTTTTTGTATTCAAATCAATCTCAGAAAACAGCTTTTCAATATCTCTAAATTTATCCGGATGGTTTGATCGTATAGATGCCGCTGTCAGCTCAAAATTTCTTTGGTAGTTGGAAATTTCAGCCGCCTCAGCCGTCAAAGACTTATAATATTTGATAAGGTTCTCTAAATCTGTCATTATACACCAATAAATATTTATTCGTGCAACATAAACTATATTCTATTTCTGTCAAGTTTAACATTCACTGCATAAGCTCATCCAATATGATCTATGCCAGTTCATTTTCATGTTTCGTAAATTTTAATCCCGCCAACATCATCACTGCAGCGGCGATAACGGGCGCAATAAATTTCTTAGGACCACGGCCAAGCGTACATAGTTTTTTATATACAGCAGAGTATTTGTCAGTTATTTTTCCCTCATGGTCAGTAATTTTATCTCCGAGCATATCTTCAATTGGTTGTATTTTAAATGTATTATCGAATTTTATAGTATATTCTTTTGCCGCTTTAAAATAATCTGTATAACAATTTGTAACGATTTTGAAAAAATTATCCATATATCCAATGCTTTGGCTCCTTGTGATATCTACTGGGACTAATTGTTTATTATAGTATAAATTCCTTGACGTTCCATCAGAGTGGTGCAGCCGCTCATTGCTATGGCAGTATTCGTTATACCATTTTATCATAAGCTCAGAATATTCTTTAGTATGCTTAATTTCTGCGCTCATTTTTTGTTTTAATAATTTTTGAGCTTCGCTTTCTATAGGCTTCACTGGAATAACAGGCACTGGTACAACTGGAACCTTTGGGGCAACTTGCTGCGCGACCTCATTAAAACCTTTTTGTGCTACATTGGCATTCAAGGGGCGCACGTCATCTATAAATTTCTCTTTAAACCAACCAAAAACACGCATTAAAATCTCCTTATACATAGCGTAGACAGTGTTAAGACATATTAACACTGTTAATAAAATAATAAAATACGGCTGTCAAATATTATAATGCCTTAAACTTCCGCTCAATCGCATCGATAATCGGCTTGATCAGATCGGGCCCGCCCAGCGAGCGGATCATCGGCATGCCGGTGGGAGAGGTCACGTTGATTTCGGTCATCAACCCGCCGATCACATCAATCCCCGCAATGATAAACCCTTTTTCGCGTAAGCTAGGGCCAATGCGGGCGCAAATTTCGCGGTCGCGCGCTGTTGGCTCCAGCACATAGCCCTTGGCACCACGGGCGGTGTTGGCGCGAATGGCGCCTTCTGCCGGCACACGGTTGAGCACGGCGCCAATTTCGCCATCCACCAGCACAATGCGTTTGTCGCCCTCGCTCACTTCCTTCATAAATTTTTGCACCACAAAGGGTTCACGCCATTGCAACTGGAACATTTCCACCAGCGCATCAATGTTCGGGTCGTCCACACTCACTTTGAACACCGAAGCCCCCGCATTGCCATAAAGCGGCTTGATCACAATATCGCCATGGCGCGCGCGAAACGCCATCACATCCGCCAAATGGCGCGTGATCATGGTGGGGGGCATGAGGTCGGCAAACTGCGTGACAAAAATTTTCTCGGGGCAATTGCGCACCGAAGTGGGGTTGTTCACCACCAATGTGCTGGCGGGCAGCATCTCCAGCATATGGGTGTTGGTGATGTAGTTCATGTCAAACGGGGGGTCTTGCCGCAGCAAAATCACGTTAAATTCGCTCAATTTACGGCGCGAGAATTCGCCAAGTTTGAAGTGGTCAGGCTTCGGTTTGTGAAACACCTGCACAGGCGCCACATGCGCGGTGACCTCGCCCATGTCGTAGGAAACGGTTTCGGGGTGATAATACAACAGCGTGTGGCCGCGCGCTTGCGCCTCCAGCATCATGGCAAAGCTGCTATCCGTTGCGGTGTTGATCCCCGCTAACGGGTCCATTTGCACGGCGATGGTGAGTGTCATAGTGATCTCCATTACTTCCCCTCTCCCCTTGCGGGAGAGGGTGCCCTGAAAGGGCGGGTGAGGGGTCACTTAATGCTACATAAAGAAAACCCCTCATCCGTCAGCTCACGCTGACACCTTCTCCCGCAAGGGGAGAAGGGTTAATAGCGCGGCCGAAACGCATCTTCTATATGCAGCGGCCAGCGCTTGGGCGCAATAGCGATGATGTCGTATCGCATCCCAAAATGCGCATATTGCGGGTGCTTGGCCATAAAAAAACCGGCCGCCTTCTGCATACGGATAGATTTTTGCACATTCACGGCAAACAACGCCGCGTCATGCGTGGCGCGCGCTTTCACTTCCACAAATACAATCACATCGCGCTTGCGGGCGACAATATCAACCTCTCCCGCATGGTGCAGCGCATATTGCCGCGCGAGGATGCGATAGCCCTTCAGCCGCAACCACCATGTGGCTATGGTTTCAGCATGGTTGCCGAGGGCTCTGTGTGAGGTGTTAGCCTTCATCCTTCACCTTCAACCCCAACGCATAGACATCCGACTTTTTCATCTTGAAATGCTGCGCCACAATTTCGGCGGCTAATTTCAATGGAAGCGTTTTGAGCTGTTCGCGCAAAAGGGCTTCTGCATCCTCTATCGTTGCGGGGTGTTCTTCGCCTTGTGCGGGGGCGATCAGCACCACAATCTCACCGCGCAAATTTTCCGCATCCTGCAACTCCGCCGCCAAGCCTTTCACCGTGCCTGTGTAAATGGTTTCATGCATTTTGGTCAGTTCGCGCGCGATCACACACTCTCGCCCGCCGCATAGCGGGGCTAAGTCGGCCAAAAGCGCGCCCACGCGATTGCCCGCTTCATACAGCACAAGCGTGGTGGGCAACGCCAAATAGGGCATAATTTTTTGCTTTCGAGCGGCCGATTTTGGCGGCAAAAACCCCAAAAATGTGAAGCTATCGCTGGGCAGCCCGCTGCAGGTGATGGCGGCAATGGCCGCGCATGCACCGGGGATCGAGATCACAGCAAACCCCGCCGCGCGCACATCGCGCACCAGCTTATAGCCAGGGTCGGAAATCAGCGGCGTGCCCGCATCCGAAATCAGCGCCACGGCCTCTCCCTTCGCCAACCGTGCCAATATTTCGGGGCGGCGCTGGTCGCCATTATGGTCGTGATATGAAATTGTGGGGGTGGTAATGCCGTAATGGTCGAGCAATTTGCGGCTGGTGCGGGTGTCTTCGCACGCAATCACATGCGCACCTGCCAACGTGTGCAGCGCGCGGATCGAAATATCCTTGAGGTGGCCAATGGGCGTAGCCACCACATACAACGCACTGTCTTGCGCAGGGGCGGCATATTTATGGCCTTCAATCAGAAAACTTGTGTTCACGAATTTTTGCTTTCATACTCTGTTTAGCTCGTAGGGGTAAACTGTCACAAAATCAATGAGGCCGCCATGCTGAATCGTCGCACATTTTTATCCGCCCTTGCTGCAATGTTACTTGCAGGGTGCTCTGGCGGGGGTGGCGGCGTGCCCAACCCATTTGGCAATGATTCTGGCCGCGGTGGCATTCAAGGCGTCCCCACCACAGGGGTAGACCAAAAACCGCTCGATGCAATTGGCAGTGGCTCGTCTTCAGGTATAGCCAAAGTGGCGCTGATTTTGCCGCTTTCGGCCACGGGCAATGCGGGCAAAACAGCACAATCCTTGCGCAATGCCGCTGAAATGGCGCTGGCCGAAATTCAAAACCCAACATTTGAGCTGATGGTGCTCGATGATAAAGGCACGCCACAAGGCGCGGCAGATGCCGCCACACAGGCTATGAGCCAAGGTGCGGAATTGGTGCTGGGGCCATTGTTTGCGCCATCTGTTACCGCTGTAAGCCAAATTGCGCGCCCACAAAATGTGCCTGTCATTGCCTATTCCACGGATATGAATGTGGCGGCGCCTGGCACCTATTTGTTCAGCTTCTTGCCGCAGGCCGATGTGAGCCGCGTGGTGAAATATGCGGCGCAAAATGGCAAACGCCGCTTTGTGGGCCTGATTCCCGATAATGGCTATGGTTTGGTGGCCGAGCAAGCCTTCCGCCAAAGTGTAGCGGCAGCAGGCGGCACCGTGGTGGCAGTGGAGCGCTATCCGCTCGACCGTGTGAAACTGTTTGAACCTGCCCGCCGCGCGGCTGTGAGTGCCAAACAAGCCGATGCAATTCTCATTCCCGACGTAGGCGACAGCGCCGCGCTGGTGGTGGAGGCGCTCAAAAGTAATGGCGTGGATTTGGCCAGCGTGCAATTGCTGGGCACAGGCTTGTGGGACGATGCCAAAATTGCGGCCAATAAAAACTTCGCCAATGGTATTTATGCCGCACCTGAAAACGCTGGTTGGGCGGCCTTTAAAACCCGCTACAAAACGCGTTATAATATGGAACCCATCCGCATTGCCTCACTCAGCTATGACAGCGTAAGGCTGGTGGCGGCCTTAGCGCGCGGCGCAGGCATCAAAGCCAATGCGGCGCTGCTCACCAACCCGAATGGATTCTCAGGCATCGATGGCATCTTCCGCTTCAACCCTGATGGCACTAATGAACGCTCATTGGCTGTGATGGCCGTGGGCGGCAACGTGCTCTCGCCAGCCGTGAAAAGCTTTGCAGCCAGCGGCAACTAAAAGTGCATAACCGCTATTCAAAAAATAGTGCTAGCAATAGCGACCATCTTCCCTACTATGATTGATACTCATAGAGACGGACTGTAATGGAAAAAATATTGATCATGCCCCCCTCTGCGGAAGCAGCGATCGCAGCAGGTGCGTTTGTCGCTATTGGCCTTGCGATCACATCCAAACAAAAATCTGCCCAAAATTTGAGCTTCGCTTTGCATGCTGCCGCGCACCAAAACGGCTACAGTGTACCCATACTGCCATCACTTTCTCCCAGCATTGTTTATGCTAAGGATGTTGGTGAAGAGGCTAGAAATAGGCAAAAAACTGCACAGCGGTTTATCAATGAAAAATGGCCACGAGGTAACCTGCCAGTGAGCATTAGCCAATTGATAGGCAAAGCTTCTACCACAAAGGGTGATAGTCTTGGGCGCGGAAAACTGCAAGCGTGGGAAGAAGTTCTGCAAGCTGTAATCAAACACCCCGTGCCAGTATTGCTTGGTGCAATTGGGTTAAGCGCCCTTTATTACATATTCATGCGCACGCATAGTATAGCAGAAAATCCCAAAACTGAAGTTGTATAAACTTACCGCCCGCCAAATACACACTTCAGGAAATCGCCCCCAATCTGGCAGTTTTTTTGTGGTGGCGCCACGCCTGCAGGGTTAGCAGGCAAATCATCAAGATCGATCGGCGCATTGGCATTTTCATTCCCCCCAAATAGGCCGCCACCATTATTCTGCGCGCGCTTAGCGGCATCACTTGGGGGTTCATTTGCGATCATAAAGCCGCCTTCTAGCCCTGGCAATGCGGTGGGCGGCAGGCCTTTATGCGCTTCATTCATGAATTTTGCCCACACCTGCACGGGAATACTGCCGCCTGTGACCTTTTTCATGGGGCTGGAATCGTCGTTCCCCACCCACACGCCAGTGGTGAGGTTAGAAGTATAGCCAATAAACCATGCATCGCGGAAATCTTGGCTGGTGCCCGTTTTGCCCGCCGTTGGCCAGCTTGCAATAGTGGCTTTTTTGGCGGTGCCATAGCGCACCACTTCCGAGAGCATGCCGTTCATCATCGATACATGCGAAAGCTGCGCAACGCGGGCGGCAGGCGCATTGGCGCGCTCATAGCGCACTTCGCCCTTTGCGGTGCGAATGGTGTTGATGATATAAGGCGACACGCCAAAGCCGCCATTGGCAAACGGCACATAGGCGCTGGTGAGCTCAGCCAATGAGACCTCCGATGTTCCCAATGCAATTGAAGCATCAGGCCGCATGTTGGATTTAATCCCCATGCGCTGCGCGGTTTTGATCACCTGCCGTGGCCCCACTTCCAGCCCCAAACGCACCGCAACGGTATTCAATGAAAGCGCCAATGCTTCCGATAGCGGCACTTGCCCGCGATAATCCCTTGTGTAATTTTCGGGGGTCCAGCCTTTAATGTTCACAGGGGCATCTTCACGGGTGGTATCGGGCCGCAGGCCTTGCTCCATCGCGGTGAGGAACACAAAGGTTTTGAACGATGAGCCCGGCTGCCGCTTGGCAGTGATGGCACGATTATAGGCACTTTGCGCATAGGAATGCCCGCCAATCAGCGCCCGCACAGCCCCCACACCATCGATTGAAATCAACGCGCCTTGGCTCACTTTCAGCCGTGCACCATCTTTATCCAGTGCCGCACGCAGCGCTTCTTCGCCCTGCCGCTGCAAAAATGGGTCGAGCGTGGTTTCCACCACAATATCCTCATCCACATTGCCGACAAAGCCTGGCAATTGGTCCATCACCCAATCGGCGGCGTAATTGATGCTGGTGCCAAGCGCGTCGGCACGCACCACATTCACATTGTCGCGGTCGGCCAGTTTCATTTGTTGATCGTTGATCATCCCCAATGTTTTCATGCGCCCCAGCACCACCTCGGCGCGTTCATTGGCCGCTTCAGGGTTGCGGGTGGGGGCATAATGCGAAGGCGCTTTGAGCAAGCCCGCAATAATCGCGCTTTCTTTCAAATTTAAATTACGCGCCGACTTGCCAAAATAACGCTGCGAAGCCGCTTCCACCCCATAGGCCCCCGCACCCAAATACACCCGATTGAGGTACAACTCCAAAATCACATCCTTAGAGAATTTCGTCTCTAGCCAGAACGACAGCAGCAATTCCTGCACCTTGCGGCCAAAGGAACGCTCGGATGAGAGAAACAGGTTTTTCGCCAGCTGCTGTGTGAGGGTTGAACCACCCTGCACCACCGCGCCCGAGCGGAAATTGGTCACCGCCGCGCGCGCAAGCCCAATCGGGTCAATGCCAAAATGGCTATAAAAGCGGCTATCTTCAATCGCCATCACCGCTTGCGGAACGGTTTTGGGCAATTCGGCCAGCGCCACACTTTCACCGCGCGCGCCGCGTGTCACCAACACCTCGCCCGTGGTGCCCACAATCGAAATATTGGGCAGACGGGTGGGCAAGGCAAGGCGGGAAAGCGGGGGCAATTGGCTGGCGTGGTAAGCCACTACCCCTGCCACAGCAATGCCGCCCCATACTGCCAAAATCACAGCCGCGTAAATCAGCCCCCCAAACAGGCTGCGGCGTTTTGGCCGGCGCGTGTGTTTAGAGCGCACGGCGCGTTGCTTATCCCTGAGCGAAGTGCGGCGCGATTTGCGCTCCGCTTCCAGCTCTAACTTGGCAAGGCGGGCCTCTTCCTTGGCAAATTGTGCATCTTCACGGTCGCGTTTTGCCTGCTCACGCGCGCTAATTTTAGGCGCAGCGGGCTTTGCCTTACGCTTTGGCGGCGCCTCATATTCGGGCTCATCATCATATTCTGGCTCGGCTGAACGCGCACGTGGTTTGCGCGGCTTAGGACCAAACAGTTGCGCTAACAGCCCTTTTTTACGGGTGCTTGGTGCCGATGGCGCACGCGGCGCATCATCGTCGGCTTTTGGCTCAGGAAATTTGGGGGGGCGCACGCGATTGCCGCGATCCACCACAGAGCGATCCTCCGCAGAAACGCGAAAATCTTGTGAAGACTTCGTGCCATCAAAGCGCGGTTCATAACGATCATTATCAGGGCGTTTGGCCATGTAAAAGTGCTACGCGATTTGCGCACAGCTGTCTATATATTCGCAATAAATGCCTATGCGCTGTGATCCTTCGTCGCAAATTGCGAGGCAGCCCATGTGGCCACCATAGCACCACCCACCATTAACAGGGATTTAAGGCCGTAAGCAACTTTGAAGGATTCAAAAGTTGTATGGGCTGGATATAGTTTTAGAGCAGGAAAATAGGATTGAATGCCTCGATTTAGGCCTTCAACTGCATTTTTATAAACAGAAAATGCACTTTGTACGGTTTGATTTTGTGCATCTTTGCCATGCGCCCAATAGCTATGCTTCACGCCACCTATACGCTCATTCAAAAGGCGGTCGAACTCAGCTTGAGAATGTTTTTTGCCAATAAATTCTTTTACATGATAAACATAATCATGAATTGTAACGGGGCGGCTATTGCTATTGTTGCGGTTATTTGTATAAGTTGTCATATAGTGATTCTTATATATTATAATTTTAAATGTAAGTGCTATTTTCTATTTAAAACCCCACAATCAAATGCTGCTAAACCACTTGATCCTTCGCAGCAAATTGCGAGGCCGCCCATGTGGCCACCATAGCACCACCCACCATCAACAGGGATTTTAGGCCGTGTGCGGTTTTGAAGGCATCCATACCAGCATAAACAGGGAATGGCGAGAAGTTACCCTTGAATGTTTTGAGTTTTTTATTAATAAACTCCACAACAAGATTATAAACCGCATCTATTTCATGAGCAACAATATTTTTAACGTCTTCACAATATTGTTTAGAGCTAACAAATTTACCAAAGTTACGATCAGATTCAACTAACACAACAGGGAAGTTCTCTAAATGATTTTTACAAGCTTTTTCATATTGTTCAATTCTTGATTTAATTGGATTCACCGAGTGCCATTCAACAAAATTCTTAAACTCAGCATAAGCACCTTGTTCAGTGCCACCCTTTTTGATCAAAAAATCTAAGTGATCGCCAAGTGAATTCGTCATTCTAAATCTCCATTAAATATGCTTCACAAAGTGTATACACAATTGTGAAGTAGTATTCAATGAAAAATTTAGAACGTGACCCCCACGCCCACCACCGCAGTGTGCGAAACAGGCTGCGTGGTGTAGGGTTTATCATTCAGGTGAATTGAGCGCTGCGCCATAAGGGTGGCGTTATATTCAGCGCGCACAAACAGGTTCTGCGCAAATTTATAATCGACACCAACGCCCACTTGCGCGCCATGGCCAGGCTCGACCGCCGCCCAATTGCCCGCAACTGGTGTGAGAGATTGCTGGTTCATGCCTTGTTTAAATTGGCTATAGGCGATCCCACCCGCTACATATGGCAGCACATTGCCAATGGCATAGCCCACACGCGCGCGCGCTGCGGCGGCCCACATGGAATCATAGGCCATGGCGGGCAACGCGCCAGCGGCTTTTTGCCCACGGCCAAATTGCTTTTCCAGCGTGAAATCGGGGCCAAATACAATGTTGTTCCATGCAAAATTATAGCCGCCAAATACGCCCACGCCCACATTCACCGCATCAAAGCTTTGGCCAATACGGGTGTTGCTGTCTTTGGTCTCCACCTGCGAGAGCGCGCCTGAAACACTGCCCCCAGCATAAAACCCTGCCCATGGCTGATGTGCCGCGCTGGCAGCGGTGGTGCGTGCACCGCCTGTAAAATCACGGATCAATGCAACACGCAACATGTGTGCGGTGTGGTCGGCTGAAATCACACGGGTGCCTGCCCATGCGCGATCAAAATTATACTGTTCATAATGATAGGCAATGCGCGCCAAGGTGTGCGGCATAATGGCATATTCCACGCCCACGCCTGCAGTGGGGCCGCGGCCCATCACCACATCGCCCACGCCCACATAATCGGGCGAGCGGTGCACATGCGCCTCACCCACATTCACCCCCGCAAAAGCAAATGGTGTGTATTGGCCAAATGGGTGGCTCACACGCCCCACAAGGCGGCTGCTCCACAATAAATCTTGCACATGGTCGAGCGCACTCAGTGCCCCAACGCGTTTGCGGCTTTCGTGAATATTAAACGCGGCTTCAATGCCATATTTCAAGCGGTCACCAAATTCGGCACCCACCAGCACACCGCCAGCAAAACTACCGCCAGATTTTGATACAGATGCGCCATTTAGATTTTTAGCGTCATAATCAGCAAAGCCACCGCCAACTTCCACACCACCATATAGGCGCATCATCGATGCGGCTGAATAGGCGGGTGTTGCTGCGCGTGTAGGAATATCTGCGGCATGTGCTGAAACAACAGCAATGGAACTGAGTGCGATAAGAGGCAAGATTTTAGTGAGCATGTAACCACCATTTCTGTTTACATCATATAGCGACGATTGCGCCATTCCACACGCTTAGAAATAATATCCATAGCGTACACCGTAATGATCCATGCCTTGATTGCGTGAATCATTGCTCAAAATTTCGCCGTGCGACATATGGCTGGCGATTGCAGAAATGCTGTGCTCTTGGCGTGCGCCAAGGCGATACCCAATTTCAATGGCCTCGCGGAACATCACTTTGCTGCCCACAAATTTGCGGTAATCATTTACATTCACCTGAGCAGTTGGGTGTGTGCGATTGTAAGCCTTAGGGTCGAAATCAGAATTGAAATTGCCAACAGCAAGCCCAAAAAAACCATCAATATAAAACGGCGTGTTCCACCAATGCTGCGAGCTCCAATTCAGCCCGGCATAAGCATGTTGCGTGGTATTGCTTGAAAATGCGGCCACAGCGCCCAATGTCGGGCGCGGTGCACCAATCAGCGATAGAAAATCGGGTGATTTCCACTGCGCCTCAACATTCACAGCTTGGCCTTTTTCAACCTTAGAACCAATCATATTCACATCATGCTGAAAGGCACCAACACTCACTTTAGCGAGGCCAAACGGAGCTTGAGATTGCGTTTTTGGCGCGGCAACATCCGCTGCATGTGCACTTACATGCAGTGTGCACATAAGTGAAATGGCAGCACAGCTGATTTTAAAAATTGAAGGCATCATAAGACGCATGATAAAGGCTCCACTCTCATGTGATGATTTCACACACACGATACGAACGACACATGAGAGTCAAGCCGCAATCGTATCAAAATTTATATTTAGCTGAAACTGCAATCACTGGAATGGCACTCAGTCGATTAAGTGCTTTAATCAAATCGCGGGTTTCATTATCCAGCTTGGCTTGCACGCCCGGAATTGTCGGCAATTCAGCGGCACGCGTGCCCTCTGAACGAATGTTCTTTAGATCAACAGTGTCTTGATAGGCCACGCCCACCTCAGCACCAATCACAAAATTTGGGTTGTTAAAAGCCTCACCCTCATAGCCAATTGCTGCAAAAGGAATTAAATTTGCATAACTAGCATCGCCTTTGAGCGGGCCAAATTCACTTGGCTGCAGCGTTGTGGCGCCCACCACCAAAGGCCGCGCGGGCATAGTGCGCAATTTGATTTTGTTATAATTGGCCAACGCACCAATTGAAATGCGAAAGCCTGAATCAATAAATGGGTAAAAATCTAACTTGGGCCCAAAGGTTAACATCGACGCATCGGCACTATAGGAATTGCGATTCACCTTAAAATTTGTGTTGAAAGCGCCTCCATTGACAGCCGCACGCACGCCAAAATGCTTATGAAAGCGATAGCCCGCCTCCACCCCCACGCCCAAAGTACCAACAGTGGCACCCAGAGTGAATTTCGGCGTATAGACGCCCAGTGTGGGTGTGGCGGAAAGCAAATTTTGCCCCGATTTAGCGTCCGCAACAGGTTTTTGCACTGCGCCTGTGATGTCTTCATTTTCAAAATCAGACATATTTGCAAATGCAGGCGTGCTTATCACCGCAGATATACCGCAGAACGCAATAGTTTTTAAGAATCGATTATATACCTGCACAGCAAGCCTTTCGCGTTAATGAAAGGTTGCAGAACATGGTTAACGCATTGCTAAAAAAAATCGCCCGACAATACATCGAGCGATTAATTTAGGGATATACAGTGCAAATTAAGCAGACAGTGCTTTTACACGGGCGCTCAGGCGTGAAATTTTGCGAGAAGCAGTATTTTTGTGGATCACACCTTTTTGTGAGGCGCGCATCACTTCTGGCTCAGCCGCCAATAATGCGGTGTGCGCAGCGGCGGCATCACCTTTTGCCAGTGCATCTTCAACGCCGCGTACGAATGTCCGCATCCGGCTCACGCGCATTTTATTCACTGCGGTGCGGGCGGCAATTTTACGAACCATTTTCTTGGCGGAGGATGTATTGGGCATAGAGTGCTCTTATATTCGGTGTGAATTCTGAAGTGTGAGCGTGCCTCATACCAACACATGCGCCATACGTCAATGCATTTATTTAACGATTCTCAAATTTCGGCTTCCGTTTTTCCAAAAATGCGGCCATGCCTTCCATTTTGTCGGTGGTACCAAACAGCATTTGAAATAGGCGGCGTTCGAACAACAGCCCTTCACTCAGGGAAACCTCCTCCGCACGGTGCACCGCTTCTTTAATATACATGAGCGCGGGCAGCGATTTTTGCGCCATGTCTTGCGCGATCCCCTGCACATCGGCCAGCATGGTTTCGCTGGGGAACACCCGCGACACAAGGCCAAATTGCAGCGCCTCTTGCGCATCAATCATGGTGCCTGTGAGGCACATATCCATCGCTTTGGCGCGGCCAACAAGGCGGGTGAGCCGCTGCGAGCCGCCAATGCCGGGCATCACGCCCAATGTCACCTCGGGCTGGCCAAATTTGGCGGTGGTGCTGGCAATGATCATGTCGCACATCATTACCAATTCCAGCCCGCCGCCCAGCGCATAGCCGTTCACCGCTGCAATGATGGGCTTGCGTGTGCGCGCCACCTGCACATAATTGGCAGCAAAATCTTGCGCAATGGCATCGCTATAGCTCAGCCCATGCATTTCTTTAATATCTGCACCCGCAGCAAAGGCTTTCTCGCTGCCAGTGAGCACTACCACCGAAATGGCGGGGTTGGCATCAATGCCCTGCAATGCCGCCACCAATTCCACCATCAACGCACCATTGAGCGCATTGAGCGCACTCGGGCGGTTGAGTGTGAGGGTGGCCACGCGGCCTTCAACTGTTTGTAGAATAAGTGGTTCGCTCATGGGGAATCTCCTGCCCATACTCAATGCCATTCATATAAGGTGGTCAAGCAAAACAATTTTGCACCATTGGCAAAACTATGGTAATGGCAGCACCTCAACTGCTCAAAGAGTGCTTATGCTCAATACAAAAACACCCACAATCGGCATTGTGTCCCTCGGCTGCCCCAAGGCGCTGGTGGATTCTGAACGAATTCTCACCAAATTAAAATCGCAAGGCTACATCATTTCGCCCGATTATGCCGGTGCCGATGCGGTGATTGTGAACACCTGCGGCTTTTTGGATTCCGCCCGCATGGAAAGTTTGGACGCCATTGGCGAGGCGATTGCCGAAAACGGCAAAGTGATTGTGACAGGCTGCATGGGCAAGGAGAAGGATTTAATCCGTGAAACTCACCCCAAAGTGCTTTCGATCACGGGCCCGCAAGCCTATGAAGAAGTGGTGGCGGCAGTGAACGCAATTGTGCCGCCCAAACACGAGCCGTTTTTGCACCTCGTGCCCGAGGCTGGCTTGAAGCTCACCCCGCGCCATTATGCCTATTTGAAAATCTCGGAAGGCTGCAATAATCGCTGCACATTTTGCATTATTCCCTCCATTCGCGGGGATTTAGTGTCGCGCCCCATGCGCAATGTGCTGATGGAAGCTGAAAGCCTTGCCAAAAGTGGCGTGAAGGAATTGCTGGTGATTTCTCAGGATACATCCGCTTACGGTGTGGATATTAAAAATGCTGAGAGCCTATGGAGAGAAAAATCCCGCAAAGCCAAGTTTTATGATTTATCAGATGCACTTAGTGAACTCGGCATTTGGGTGCGGATGCATTATGTATACCCCTATCCGCATGTGGACGATGTGATACCATTGATGGCGGAAGGCAAAATTTTGCCATATCTCGACATTCCTTTCCAACACGCCTCCCCCCAAGTGCTCAAAAACATGCGCCGCCCTGCCAATAATGAAAAGGTGCAGGGTCGTATTGAAAAATGGCGCAGCATTTGCCCTGATTTAGCAATCCGCAGCACGTTTATTGTGGGCTTTCCGGGCGAAACTGAGGCGGATTTTCAGATATTGCTCGATTGGCTGGAGCAAGCGGAAATCGACCGAATTGGCTGCTTTCAATATGAACCTGTGCGCGGCGCAACCGCCAATGATTTAGGGCTGCAAGCCGTGCCAGATGAGGTGAAAGCGGAGCGTTATGAGCGATTTATGCTTAAAGCACAGGAAATTTCCGCAAAGCGTTTAGCGCGCAAAATTGGCACTGTTCAAGATGTGATCATTGACCAAGTTAGCGCAGATGGCATTATAGGTCGCACCAAATATGACGCGCCCGAGATTGACGGCAAAGTGTTCCTCAAAGTCAAAAAATCGCTTATTTTGAAAACAGGCGACATTGTGCAGGCAAAAATTACGACTGCGGATGAATATGATTTAGAGGGAAAAGTGGTGTAAACCCTCATCCTCGGGCGATAACCCGAGGATCCTGAAACAGCAAAACTGAATAGTCGGATCAAGCCCGAGGATGAGGGATTGAGTGCATTTCAACCCCACCGCCACATATAATTTTTATACCAACCAAAATTACTGGCTATTTTCGAACTTTCTAAGCATTTCATTATAATCAGCAATATCTTCTTTCTTTGACGCGATTGCATATTCTTGAAATTCAATTGAGGATCTATAATGCTTTTTCCAACTTTCAGTTTTTGCACTTGAAAGCTCACTTTTTAATGAGGCAAGTTCTTTATTCTGAGAGTCGAGTTCTTTTAAACTTCTATCAATCATAAATTTTTCATAATTAACCATTTGTTCTTTTGAAATAGAGGAACATGGTTGCTAACTATTACTCACTATAGAACAATCTGAGTTAAACATATCTATCGCAGTTTCACGCTCTGAAGTGTCTTCATCCTCCGTTTTTTTAAAGTGTATTACTCCATCTCTATTATCTATATCGAGCCTTTTCAACATTAAGCTTCTAAAATCCGTACCATTCACATCATATGTAATATCTGATGTTGCATTTGTTAATTCTGAAATGTTAAAGCTTGGTCCACCCATTTCACTCTCCATATTTTTCTATTGTTAATACTATATTAATTTTTTAAAATATCAATGTGTTTTTTAAGTAATGGTAAATATACAACTATAATATATTAATCACTGCCCCATAAATGCTTGCCGCAGTGTGGCGTTCACCCGCGTTTGCCAACCCTTGCCACTCGCGCGCAAGGCTTGCACCAGCTCTTCATCCAAGCTAATGCTCACCGTGCGTTTTGTGGTGCCACGTGGGCGACCGCGCAATTCACGCGATGCCGCCTGAAGTTGAGCTAACATTTCAGGATAATCGCGCATAGGACGCATTTTCGCAAAATCTTCAGCTGTAAGCTCGTATGTATCAGGGTCTAAAGCGATGCCTGCATTGATTGCGGCATCTTCTTCGTCAGTGGGATGCATGAGTTCGATTGACATAATAGACAACCTCCTTTTGGTTGGCTTTGCGTAGGCTAATAATCCGCTTTGATGTACGCTGAGTGAAAATACAGATATGAAGCCTATTCTGAATAGGCACGTAGGCGATCACCCTAACTTCACCATAATCTTTACGTTGGTCGGCTTCAAACACCGCAAACTCCCAATCCACATAGGCAAGATCATAAAAATCCACCCCATGTTTGGTGAAATTTTGTGCGCGCTTCTCTTCATCCCACTCAAACATAGGAATATTTATAGCTGTAAATATTCATTGTGTCAATCTATTTTACCGCCGCCACCACCTCATAAACCGCGCGGGGCTTTGCAGCACGCCCAGCATATGCACCGCACCGCGTAAGCGCTGGCCATTGCGAAGGCAGGCGGCGGCGCATTCCAGCTCGGCCGAGGCGCGCAATGTACGGGCGGCCTCTGCCCCCCACAAAGTTTCCACCACGCGGGCATGTTTGGCCACAATGGCGTTGGTTGCGGCAATGATGCTCGCGGGTTTGGGCCAACCTTCCCCCAAATGCACCGTGGCCAGCGGGTGCGCCACATGGCTGAATGTGTGGGATTTGAGCGCAGCGCGCAGCAAAAAATCCCAATCTTCCAGCCGATTGAGGCGCTCATCCAAGCCGCCAAGCGCCTGCCACACACTGCGCCGCAACACCATTGTAGCGCCGGGGCTTACATAGCATCCATCCAGAAAATGCTGTGCCCACGCCTGTTGATCGCGCATTACGGGGTGGGTATAGCGGGTGAGCACCCCTGCTTTTTCAAACATACAATCGGTAAAACTAATATCAACGGGGGTGTGCTGCAGCGCCGCCATATGCAGGGTGAGTTTATCGGCATGCCACTCATCATCGGAATCGAGAAATGCTATCCACTCGCCTTTTGCAGCGTTCACGCCTGTAATGCGCGCGGCGGCGGCACCTTTATTGCCGCCATGCTGCAGCAATGTAATGCGCGCATCGCTGAAGCCATACACCACTTGCGCACTGGCATCCACGCTGCCATCATCCACACACACAATCTCAAAATCGGTGAAACTTTGCGCCAACACGCTGGCGATCGAACGCCCTAAAGTTTCGGCGCGATTAAAAAACGGAATGATAACTGAAACTGCTGGCATGGGATTATCCTACCGATGCATGGTTCAACCAATTGGTGAATGCGCCGCCCGTTTGCCCCAAAGTGATGGGCGCGCCGCGCTCCACAACCCGCCCATCTGCCATCAACCAAATCTCATCGGCATATTGGGTGGCGGCAGGGCGATGCGTGGTCATAATAATGGTCACCTGCCCTTTGATAGCGGCCAAAGTGTCTAAAATGCCTTGTTCTGTTTGGGGGTCGAGCGCGCTAGTGGCCTCATCCAAAATCAATAGCCCTGGGCGGCGCAATAACGCCCGCGCAATGGCCAAGCGTTGGCGCTCCCCGCCTGAAAGTACACGGTGCGTACCACCAATTTCCTCATGCAAAATATTCACAAAATGCGGCAGCCCCGCTTGGGTAAGCGCCTGCATAATAGCGGCGTCATCTATCTGCATCCCGCCGCATAAATTCTGCAAAATTGAACCTGCAAACAGCACATTGTCTTGCTCAACAAGCCCCAAACGCGCCCGAAACCCGCATGGCTGCAGGTGTGCCCAGTCATAGCCTGCAAATTGCACACTACCCGTGGTGGGCGACACCAACCCACACATTACATCCAACAGGGTAGACTTACCCGCACCCGATTGCCCCACAATCACCAGCCATTGCCCAGCCGCAACAGTGCCCGAAACGTCGGCCAGCAATGTGGCATCGCCAATGGTCACCCCTACATTTTGGCAGGTGCATGGCAATGCGCCAGTGGCCACATCGGCGGGCAACGGTTTTGTCACAATCGCCGTTTGGTCCGCTTTAAGTTCATCGTAGATGGAGTGCACATTGTCGATGGCAGATAGCGTTACATTTAGCAATTGTATACCCTGCTGCAGCCCCACAAGACGTGGCAATAACCGCACAAACAACGCCAAAATAGTGAGGATGGCGGTGACTTCCACCCCCGAATATAGCGGCATAATCACCAATAAACATGCCACAATCATGGCGCCGCCAAAGTCAAACACCGCCTTGGCCTTTTGCATGTCGAGCGTCATATAAAAATAGGTTTGCTGTAAATGCTTCCGCAGCGTATGGATTGGGGCAAGGCCAACAGCCTCCGTGCCCGTGGCTTTCACATATTTCAGGCCTTTGATTACATCAAAACAAGCACCATTAAGACCGTCATTATCACGCGATACCTGCTGGCCAAATTTATAGGCATGACGCAAAAAGCGGCGTGAAAACAAAAATAATACCGCACCCAAGCTGAGAATGGCCAGTGTAACAATTGGCGAGAGCAGGCTGGCCACCAGCAATGTGGTGCAGGTATGCAAAATCGCAACCATAATCAAATTGATCTGATAAATCACATCCCCACAGCGCGTGGCTTCATTGTTAAACGCGTTGAGCAATTTGCCCGTGCTATGCTGGCGCAATGCGGCATAATTACTGCCCGCAAGTGCATCCGCCAACCGGCCACGCCAAATAGAGGGGTAGGTGGTTTGCATGATGGCGCCAACATAGGCCTGACACAAAAATAGCACGGCACTCACGCACAGCCCCACCCACAAAAATAGACTCACACTGGTGAGCGTGGGCGTGATGTGCACAGCATTCAACATATGGCTGATCAAATCGGCGCTTCCGCCATTTTTCATGCCCACAAGCGCCAAAAGCGGCATTACACTGGCCACTGCCAAGCTTTCCACAATGCCTTGCGCAATGATGAGCGCACAATAGAGCAGCGGTTTGTTACCAAAGGTTTTTAGCAAATCACGCAGCAATAGTGTGAGCGAGCGGCGTGGAGAAGAGAGGGACGGATTTGTCATGAGATGTGCATACTATGAAATTGATAGATTGGAAACATTAAACTAAAGTAGGGATTGTATAGTATATGTTAACGTTATATTAATAAGCCTCATTTTTTGGAGAAAACCAATGAGCACAATTACTGGGAAACAACAAGAACCACTTCAACGCACGTTCTGGAATGATAATTATATGTTCGTCATTAAAGATACAAATAATGACAACAAGTTAGATATGATCTTACGATTTGATCTTAAAACAAAAAAACAAGACGCAATCCGTAGCTTAGAGCAGAATTTTGCGACTGAGCCTACAAGTGCAACTGAGACTCAAAATTTATTTTCTAGTACTTATCTTCGTGCTTGGAATGCTAATGAAGCCCTTAATAAAGTGGCTCAGGATATACGAAATTCTACTCCTGCCCCTATAGTGACGCATTCAAGCCACGCCCCAGTACCTTTGTCAGATCGTGCCTGGAACTGGGTTAAATCCTGGTTCTAATCTCAAACTGCCCATCCACAAACTTCGCGCCCTTGAAACAGCCTTGCGCAATGGCGCGTAGGGCGGCGCCAAGATGCTGCCCACGGGCGCGGATGGAATGGTTCGCAAACACCATATCTTGCCCTTTTGTGGCAATTTTTTGTGCAATATCGGGGTTGGTGGTGAGGTAATCGTGCAATTCTGGCAAATCCTTCGGTGTGGCTTTGAAGGCATTTTCGCCATGCATAAAGCCAATATTCTCGAAGCTAGTGCAGGGCTTGCACACCAGCACGCAGCCCGCAGCCGGAATTTCAAAAAACTTGCGAATTTGCATATCCCACGGCAGGCCGCAGGTGAAGCTGAAGCGGGAATCGCCCAAGCGATAGCGGAAATTATGGTTTAGCAGCACCTGCATAAATTGCAGCTCATGCGGAATGATGCCAAAGCGCTTGAGGCGGCCATAGGTGCGCGCCACCACTGCATTTTCGGTGAGAGAAACCCCCATTTCGCGCAATTTTTTGGCCGCATCCTGCCGCGCCACATAGTTCATGCCAATCACCGACCAATCGAGCTTGCGCTGCGAAAGCGGGCCAAAGAAAAACTCATTCTCGGCCATAATATGCGGCGGCACCGAGCAGTAAATTTCGGCTTTATCACGCACAAAATGCCAATAATCATCGCTGGCAATATGCCCGAACCGCTCCCGATCTAAATCGATCATTTCCGATTTCGGCTTCCACAAATCGGGGCCAAAGCCAATGTAAAAATCGTTGGTGGCTTGTAGTTGGTCGATATGCTGCTGGCGCATGTCGTATAAATCGGTTTCCCAAATCAGGCCAATGCGCGGCAATTTCGCGGCCTTCAGCTGCTCCAGCAATTGCGGAATATAGGCCATGGCCGCTTTGCTGGCGAATGTGGCCATATATTTGGTGTAAAAATGCATATCGGGCGTGTAGGGCGCCACGCCATAGAGGAAAATCAGCGGTGAGGCGATGATCCCATCAAACGGGCCGTTGGCATCAATAAATGCCTGCACACCCTTGAACAATTTTTCATCATCCACCAAGCCTGGGCCAAAGCCCACCACCTCGTGCTCGGCGCGCAAGGCGGGGTAATACAGCGCGCGGGTGGGCTGAATATGGGTGCAGTTCACATCAAGAAATAAGAAGCGGTGGCGTGTTTGGGTCATGATGTGTGTTTAGTGGAATTGCGGAGGATTGTGAAGGGAATTTTGTTGTAATTGAATTCTTCGTCATCCTCGGGCTTGACCCGAGGATCCACTTTCACGCATTAAGAAGTTCCTCTCCTTGGGCTTGACCCAAGGATCAAGGCCGAGGATGACAGCACTTAAATTGGATGAAATTTTCTATCCTCCCGCAACCATGCTTGCAACATGAGCACATGCCATAGCGAATGATGCCAAATATGAGTGCCCGCAAGATGTTGTTGCCAGCGCGTGCGGATGGCCGCCACATTATAAGGCAGTGATTGCAGCGCCTGCTCCGAGAGCAAATCTTCTGCCCAATCGCGCAAATCTGTGCGCAGCCAATGTTCCACAGGCACCGAAAAGCCCTGTTTGGGGCGGTTGATGAGGCTATCTGGCACATAGTGCGAGAGCACGCCGCGCAATGGCAATTTGCCCACGCCGTTTTGAATCAGCAGCGCATCAGGCAGGCTCCACGCAAATTCCACGATGTTTTTATCGAGCAGCGGCACCCGAGCCTCCAAACTCACGGCCATGGAGGCGCGGTCTACCTTAGTGAGGATATCATCGGGGAGGTAGGTTTGGAAGTCGGCAAGTCGGAGGGTGGCGCTGCTGCTTAATGTGTTATCCTGAGGCATCGCCGAAGGATCTCCCTTAGACAAAGTGCGATCGGCGGGAGATCCTTCACTGCGTTCAGGATGACACTGTAAAACGCCATCCCCCCACATCTGCACCAAATTCCCATACATCTCCATCAACGAGCGTGCGCCCAGCAATCGCGCGGCTTTGTGCAGCTTATCGGCAAAATGGGTGGGGCGTTTGGAGGCGGGGATCATCTGGCCAACCGCATGCCACACAGGCGCAGGTACACTCAACAAAGCAGCCTGAACCGCACGCCGCAGCGGGGCGGGGATCGGTGACAAATAACGCCACATGCGCGCCAAAGCATCATGCCGCACGTAGCCGCCAAAGCCTTCGTCGCCCCCATCGCCCGAAAGCGCCACGGTCACATGTTGGCGCGCCAATTGGCTCACCAAAAATGTGGGGATTTGTGAGCTGTCGGCAAAAGGCTCGTCATATATCGTGGCCAATTGGGGGATCACATCCTGCGCTTGGCGCATGCTCACCTGAAGTTCCGTGTGCTGTGTGCCCAAATGCTTGGCCACAGCGGCGGCGTGGGGCGCTTCATTATAGCCGCCTTCCGCAAAGCCGATCGAGAAGGTTTGCACGGGCGTGGCGGAATGTGCCTGCATCAACGCCACCACAAGGGAGCTGTCCACACCACCTGACAAAAACGCACCCAGCGGCACGTCGGAAATCATTTGCGCGCTTACAGCCGCCTGCAATTTTGTGTGGAGCACAGCTGTTGCATCCGCCAGTGTGCCTGAAAATGGGTTGGCCTGCCCGCGTGCCGCCACATCGGCAATGCTGTAATATGTGCGGGTTGTGAACTGGCCGCCCTGCCACACCCCCCACATGCCCGCTGGCAATTGGTGAATGTTTTCATAAATCGAATCGGGCGCATGCACAGCCCCATGCTGCAACATATGCTGCGCAGCATTCATGTTCAGCGTGCCGACAAATTGCGGGTGGGCTTTCAACGCCTTGAGTTCAGATGCAAATGCGAAGCTCTGACCTAAAAACCCATAATACAACGGCTTAATGCCCAAATGGTCGCGTGCCAGAGTGAGAGTGTGTTCCGCTATGTCATATAGCGCAAAGGCGAAAATGCCATTAAGCTTGGGCAAAGTGGCGGCCACGCCATGCTGCGCAATATGCTGCAGCAAAATTTCGGTGTCGGAATGGCCGCGTGGGCTATAGTCTATCGCGCTGGCCAGCTCGGCCGTGTTATACAGCTCACCATTATACACAATGATCAACCGCCCACAGGCACTCACCATGGGCTGCGCACCCAGTGGAGACACATCTTGAATCGCCAAGCGCCGATGCCCAAGTGCCACACCGCGCTGTGCCTTCACCCACACAGTGCCTTCATCGGGCCCGCGGTGCGTGAGCGCATCGGCCATTTGGCGCGCGATCGCCTCCATCACCTCAAACGGGCGCTGTGGGGTAGTGTCGATAAAACCTGCAATGCCGCACATTTATAAAATCTCTTCTCCCCTCCCCTTGCGGGAGGGGCTAGGGGGAGGGGTTTTCTTGGCTGATTTGGAAATTAACAGACCCCCCTCAGTCTCGCCAATATAGTATTGGTTCGACAGCTCCCCCACAAGTGGGGAGCAAAAATATTCGTTATCTCATACTCGACAGCAAGCCCGAGGACGACGATTGTAAATCACGTCTTCCCCAGCAATGGCGACCAAGAAGGGTCGGACGCGAAACCGGGTGTGGGGATGGATTGCTCGAAGCGGCCAGAAATATCAACCGTATACAGCTTTGCACCCGCGCTGCTCTCTTTAAAATAAGCGATCACACGGCCATTGGGTGCCCATGAAGGCCCTTCGGCGTGGAAGCCTGAGGTGAGCAAGCGCTCGCCCGAACCATCTGGCCGCATCACGCCGATTGAAAACTGCCCACCGCCTGTTTTGGTGAAGGCGATTAAATCCCCCTTGGGCGACCACACGGGCGTGGCATAGCGGCCATCACCAAATGAAATGCGCTTTGCACCGCCACCGCTGGCATCCATCACATAAATTTGTTGGCCACCGCCACGGTCGGATTCAAAGCAAATGCGCGTGCCATCGGGTGAGAAGCAGGGTGATGTGTCGATAGAGGATGAATTGGTGAGGCGCGATGAGGCTTTGCTGCCAAGGTCGAATTGATAAATGCTGGCGTTGCCATTTTCCTGCACCGAGAACACCAATTTGCGGCCATTCGGCGCAAAACGCGGGGCAAAGCTCATGCCAGGGAAGTTGCCCACCAAATCGCGCCCGCCCGTGGCTACATTCAGCAAATACACACGCGGGTCTTGCTCACCAAACGAGGTGTAGGTCATCACATTGGCCGATGCGCCAAAGCGCGGCGTCATCACCAAATCTTGCCCATTGGTGATCAACTTACCGTTGGCGCCGTCTTGATCCATCACCGCAACGCGCTTCACACGCTGATTTTTGGGCCCCTGCTCATCCACAAAAGCAATGCGGGTGTCAAAATAGCCGCTCTCGCCTGTCACACGGGTGTAAATCGCATCGGCGATCATATGCGCCATACGCCGCCAATTGGCCGCAGAAGTAGAAAATTGCTGGCCATCCATTTGTTCGCCCGCGAAAATATCCCACAAGCGATACCGCGCTTGCAGCCCCGCGCCACCATCTACCACCTCACCCACCACAAGCGCTTGGGCGTTAATGCCGCGCCAATTATTGAAGTTTGGCGCTGCGCTGACGCTCAGGTCTTTATCGAGGAAGGACTCTGCATTCAATGGGGTGAACAGGCCAGAGCGCTTTAAATCAGCCGCGATCACCGCCGCAATTTTGCTGCCAAGCTCAGGGTTGCCACCGAAAGATGGAATGGCGATGGGCAAAGGCTGGAAATTTCCGCCATTAATATCCACCGAGATTTTGGCCCATGAAGCGGCTTTTGGCAGCACACTGATGAGTGATGCGGCAGCAATGCCAGTGAGAAGAGAGCGGCGAGAGATGTGTGTCATGTGAGGATATATAGGGGCTGAATGTGAAAACTTAAAGGCAGTTTTACACGGAAAGTGTTTATAAAATGGTGAACAGCCCGCCGATGTATAGATGAGGGGTGATATTACCACTACGCCGCGTTGGCATTAAATTTAATGCTGCTCCCACTCTCCGCCTAACCAGCCCTGTTTAGGGTTTTGTGGCGTAACTGTCACCACATAATCGAATTGCCCAGTGTTTGTGTTAATGGGCGCAGAATTACAATCACCATTTAAATAGCTACCATGATTCACAACTCGAATGGTGTGCACCTTGTTATTGCCATACAACAGGGCCAATTGTTCTGCCATAGGGTCGTTAAGATTGCTGCGTGCGGGACCAATATTATGTGGTGTATTTGGCTTATCAGGGCATATTTCAGTGGCGTGATTACCACCAACATTGATAAAAATGAGTGCTTCTGGGTACTGCGCCTTTATTTTTTTCACATTCATGGCCATGGCCGTGTCGCGGTCAATATAAGATGGGGTTCTAAATAGCTTATTGATATCAATATTAAATGCCAACATAGAAGGCGCAAGACGGCTGAGTTCATTGAGGGTTTTGGCCAATGGCACACTGCAAAAATCGATGATGTCATGCGATGCGTTATCATTTTGAAAAATTGTATAGTTTTCCGCAGATGAATACCCGCATAATGTTTCCCCCAATGTGCCGACTTTGCGATCTTCCAGTGCGGTGGCATTCCATTTTTGATAGGATTCATTTGTGCCATCTTGAATGGGGTGCTCATCAAGATAAATAATTTGCCGTGTGTCGCCCGACTCGTTCAGCTCATCTGCAATACCAACTTGCACATCAGCCTGCGCGGTTTGATCATGACCTATGCCAAAAACCACAATTTGCCCCCCTGTTGTGGCAGCAATTTTTTTGCCAATTTGTTTTCCTTCAGCATAGGGGGAGGCGACTGGTTCTTGTGTGATCTGCTGAGCGAATGATGATGCAGCAATCGTTGGTTTTTGTACCAACTGCGCTTTTGCTTTCAATGCATCTAGCTGTTTTTTATACGCAATATAATCAGGGTGCGTGTATTGAATTGGAGCCTGATAGGTTGGGTCTTTATAGTCATTAGAAGCTGGTTTCGCTGCAATTGCAGGGTTTTCCACAGTTTTAGCCATAATTTTTTTTGGCTGCAGTGCTTCACTCCCATGCAAAATACATGCAAATTCATGTGTGAATGCGTAGGCATCTCTTGCAATTGGTTTGGTTTTAAATGTGGTGTCCATGCATACGCTACACAAATATGAGTTTTGTTATTAAATCATATTTTCACCTGTAGATATATTATACTTTAGTGCTGTGGATGCGGCGCTCATATATGTGCGGCGTCTCTCTACCTCACACACTTGACCCCACACCGCTTATCCCTTAGGTTTCATGCACATTTAATACTCAGGAGCGCCCGCATGGCACGCAAATATTTTGGAACCGATGGCATTCGCGGCAAGGCCAATAATGGCTTGCTTACGGCGGAATTGGCCATGCGTGTGGGCATGGCGGCGGGGTTAATTTTCCAACGTGGTGAGCATCGCCACCGTGTGCTGATTGGCAAGGACACCCGCCTTTCTGGTTATATGATCGAAAATGCGCTCACCGCTGGTTTTGTATCGATGGGTATGGATGTGCTGTTGGTGGGGCCTATGCCCACCCCTGCCGTGGCCATGCTCACCCGCTCGATGCGCGCGGATATTGGGGTAATGATCTCCGCCTCGCATAATTTATTTGAGGATAATGGCATTAAGCTCTTTGGCCCCGATGGCTATAAACTGTCTGACCAAGTGGAGCGTCAAATTGAAAAGCTGATTGATTCCGACATGTCCGACAAACTCGCCAATGCGCACCATGTGGGGCGCGCCAAGCGCGTGGAAGGCGTGCATGCGCGCTATGTTGAATTTGCAAAACGCACCTTGCCCAAAAATATCGACCTTTCAGGCCTGCGCGTGGTGGTAGATTGCGCCAATGGAGCAGGCTATAAAGTGGCGCCCGAGGCCTTGTGGGAGCTTGGTGCAGAAGTCATTACGCTAGGCGATGAACCTGATGGTTTTAACATCAATAAGGAATGCGGCTCCACCTCTCCCGAAGCGTTGGCACATAAAGTGCGTGAAGTGCGCGCCGATGTGGGCATTGCGCTCGATGGCGATGCCGACCGCGTTATACTGGTGGACGAAAAAGGCCATGTGGTGGATGGTGACCAATTATTGGCGGTGGTGGCGCAAAGCTGGGCGGCCGATGGGCGCCTGCGCGGCGGCGGCATCGTGGCCACTGTCATGTCGAATTTAGGGCTAGAACACTTCCTCAATTCCATCAATCTTAACCTTGCGCGCACCGCTGTGGGCGATCGTTATGTGCTCGAACATATGCGCGCGCATGGCTATAATGTGGGCGGCGAACCTTCAGGCCATTTGATTCTGTCTGATTATGCCACCACCGGCGATGGCCTTGTGGCCGCATTGCAAGTGATGGCGGTTGTTGTACAGCAAGGCAAACCCGTATCAGAAATTTGCCGCAGATTTGAGCCATTCCCTCAGCTGATGAAAAATGTGCGCGTGAACAAAGGCGATAAGCCACTCGAAAATGCTAAGGTACTAGCCGCCATTAAAGATGCCGAAGCACAATTGGGCACGACAGGCCGCCTTGTGATTCGTCCATCAGGCACCGAGCCCGTGGTGCGGGTGATGGCTGAAGCCCAAGATGCCGCCCAAGTCCAAACTATTGTTGATGGCTTATGCGATGTGATTAAGGCCGCTGCCGCTTAACAGTTTCAGGTGTTGATTTCATGCGCTTACATGGCGCTGCATCAAAGCCGGTGCCTGTTCCCATGCACCGCACCAAAAATGCGCGGGCGCGCCAAATTAGTGTTTCTGGCAAATAGGTTTGTGGCTCCCAAATCGACTGAATGGTGTTATCCATAGAAATTGTGGTAATGCCTGCAGAAAGCTCTTGCGCCGAAATGCCTTCAACTTTGTCAATATTCAGCCGATCATACAGCAGCTGTGCCTCCCACTGCGTTACCGCTCCATCTCGCTGAAATTGATAGCCATTTGGGGTAAGCATTTTAATATCTGCAGCTTTTTTAAAAACTGAAATCAACGCATTGGGCGCGGTATTCACATCCCCACAAATTGAATTGATAAACTGTGACTTAGAAATAGAATACACCATAAATACCTCCTATGGCTCATTATGCAACGGTGTTTACAAAATGCAAGTGTATTAACCACTCATTAACCAAGCTTAATACATTGTAGCCATGTGATTCACACTTTCGTAAGGAACTCGTCACATGCGTATGCGCCACAGCTTGCCAGCACTTGCTCTTTTAGGCCTATTGAACATGCCTTCAATTGGTTTCGCGGCCGACATGCCGGGCAACTATTACGCTGGTAAAGCACAAATGATGGAATATGGCTCACTATGGTATGTGCGCGGCGATGTAAGCTTTGCCAATTACCCTGGGCCCGATGTTTATTGCGGTTGCACTTTGCAAAATTCTATTAAGCAAGACCCTGGCATAGTAGGCGGCGTGGGGATAGGCTACCAATTTCAACGCTTTGTGAGAATGGACGCCACATTTGATTATCGCGCCCCTTCAAAAGTCACATTCCGCAGTCCCGACAATTCAACAGGTGAAACCAGCATCAAAACCTTTGTGGGCATGATCAATGCCTATATTGACATTCCACTGGCCAAAAATTTTACGCCTTACATTGGTGCGGGTATTGGTGCAGCAATGCACGACACCGCCACCCTCAACAAACAAAAAGTAGTTTCACCTCTCACGCAGCCTTCATCGTGGGATGGCGCCAGCACCGTGGCCGCAGCATGGAGCGTGATGGCGGGCATGGCCTATGATGTGAATCCAAATTTAAAGCTTGATGGCGGCTATAAATACACAAACATGGGTGATGCACATAGTTCTAAAATTACTAATTTAAGTGCGAATGACGAGCGGTATGATTTCAAAAAGCTCACTTCACATGATGTGCGGATAGGCTTCCGTTATGTTATTGATTAGACTTAATTCAATTTATTGACTGTATCGCCAACACGCGGCTTATAATAATATGTGCTCGATAAATTATAATAGGGCGATAACCCAGTTTCTTTTAGAAATCCTAATATAATTGAATTATACTTATATGTGCCTGTCGTCATCACAAGATCTACAACTCTACCCGCTTTATAGAGCTCAATAAAATTATCTGGAATTGTAACGCGGTTACCACTATCAAGTGGTGCATCACCAAAACTCCATACAACAGACCCCCCGGTAGCATCTAATTTCACAACTGTGTACGTAATGCCAAATAAATACTCGTTTGTACTCGCCTTTACCAATGGCATTGGATAAATTGTCGAACGCGCGGCATCCACAAATACTGACAAATCAGATGTTGTTAAGTTTTCGTATTGCGCCACAATATCGCCTGTTTGCAATGCGGCAGATTCTACACGTTTCTTCGCCATAAATGCAGTGGAAATATCTACCAAACCAACATATAGCGGAATCATAATCAGTGGCACAATAATCGCAAACTCAACCGCAGCAACACCCGCAACTTCATGCAAGCAGCGCTTTATAAAAAGCTGAAACGCTTTCAAAGGGGTATGGTTAGTATGGTTCATTTCTAAAGATCACTGTCCCGCCGATAATACGGCCTTTGATGTTTTCAGAGTCTGCAATTCCGGTAGCTTTGCCTGTGTAAAAATTATTCGACACAAAGCCAGTGAGCATTGGCCAATCATAATATACGCGAATGATCATCAGCTGTTCACCTTTACCTAAATCATAAGTTGTAGCAGCTGGTGGCGTTGCCCCTGTGAGCATTTCACCATCTTGCGCAGGCACTTGATTGGCCTTCTCTAAAGAAGATTGAGCGCCAAGTGATGTACACGAACACGTGTAATTAATAGCACATGATGCCATATCTATCTCAGGTATACATGTATGTGCTAACCCTTGCGCATCACACTCAGCTTGCTGCGAGCCAGACCAATTAGCTGTGAAAGCTGCGCATAGCTTTCCAGACGAAGGGGGGGGTGGTGGTGGCGGTGGCGGATTACTATTCGGATCCAAATATGGATCAACATATGGATCTGGTGTGGCGTCAAATTTTGGCGGCGGTGGCGGCGGTGGAGGCGGTGGAGGTGGAGGCGGCGGTGGTGGTGGAGGCGGTGGTGGAGGCGGTGGTGGTGGCGGTGGTGGAGGCGGTGGCGGTGATCCCCCACCACTTTTTGGCGCAGGAATCCCAGATGAGCTATACAATGTAGCACTTGAGATTGGCTCAACGGATAATGTAATTTTTTCTTCACATTTTGTTAAAATAATTGCGTTCTTGCAGACTATTTTAACAAACTCTTCTCGACCCAAACCAGCAACCTGAATTTGTCCTGTGCGTATGAGCCGAGCAGAATCTAATATTGCTGAATTGAGCAACATATCCGCTGCAAACACCAACCCAACTTCAATGAGCCCAAAAAACAGAATAAAAAACACTGGTCCTAGAATCGCAAATTCAATGGCTGTAACACCAGAATTTTCTTTTCTAAGCAGAAGTGCTCTATGCAGAAATTTTTTGATATTCATAAATTTCACTGTGGTGACGATGTCGCCTGAGATTGCGACAAACTGTTACGCGAAGATGTTTGACTCGTGTTCGATGTGAATGAGGCGGTTGAATCGCCAATAATTGCAGATGGCTGGCATTTTGGTGCGCAGGAAAGTGTTTCACGATCTGCACCGCGATAGACTGTCACCAAATTTAGCTCGGCATTACGCACAACTAATTGACGCTCAAATAACTGGCGTCCGTTAGAATCCAAACCAATCAGATTGGTCGATCCATAACCCTTACCCGTGATAATGAGCGTTTTCCCATCTTGCACAATGGCATCAGCAATTGCAGGGTTGCCGATCACAAGCGAAGTGGCAGGCGCTTCAAGCCGCAAAATTGTGGCTTGGTCTAATGTCACAGGGATCATCTCAGCGGGCTGCGCGTGAACAGGGGCACATGTGCCAAAAAATCCTGCCGCAACCATTGCCGCACTTAATACATACGCTTTTACCATAAGTCCCTCCAAATTGGTTGGTTAACCATACGCGCATTAAGGTAAATAGCGGGTTAATCTGTCAAAAATAAGTCTGAAGCTCAATTTATCTATGAATTTCAGAGGTCGCCGCACGGCCATTCATACTCTATTAATCATACACTCGGCAAAAAATTCCTCATTTTAAACAGAATAATCATGCGCAGCGACCATTTTTTAACGGCTCGTTTACCATAATCTACAAAAGCTAAACATATGAGGGGAACGCCGCCCATCACGCGATTCGGTTTGCGTGTGGCGCAGTCCCAAAAAAAAGAGTAGAGCGCATGACACAACAAGCCTGGACACCCGCAGACGCCCATTCCGCCGAGCACACCCGAGCGGAGCAACAACGCCAAGATTATAGCCGCCGTGGCGCGCCTGCTGGCCAAACCTCATCATTGGGTGGGTGGATCAACACGGTGATGCCCGAACGCGCCCCAGAAATGAATGGTTACCCCAGCGGCCCTGGCTATGGCCAACCCATGGGATACACCCCTGCTCCACATGCCGCACAAAATGGCGCGCCACACAACAGTGTGCAACAACTGCCTTTTAATAATACCGCAGCATTTTCAGCACCAGCTGCACAAGGCCCCGATGTGCATGCATTATATCAACGCATTGAAGACCTCTCTCAAACCATTGCCCGTATGGAACGTAGCCAGCCTCAAGCGCCGACATTTGCAGGCATGAACAGCTATGCGGGACAAAATCGCCGTGGCGAGCTGCCCATCCCATATGCGGGCCCCATGCGCCGCTATGAAGAAGCCTCAAGCCAATATCGTGGCGCCGCCAGTGGGCACAACTTAGATTTGGTCAACCAGCTTTCAATGCGTGTTGAAGAAGCCGAACGTCAAGCGCGGGAAGCCTGGCGCGCGGCGCAAAATGCACTACAAGCCAAACCCGCCGCTGCAAAAGCTGAAAGTGCCAATTCGGAATCCAGCATTGCCCGAGCAGAACGCATTTTAGCCGCTGCAGATGAAACCGCCCGCAAAACCTTGGCGCTGCTCAATGCAAAACAAGCCCAGCCCGCCGCAGCACCAATTACAGATACACACCCCACTTCGCCCACCCACGAGGCTCAAATGCACGCAAATGCTATTGCAACACAACAAATTGAAGACATTAAAGACCAGCTGAATGAAGTGTTGAAAAACACATCTGCATCGCAGAGCTTAAGTGAAATTCAAAATCAATTGAATGAAGTGCTAAAAAATACATCTGCATCACCTAGTATGAGTGAAATTCAAAACCAGTTGAATGAAGTGCTGAAAAACACAACTGCATCGCAAAGCTTAAGCGAGATTCAAACACAATTGAATGAAGTGTTGAAAAACACAGCGGCATCACCAAGCTTGAGTGAAATTCAAAACCAATTGAATGAAGTGCTAAAAATCACAGCAACTCCACCACAATATAGCGACCTTAAAGAACATTTGAGCACATTGATCAAATCATTTGAAACAGGACCAAAAGACGAAGATACAGCCTTAGCCATAAAGTCTCAAATGGCCGATATGCTCAAAAATTTTGAAATCGCTCGCAATGAAGACACGCTCATGTTGGATAAATTATTCCAGCAATTGCAAACTACCCACAAAGAAGACAGCCTGGCGCGTGAGAAAATTTTACATGAGCTCAGCAGTGTGCGCAAGCAAGAAGCCATTACCTGCAACGAAATTGAAGACATCTCTAGCCGTCTTGAAGCGCAGCTTGACACCCTCACCATGCAATTGAAATTCGACCAGCCTGTAATGGAAGCGCTGCAAGACATTTATATGAAAATTGAGAATGTCACAGACTCGATCGCACTCAATAAAGACCAAAATAATGATAATGAGGATATATTTGCACTTGTTCAGCAACAATTGAACCAATTGCACCTTGGCAGTGCGCAAGATGACGCCGCCCTTGTAGAGCATTTGGGTGCTGTACATCAAAAAATAGACGCGGTTTCAAATAAATTAGATGCCCTGCAATTGCCCAATGACACCAGTCTATTGCAGCAGCTCGATGCGCAATTGCAAGCCCTCAACATTAAAATGAGCGAAGGGCCACAAGAAGTGATTGGTGACTTAAATGCTGTAAAAGGTATGGTACAAGGTCTAGATCAACGCTTTTTCTTGCTGTCCGACGCCATTGAAAATGTGGTGAATACACTGAAAACGCAGCGCCAGCCTTCACAAGACAATGGCCAACTGAATGAAATTATTAGCCGCATAGACACACTTCAAGAGCAATTGGTGGATGCCCCAGCACGCATGGGCCTCGCGACGATGGAATATCAACTTCATCAGCTGGATAACAAACTCGACGATATGAAATTGCAAGGCGCTGATGATGGCCATGTCAAAACCATTCAAGCGGAAATGCAGAATTTAAAGGCAGCGCTCGAAAAAACATCCGATAATAGCGGCATCCATAAGCTCGAGCGCGATATATCTGAAATTCAATTCTTGCTGCAATCGCAAGCGCCGCAACACAACACCCGCGCTTTTGGCGAATTGATGAGCAGCATCTCCCGCGTGGAAATGGGGCTCACCAATGTGCTCAACAATAGTGGCACCGGCTCATTGATCGCGGCATTTGATGGCCTACATGAAGCGTTTCAAATGCAGCGTTCACTACAAGAGCGTTCATCTCAAGCGCTAAGCGACACGTTGACATCAGCACTCAAAGACCATGCCGTTTCTCAAGACAAATACAGCAAATCATTACTGTCACAAATGAATCAAACGCTTGAAGCGCAAGCCCAAAAGCAAGCGCAAGAGTTCAAAGCATTAAGCACTCAAAACCAAGTGAGCGCATTGGGTGAGAATATCAAACAATTGCATGAAGAAATTCGTGCCGAAATTGCCGCCCTTGCGCAAAAACCCACACCACAAATCTCTGATGAATTGGCGGCAATGCCAAAAGAATTGGATAAGCTCTCATATAGCTTCCATTCACGGTTTCAATCGCTTGAAGAACATATGAGCGATGAATTGCCAGCGATCATGTCAAACCTCATAAAAGGGCAATTGAACCAAGCGTCCGCTCCAGATTATTCAGAAGATCTGGCCGCTGTGCGTCATGAGCTATCGAATTTGCGCACAACATTACAGCATGTATTGGTATTGCAAAATGAAGCCGCATCTCAAAATGCCCAAAACGCGCCTGCTTCCGTTCAATTTGAACATCCACATTCTGAGGTCACATTAAGTGTCGCACCAGAAGCATTTCATGAAGCGTCTATTCATGTAGCCGCGCCAGCCAACTCCTATGAAATAGAAGCCGCCTTTGAAAACACCTATGACACGGCTTCAGAAACTGCGCCTGCCATAGACACCACACATTATAAAAATATTGCCTTCATGGATGAACTGCCTGCTGCAGCGCAAGTGGTTGCCCATAAACCAACTTCGGCAATTGATGATGCGCTAGAACCATTAATGGCACACGCAGCTTCAGATCAAGATTTGTTAGAACCAAACGCCGCGCAAGACGATACCTTCATGCCACAAGCAGCCGCTCTGGCACCATTAGAAGATGTGATGATGCGACCTGCGCCTGTTACTCATTCCTCGGAAAACAAACAGGACTTTATCGCCGCCGCCCGCAAAGCCGCACAAGCGGCTGCTTTGGAAGCCTCATCTGGCAATTTGGCCAGTCGTGTACGCAGCCAATTGCAAGACCCATTTGCGCAGAATACGCCTGAAGCTGCAGGAGATGAATCGAACTTCATGAACACCAGCAAAAAGCTACTATCGAAATTGGGAATTGGTGCCCCGCAAAAAGCTGAAAAACAAACACCGGCAACGGCACCAAAATTTGATAAATCTTCTTATGTTGCCCCTGCAGCGGAAGATGATTTACTCGAACCCAATGATGACAAATCCTCGTCGATTAAAAAAACCATGATGCTTTCAGCCAGTGCGGCTGTGCTTGCCGCTGGCGCATTTAGCTATTTCACCGCACAAAATTCAACAGGGCCTGAAATTGCTGGTGGCGACACTTGGCTCAAAAGTGGTGATGTCACATCGAGCTTGCCTGATGCGCCCAACACCGCACAAAATAAAAAGTCGCTCAACACACCTGCAAAAATACCTGAAGCGCAAACACCTGTTTTAGATGGCACCCCAGCGTTTGAATCCCCTGCCACATGGCCACATTCACAATTGGAAACTGCACCAACCCATGCCCAAAATAATGTGATTGAATATAAACCCTATGAAACCATTGGCGGTGTGCCCGTGCCACCATCCATGCCTGGCGCAAAAACTGCCGCACTATCGGCAGATACCCTGCTGCAAAGCACACAGGCCAAAACCCAAGCATTGGCGGCCATGCGCTTCCCTATGCCTACCGAAGGCATAGGCTCGCAAAAATTGCGCGCGGCTGCCGCACAAGGCAATGCATCGGCGGTGCTGGAGATTGCTAACCGCTATGCAGATGGCAAAGGCGTGGCACGCGACATGGTACAAGCCATTGAATGGTTCAATCGTGCGGCTGATTTAAATTCCGCCCCCGCGCAATATCGCTTGGGTTCATTCTATGAAAAAGGCTATGGCGTCACCAAAAGCCTCACAAAAGCGGCTGGCTTATATGAAAAAGCCGCTTTGGCTGGCAATCGTAAAGCCATGCATAATTTGGCAGTGCTCCATGCTGAGGGCTTCCAAGGCAAGCCGAATTTTGAAATGTCACTCCGCTGGTTTCGTGAAGCGGCCGAGCGCGGCTTAGCCGACAGCCAATATAACCTTGGTGTGGTGTATGCCCGTGGCCTTGGCGTGAAACAAGATTTGGTGGAAGCCTATAAATGGTTTGCTATTGCCGCTGAAGCTGGAGACATGGAAGCGGTGCGTAAGCGCGACGAAGTGGCCGCAAAAATGGACCCTAAAATGGTGCATTGGGCCAAAAGTGCCGTGCGCCTGTTCCAACCGCGCGATAATGACCCAATGGCAAATGATGGCCAAATGCCATTTGAAACATGGGATGAATTACCAATGGGCAAAGTGAGTGCGATCGCGCAGCTGAAAAAAGCGGCGTAATTGATTTGCGGGCTCGATTTTATGAACGTGTTTTGATATGCCTCGACCACAATCGAGGCATATCGATTTATAAGGCCCTTGTATGACAATTTATCTTCCCATTGCTGAAATGTCGATCCCTGTATTGCTGCTCATAGCCATGGGTTGTGTCGTGGGATTTGTTTCGGGGTTATTTGGCATTGGGGGCGGGTTTTTGCTCACGCCAGCACTGATTATCGCCGGCATTCCGCCACATGTGGCCGTGGCCAGCCAAGCCAGCCAAATTGTGGCCTCATCATTTTCAGGCGCACTGTCATATTTACGCCAAAAACAAATTGACCTGCGCCTTTGTGCTACATTGCTGGGCGGAAGTGTCTTCGGCACACTAGCAGGTGTGAGTGTATTCACAAAATTGTTGCAAATGGGGCAGCTTGATATTGTCATTTCTGTTGGCTATATGGCGATTATGGGCAGTATGGGGCTGTTATTGCTTTCAAAAGCGCTGCGCCTCAACCGAATTATTCCCAACCTTGCCAGCATGCTGCCAGAGAATATTGTGATCCCCGATATGGGGCTTCCCGTACCAAATGCGATCCAGGCATTCTTTACGAAAATTCAAATCCGCTATCGCAATGCCCAAGTATTGAAGTTCGACTATCCCACCAGCGGCCTGCGATTAAGTATTATTCCTGTGATGTTGATCGGGGCCACAATTGGGTTTATTGGCTCAATTTTAGGGATTGGTGGCGGGTTTATTCTCATTCCCATTCTCATTTCAGTGCTCAAAGTACCAACCCGCATTGCGGTGGGCACCTCGCTATTGCAAACCGTTGTGACAATGGCGTTTACATCCTTTTTGCAGGCGGTGCAAAATAATAGTGTCGACCTCATGCTCGCCTTCATTTTGATGATCGGCGGCGTGTTTGGTGCCCAAATTGGCGCACTGGTGGGGCAGAAAATCAAACCCGAATATTTGCGTATTATGCTCGGCGTATTGATTATGGGTGTGGCTGTGCGGTTTTTTGTATTGCTGGTGCAAGTGCCCGATGATTATTTTCAATTGGTGGGAAAATGAGTATAAATATTTTAGCATTAGAAACTAGCTCCCCACTTGTGGGGGAGCTGTCGAACCAATCCTATATTGGTGAGACTGAGGGGGGTATCCTTACTTCTGAGTCTGATAAGAAAACCCCTCCCCCTACCCCCTCCCGCAAGGGGAGGGGAGAAGAAAAAAAAATATTTAAAATGAGAAAGTTTTACATATGCATCAGCCTTCTCCTTGCGCCATGGCACAACGCGTGCGCGGAAGACCTCATCACCATTCCATCGCACCCTTCTGTGGCCATCACGTCGAATTTCAATGGGGCATCGCTCTCGATTTTTGGTGCCATTGAACGCGGGCAATACACCCCACGCAACACCGAATATGATGTTGTGGTGGCTGTGCATGGGCCTGAAAAGTCGGTTTCTATCGCTGAAAAAAAAGCGTTCGGCATTTTTTATATCAACGGCAAGCCGCAAGATTTTACCAATGTCCCCAGCTATTTGGCCTATATCAGCAATCGGCCGATTGCCGATTTTGCAACACCACAAGTACGGAGTAAATTGCAATTGGGGCTCGATTTTGTGCCTTTCACGCCAGTTTCGCCAACAGTGACCCACACAGCTGAGTATAAAAATGCACTGATCCGCTTGAATAAACAGGATGGCCTGTTTGTTGAATTAACAGACGGCGTGCAATTTTTCACGCCTACCCTATTTCGTACCCAAGTCACCCTGCCTGATAACGCCGCAGCAGGGGTGTATGCCGTGGATACATATGTTTTCAGTGCGGGGCAAATGGTAGGCCGCAATCAAAATTATTTTCACCTGTATAAGGTGGGGTTCGAGCAATGGCTGTTCAACGCCGCGCAAGAAGAGCCTGTTGTGTATGGCCTCTCTTCAATTGTGCTCGCGCTGTTTATGGGCTGGTTTGGCGCAGTGACATTTCGGCGGGGGTGATTATGCCGTTGTTTTTGTATTTGTGAAGGCATTCCCAAACTTTGAAAGTGCAACGCCGCACAGCGCAACGGCAACGAGTGCAACTACGCCGACATTTAATTTTAAATTTTTATAGCCGTCGATTAATCCATTGGTCCATAATGTAAGAAATTCATTCCGATATGCGCGCTCTACTTCATCTGTTGTCGCTTTTAGCGTGTCAGCCACAGCTTTTTGTTTAAATAAAGCAATGGCTTGCTTTAAGGTTTCGACATCTTTTTTACCTATATTATGTTCATTTGGTGCCAATGCATTTTGCGCTGCTCTTTGGCCATATTCGTATAACGTTGTTTTATAGCGTGGACATAAGATTTGAACCAGAGTCTCACGCTTTTCAGGTGCTTCATCGGCAAGATCGCTGGCAATATCAAAGTAGTTTTTCCCGTGGCTTAAAACGCCCGTGCGGCCACGCAAATAATAATCATATATTTTATCTGAAAATTCTGCCGATGAAATCATTATATACCCCCCTCAATATTATTTGATAACAAACAATAACAGGGCGCTAGTGTCAATGCTTCTCTCACCCAAAATGCTTCGAGAGCTTTAACCCTTGCGATTGGTAGTTGGAGTTTAAATCTTGCCCATATAAATTCTTGGGCAGCTCCATCATGTGCTCATACACCAGGCGCCCCACAGGTTGGCCATGGGTGATGATGAACGGCACATCGCGGCTGCGCACTTCCAGCACGGCGCGGCTGCCCGCCCCATTGGCACCATGAAAGCCAAAGCCGGGGTCGAAAAACCCAGCATAATGCACGCGAAATTCGCCCACATTGGTGTCGATCGCCACCATCTCGGCCGCTAAATTGGGCGGCACCGCCACAGCTTCGCGCGAGGCGAGGATGTAAAATTCATCGGGATCGAGCACCAGCGCATTATCCGCCCGCTGCGGCAACGGCTCCCAAAAATCGAGCACGCTCAGCGCCCCCACTTTGTCCACATCCACCACGCCGGTGTGGCGTTTGGCGCGATAGCCTATAAATTCAGCGCCTTTTGGACGCTGCAAATCGACACTCACCACCAACCCGCTTGAAATCATGGGCTCACCCTCCACAATGGGGGTATCGGTGTGCACATGCCACAAGGCGGCGTCGGACAGGCGCACATCGCCCACGCGCAGGCGCAATTGCACCAAACGGCTGCCAGTACGCGCAATGATGGGGAAGGTGCGCGGCGCAATTTCTACATACAGCGGGCCTTCATAGCCTGCGGGCACATCGTCGAAACGGTCGGCACCATCGGCGATCACCCGTGTGAACACGTCAATGCGGCCAGTAGAGCTTTTGGGGTTGGTGGTGCCTGAATAGGTTTCAGGCAATTTGAGCGATTCTAGCAGCGGCACCACATAGACACAACCCGTCTCGAGCACAGCGCCATCAGTTAAATCGAGCGTGTGGAGCGTGTATTTCTCCAGCATGTGCGCCACAGAATTACCAACGCCCGGCAAAAAGCTAGCGCGCACGCGGTAGGCCTTCACCCCAAGCCGCAAATCAATGCTGGCGGGCTGCACTTGCGCCGCTGTCACCGTGTGGCTGGCCGTAATATGGCCTTGGCTCACGAGCTTAGAAATGTTATGATCTGGCAAAATTCCTGTGGTGCGCATGGTAACCCCTTCGATTTTGCAACACAAGCACATCCATTATGCATTTTCAATTGCCTGCGCCGCGCTTTTGGGTACGATATACTCAAAACATATCGTGTTTTGGCAGGAGCGCTAGCGAACCGCGAAGCGTACCTTGAACTTGGCGCGATAGCGTGCCAAGTTTTGAATCACGAAGAGTATATACTCCTGAAATCGAGAATCATCATGAACGCATTGGAATGGCTGGCCAAATTGGTGACGTTTAATACTGTGAGCGACCGTAGCAATTTGGAAATGCTGCGCTTTTTGGCCACGCATTTGCAAGGCTTGGGCTATGCGGTACACAGTGTGCCCAATGCAGCGGGCGACAAAGCCGCATTGTTCGCCTCACTTGGCACGGGCGGGCTCGATGGCGGCGTGTGCTATTCCGCGCACATGGATGTGGTGCCCACCGCTGGCCAAGCGTGGGATACCGACCCATTCACCCTGAGCGTGAAGGGCACAAGGCTTTATGGGCGCGGCAGCACCGATATGAAAGGGTTCATCGCCTGTTGTATGGCGCGCGCGAAGGAATTAGCTGACACGCCTGTGCAGCAACCCGTTCATTTTTGCTTTTCCTATGATGAGGAAATTGGCTGCTTGGGCGTGGTGCCCACCATCACGAAATTGGGGCGTGATTTGCCCCGCCCTGCCTGCGTTATTGTGGGCGAACCCACCCTGATGCATGTGGCCACCGCCCATAAATCCATCGCGAGCTTTGATACCACGCTGGTGGGGCGCGGCGCGCATTCTTCTAACCCCACGCTGGGCATTCACACCATTGAGGCGGCACGTTTTGTACTCAATGAGCTGGCGCATATGCGAAATGAGCTGGCGCAGCAGCATGATGACGCCTTCAAACCTAACCATTCCACCTTGCATGTGGGCACTATGCGCGCGGGGCAAGCGGTGAATATTGTGCCCGACCGCTGCGAGATTGGCTGGGAAATTCGTGGCCTGCCTACACAAAATGTGCACGGCTTTGGCGATGCGCTACAGTCGCGATTGCTGGACAATAGCGATTTTGTCGCCATTGGCGCACGGGCAACCACGCTGCTTGATAATATTGTGCCTGCTTTTGCCAGCAGCGCTAGCCCAGAATTACTGCGCCACATGCTGCGGATTGCAGGCCATTCAGCCGCTATTAGTGTGGCCTATGGCACCGAGGCGGGGCATTTTGAGGCGGCAGGCATTCCCACGCTGATTTGCGGCCCCGGCAGCATCGACCAAGCCCACACGCCCAACGAGTTTATCGATGTCAGCCAAATGGACACCTGCATGGCATTTTTGCGGCAGGTGATGGGGTGAGCGCAACGGTGGCAATTTCTCTCTACCCACCCAACATGGCCCCAACACCTGCGGCTGCGCTCACAATCGCGGCACTCATGGCCTCAATTTCAGCTTGCGTGAAGGTTTTATCCTGCGGCTGCAGGGTGACTTCTAGCCCCAGCGAGATTTTACCCTTGCCGCTATACACATCAAACAATCGCACATTGGTGATATGCGCATCCGCTTTTTGCACAGCGCGCTGCACATCCCCCGCTTTCACATCGGCGCCCACCATAAACGCAAAATCGCGCGTGATGGCCTGCAGCGGGTTGAGCTGCAATTTCGCACGGGCTTTAGTAGGCTTTTTGCGTGGTGCGGGAATGGCTTCAAGGTCGAACTCCAGCGCAATGGGGCGGCCAGCAATATCGTAATGCTGAGCAATACTGGGGTGAATTTCACCAAAATAGCCAATGGTGGTTTTGCCCAATTTCAGCGCGGCGCTGCGGCCAGGGTGAAAATGCGCGGGCAGGTTTTGCGTGGAAAGCTGCGCCGTTTCGGCATTAAAGCCAAGCGCTGCCAGCATTGCGTAGGCCTGTTCCTTAATGCGGTACACATCTGCCACGTCGCCTTTATCCGCCCAATGCCGCCCTTGCGGTTGACCCAGGCTGATGGAAGCGGCGAAGGTTTTTTGGTCTTCTGGCGTACGCCCCAAAAATACACTACCCACTTCCATCACCGCTGCATCCATAAAGCCACGCGCTTGATTGCGTGCGATGGTGCCCAGCAGCCCCGCCAACAAATTGGGGCGCATCACGCTCAGCTCGCTCGAAATGGGGTTTTCAAGCGTCAATTCCGCCACATTGCCGTTAAACAACTCGGCCTCTGGTTGGCTGATGAACGACCACGTGACCGCCTCATGATAACCCTGCGCGGCCAAGGTGCGGCGGGCTATGCGCATGCGCGTTTGGCGCAGGGTGAGTACGGGCTTGTTGATGATGGGCAAGCGCGGGAACGGCGTGGCCGCCACGCGATCGAGCCCCACAATGCGGATGATTTCCTCGACCAAATCCGCTTTGCCGCCAATATCAGGGCGCCATGAAGGCGGTGCAATCCGCCATTCATCAGAATTAATATTGCCAATGTAAAACCCAAGCGCTTGCAAGGTCATTTTCATTTCAAATTCGGGCATATTCACGCCCGTGAGGCGCTTCACCTCCGATGTGGGAAAAATAATCAGGCGGTCGTCATCGGGGTAATTGCCGATTTTCACCAGCTCGCTGGCCTGCCCACCGCAGATATCGAGGATCATCTGCGTGGCGGCATCGAGCCCATCAAAGGTTGATTTTGGGTCAACACCGCGCTCGAATCGTTGGCGGGCGTCGGAATGAATGCCCAAGGCACGGCCTGTTTTGGCGATGTTATAGGTATCCCATAACGCGCTTTCGACGAACACATTCACGGTGCCTTCTGTGCAGCCTGTCGCCATGCCGCCTATAATGCCCGCAAGGCTTTGTATGCCTGCATCATCGGCTATCACGCACATATTGGGTGCGAGGGTGTAGGGTTTTCCATCAAGCGCTTCCAGCACTTCGCCCTCATGCGCCGCGCGAATGGTGAGGTTGCCGGCGATTTTATCCGCATCAAACACATGCAACGGGCGGCAGCGATCGATGGTAAAAAAATTGGTGATGTCTACCAATGCCGAAATGGGGCGCAGGCCAACCGAGGTGAGGCGGTCTTGCAACCATTGCGGCGAGGGGCCGTTTTTCACACCAGTGATGAGGCGGCCAGAGAACAGCGGGCACCAGTTTGGCTGCGGCACATCGACCTTCAGCGCGATGGTATTTGTGATTTTCGGTGCAATTTTGGCTTTGTTCGGCGCGATCAACTCGCCAAGCCCTGCTGCGGCCAAATCCCGCGCGATGCCCAAAACGCCGAAACAATCGGAGCGGTTGGGGGTGATGGCAATGTCGAATACGGGGTCATCTAGCCCAATAATCGGCGCAAATGGCGCGCCAACAGGGGCATTTTCAGGCAATTCCATGATGCCTTCTGAGGCGCCGCCAATGCCAAGCTCTTCTACCGAGCACAGCATGCCTTCGCTTTTCACACCACGAATTTCCGAGAGTTTTAGCACCATGCCATTGGCGGGCACCACCATTCCAGGGCGGCCGAGCACGGTTTTCAGCCCCGCACGGGCATTTGGCGCACCGCACACCACTTGAATGATTTCGCTGCCTGTATCGACTTTGCACACGCGCAATCGATCCGCATTGGGGTGCTGCGTGGCCTCCACAATCTGCGCCACTTTGAAATCGGCCAATGCAGCGGCGGCATCGAGCACGCTTTCCACCTCAAGCCCCACATTATTGAGCGCTAGGGCGATTTGCGCCGTGGTGGCGTCCGTATTCAGATAGGTTTTAAGCCATGATAGGGTGAATTTCATTGGGAGAGCCCTCCGAATAGGCTGGGAATGTCGAGCGGTCGGAAGCCATAATGCCCAATCCAGCGTTGGTCATTTTCAAAAAACGCCCGCAAATCGGGTGCGCCATATTTCAGCATGGCGAGGCGGTCGAGCCCCACACCCCATGCAAAGCCTTGGTACACATCGGGGTCGATGCCGCAATTGCGCAGCACATTGGGGTGCACCATGCCGCAGCCGAGAATTTCCAGCCAATCATCGCCCTCGCCAATGCGAATTTCGCCGTCCTTGCGGCTGCAGCGAATATCCACCTCAACTGAAGGTTCAGTGAATGGGAAAAAGCTAGGGCGCAGGCGCATATCCACCTTATCGACCTCGAAAAATGTGCGGCAAAACTCGGCCAAAATCCATTTGAGGTGCCCCATATGGCTACCCTTATCCACCACCAGCCCCTCGCATTGGTGAAACATGGGGGTGTGGGTTTGGTCGGAATCGCAGCGATAGGTGCGCCCCGGCATAATCACACGGATGGGTGGCTGCACAGTTTTCATAGTACGAATTTGCACGGGCGATGTGTGCGTGCGCAAAAGCATGCGCTCTTGCCCCTCAACGCGCGGAAAAAAGAACGTGTCATGCATTTCGCGCGCGGGGTGGCCTTCGGGGAAGTTGAGCGCGGTGAAGTTATAGTCATCCGTTTCAATGTCTGGCCCTTCCGCCACCGAAAAGCCAAGGTCGGCAAATATAGCGGTGACTTCATCCAAAACTTGGCTGATGGGGTGTATGCGCCCTGTTTCCAGCGGCGAGGGGCGCGGCGGCAGGGTGATATCAATAGCTTCTGCCGCAAGACGAATGTTGAGGCCAGCGGCGGCCAACACGGTTTTGCGGGCGGCCAATGCGTCTGTCACGCCATCACGAATGGTGTTCACGTGCGCGCCAAATGTTTTGCGTTCATCCGGTGCCATGGTGCCGAGGGTTTTGAGCAAGCCTGAAATGCTGCCTGTTTTGCCAAGCGTGGCCACGCGCACAGCCTCAAGCGTGGGCTCGTCCGTTGCGGCGGCAATCTGTGCCAAAATTTCAGCTTCAAGTGCGGGGAGATTCTGCGACATGGAACACCTTAATTGCAAGAAAGGCCGCCAGTTGAGGAGAGTCCCCATACCGACGGCCTTTAACTCTTATTCTAGCACTAGCAATTACGCCAGAGCGGCTTTGGCCTTTTCCACCACAACTGCAAATGCTGCAGGTTCATGGATGGCGAGGTCGGACAGCGATTTACGATCGACCTCAACATTAGCTTTGATCAATCCATTGATGAATACGGAATAGGTGATGCCATATTCGCGCACGGCCGCATTGATGCGCTGGATCCACAATGCACGGAAGTTGCGCTTGTTGACCTTACGATCGCGGTAGGCGTATTGTTTTGCCTTTTCAACCGCTTGCTTTGCAACGCGGATGGTATTTTTGCGGCGGCCATAATAGCCTTTTGCCTGCTTGAGAATTTTTTTGTGTTTGGCGTGTGAGGTGACGCCACGTTTTACGCGAGCCATGGAATATACTCCTTAATTTCTGGGTTAGCCGTTCGGCATATGAATGCGCACCAAACGAGCATCGCCGGGGGCGAGGATCATTGTGCCGCGTTGATTGCGAAGCTGTTTGTTGGTGCGTTTGATCATGCCATGGCGTTTATTGGCCTGAGCACCGCGCACTTTCCCAGTGGCTGTAAAACGGAAGCGCTTTTTAGCGCCCGATTTTGTCTTCATTTTGGGCATTTTCATCTCCATTTATGATGTAATGAGGCAAGCCTCTGAAAACCGCCATGGCAGCCCTTAACAGCCAGACGGTTTGGTAGAGAGTGGTGCATAAAGGAAGTGCACAAAAATTGCAAGTGCTAAGAATGCAAAATATGCATTAGGACTATGAGTTTGTGTAGGCTGCACTATGGCACTGTTGACAAAATGAACCGACCTGCTAATGTTTAGCTGTTTTTTAGGAGAAAAATTGATGGACGCTTTACAAATTTCAGAAAAAATGCTGGCTTACTTTAATACTATTAAACCTGCATTTGAAGAATATGCTGAATTATATGATAAAGGCGGTTTAACACCTAGCCGAAACAGCATTTCAAGACAAGTTACGGATTTAATTAAGAAAAATAGCACTGAATGTGCACAACATCTAAAATCATCAGGGGTTGCATATAGTGAGGATGCATTCACTTTATTCTCGTCTAAAATATATGACATGTTTAAGGGGCGAACTTTACATGGCGACAGCCCAAAATATGCACTAGCAAAACACGCTATGAATCAATACGGATGGGGTTACTACAACGTTTATTCCAAAATTATTATTGCCGCCATATCACTGGTGGGCATGAATGCATTTTTTAGTACTACAAAACCGAAGCAGGACAATATCTAGCTATAAGCGATTTGGGAGAAAGTGGCGCATATAGGATTTTTGCGGGGCGTGGTAAGCGTATTTTGGCACAAATTAATGCACACTGACCGTTTCAAGCTCATTTTCCAACGCATTGGCTATTGCGGCTTCTCGGCGGTTAGTGAACAAGGTTGGCAAGTGTTATGATGCCGCCTGCACTTCGTTTTTTACATTAAACCGCTGCGCGAATTGATAGGCAATTGTCGCCCCTGTGAATAGCATTGCCGTTAACCCCACAGCTTTGCGAAAGGCATTCATCCATATCATATTGCTTTGGCCAACCAGGGTTATAACACCAGCCATAACTGCTTGATTATGCGCACCAAACACTGCTGTTGTTTGGGTCGCCGTATTGATAAACGTTGATGCAATTTGCTGTATCACTTTATCAGACGCATTTATTGCGGGTCGCAAAAGAGACTTATCATATTGCAAAAACTCTTTTGCAATATCTTGTGCTGAGCGTTCAAGAGCTGGCGTTTTTTGCGTTACAAATGTTTGTACAATTTGAGATGTGAGATGTGGATGTGCTGCCTGACACTCAACGACAACATTCCGAAACGTATACGCATTCATCCATGAATTTATGAAATGCTTTGCAATATACGTAACTTCAGCTTTATCAATTTCCATAATAATATCCATCAAGATCAATTGATGAATATATTGCATAGAAATTATTAAATAGCAAGATTAATGCACGCTGACGGTTTCCAGCTCATTTTCCCACGCATTGGCCATTGCGGCTTCGCGGCGGTCGGTCAGCATGAGGGGGGTGCCATCGGCGCTGAGCAGGGCAAACAGGTTCATGCCTGGGCTGATGCCGCCCGCATTGGGGAATAGGGCGTGCACATCTTCCGATTTCATGGGGCGTATATAGGCGACTTTGCCGCCACCCATTTGTTGCAAATCCAACCCTGTTTCATCACCCAACATATTTGAACTGTGCATCATTTAACGACCCTGATGTGCGAAAAAATGGGCGAAAGCCGCCCTACAATTCCGATGATACGGGCAAGGATTTACGGATGTCTTAATGCGGGCAAAGAAAGTTGTATTATCAGCACTTTCCCTTCTCCCCCTGCGGGAGAAGGTGGCACGAAGTGCCGGATGAGGGGTTTTCTTGATAGATAGCATAAGTGACCCCTCACCCCCCGCTTCGCGGTACCCTCTCCCGCAAGGGGAGAGGGGAATTACACTAAACTTACTCCACCCGCGTCACCGCGCCCATATAGGGCTTCAGCACATCGGGGATGGTGATGGACCCATCAGCATTTTGGTAATTTTCCATCACCGCCACCAGCGTGCGCCCCACGGCGAGGCCCGAGCCATTGAGGGTGTGGACAAATTGCACTTTGCCATCCGCTGTGCGGTAGCGGGCATTCATGCGGCGGGCTTGAAAATCGCCACATACTGAGCAGCTGGAAATTTCACGATATTGATTTTGCCCCGGCAACCATACGTCGATGTCGTAAGTTTTTTGTGCGGCGAAGCCCATGTCGCCCGTGCACAGGGTGACCACGCGATAGGGCAATTGCAGCTTTTGCAAAATCGCTTCGGCGCAGGAGAGCATGCGATCATGCTCGGATATGGCCACTTCGGGCGTGGTGATGGAGACCAGCTCCACCTTGGAAAATTGATGTTGGCGGATCATGCCGCGGGTGTCGCGCCCGGCCGAGCCCGCTTCGGCGCGGAAGCACGGCGTGCAGGCGGTAAAGCGCAAGGGCAGCGCGGCTTCGGCCAAAATTTGCTCGCGCACAAGGTTGGTGAGGGACACCTCGGCCGTTGGGATGAGCCAAAACTCGGGTGATGGCGCGAATGTGCCTTCATCATAGGTGCCCACGCCGAATTGGTCTTCTTTGAACTTTGGCAATTGCGCTGTGCCGAACATAGCGTCGTTCTTCACCAAAATGGGCGGGTTCACCTCGGTGTAGCCAAATTCATCGACATGGGTGTCGAGCATGAATTGCGCCAATGCCCGCTCCAGCCGCGCCAATGTGCCCTTGAGCACCACAAAACGTGCACCCGACATGCGGGCGGCGGCTTCAAAATCCATGAGGCCGAGGGTTTCCCCCAGTTCGAAATGTTCTTTGGGCGTGAAACCGAAGGTTTTGGGCGTGCCAAATGTGGTTTTGAGCACATTGTCGTGTTCATCCTTGCCGTGAGGCACGCTTTCCAGCGGGCTGTTGGGCAATGCCGCGATGATGGCATGCATCTGTGCTTCGATTTCAGCGAGTTCAGCGTCAATTTCAGGCAATGCCGTTTTATAACTGGCCACTTCGGCCTTCAATTGCTCGGCCAGCGCTGTGTTGCCTTTCGACATGGCCGCTCCAATTTCCTTTGAAAGGGCGTTGCGACGCTCCTGTATGGTTTGCGCTTTGGTGATGAGGGCACGGCGCTGTTCATCAATCGCATTGAGCGTGGCGGAAACGGGCGCTGCCCCACGCAATGCCAATGCGGCATCAATCGCGGCGGGGTTTTCACGGATGGCTTTGATGTCGTGCATGTTAGATATCCTCAGACTGTGGTCTTGCGGGGCGTTTTTTCTCAATCCACTTCACCGCCAGAATCGATATTTCATACAGCAATAAGGTGGGCACCGCCAATATGATTTGGCTTAAAATGTCGGGCGGAGTGAAAATGGCAGCGGCCACAAACACCATTACAATGGCATAGCGGCGCTTCTGCTGCAAAAATTCAGAGGTGACAAGCCCCAAACGCGCCATGAGCGTGAGCACAACTGGCAGCTGGAAACATAGGCCGAAGCCGAGCAGGAATGCGAGCATAAATTTGAGGTAGCGGTCTGTGGTGGGGAGCAGCTCCACCGCTGTGGCGTCACCCGCGCCGCTGCTTTGCATGGAGGCGAAAAAATGCAGTGCAGCGGGGGCGGCCAGAAAATACACCATCGCCCCGCCGAGGATGAAAAATATGGGCGCAGCGATGATATAGGGCAAAAACGCACCTTTTTCATGCGTATACAACCCAGGTGCCACGAAGCGATAGATTTGCGTGAGCAAAATGGGAATGCAGATGAAAATGGCGGCGATGAGCGCAATTTCAATTTGCGTGAAGAAATATTCAGCCGGCCCTGTGAAGATGATTTTGCTAGGCGCCCCCACTGGCAAGGCGTTGCGATAGGGCACCAGCAGAATTTGGAAGATGTCCTTGGCGAAATAGAAACACACGCCAAACGCCACAAATAGCGCATAGAGGCAATAGAGCAAACGCTGGCGCAACTCTTTGAGATGCGCGGTCAACGGCACTTTTTCAGAGGTTTCGGGCGCGGTATCGCTCATGATGTGCCCTTTTCGGGCGGTAGGATTTCCCTCTCCACATTGCTGTGCCCTCCGAAGCCCGGAGGGCGAAGGATGGGCGGGAGAGGGTGCCTCGAAGGGGCGGGTGAGGGGTTTTCTTGTTTGTCTGTTTTAAGAATACCCCCCTCAGTCTCGCTGTGCTCGACAGCTCCCCCGCAAGGGGGGAGCAAAGTGGTTATCGCCGCCTGCTCATTGTGCAGCACTTGGGCGTTCCATGTGGCGGCGAGGTCGTCGGAGAATATGGGGGGGTGTTCAGCTGGTTGCTCGAGCACCACGGGCGCATCTGTTGCTGTAGGTTTGGCTATGTCCACCTCATTCATGGCAGTGTGCACCTGCGATTGAACGCTGCTGGCCATGGTTTTGAACGTGCGCACCCATTTGCCCAGCGTGCGCAGTGCGTTTGGCAGCTCCTCTGGCCCCAGTACGAGCAACGCGACAATGCCCACCAGCAAAAATTCACCCATAGAGATTTCAAACATAGTGCTTCCGATTGTTTATCAGGGATATTCCATAGGCAGTCATCCTCGGGCGTGACCCGAGGATCTATTTTTTGTCGTTTAAGTGGATCCTCGGGTCACGCCCGAGGATGACGTAAATATAGATGAGCGCAAGTTCATTGGCAAGCACTAGACGAATAGACGTAATCTTATGTATTGATTTCAGCACATTATAATATAGTTAACAAATAGTTAATTTTTTGATTGACAGCGTGACGATGTTTTGTTAATCTTAAAGATGATGGATTGGTTTGTTTATAAAATATCACCAATTAATTTTCTCAATTTCGGCAAACGTAATGAATGTGCCATCGGATAGTGTGATCGATCCAGCCGCATCTGTTGAGAGATAATGATTATTACTATCGCTTGATGTGATTGAACCTGTGGTGAGGCTCATGGTCCAGTTGGTACCATAGGTGCCGATGCCGCTACCACCTGATGCATCATGCAATTCGATTGTGTCGATCCAGCTGCCTGCAAGGCCGCCAGTTATAGAATCATTGCCGCCACCCATCCATGCGATGAGCGTGTCGCTACCCGCATCACCTTGAAGTATGTCGGCACCAAGGCCGCCGTTGAGAATATCATTGCCAGCGCAGCCATAGAGTATGTTTACAGAGCTATCGCCAGTGAGTGTGTCGGCGCCTGTGTTAGAACCAATGAGTCGTTCAAAGCCACTAATGCTGTCTCCCGCTGCATCACCACCTGAAGCAACCCCAGTTGCTAGGTTTACATTTACGCCTGCTACTGAGCTATAGTAATAAAGTTGGTCATCGTTACCTGTGCCGCCATCGATGCTATCGGCGCCTGCTGTGCCATTGATAAAGTCGTTTCCGGCGCCGCCAATTTGCGTATCTGCCCCTGTGCCGCCATATACTGTGTCGTTGCCAGCGCCACCAATTAAATAGCTTGCCGTGTTGCTGATGCCGATGAGGGAGTCGTTGCCGCTGCCGCCAAAGAGTCCTTCAAATCCACTGATGCTGTCGTTGCCTTCGCTACCGCCGTTGATGGTGGTTGCGTTTAAGTCTGCGGTTATATTGGTGGTGGATGCTGATAAATTGAGCGTGTCGTTACCTGTGCCGCCCACTAATGTGTCGTTGCCAATACCCCCCGTGATGAAGTCGTTGCCTGTTGAGCCATCGATAGAATCATTGCCAGCAAGACCTTGTAGCAGGTCGTTGGTTGAGCCGCCTGTAATTGTATCCGCGCCTGCTGTGCCTAAATTAAAGGTTGTGAATGTGCCGTTGGCAAATTGGAAGTTTTCAGCATTTGTGATGCTGTCGAAGCCATCTGTACCAATTGTGTCGTTGAACGTGTAGCCGCCAGTAATTGTGGCAATGACGTAATTTTGAATATTGCCAGAGAATTGTATGAGATCATTACTACTGTCGGCCCAGAATGTATCATTTCCTGTGCCCCCAATGAGGGTAGATGAGCCAGTGTTCGCGCTGGAAATTAAGTCATTACCTGTGCCACCATTGATTGAATCATTGCCGCCATATGTTCTGAGGAAGTCATCGCCAAGACCCCCGAAGATTGTGTCGCCCACGGTGTTTGTCATACCATATGCGTCATAGATTGTGTCGTGCCCTGAACCACCATCGAAATACTCGCTTGTAGCAACGGTGCCTCTGAATTCATCATGCCCGCTGCCGCCTATCAAACCTTCAAGCCCTGCAATTGAGTCATTGCCTTGCGTGCCACCATTGAGGGTGGTGGCGCCAAAATCCGCATAAATATTTGAAGTGCTGGCCGACAGGTCGAGCGTGTCGTTGCCTGTGCCGCCGTCGAGGGTGTCGTTGCCTGTGCCGCCGATGATGTAGTCGTTTGCTGTGCTACCTGTTACGCTGTCATTTCCGCCAGCTGCGCTGAGATAGTCATTATTTGCGGTGCCTGTGAGGGTTTCATTGCTGGCCGTGCCAAGTGAGAATGCCTGCAATGTGCCATTGGCGAATTGGAAGTTTTCTACACCTGTGATGCTGTCGAAGCCGTCGGTGCCCACTGTGTCGTTAAATGTGTAACCGCCGCTGATGGTGGCGATGAGGTAATTTGAAATATTGCCACTGAATATGACGGTGTCTGTATTCGTGCCCGCGTCTATGGTGTCGTTGCCAATTCCACTGGTAAATGTATCGTTTCCTGTTCCGCCAATGAGGTAATCATTTCCGCTATTGCCCACGAGGCTATCATTCCCGCCATCGCCATTGAGGGTGGAATTGCCTGTGGCCGCTGTGATGGTGTCGCCGCCTGTTCCACCCCAAACGGATTCAATGCCTGTGATCGATGATATGGTCCCAAAGTCACCGCCCGTTGCAATGCCTGTTACCAGATTAAGTGTAAAGGCGCCGCTGAAATGGGCGTCGAGTGTATCATTTCCTGAGCCCCCAATGACAGTATCATTTCCTGTCGTTGTATATTGACCCGCGAGGAGATAATCATTGCCCGCACCCCCGTCAATGAATTGGTTCGCCTCAAAAGCATACATGGTGTCGTTGCCAAGGCCGCCGATGAGGGTGCTGTTGGCACCGTCGGCCTCCATTGTATCGTCTCCATCTCCTAGGTTAATGTAATCGCGGCCCGCAGCTGTAAATACTGTATCATTCCCTGAACCCGAAATTATGGTGCTGCTGGTAGAAACGCTACCAATATTATCATTACCACTCCCTGTAATGAGTGCTTCAAATCCTGAGATCGAGTCATTGCCTTCAGTGCCGCCGCTGAAAGTTGTTGTGCCTAAATCCCCCGTGATATTGGTGGTCGATGCGGATAGATCGAGCGTGTCGTTGCCGCTACCGCCCACCAATGTGTCGTTGCCTGTGCCGCCCACAATCCAATCATTCCCTGCCAGGCCATCGATAGAATCATTCCCTGCGAGCAAGCGAATAACATCATTCCCTGCAGTGGCGGTGAGGGTTTCATTGCTGGCCGTGCCAATTTGAATGCCAGTGAACGTGCCATTGGCGAATTGGAAGTTTTCCACGCCGGTGAGGGTATCGAACCCATCGGTGCCAACGGTGTCGTTGAATGTGTACCCGCCTGCAATGGTGGTGATG
>JANPGK010000003.1:0-42444 GCA_031423895.1 Hyphomicrobiales bacterium
ATGGCAACACAAAACACAATAAGTGCTGTAACGAGCGGCGTAACGTCATTGCGTAAAAGTTCAAGATACATAATATTCAACCCGCTAATGAGTGAAAAGCTTGCAAACATGGCTATTGTAATAATTAAGCCAATTATTACAATAATGCGAGGCATTAATTTATGAAATGCCCAATTGCCATAAGCGCGTTGCAGGAGGTCGGAGATAATGAGGATTTTTTCCATTGAGGTGCCTTGGGTGTGATTCTCTATACTTCTCCCCTCCCTTTGCGAGAGGGGGTAGGGGGATGGGTTTTCTTTTTAAAGAAAGTTAGATTATCCCCCTCAGTCTCGCAAGGGCTCGACAGCTCCCCCGCAAGGGGGGAGCAAAAGTAAGGACATCAACGTCGCAGTAGCGCACCAAGCAATACGCCAACACCAAGTGCAATCACGGTCGATTGTATAGGGTGAGTACGGATTTCTGCTGTGACTTTGTCACTTGCTTGGCTAATTTCATCATTTGCTGAAGCAATCATGCTGCGCACTTTTTGTCCTGCTTGGGTGGCAGCATTGTGCAAATCGGCATTGAGTGATTCAGCAGAATTTTGAATTTTATTAACGGCGGCGTTTTTATCAGATGTAAAAGACATGGTATATTCCTTTATTTAGGTTGAGTTGAGTTAGGATTAATATTTACCTTGGGTGGTTTCTTTAGTTTCGCTGGTTGTTCTTTTGTTAAACATGCCCTTTGGGTCACGCGTAGTTTTAGTGGTTGTGGTTGTTCTGCGGCTACCGTCAGAATTCATATCCATATCGGTTGACATTTTTTGTTCAATAATCGTGCCGTTTTTGTCGGTTGTGCGCGATGTATTTTCATATGAACCAGGGTGCATCATCGTGCGATGGTGCGACGAATTATTCATACCGCCACAGGCTGTTAGCCCTAATGTGAGAAACGAAAGTGTGGTGATGAGTGTGAGTTTTTTATACATTTTGTATTCCTTTTAAGGGGTTATAGTCGCCCAGTGATGAGAAGAATAAGCAAAATCAAAATGACAAGCCCTGCGCCGCCACTTGGATAATAGCCCCAGCTTGAACTGTGTGGCCAAGTTGGTAGTGCGCCCACAAGGAACAGCACTAAAATGATGAGAATAAGTGTTGATAAAGACATGGCAAATTCCTCCGTATGCTATGATTATAACTAGCGATACGCGTATAAATTTGCGATGTGCGAAGGAGGGAGGTATATAAAAATCCCGTAAGGATTGCTTTTACTCAGGCGCTACATTATCCAGCATTGTGCTGATTAACCCGTTCAGCTTGTGCGCTTCTTGCAGCGCAGTGTTGATCAACACATGCTTCTTTTCACATGGGAGCTTATCACCCATCCGCTCATAAATTTCCAACGCGCCAATGATGCACGCCAATGGTGTTTTGAGATCATGTGAGAAACCAGAAAATGCAGATTGTGCAATGCGTGCACGTTCCATGTCGATGGAAGCTATTGCATTTTCATTCACATTGGGCGCGGTTTTCTGTGCCATACGTGAAGTCTTGCACGTTTTCGAATCACTAGATACACAAAAATACACCGCCCTTTGAGGGGCGGTGCAAAGTATATGCGTGTATGAGGCGTTACTGCTTTTTCGACCAAGTTTTCAACTCACTCCACCATTTTTCCATCTTAGCATTGGTTTTTTCAATCATGGTGGGGTCTTTGGCAGTGATATTCACTTGAATTTGCGCCACATCTTTACGCATCATGGCAAGATCAGCACTACGGCCTTTATATTTTTCATCTTTTTGCATCTCATCCAAAGCCTCATCGGCATGTTTAAGAGCAAAACGTGCACCTTCATAATTTTTGGCCGCAATAAAATTACGGGCTAAGGCAATATTATCATGGGCTTTGTCGCTTGGCATCGAAGTTTTGCTTTCAACTGAAACGACCGTTTCGGTGAGCATAGCAAGCTGCTTATCTGCTCTTTTCATGTCACCCGCTGCGATTGCGGTTTCCGCATCGGCCAAATAAGTTTCAGCTTTATCACCGCGTAAATCGAGCGTGAGATACACAATATCCGCATCAGTTACGGCCAGCTCATTTTTTGCCCACATCATGCCAGAGCTCACTTGTTTCACTTGTACAGGGCCTGTTTCTATTGGAAAATAATGGTATTTATATTCAGTGTCATACATATATACAACACGACCTGTTTGCACATCTGTCACAAGACGTTGATCCATTGTGGCCTCTTTAATCAGTGTGGCCATGGTGCGCGCATCGGCAATGTGCTGCTTTGCAACACTTGCATTTTTCATCGCCAATGCCACACGGGCATAATTGAGATGCTCAACAAAACTGGTGGCGGCAACGCGGGGGTCTTTTGTTGCTTCTTTACCACTCACGCTCGTTGGCGCTTTCATGGCTTCTGTCGTGATTGTTTCTGCAGTGTATGACACTGCAATACTGCTGAGCGCGAGCGCTGTGCCAGCACATGTGGCCAATAAATATGTACGGATGTTCATGGTGTAATCCTTTATGTATTTGGGTGTTAGTAGGGTTTGTTTTGGTCGTTACGTTTGCTAAATGCATCTTTTGCGGCGTCATCAAGCTTGTCGCCCAATGTGCGGGGCTCTAATTCTCGGGCGGCCTTGTCAACGCCATTTGACATTTGATCTATGGCATTGCCAATCTTTTGGCCGTCTGTGCGTTGATCTGGTATGTTCAAAACATAATACCCAGCAAAAATAATTATGACAAAAAACAGCCCTAGGGCTAGGTTTTTTATGAGTGGACGGTCGTTCATTCGGTTCACTTTCTGCAAGTTCTGTGGCGTTGTTATCAAGCACTATTGGCATTCACATTTGTTTTCGATGTGCCGATTAGCGCGCTGCATAAGGATTTGATAAATTTTGCATATGCACATTGGTGTGTTTCATCTGAATTGCTTGAAGATAAAACCCATCAACATCATCAATACTCAAATGTTCTTGGGGGTAGCTTTCCCATTCAAAGCGATCAAACGCTTCATCAATCAATTGAATATTTTCTGGATAGTTGTGTTCAATATTTTTGGTGTGTGAGCGCATGGTTACCTCCTATTTATGTTCAGGTTGTGGTGTTTCAGCAGCTGCATTGATTTCTTCAACCAGCGGCACAATCACTTTGATGCGATTACTGGCTTTCAAATATTCATTGGCTTTTGCCGCCTGTTCACGGGTTTGATTTTGCCCGCCTTCATCTTCCATGCGTTGCAATTCATCGCCTGCAAGGTGAAGCTGCGTTTCAATTTCGTGCAGAACAATAATGCTAGTTTCAATGGGGGTAATAGGGTCTGCCGGTGAGTTAATCGGTGATGTTGGGGTCTGTTGCATAAATCCTCCTGTGGTGTTGATTGATCCAACCAGTGCTGGCGTAAAATCGATGCAGGTAAAATTTGGGGAGGTGTAAGAATTCAGTAATGATTAAAACCGATACGATAACGTAATCGCTCCAAATGTTGAGGCACGGCGCTGCGTGTCATATTCCTTGGTCATCAGCACATGTGTATAGGACAGGCGGAAATCACCATAAGTCACAACGGCGCCCGCCTGTGCCGAGCCCACGAGGATTTTCTTATGCACATGTGGGCCATCGCGGAAGCTATTGCCATCAAGAAATATATTCCGCGCTACCGCACTGCCGCTGATTGTGGTGAACAGATAGCCACTTAAATTTTGCGTGGGGATGAAGAAATCCGACCCTGGCAAGCTGGGGCGAATGCGCGGCGGGCCATAATCGGCTGGCAAATCAAACCCTAAGCGAAATGTGGCGCCAGCGGATGCATCTGTGTTCACATTCCCAATATTCACACCTACATGCGGGGTGATGTCTGCCCCAAGCCCAAATGGTGTAATTTCAAACATGCCGCGCCATTTGCGCTCATAGGTGAATATAACGCCAGGTTCATTTTTCAACTGGTGTTTCCACCCCTTTGGCGTTGAAATGCCAATAGCATCATGAAACTCGCTTTGTGTTTGCCGTGCGAACGACCACGGCCCCACAACACCCAGAGTAAGCATCACATTATCGAGCGTTTTGCCAGTATCCGAAACCATACCAATCGAGCCATACAACCAGCCTGCATAGGGGCGGTCACCTATCAGCGGCGTGGTTCGCTGCGTATTTTCCGGCGTGAAAATGCTTTGCCCTGCCGCAATACTAATGCGTTTATTGCCCTCGCTGGCAAGCGGCAAAACGCTGGCGATTGTGCGCGCCCACTGCGGCATATTTGCTTCGCCTGAAATCCATGAGAGGCGCATGCCATTGGTGTAATCTCTGTCATGCCTAGCAATGCTATCATTTTCTACCACAAGGCTGAGAATGCCCTTTGTGTCTTCAGGTTTTGGTGTGTCTTGTGCGAATGCTGGGGTAACGCATAAAAAGCTGCTGACAATCATTAAACAGTGAAGCGGTTTCATCGGATGTCTCATTCTTACAGGGTTCATGCAAAAGAAGCTGAGCATAAAGCTCAGCTTCTTTTCGCAATGGATTCGCATTGCGGCAGGCTTACATGGAGCGGTTTTTATTCGCTTCCGCATGTTTATCAGCTGTTGGTACAGCTGGTTTTTGAGTATTACCTTGGCCTTGAATTGGCTTGCCATTGGCATCCAATTTTTGCGGGGCTTGGTTTGCCTCATATTGTGCGTTTGGATTCTTATTTTGATTTTGGTTTTGGTTTAAATTGTCTTCAGCCATGAGAAGTCTCCTGTCAGTTTTTATGATGATACAAGTATTTCGAGTGAAATGACTGCTCAACATCAACAGGTCTAATCACTCACATGTAATGAAGCGATGCGGGGCAGGCGTACGGATATATTTTTTATGTAAGGGCTCAGTATCATTCTGAGCGAAGCGAAGAATCTCCCTGAAATTGAGTGCAATCGGCAGGAGATCATTCACTGCGTTCAGGATGACAGTTACAAAAAATCGCCCAGTAAATATACTGAGCGATCAGTTTGGTGGTCAAAAGTTATGCAGATTTTTTAGGTGTTTCACAATGGCAAGCATCTTCCATGGCTTTTACTTTTTTCTCGGCATCTTCTTTTACAAGGCCGTAATGCTCATGTATTTTACCAAGGAATTTTTCGCGCTGACCATTATACAGCATAATGTCGTTATCTGTAAGTTTTGCCCATGTTGACTTGATGTCACCTTTGAGTTGCTCAAATTTACCAGTGATTTGTTCGTTATTCATAATGCTCTCCTGAGTTTTTAGTGAATGCCACCAAGCGCGGCACCCCTCACACACAACAGGCATTGGATAAAAATACGATTGGGAGAAGGTGTGAGAGAATAAGGATATGATAAGGAATGCATATTTTACGTAATACTTATAACTCCCACGAATTCTAGTATAGTTCACTTACATAATTGCTGCAAATTTTTGTATTCACACAAAGGAACGCGCCATGAATCATACCCTCACAGTTCATCACCCCAAACATGCACAACTCAATGTAGCGCAATCATTGCAAGATGTGCTGTCCAATACATATGGAGTGTATTTAGTGACACATAACTACCACTGGAATGTGGAAGGCAAACATTTTGGGCAATTACATGAATTGCTTTCAGTTCAATATAATGAGTTATTTCAAGCCATTGATGTGCTTGCCGAACGCATTCGTGCATTAGGCGAATATGCCTTGCCATTTGAAGGGGAAAGCATAATGGCTATCTCCAAAATGACCTCTAACCCACTGAATAAAGAAAAAGACGCTGGAGATAGAGCGCAACGCATGTTGAATAATTTGATTAAACTTAATGATGCGGTGATACTAAGCTGCCAAATTAGTAAAACGGCAGCTAAAAACAGTCTTGATGATGAAACTGAAAACCTTATGGTGGAACGTATAACTGCGCACCAAAAAGCATTATGGATGCTGAAAAGTAGCGCGAAATGAGAACAAAATGAAAAAGCTTTTGATTAGTATTTTTATTTTCTCTTACATGATCGGAACATCTGCAATGGCACAAACACCTGAACCCAAATGGCACAGTGTGCGCAAAGATGGAGACATTGAAATTCGCCTATATGAACCCATGATCATAGCGCAAGTAATTGTGAAGGGTGAGCGCTACGCCGCTATTAACGAAGGCTTTCGCCAACTTGCTGGGTATATTTTTGGCGGCAACACTGCAAACAATAAAATTGCGATGACAGCACCTGTTTTGCAGCAACCAAGCGACCAAAAAGGTGAAAAGCTTGCTATGACAGCGCCAGTAATTCAAGAAAGCACTGGCTTAGATAATGAATGGAAGGTGCAATTTGTCATGCCTGCCAATTACACACTAGAAACTTTGCCGAAACCCAATAACCCCAACATAAAATTTATCATTACAAAAGCCTATAATGTAGCGGTAATAAAATTCTCATGGTTTTCAACAGATGATAATTTGAACACTCATAAATTAAAACTTATGGCGTGGCTAAAAACACATAATATTACTATTACAGGCACGCCAAGTTTCGCGTTTTACGACCCACCATGGACCTTGCCATTTTTGCGCAGAAATGAAGTGATGGTGGAGATCTCTATAAAATAAGCTATTTTGGGCAATTATAGCGAACTTAAAAATAAAATATATTTACCCCAAGCCATTAATTGCCAAAGCTTGTGAAGCGGCTGTGATGACAGCAGAAATGCGGATACATGATTGCACGCCTAACGGGGATATGCCTGCTTGTATCACCTCATGCACATGGGAATCTATGCACATAGCACAACCATTGATGGCAGACACGGCAAGACACATAAGTTCAAAATCGACCTTTGCCACGCCTGGTGCGCCAATCACGCCCATGCGCAATTTGGCAGGCATTTTTGCATAATTCGGGTCGCTCACCACATGTGAAAAGCGATAATACACATTGTTCATGGCCATGATGGTGGCAGCCGCTTTTGCAGCATGCACATCGGCTTCCGATAGCATCATTGCATCCGTGCGCAGGGCGTTTACCAATGCAAAATTTTTGATGCTATATGCACTGGCCAACGAAATGCCATAAATTTGCACAGGTGTGAGGTCTGGTGCGCCCTCTTCAGTGAGCACAGTGCCGAGGTTAATTTTGGTGTCCTTGGCAAAATCGCCAAAGCTGGCGCGCAGTTCTGAAATGGTCATGATGTGCTCATATGATATTGGATAATCGCCCCATTTCCACGAATGAAAATGGGGCAGAGTGTATTAAGCAACTTTTTGGAGGTCGATTGTGGTATCGCCTTTTTTCCAATTGCATGGGCACAGCTCATCGGTTTGCAACGCGTCGAGCACACGCAGCACTTCTTTCACGTTACGGCCTACATTGAGGTCTGTCACCATCGCAAAACGGATAATGCCTTCGGGGTCTATAATATAGGTAGCACGTTGCGCAACACCTTCAATCGGGTCGAGAATGCCTAGCGCAGTTGTGAGCTCACGTTTCACATCGGCCAATAGAGGAAATGGCAAATCATGCAATTCAGGCTGATGCTTGCGCCATGCCCAATGCACAAATTCGCTATCGGTGCTGCCACCAAGCACTTGCGTGTCGCGATCAGCAAATTCTTCAACCAATTTGCCAAATTCAGCAATTTCAGTGGGGCATACAAATGTGAAATCTTTAGGATAGAAAAACAACACAAGCCATTTATTTGTATAAGTTTTATCTGTGATCTGTTCAAATACATTATCAATGGTGATGTCTTTGAATGGTTTTGCCGTCACGGCTTTAACGGAAAATGGGGGGAGGGTATCGCCGACGCCTAACATATGTGCTCCTATTGATTGAAGCCCATCATATAGGAGGTTAGCACCTCAATTGCAATGCTATGCGTGCATTTCTCTCTTGCAACATGCGTATTTTTTACGCTTTATAAGCCAATCAAAATGCCAATCAAAATGAATGAGTCTGATTATGCCCAAAACCGCCGCCCCATTACAATATAAACGCGTGCTTGTGAAAGTGTCGGGCGAAGCCATGATGGGCAGCAATCCATTTGGCATTGACGAGACTACAATTGCCGCAATTGCAAAAGACCTTACAGATGCAGTCGATGCAGGCGGAGAAATTTGCTGCGTTGTTGGTGGTGGCAATATTTTCCGTGGAATTTCATTGGCCACACATGGCATGAATCGCACGGCGGCAGATCATATCGGTATGTTAGCCACTGTGATGAATGGCTTGGCACTGCACGCGGCAATTGAAGCCAATGGAAAGCACGCGCGGGTGATGTCGGCCATTCCAATGCAATCTGTCTGTGAAGCCTTCAGCCGAGATAAAGCCATTTACCATATGAAAAAGGGCAGGGTGGTGATTTTTGTGGCGGGTATTGGCAACCCCTATTTCACAACCGATACCACCGCCGTGTTGCGCGCTGCTGAAATGGATTGCCATGCGGTGATCAAAGCCACGCAAGTGGACGGTGTGTATTCCGCCGACCCGAAAAAGGACCCAACCGCCAAACGATATGACACACTCACCTATCAAGAAGCACTAGAAAAGCACCTCAAAGTGATGGATGCCACCGCCATTGCATTGGCGCGAGATGCTCATATGCCGCTGATTGTGTGCAAAATCACGCAAGAAGGCGGGATAACCGGTGTTTTGAACGGCACAGCGAAGTTTTCTGTGGTGACAGACGCATAAATTCGCAATAGATACATAAAAATAACGAGGACACAAAAATGGCAATAGAAGCGTATGATTTAAACGAAATAAAACGTCGCATGACAGGTGCAGTCGCATCATTAAAGCATGAACTCAACGGTTTGCGTACAGGGCGTGCATCTTCCAGCTTGCTCGACCCAATCATGGTGGATGCGTATGGCAGCAAAATGCCACTCAACCAAGTGGCCACTGTGACCGTGCCAGAAGCGCGCACAATATCCGTACAGGTGTGGGACAGGGGCATGATCAATGCCGTGGATAAAGCCATTCGCGAATCCACTTTGGGGCTCAACCCCATTGGTGAAGGACAAATTTTGCGCATCCCCATTCCTGAACTGAACACCGAGCGCCGCAAAGAACTGGTGAAAGTGGCGCATAAATATACCGAAGCGGCTCGTGTGGCCGTGCGCCATGTGCGCCGTGATGGCATGGACTTGATCAAAAAACAGGAAAAAAACAATATGAGCGAGGATGATATGAAGCGTCATTCGGAGCAATTGCAAAAAGCTGTTGATGCCTCAATTGATGAAATCGACAAATTGCTGGTGCAAAAAGAACAAGAAATTATGAGTGTGTAACACGTGTCCTTATTGCGAAAAGCACTTTCGCGACGAAGCAATCCAGACTCATAAATTACTGGATTGCCACGCTTCGTTACGCTTCGCTCGCAATGACGCGTGTCTGTAAGAGAGTACTCATGCGACACCTTCTCCCATCAAGGAAGAGGGGAAGTAAAGAAAGCCCATCCATTGTCTGTCAAACCTGCCCACTCACAATTTAAATCTCCAGCCCATGCTCATGGGCAAGGCGGTGCTTTGCCTGCACATGTGGCGATTATCATGGATGGTAATGGGCGTTGGGCAAAATCCAAAGGCTTGCCCCGCCAATTGGGTCATGCCAAAGGTGTTGAAGCGGCGCGGCGTGCGGTGCGGTTTGCTCGCGAAGCGGGCATTGGCTATCTCACGCTATATGCCTTCAGCTGTGAGAATTGGCGGCGCCCTGAGGACGAGATATCGGAGCTTTTAGGACTATTACGCCACTTTATCGCCAGCGATGTGAAGGAGCTTCACTCACAAAATGTGCGTGTGCGCATTATTGGTGAAACCACCAACCTCACACCTGATTTACTCACATTACTTGAAAATGCCCAAATCCTTACAGCCACCAACACAGGACTCACTTTAGTGATTGCCTTTAATTATGGCGCGCGGCAGGAATTGGTGCATGCCACTAAAGTGCTGGCACAGCGCGTAGCCAGTGGCGAAATCAGCATTGAGGATCTATCGGAAGCACATATTTCACAATCGCTTTATACATCCGATATTCCTGACCCCGACATGATCATCCGCACATCTGGTGAGCAGCGCATTTCTAATTTTCTGCTGTGGCAATCGGCCTATTCGGAATTGGTGTATCTCGATGTATTGTGGCCAGATTTTCAGGCAAATGATTTTCAATCCGCTATCGACTTGTTTAACTTACGTGAACGCCGTTTTGGGGGCATATAATGCTGCCAGATGAAGCGGAATTGGAGAAAATCTCCAAGGAATTGCAAGAAAAATTTCCTCAAAAAGAGCTTGGGCTGCGCTTGCTTTCTGCGGGCATATTGCTGCCGTTTGGCGTATTTGTGGTGTATTTCGGTGAATATCTATATGGCGCTACCCTGCTAGGCCTCTGCGGTATTTTAGCATGGGAATATGTGCGGTTGTGGAAAGGCGCACGTTATGCCCGCGAGTTTGTATTGTTCCTCAGCGTGTTGGCCGCGTTTTTTATCGCCAATGTGCTTGAACTATTCGAAGTGCAATGGCTGTATTTCGCCGCCAGCGCGGCACTGCTCGCGGCCGTTTCCCGTAATATATTCCTTATCGGCGGGCTCATAATATTGGGCATATTCTTCTATTTTGGGCTAGAATTTCGCATGTCTGATACCAATGGCATGGCCGCAATCGTTCTATTATGTGCAACGGCATGGGGCGGGGATACAGGCGCCTATGTGGCCGGGCGATTATTCGGCGGCGCACGCATTGCCCCGCTTATTTCTCCCAAAAAAACTTGGTCGGGCTTGTGGGGCGCGCTGTTTGGTGCTGCATTTTTCAGTGGCCTAATGGCGGTGTTCTTGTCTGTACCCATCACACTTACATTGGTCTTTTGGGCTATGGGCTGTGCATTTATTGGTGCATGCGGTGATTTGTTTGAATCGTGGCTCAAACGTGTGGCGCGGGTAAAAGACACAAGCGACTTGATCCCCGGCCATGGCGGTTTGCTCGATCGGTTTGACGGCCTCATCGCTGTCGTTTTGCTCAATGGTGCGGTGATGTGGGCACTCAAGGGCACTGTGTCAGCCGATATATTACTCCAATTTTTGAAGGGCTAATCATATGGCATCGATCTCTATTCTCGGTGTCACTGGGTCTATCGGTCAAAGTACATTGCGGGTTTTACGCGCATATCCTGAACAATTTCAATGCATTGCGTTCAGCGCCCATTGTGATGTTGCAGGATTGACCAAAGCCGCATTGGAATTTCGCCCGCAATTTGTCGCCATCGGTGATGAAACGAAATTGCCAGAATTGCAATCCGCATTGGCGGGCACTGGCATCATCTGTGGGGCAGGGGAAGCTGCGATATTAGAGGCCGCTGCTTATGAGTCCGACATATTACTGGGTGCCATTTCAGGTGCGGCGGCATTGCGCAGTAGTTTTGTTGGGGCAAAACGTGGGGCTCGTTTGGCGTTAGCCAATAAGGAATCGATTGTGTGCGCGGGGGCTTTGCTCAAGGCCGAGGTGGCGCGCTCAGGGGGCATGATCGTGCCAGTAGATTCTGAACATGCGGGGTTATTTCGTTTGTTGCATGGCGTGCATCTGCCGAGTGTGGAAAAACTGATTCTGACCGCATCTGGCGGGGCATTTCGAGATTTCACACATGAGCAGCTCAAAACAGCCACGCCCGCACAAGCCTTAAAGCACCCCAATTGGAACATGGGACAAAAAATCACAATTGATAGCGCCAGCTTGTTTAATAAAGCGCTGGAATTGCTTGAAGCCCATATATTATTCGAGATGCCAGAACAGCGCATTGATGTGGTGATAGAACCGCGTTCAATGATTCACGCGCTTGTAGAATTTGCCGATGGCTCAATCACCGCCGAATATTCCATGCCTGATATGGCTATGCCGATTGCAGCTGCGTTGTTTTGGCCAAAGCGCCTTCCTTTACCCACGCCGCGCATCAGCCTGACACAATTGGGTGCAATTGAATTTTTTGAGCCTGATCACACGCGATTTCCCGCTTTAAACCTTGCCCGTTGGGCGATACGAGAGGGTGGCGCGCTGCCAATTGTGCTTAATGCGGCCAATGAAGTAGCCGTTGATGCGTTTTTACGCGAGAAAATTGGCTTTTTAGACATCAACACCATTGTTGAACGCACAATGAACACATATATTCAATGCCATGGGAATCACACACCTCATAATTTAGAGGATGTGATCATAATCGATACGGCTGCACGCTCGCTCAGCGCTGTGCAATAGAAAGGCATATAATGGAATTCATCGCGCAAATGTGGGCGAATATTGTGCATGTGATCAGCTATTTTGGTCCTTTTGTACTCGTGCTATCCGTAGTTGTTGTGATCCATGAATTGGGTCACTATTTGGTTGGTCGTTGGTGCCATGTGAAAGTGGATGCGTTTTCGCTCGGGTTTGGCCCTGAGCTATTCGGATTTACAAATAAACGTGGCGAGCGTTGGAAGGTCTGCGCCATTCCACTGGGTGGATATGTGAAATTTTATGGTGATGAAGACGCCGCCAGCCTACCAGATGAGGCCACACTTGCGAAAATGAAACCAACTGAGCGTGCACAGACACTACCTGGCCGCCCATTGGCGCAACGCGCGGCAGTTGTTGCAGCAGGGCCATTCGCTAATTTTTTGCTCGCAATTGTGATTTTCTTTGTGTTGTTTGCTACAATTGGCCGCCCTGTTATATCGCCAATTATTGATGAAATCCAACCAGAAAGTGCGGCACAGATCGCTGGGTTGCAAGTCGGCGATAAGGTGCTAAAAATTGATGGCACCACTATAGAATCTTTTGGCCAATTACAACGTGTGGTTACATTTAATGCTGAAACGCCGCTACAATTTGTTGTTCAGCGAGGCGATAAAAGTTTCAATGTGGTAGTCACGCCAAAGCTAAAACAGGAAAAAGATAGTTTTGGTGCCCCACAACGAATTGGTCTCATTGGTGTGAAACGCAATATTCAAAAATCGGATGTGCTCACAGCGCCAATGCCAGTGGGTACTGCATTTGTAGAATCACTCAAAGAAACTTGGTTTATCGTCGATCGCACATTTGCATTTATAGGCGGCATGATTTCAGGCAAGGAAAGCTCCAAGCAATTGGGTGGGCCACTGCGCATTGCGCAAGCCTCTGGCGAAGCAGCTAGTTTTGGAATTATCTCTACAATTCAATTGATAGCACTGCTATCTGTGAGTATCGGCTTATTAAATCTATTTCCAATTCCGCTGCTCGATGGTGGCCATTTGGTGTTCTATGCCGTTGAGGCCATTCGTGGCAAACCACTGAGTGAGCGCGCACAGGAATGGAGTTTTCGCATTGGTTTTGGCTTCGTGATCTTTTTGATGCTGTTTTCCACATTCAACGACATCGTATTATTAACGCGTTCTTAACGGTGAAAAACTATGCTCAATTAACCATTTTTTGAGTAAGTTTGCCTCACCCATCTTGCGTACCTCCCTAGTTATGTGCAACAAAGTCTCCAGTAACCATAATAGCGGGATTCTGCACCTCTGAATCGGCACCCGCCCAACACTAAAGAATTGGTTTGATCATGGTAAAATTATCGTCAGTCTCTCGTGCCTCGCTATTCACAACCACAGTAGCGATCCTTGTAAGTAGTGTATGTGTGCCCGCAATTGCTGCTGGCAATATGGCGCAAAACAATATCACTTCAGTAGCAAGTGTGAAAGAATCAAATTCAATTGGTTCAGTGAAATTCGAGGGCAATAAAAAGCTGGACGATGCCGCGTTGCGCGCCGAGATTGAAACAAAATCATTTGGACCCATGTCCAAAAATAAATTGGCATCAGATGCGCTGCGCATCAAAGAATTATATCGCAAATCGGGTCGTAATGACGCCGTGGTCGATTATAAATTCATACAGGCTGAAAATGGCAAGCAGGACGTTATCTTTGTTGTTAATGAAGGCGAGAAAGTCAAAATTGGCAGCATTAATTTTGTTGGGAACAAAGCGTATTCCGACTGGCGCTTGAAGGATATCATCACCACAACGGAAACCAACTGGCTTTCTTGGATCAAAAACTCTGATGTGTATGATCCAGACCGATTGGCCGCTGATCAAGAAATGTTACGCCGTCATTACATGAAAAATGGGTATCCCGATTTTCGTGTACTTTCATCGGTGGCTGATTTTGACAAAGAGAAAAATTCATATTTCATCACCTTCACAGTTGATGAAGGGCCTGAATATAAAGTGGGCACAGTGAACGTAGAATCAACAATTCCAGGTGTGAATGCCTCGCAATATCAAGGTGTTGTTTCTACGCGCAGTGGCGATGTATTTAGTGTTGAGAAAGTAGACCGCTCATTAGAAGACATCAATCTTGCCTTTGCCCGTCAAGGCCAGCCATTTGTGCAAGCACGCCCACGCGGTGAACGCATCGCAGCGGAAGGTAAAGTAAATGTCACTTATGTGATTGAAGAAGGCCCTCACATTTATGTGGAGCGGATCAATGTGCGCGGCAACACGCGTACGATGGATCACGTCATTCGTCGTGAGTTCGACATTTCGGAAGGCGATGCCTATAACCGCGTATTGATTGATCGGGCGGAACGTCGCCTCAAAAATCTTGGTTTCTTTAAGGTGGTGAAAGTATCGCGTGATCCAGGTTCAAAACCCGATAAAGTTGTGCTGAATGTCGATGTGCAGGAACAACCAACTGGTGAGCTTTCGCTCGGTGCCGGCTATTCAACTGGCGATGGCATCATTGGTGACGTATCCATAGGTGAGAAAAACTTTCTTGGGCGCGGTCAACAGGTAAAATTAGCTGTAGGTTATGGCCAACGTCGCCAATCGGCCGATTTCAGCTTCACCGAACCCTACTTCATGGGCACACGGATTGCCGCTGGTTTCGACATTTTTGCCCGCAAAACTGTGGATGCAAAATATGTGTCTTATGATTCTGAAACTAAAGGCTTTGGTCTGCGCGCCGCAATGCCACTCAATGAAAATGTAACGCTGGCAACTCGTTACAAATATATTGATCAAACAATTGATATTCGTAGCTTTTATAAAGATGGCTCAATCGCCAACGGGGAAGCGTCACGTGTGTTAAAAGCGGCTGAAGGTTCCAGCGTTGTGTCACTTCTGGGCTATTCACTCACATATAATGGTTTGGATAACGATAAGTCCCCTACAAAAGGCTTGTTGGCATCGATTGGGCAAGATTTCGCTGGCGTCGGTGGTGACGTGTCCTTCGTACAAAGTGTGGCCTCGGCGCGCTTCTACTACCCTGTGTGGAACGATATCGTATTCATGGTCAAAGGGCAGGGTGGCCTTGCAACAGGGATCGGCTCACCAAAAGAACGTATTAATGGTGCATTCTTTAAAGGCTATGATTTAGTGCGTGGCTTTGCCGCCAGCGGTATTGGCCCGCGTGATATCTCCACATCAAACCTCGATGCTTTAGGTGGTATGGCGTATTATGGTGCAGGTGCTGAATTGCAATTCCCTGTGTTTGGCCTGCCTGAAGAATATGGCTTCCGCGCGGCATTGTTTGCGGATGCGGGTGCACTCTATGATGTGGGTAAATTGGGCAACCTTGCAACGCAAGTAACGCTCAAGGATGATAACTCATTACGAACATCTATTGGTGCAAGCTTAATTTGGACCTCTCCATTTGGCCCTCTGCGGTTTGACTTTGCTAAAACGATCAACAAAGAAAGCTATGATCGCACGCAGCCCTTCCGCTTCTCGGCTGGTACAACATTCTAATCGTTGTATTATTGGTTCAATTCAGGCGTATGATGTGTGAAAACAGATCATGCGCCTGAATATTTTCATCCCCAACCATATAGGTTGATATGTCTGAAATCCTCAATTTTTGGCCACAGCCAATCACATTATCCCTTGCACAGATCTGTGAGTTGGTGAATGGCACATTATCAGAAGGATTACACCCGAATACGATGATTGCTGGTATTGCACCACTAGATTTGGCGCGATCAGGCGATGTCACGTTTTTAGAAAACGTCAAATATCTCAGTCAATTAAATGGCAATTCTGCTAGCGCATGCCTCATTTCACCAAAGCACGCGATGAGAGCACCAGCGGGTTTGCCGCTCATTATTGTGGACAAACCCTATAATGCGATGGCCACTATTGGCGCAAAACTCTTTCCGTTGGCCATGCGCATTAGTGGTACCTATCAGCAATCGGCGCATGGTATGGCGGGTATTGTGCACCCCACTGCACATATAGAACCTGAAGTGATGATTGAGCCAGGGGCAATCATCGGCGAGCATGCGGAAATCGGGACTGGCACAATCATTAATGCGGGCGCGATTATTGGCCATCATGTGAAAATTGGCCGTAATTGTTGCATCGGGGCCGGGGCGAGCATTACAAATGCATTGCTTGGCAACGATGTGATGATCCATGCGGGGGCACGCATTGGGCAGGATGGATTTGGCTTTGCTATGGGGGCTAGCCACCAAAAAGTCCCGCAATTGGGACGTGTCATCATTCAAGACCATGTGGAAATTGGCGCCAACACCTGCATTGATCGTGGTACGGTGCGAGATACGGTTATAGGAGAAGGCACAAAAATTGATAATCAAGTACAAATTGGCCATAATGTACAAATTGGGCGGCATTGCGTAATCGTGTCACAAGTGGGCATTTCTGGCAGTACAATTTTGGAAGACTATGTAGTGCTAGGTGGCAAAGTTGGCACCAATGGCCACATCACTATTGGTCAAGGCGCGCAGGTTGCTGGCAGCAGCAATGTGAAGGATAATATTCCAGCAGGAGAAATTTGGGGTGGCACACCCGCGCAGCCCCTCAAACAATGGGCACGCGAAATTTCTGCATTAAAAACGCTTGCACGCAAAGGCAAAATCGGCGAAAAAACCAATTCACACACTGATGAAGCGCCCCAATGACAGAGTCACCTAAAACCATATTACAAACAGCGGATATTCAAAAAATTCTTGAACTTTTGCCGCACCGATATCCATTCCTCATGGTGGATAAAATCATTGAAATGAATGGCGACGAAAGCTGCATTGGTATTAAAAATGTAACATTTAACGAGCCGCAATTCCAAGGCCACTTCCCCGCTCAGCCCATAATGCCAGGTGTTTTATTGGTTGAAGGCATGGCGCAAACTGCTGGAGCACTGTGCGTTGCTAGCCGTGAAACACACAATCGCCCCAAGATTGTGTATTTCATGACCATTGAAAAAGCCAAATTTCGTAAGCCAGTCGTACCGGGTGATCGTGTAGAGTATCATATGAAAAAATTGCGAGCACGCAATTCCATGTGGTGGTTCAAAGGCACTGTGATTGTGGATGGCGTGATTTGTGCCGAAGCTGAAGTGAGTGCAATGCTGGTTGACAGCTAAAAATACGCAATTTTGATTGCAGAAAAGGCACTTAATGTCGAAAATTCATCCCACCGCAATTATTGAAGATGGCGCGCAAATTGGCGCTAACTCAATCATTGGACCATTTTGCGTGATTGGCCCGCATGTGAAATTGGGCGAAGGCGCGATGCTCAAAAGCCATGTAGTGATTGATGGCCACACCACAATTGGTGCCAACGCCCGCATATTTCCGTTCAGTAGCCTTGGTACAGAACCTCAAGATTTAAAATTTTTAGGTGAACATGTTGAGCTGCACATTGGTGATCATTGCTTAATCCGCGAAGGAGTTACATTGAACCCTGGCACAGGCGGCGGCGGCGGTGTAACGCGCATAGGCAATCATTGCGCATTCCTCACCAATTCCCATGTGGCGCATGATTGCACCGTGGGTAACCACGTGATTTTCTCGAATAATGTAATGTTGGCGGGTCATTGCCATGTAGGCGATCATGTCATTATTGGTGGCGGGGCGGGTATTCACCAATATGTGCGCATTGGCAGTCATGCGTTTATTGGGGGGCTTTCAGGCATTGAAAATGATGTGATCCCCTATGGGATGGCACTAGGTAATCGTGCCTATTTGGCGGGGCTCAATATTGTGGGCATGAAACGCCGTGGGCTTGAGCGCGACAATATTCACGCATTGCGACGTGCTTATCGTTTGCTATTCGCCGATGAAGGCACACTTAAAGAACGCATGGAAGATGTCGCCAGCGAATTTGGCGAACACCCAGTGGTGCATGAACTGCTCGATTTTATCCGCGCAGGTGGGGATCGTTCATTGTGCACGCCACGTGAGCAAAAGGGCACATAATGCCACAGCAGCGCTGCATCGCCATAGTTGCAGGGCAGGGGGATATGCCACTTCATGTGGCTCGCGCCGCAATTGCCAATGGGCACAATGTGTATGTGTTTCCGATTGAAGGCAGTGCAACAGCTGACTTCTCAAATTATGCGTATACACGCCTTAAAATGGGGCAAATTGGCGCGTTTTTTGATATTGCAAAAGTGCAAAATTGCACTGAAATGGTGTTGGTAGGGAAATTTCAACGCCCTGAATTGCAGCATGTGAAGTTCGATTGGGGTGCGGTCAAGCGCATTCCCGACATGATGGCGCTGCTCACGGGCGGCGACAACGCGATTTTAGAACGTATCACCGCGTTTTTTGAAGGTGAAGGCATGGTATTGCGTGCTATTTCTGAAATTGCACCACAATTGTTGATGGATACCACGGCAATTGGCACGCCAACGGCTGCCATGAAAGCCGATGCTGAACTGGGGTTTGAATTGCTCAAAACAATTGGCCGCTTTGATATTGGCCAAGCCTGCATTGTGAGCAGTGGGCGTATTTTGGCGGTGGAAGCTGCCGAAGGCACAGATGCGATGATCACCAACGCCGCAGATATTAAGGGTATCAAGGGTGCTATATTAGTGAAAGCCCCTAAGCCCAAGCAAGAATTGCGCAACGATATGCCTGTGATTGGTGCAGATACAATTATACGCGCTGTACACTCTGGGCTTGCGGGCATTGCTTTGCAAGCCGGCGGTGTTCTTCTGGCAGGGCGGCACGAAAGCCTTGATGCTGCAAAAGCACATAAAATTGTGCTTTGGGGTAGATAGTTATGGGCACAGCATTACAAACCCAAATGCGCCCCCTGACTATAAGCCCACAGACTGAAACATCGTCAAATAATACCCCCCTGCGCCTCTTCCTCGTATTGGGCGAACCTTCTGGCGATGCGCTGGCAGCAAGCTTGCTGCAACCATTAGCTGATCACGCGAACAGACCGCTGCATGTCTATGGGCTTGCGGGTGAAAAATTGCTGGCGATGGGCGCGCACTCGCTATTCCCCATTTCTGATATAGCGGTGATGGGGCTCTCTGGCGTGCTCGCCAATTTGCCGCGCATCTTCAGCCGCATTCATCAAACGGCGCAGGCGATCATTCAATTGCAGCCCGATGTTGTGCTCTATTGTGATAGCCCCGATTTTGCCATTCGCGTGGCGCGGCGTGTACGAACGGCTGGCCTCACAATGCCGCAAATCAAATATATTTGCCCCAGCGTGTGGGCATGGCGGCCAGGCCGCGCGAAAGCGATGAACGGAATTTATGACGCTGTGCTGGCCATTTTGCCATTCGAGCCTGAAGTTATGCAGCGCCTTGGTGGCCCACCGACCCATTATGTGGGGCACCCGCTGAATGAACGAATTGCCGAGCTTGCGCCCTCGCCGCAAGAATTGGCCACGCGCCAGCATGTTGTGGTGTTGCCTGGCAGTCGCACCAGCGAAGTCAAACGCCTCATGCCCATTTTTGGGCAGGCCATTGCGCAATTGCAGGCCAAAGTTGGCGCATTTGAAGTGCTCATCCCCACTGTGCCGCATGTGCGTGAATTGGTGGAAATGATGGCGCAAGACTGGCCAATTACGCCGCATATTATTGTCGGTGAAACTGAAAAATATGCTTCCTTTCGCACTGCACGGGTGGCACTTGCTGCGTCTGGCACTGTGACGCTGGAGCTAGCATTGGCGCAATTGCCCAGTGTTGTGGCCTATAAGGTAGACCCTCTGGCCAGCTTGCTGCGATTTTTGGTAAAGGTGCCTTCCATTGTGCTGCCAAATCTTGTGGCTGGCACGAATGGCTACCCTGAGTTTATTCTGGAACGCTGCACGCCAGAACTTTTATGTGCGGCATTAGCAGATATTTGGCACGATGCCCACGCGCGCCAACAGCAGTTGCAATTTTGCAAAACCGTTGTCGCAGCACTTCAAACAGATGTGCCGCCCAACACCCGCATTGCGCAGATTATTGAGCGGCACATAAGTTGCTAAATATTAGCGCCGTGTTATCGGTACATAGTCGCGTTTTGGCGCGCCTGTATAGATTTGACGTGGGCGACCGATGCGTTGGCCTGGATCCTGAATCATTTCATTCCACTGTGCAACCCAGCCCACAGTGCGCGCCAAGGCAAACAACACGGTGAACATAGAAGTAGGAAAGCCCATCGCTTTCAGTGTGATGCCAGAGTAGAAATCGATATTTGGATAAAGTTTTTTCTCGATGAAATATGGATCGCGCAGCGCGATTTTTTCAAGTTCAACTGCGACATCCAGCAGTGGGTCATCCTTAATGCCCAATTCAGCCAGCACTTCATGGCAGGTTTTTTGCATTAATTTGGCACGCGGGTCATAATTTTTATAGACACGATGGCCAAAGCCCATCAGGCGGAATGGATCATTTTTATCCTTCGCCTTAGCAATATAATGCGGGATTTGATCCACAGTGCCAATTTCTTGCAACATTTGCAGCGCCGCTTCATTGGCGCCGCCATGTGCAGGACCCCACAAACACGCAATGCCAGCCGCAATACACGCAAATGGGTTGGCACCAGATGAGCCCGCCAAACGTACGGTTGATGTCGACGCATTTTGTTCGTGATCGGCATGCAAAATAAAGATCCGATCCATCGCCCGCGCCAACACAGGGTTCACTTTATAATCCTCGCACGGCACGGCAAAGCACATGTTTAAGAAATTCGCAGAATAATCGAGCTCATTACGGGGAAATACAAATGGCTGGCCAATTGTATATTTATAGGCTGCAGCGGCAATTGTTGGCATTTTAGCAATCATGCGGATGGAAGAAATCTCACGCTGTTGCGGGTCGGTAATATCCAATGAATCATGATAGAAGGCGGCCATTGCACCCACCACACCAACCATCACCGCCATTGGGTGTGCGTCGCGGCGGAATCCTTGATAAAAGCGAGTCATTTGCTCATGAATCATGGTGTGACGCGTTACGCGACTGACAAAATCTAGTTTCTGATGCGCATTCGGCAATTCACCATAAAGCAATACATAGCAACTTTCTAAAAAGTCACCTTGCTCGGCTAATTGTTCAATGGGGTATCCACGATAGAGCAAAACACCTTCATCACCATCAATATAAGTAATTTTGGATTCACATGCGGCTGTGGAGGTAAAGCCAGGGTCAAAGGTAAATTTACCTGTTTGCGCATAGAGCTTACCAATATCAATCACACTTGGCCCAATGCTACCGTGGTGAATTGGCAACTCAATAGTTTTGCCATCGACGCTTAATGATGCAGGTTGATCGGTCATAGTGCCCCCAGTTTTTTATGAATTTATAGACCGTACTTCATTCTATTATTGGTAAAAAAAGCAAGTGATTTTTTCAAAAAATGCGCCACAACATCGCCTTAATACAAAAATAATTATAATTTTATCTTTTTCCCTTGACGAGGCGACTCATATGATAATTTATGCTAGGCAAGACCAGCCGAGAGATCAAAACACGCCTTGCAACGATATATTAAGATTCGCAAGCGAGGCTATTACAATCAACGGAGTATCAACTGGTGTCTAAAAAATCACACACAAAATTGTCATTCATCCGTACCTCATTGCAATTGGGTGCATTTGTGCTTTTAGGGTGCACGCTTTCAGCATGTGCGTCGGGCAATAAAAAATATGTTGATTATGGTGTGAAAGCCAGTCCACGCGTTGTGGCAGAAGGGCAACCTGTTCCCAAAGGGGGCGGTGTATATCGCGTTGGAAAAGAATATAAAGTGGCTGGCAAATGGTATCAGCCAAAAGAGGATATGAATTATGACCGTACCGGCGTTGCTTCATGGTATGGCAAACAATTCCATGGTCGCCTCACAGCCAATGGTGAAATTTTTGATATGCACAGCTTAAGCGTTGCGCACAAAACTCTGCCAATGCCCTCCTATGTACGTGTAACCAATGTGGCGAATGGCCGCTCAATCATGGCACGTGTGAATGATCGTGGCCCATATCATGGCAATCGTGAGATCGATCTCTCCTATAAAGTAGCACAAGTTCTTGGCATCACCCGCACAGGGACTGGCCAAGTGCGCGTGCAATATACTGGGCGTGCGCGGTTGGATGGCAAAGATGACCATCTGTTCCAAACGGCAGAAGTGAACGGCCAACCCGTTTCAGTGGCGTCATTATTGGGCAATGATGGTGTGCAATATGCCAGTGTGCGCGAACGTCAAGCACCAACCACGCAAGTGGCAAGCTTAGCCGATGTTGCACCACCTGCTGAGGCTTGGCGCGCTGAAGGTGAGCCTATACAGAAGGCAAATTATTTTGCAGAAAAAGAACCTAAAATTGATATTGCATCACAAAATTATGTTGAGCCAATTTCTACCGCTGGTTTAGATAATGTCTACATCGAAAACATGGCGCGTACATCATCTGTATCCTCTAAATCTGATGGTGCAGTTTCACAGGTGATTGCCGAACATACCGCTCCAATAAATTTAGAGCTGCCACGTCCACGCCCTCAAATTTAATTCGCTATAATTAATTGTGTTCGTAAATTTACCTTGTGGTACGTTTTGAAAACTGCCAATTACTACTCATGAAATCAGGTATCTTCATTACATTTGAAGGCGGAGATGGAGTTGGTAAGTCAACCCAAGTCCAGCGTTTATCTGAGCATTTGATAGATGCAGGCCAATCAACTGTCATTACACGCGAACCAGGCGGTGTTCCCGTTGCTGAGGAAATACGGGCATTGATTCTGCGTGAGGGGGCTGAGGGCGTGAATGATCCGATGGCTGAAGCCATATTATTTTATGCAGCACGCCGCCTTCATTTAATGCAAAAAATAATTCCAGCACTTAATAAGGGTAAAGTTGTTCTATGTGACCGTTTTACAGACTCCACATATGTTTACCAATCAGTCGTGAAAGGTGTGAGCGAAGAACTGCTTAAAATGCTAGATTTACATGTGGTACACCAAACACAGCCACATCTTACAATATTACTTGATATGCCTGCTAATGATGCAGCACAGCGCCGGATAAAACGCATCCAAACAAGTGATAAATTTGAGGTTGAAGGCATGGAATTTCACGAAAAAGTCCGCAAAGGCTTCTTAGATCGTGCCAAAGCCTATCCAGAACGTGTGCATGTTGTAAATGCCAAATGTGAGCCCGATGAGGTGGCGGATCGCATTTGGATTATCGTTCAAAATATTTTAAAGACCAAAGCTGAAAAGGCATAACTATGGCCGATTTAGATGATCTACCCGATGCACCGCCCCCATATGCCTGCGCACAACTATATGGGCACACAGCAGTTCAACAGCAATTTATCCAACACTATCAGAATAATACACTCCACCATGCATGGTTACTTGCGGGGCCGCAAGGCATTGGTAAGGCCAGCTTGGCCTATATATTGGCCACGCATATATTGGGGCAGGGGGCGGCGCAAAACATCCACAATGGAGGGCATCCAAATCTTTTTGTGCTCAAGCGCGAGCTCAATGATAAAGGCACAGCAAGTTCAGTTATTACAGTTGTAAATGTACGGAATTTGAATGGATTTTTGCACACTACAGCCGCAATTGATGGTTGGCGTGTGGTCATCATAGATTCTATTGACGCCATGAATAGAAGTGCAGCAAATGCGCTTCTCAAATCTTTGGAAGAACCGCCGGCAAATGTGGTGTTTCTCATCATTTGCCATAATTTGGGCGCACTATTGCCTACCATTCGCTCACGTGTACAAATTCACAAGCTAAAACCGCTTGATGACGAGGATGTTATGGGTGCCATCACATCGCTATTTCCTGACATAATACCCAGTGACTTGCACGCAATTGTGCCGCTTGCGCATGGAATTGTGCGCGCAGCGTGCCAATTATTGATAGGGCAGGGCGGCTCTACCATCAGAGCAATAGAGGATGAACTCACCAGCGCCACATGGCCACGACCGAACACATTTAAGCTTTTGGCCCAAATTGCGGATAAAAATTCGCCAGCACAGTGGCAAATGCTATACACAACGCTACAGCAACACCTGCAAATGGCAGCCTACACTCATATCCATAATTTATCATTAGCCAACGCTATAGCAGTGCTGACAAGCGATATCACTGAAACCTTCGCGCAGGCAGATGAATATAATTTGGATAAGCAAGGCATTGCATTTTCTGTGCTGCAAAAAGCGCGAAATGTGCTAGCATCTGCATAACATTGAGACGCAAAATGACGGAAACATCACCAAAATCCTTTTATATCACCACGGCCATTTCATACCCTAACGGCGCGCCTCACATTGGCCATGCCTATGAGGCGCTGGCAACCGATGCAATCGCACGCTTCAAGCGGCTCGATGGTTATGATGTCAAATTTCTCACGGGCACTGATGAGCACGGGCTAAAAATTCAACAAACAGCCGATAAAGCTGGTATTTCGCCACAAGCATTTGTGGATAGTATGGCGCCGCAATTTCAAGAGATGGTGGCCGCATTGGGATGCACCAATGATGATTTTATTCGCACCACAGAAGAGCGTCACAAAAAATCGTGCCAAGAATTGTGGCGGCGCATGGAAGCGTCAGGTGATATTTACAAATCCACTTATGCTGGGTGGTATAGCGTGCGCGATGAAGCTTATTATCAAGAGGCTGAAACGGAACTGAACGCAGCTGGCACGCGCATTGCTACATCTACCCAAACGCCAGTGGAATGGATGGAAGAGAGTAGTTATTTCTTCCGTCTGTCAAAATATCAACAGCCATTGCTCGATCATTATGCGGCTAACCAAAATTTCATTTTACCAGATAGCCGACGAAATGAAATTGTGAGTTTTGTTAAAGGCGGCCTGCAAGACCTCTCAATTTCCCGCACAAATTTCAAATGGGGCATTCCTGTGCCTGGAGATGAAGAGCATGTGATGTATGTGTGGGTGGATGCCCTCACAAATTACCTCACGGGCATAGGCTTCCCCGATGAAACGTATAAGCACCACTGGCCAGCCGACATGCATATTATTGGCAAGGACATTACGCGGTTTCATGCGGTGTATTGGCCAGCATTTTTGATGAGTGCTGGCATCGAACTGCCAAAAATGATATTTGGGCACGGATTTCTCACCAATCGAGGCGAAAAAATGAGCAAATCCCTCGGCAATGTGGTGAGCCCCGCCGATATGATCGCGCAATATGGTGTCGACGCCGTGCGTTATTATTTCCTATCCGAAATTCCATTTGGGAATGATGGCAGCTATTCACATGAAGCGATTGTGAACCGCGTCAATGCCGATTTGGCGAATAACCTTGGCAACTTAGCGCAGCGCAGCCTGAGCATGATTCAAAAGAATTGTGAGGGAGTGGTGCCAAGGTTTATTATATCTGAAATGGATTTTGAAGATAATAATATTCAAGTTGAGGATATAGTAAAATTACACTCAAAAAAGGATTGGGAATTATTAACAAATAATAGAAGAATATCTGAAGTTGCAAAAGAAACGTATATAAACGCTTGTAATTTGCATTATATTTTAGAAGATTTGCGCTCAAGAATTTCAGACTGCAACGTCTATTTCACTGAACAAGCCCCATGGGCACTCAAAAAAACTAACCCTGAACGCATGGAACATGTGTTGTGGGTAACCGCCGAAACACTTCGTTTAGCCAGCTTATTTTTGCAACCCTTTATCCCTGAAACTGCTTCAAAATTGCTCGATTTACTGGCTGTGCCTGAAAATGAACGCACATTTGCCCATGCAACGGTGGAATTTGCCCTAAAACCCGGCACGCCAATGCCAGAGCCAACGCCAATTTTCCCACGGTTAGAGATGGAAATCTCTGGTGCTGAAGGGTAGGGGTGATTATACCCCCATCATGCCCCAATCCATGATATTTTTGCGTAAACTGGCATTGTTTTGCATCACCAATAGGCCTGCAGTGCGGGCAATTTGAGCGGGGAGCATTTTAGAGAGAAGCGACATATTCAACATATCAATGGCATGTGTCACAAGCTGCACATCACTTTGGCGAGCAATATGATACTGATGCAAGACATTGTGGCCGCCAATATCCAGCCCCAAATTTCGCGCGGCAACCAAGACATCCCGCAATGCGCGTATATCTCGCAATCCTAAATTGAACCCTTGTGCGCCAATTGGCGGAAATGCATGGGCGGCATCCCCCACCAATGCAGTTCGATTTTGGCCATAAGATTGGCTGCGCACTACCGATAAGGGCCATGGATTAATGGGTGAAAGCAAGGTGCACACCCCCAACACGTGATGGCAGGCCGTCATAAACTCTGCCTCAAATTCAGCGACGGGCAATGCGCGCATGCGTGCCGCTTCAGCATGTTTTAATGTCCAAATCACATTACTTTGATGCGCATCAAATATGGGCACAAAGGTCAATGGCCCATCTGGCATATGGAATTCAAGCGAAGCATTGCCATGGGGCAGGGCGTGTTGAACGGTAAAGCTCAGCGCCGTTTGCGCCAGCGTTTGTGAGGTGTTGCCAATATCGGCCAAAATCCGTGCGGTGGAATGCTTGCCATCAGCTGCCACAATTAAATTGGAACCAACGGGCATTGCGAGCCCTTCAATTGTTACCATCATGCTATAGGTCTGCCGCGCAACATGTGCAATTTGGCCAATGATACGGGGTATTTTAAGCTCAACAACTTTTGATTGCAGTACCTGCATTAAATCAGCAATCGGCACATTGCGCGCAAATTGCTCTGCATCCATCTCGCTGGCATGAAATGTAACAGTGGGCGCGCGCACTAAGCGCTGTGTCGCGTCAATTAATGTGAGGTGTTGAAGGGGTGTTGTGTGTGGCAAAACAGCATCGGCCACTCCAATATCATGCAACATTGGCCATTGGCCATTCATAATTGCAATTGCGCGATTATCACTTTTATTCAATGGATTAGCACCAGAATCTGCTGCAATAATTGCCACAGAAAAGCCAGCTTTACGCAATACACATGCACATACAAGCCCTGCCAAACCTGCGCCAGAAATTACGCAATCATAAGAAGGGGCAGGGGCTTTAGACGCACGTTTGGCCATGCAGAAAATCTAGCGCATTTAGAGCAATTGAGCAATTGCACTAATCAATATTAAACGCCATAATTCATAAAAATCAGGAGCAAACCATGCCATTCGCACTTGAAATTCAACAAACTGGTGGCCCAGATGTAATGGAGTTGGTGGAAATTGCGATTCCACTCCCCACAGCTAGCCAAGTATTGGTAAAGCACACATGTATCGGCCTGAATTTTATCGATATTTATTTTCGTACAGGGCTATATCCCGCGCCTCATTCGCCGTTTACGCCTGGGCATGAAGCCGCTGGTGTTGTGGAAGCCGTGGGAAAAGGTGTAAAAAATTTGAAAATTGGTGATCGTGTGGTGTATACACACGCGCTTGGCAGCTATGCTACACATCGAATTTTACCAGCAGATCGCGTGGTGAGATTGCCCGACGCGATTACTGATGAAATTGCAGCAGCAAGCTTTCTCAAGGGGTTAACAGCACAATATTTATGCCGCACCACATATCATGTGAAATCTGGAGATTGGTGCGTGGTGCACGCGGCCGCTGGCGGTGTTGGGCAATTGCTCACACAGTGGATTGCCGCGCTTGGTGGCCATGTGGTGGCCACGGCTGGCAGCGAAGCAAAATTGAAAATTGCACGTGCAGCTGGTGCACAACACACATTTTTGCTGGAAGATGGATGGGCCGCCAAGGTGAAGGAACTCGCCAGCGGGCAGGGCGCACATGTTGTGTATGATAGTATTGGGAAAGACACTTTTCCCGCATCGCTCGATGCGCTACGCCCACGTGGGCTGTGGGTGAGTTATGGCAATGCATCTGGGTCTGTGCCTGCGTTTGAGCCAGCAATCCTATCTCAAAAAGGCTCATTATTTATGACACGCCCAACGCTTGGCCATTACATCGCCACGCGCGATGAGCTTACTGCCAATGCGCAAGAATTATTTGGCCGCATGATGGATGGCACGCTGTCGGTTTCAATTGGCCATCGCTATCATGGCTTGGCAGAGATTGCGCAGGCCCATAGCGACATGGAAGCGCGCAAAACGACTGGCAGCTCTGTGGTGATGATGTAAAATTGCGCGGGCTGTTGCACACACAGCACATTCTAGATGAGACGGATACCCATAATAAAACTTGAGACACTCAGTAGAGCGTGTATCGACCTGATTCGCATAATATATATTATGGAACCATATTAATATAACTACTTTCAAATTTAAGTCACTAAATCGCAGCGCTTGACATGAAACGATTGTCCAAATAGAAAATAACTATTATTACATCAGGAGAATGAAAATATGTCACTTTATCTTACAAATATCAAAGAAAGAATAGTCAATTGGGACCCAACAGCTGCGGCAATCCAACTTGAAAAGCATTATGTGAAAGCGTATCAAAATGCTTCAGATCAAAAAGTATCTGCAAATCTGATTTTAAATGAACTTCGTGGCGTGTGTACTGAATATCTTACACTCAATGATGTGGATGCAACATATAACAAACTTAAAGCAACACTTGTGGCGTTTACAGATATTGCAAAAAAATACTGTGCATCACTATGCGTTATCGCAACAATGCTCGTAGGCTTTGGAACTTTTTTTACAAAGCAATGGGGTAATGATACTTACAAAAATAGCTGAAATCCCGCTAAAGATCCCAGCCCTTGAGCACACTTATACCCCTCAAAACCGCACCCCTACCCCTGCTCTAATGGTGTTGAGTGTATAAGCACTGGAGGCTGTATTGGTGCCGAGTGCAAATTTTTCTTTGCCAAAGTCGTGGTAGAGGTATTCACCGCGCGCAAATGTGGTGGGAGTGAGTTTCACCTCTCCGCCAACGCCAACAACCCAGCCCAATGGTGAGGCTTTATCGCGCCCAGTGGGGCCTGCCATTTTATATTCGCTCATGGCCAAGCCCGCTGTGCCATATACCATAGCGGCGTCCATCACATAACCAACGCGGCCGCGGCCTGTGAGCGATGTGCTCGATTTGGTTTGATAGGATGAACCAGCAATCAAGGCATCTTTCTTTTGATTGGTCATGCTGGCATCTGCCTCAAGCCCATAGAGAATTTTGTCGGACTGCCAATTGTGCCCACCAAATATACCGCCAGATATATTAGATGTGGCCATATTGAAATTTGATCTTGGTGTTGTCAAAGATGTGTCGAAATCGCTGCGCGCAACGCCCGCATGTGCGCCCGCATAAAACCCTGTCCAGCCTTGTGCCACGCGGCTTGGCGTGTATGCTGGCTCATAATTGCCATAGCGACCCTGTGGCAAATCCCCTGCCCTTGCGGCAGGAATGCCTGCAATACATGCAGCAATGAGTGCGAATATTTTAAGAGAGTTTTTCATAAGGCGCTCCTTCAATTGCGTTCAATTCATGAAGAAGTTTTAAAACATGTTTCAATAAACTGGTAATGAATTGTGATTCGTTGGTAATCAAATTCTTAACGCTTTACAAATTTCTAAGATCTTGTCAGGTAACATTATGACACCTCTACCCCTTTCTATTTTTATCATTACACTCAATGAAGCGGATCGGATCGCGCCTGTATTGCACGCTGCATTACAGTTGAGTGACGACGTTATTGTGGTGGATTCGGGTTCAACTGATGGCACTGTAGCGCTATGCCAACAGCTTGGGGCGCGTGTAATTCACCATGATTTTACAGGTTATGGTGCACAAAAACGCTTTGCCGAAGACCAATGCCGCCATGAATGGTTACTGAATATTGATGCCGATGAGGTGATGCCCCCTGCCCTTTTGGTGGAAATTCGCGCCGCTATTATTTCGGGTTCGTCGCTTGCCTACACCATCCCAATTGCAGAAGTATTCCCCGGCGAAAGCATGCCGCATCCCTTTGCTTACACCCTCAAACCTGTGCGTTTGTATCATAAATCAATTGGGCGCTATAACCCTAGCCCTGTGCATGATCGGGTCGATGTAGCGCAGGGCACCCGCATTAGCCATCTCAAATCGGCGATTCACCATTTCTCGGTGCGCTCGATGGGCGACCAAATTGCCAAGCTCAATCGCTATTCTGACCGACAAGCTGATGATCTTGATGCACGCGGCGTGCATATTCCTGGATGGCGGGTGTTGTTTGAATTTCCTGCGGCGTTTTTTAAGGCATTTATATTGCGCAGGCATTGCTTGCGTGGGGTCTATGGCTATGTCACCTCGGTGAATTATGCCTTCTCGCGCCATTTGCGCATAGCCAAGCACCTTGAGCGCCGATGGAAGCGAGGTTAAAATCAATGAAAACAACCATTTCCATCGTCAATCTTGTTACAGATGTCGACATTGGCATTTACCCGCATGAAATTGGCACGCCGCAAGCCGTGCGGTTTGATGTTGACATCACATTACGCATCCCCCCAATTGCAGATGAAATTGCTCACACACTCGATTATGATGATGCACAACGACTCATCATCGCGCTGGCACAGGCGCAGCATTATAATTTATTGGAAACGCTATGTTCCCGAATTGTGAATGCGTTTAACGCGCAGCCAATTGTTGCCCACACACACGTGCGAGCGCAAAAACTAACTCTCAAAAACCAGTGTGAAGCCATTGTGGTGCAAGCGGAAGCGCATTCGCCAATTAACGCTTGACGCACACTCATATTTATTCCCAAGGTGGGCTGATTTTTATTCGCAGCTGTGGTAATTGATCTGCCTATGAGTCTTTTAGTTCCCCTCACACACTTATTTGCGCGCGCGGCATGCGCCGTGGTGATTTCATGTGTAGTAATCGCGCCTGCAATGGCCGATTTTCGCCTGTGCAACAAAACCACCAGCCGCATTGGCGTGGCCATTGGTTATTATGAACAGTCGGAATGGGTTTCAGAAGGCTGGTGGAATGTAGAGCAAGGCGCGTGCGAAGTGCTGCTTTCTGGTGAACTTGCTGGCCAATATTATTATGTTTACGCGGTAGATTATGATCGCGGTGATGAGTGGAAAGGCCGCACCACGTTATGCACGCAAGATAAAGAATTTATTATTCGTGGTGAGCGCGAGTGTGAAAAACGCGGCTATTCCAAAACACGTTATTTTGAGGTGAATACGGGCGACCAAAAAAGCTGGACCGTGCAATTAACTGATAGTTCTGCCAGCAAAAAGCCGTAATACCACATATACCTTAGTATGCGCCACATGCCACCAAAGTATAAATCATAATTTATTGCTTTTATGTGTTTTTTATTATATAGTGAATTTAAATATCTATGGCTCTACTATAGAGAGGCTTTATTATGGAACCAATTGTCAACACATTACCAGACATGCCAGCAGGCAAAGCACACACCGCCATGGGCGTGGAGTTTGAGAATATTTATACAAAACATTATGCAAAAGATAAAACGAATGTAGACGCAAAAATAAAAGCCGAGGGTATGATATTATTGGATAATTCAATATTTTCAAATGAAGTTTTTGAAAACATTAAATCAACGGCTGAATATGAAAAAAATAAACCAACTGATCCAATTCAATTGGCTGCTTATGAGAAATTATGGAATGAAATTAAACAATATACAGAAAAATCGGCTATAATTGCTGATGAAATTGCTGTTAAAAATACGCCCAATGAAGGAGCAACGAAGAAGAACCCAACAGCACGAGATGGGAAAATTGATTTTGATAAAAAACTCTACGCCGCTACGGGGGATATACTCGCCGCCACTGGCCTGACAGATTTTAGGCTTGAAACTGTAATGGCGTGGGGCGTCAAGCAAAATGACTTGAATACGAAATCACAAACTCTAGAAAAAACTTCAAATAGCACTCATATGACAAATTATGATGTCGTTTATGAAAAATATAAAAAATTAAACGTAAATGCAACAGATGTTGAATTGAAAAATTTGACAAATGCATATTTTAAAAAACATCCTGAAAAATCACCAAAGCATATTTATGTCGATAAGAATGGCAACAACATAAAAAAACCTGTTGAGGAAATGCAACAGCAAAATAAAGATCTTAAACTCTATTATGATCCAAATCAATATATTGGTAACGCGCAGCAATTAAATGCATTTTCAGATGTATTACAACCAACAGTTCCCTTGCCGAAGTTGCCTGGTATCAAAGAAACAGCGGTAAACCCGAATGCGACGCTAAAAGACGAAAAGAAACATGCTGGTGATAAACCAAAACAAGATAATAAAATAAAACTAGGAGATAAACCTGAAGCGCCAGATGCAGATGCACCACCTGAAAAAGGACCTCCCCCTCGTTTACAAGATATAGACAAATCCCACTCGCGCTATAATGAAGCCTTAAAATATTGGTCAACATACACTCCGCCACAAACACCAGCTGAGCCTCCAAAAACGGATATAAAAAAAGAACCCGAAAAAGCAGCCCCCAAAGCGAAAACTAAAACCAAGAAAAACTAAATCCGTTTCGCTGAAAACCGCGCATCGGCATAACGCTCAAAGCTGCGTACAAATGTGCCAAATACGGCTTGAAATGCGGCGTTCATGGCCATGGCCAGCAGCGGATTTTTAAATTCATAATTCAATGTGAAATCCACAGTGCATGCATCATCACCGTGTGGCGTAAATACCCAAATATTGCTCAGTGCTTTCATGGGGCCTGAGAGAAACTGCACCTCAATGCGCCGCTCGGCCTCATATAAAAACACGCGTGATGTAAAGCGCTCACGCAGCACCTTATATTCCACCTGCATCACCGCATCAATATACGGCACTCCATTTGCTTCACCCTGCCCTGTGATGTGTAAATTAGTACAAAACGGCACAAATTGAGGATAGCGCTCTACATCTGCCACCAGCGCAAACATTTGCGCCGCACTATGATTGAGTTTTTTGAGTGTATGAATTTTTGGCATATGCGCTTCTCATTTATGCTTCTCTTTTGCACATAAAGCCTTTATAGGGAATATAGAAATTATTGTTTGCGAACGCTGGCAACAAGACACTCCTCATCCTCGGGCTTGACTCGAGGAACCAGTTTTATGTTTTTCTGGATCCTAGTGTCTATTCCTCGCGATCGCTCGGGCACTAGGATGAGGGAGTATCGTCGAAATGGTCACCGTTTTTCAAGCCTTACAACCCAGCCATCGCCACCCAGAAAAGGCGCATCGGCCTGATCAACCTATGCTGCGCAAGCCAGACTGGATCCGCGTGAAGGCGCCCAGCTCGCCGATTTATAAAGAAACGCTCGAGATTGTGAAAGCCAATGGGCTTGTAACTGTGTGCGAAGAGGCTGGCTGCCCCAATATTGGCGAATGTTGGAGCCAAAAACACGCCACATTCATGATTATGGGCGACACCTGCACCCGCGCCTGCGCATTTTGCAATGTGAAGACGGGCATTCCGCAAGCGCTCGACCCGCTGGAGCCGCAGCATATAGGTGAGGCTGTGGCCAAATTAGGCCTCAATCATGTGGTGATCACATCGGTGGATCGCGATGATTTGGCCGATGGCGGCGCCGAGCATTTCGCGCAAGTGATCCGCGCTATTCGTGCGGCTTGCCCCACCACAACCATTGAAATTCTCACACCTGATTTTCTCCGTAAGCCCGGCGCGATTGAAGTGGTAGTGACGGCTAAGCCAGATGTGTTCAACCACAATTTAGAAACTGTGCCATCACTTTACCCCACTGTGCGTCCCGGTGCGCGCTATTTCCACTCCATGCGCCTGCTGCAACAGGTCAAAGAACTTGACCCCACAATTTTTACCAAATCGGGCCTGATGGTGGGGCTGGGCGAGGAGCGCCAAGAATTGCTGCAGGTGATGGATGATATGCGCGCCGCCGATGTTGATTTCATCACCATTGGCCAATATTTGCAGCCCACAGTGAAGCACCACCCTGTTATTGCCTTCATTCCGCCTGCTCAGTTTAAATCCTATGAAACCATTGCCTATGCCAAAGGATTTTTGATGGTGTCGTCTAGTCCATTCACCCGCTCATCACACCATGCTGGCGATGATTTTGAGAAATTGCGTACTGCGCGCAATGGGAAGCTCAAATTAGCATAATCTATCATCAATTCAGGAGTATATCATGGGGTTTCAATGCGGAATTGTTGGCTTACCGAATGTGGGCAAATCGACGCTGTTTAATGCGCTGACACAAACAGCAGCAGCCGAGGCGGCGAATTACCCCTTCTGCACGATTGAACCCAATGTGGGCGAAGTGGCCGTGCCAGATGAGCGGATGGATATTTTGGCGGCGCTGGCTGGCTCTAAACAACTCATCCCTACACGCTTGAATTTTGTGGATATTGCGGGGCTTGTGCGCGGCGCCTCCAAGGGCGAAGGCTTGGGCAACCAATTCCTTGGCCACATTCGTGAGGTGGACGCCATCGCCTATGTGCTGCGCTGTTTTGTCGATACCGACATCACCCATGTGGAAAATTCAATCGACCCACTACGCGATAAAGCCACGGTGGAATATGAATTGATGCTGGCCGATATTGAAAGCCTTGAAAAGCGCAAAGTGGCGCTGGATAAACGCATTCGTGGTGGCGATAAAGATGCATCTGTCATTCTCGACCTCTCCAATCGCGCCATTGCCTTGCTCAATGACGGTAAACCAGCACGCCTTGTGGAGCGCAGCAGTGATGAAGACAAACTATTTCAACAGCTCAATTTGCTCACGGCAAAGCCAGTGCTGTATGTGTGCAATGTGGCAGAAGAAGACGCAGGCACAGGCAATGCGCTCACCGAATTGGTGCAAGCAGAAGCTTTGAAAGAAGGCGCGCAAGTGGTTGTGATTTCAGCTAAAATTGAAGCCGAAGTGGCATTGCTGCCCGCCGATGAACGCGCTGATTACCTTGAAGCACTTGGCCTCACCGAACCTGGCCTCAATCGTTTGATCCAAACTGGCTATTCCCTCCTCAATTTGGTGACCTATTTCACCGTTGGCCCCAAAGAATGCCGCGCATGGACCATCGTAAAAGGCACAAAAGCTCCAGCCGCAGCGGGCGTGATCCACACCGACTTTGAAAAAGGCTTCATTCGTGCCGAAACCTTCGCCTACGCCGACTATGTAGCCGGCAAAGGCGAGCAAGGTGCCAAAGAGGCTGGCAAAATGCGCCTTGAAGGCAAAGAATATGTGGTGCAAGACGGTGACGTGTTGCATTTCCGCTTCAATACCTAAATTCAAGCATTCCGCCGCCTATATATAGTCCTGAGCGCTGACTGAAGCCCATAGCTGTGCGGATTTCGGCAAGCCGTGTTCCGCGCCTCTACCCCAACCATGGCTAAATTACGGGGATTTGCGAGGTCTAACACTATGGTATATTCAGTCAGATCAGAAGACATTGTCTCGGCTTCATACCCGCCACATGTTATTTCTAACGTGTAGAAGCTCAGTATAATACAACATGAGAGCTGTTGGATAGAATTGGTGAATACCTAATTATATCAATGAATTATGGTGTTAATAATCTGCCTTTTGGCAGGAGTGGAGGGACTCGAACCCCCAACCCCCGGTTTTGGAGACCGGTGCTCTACCAATTGAGCTACACTCCTATTGCTGGCGTATATGCCAGTTTTGTGATATGGACGCAACTAAAATTGCAAGCTACATATGCACCACATCAACACATTTGCATGTATTATTTCTTCTCAGCTGGCTTTTCGAGCAATTTTTTGCGCTCCTCTTCAGCTTTTTTTTGCAAGCTGTCTTGCAATTTTTTCTGTTGATCTTCAAGCGCTTTCGTATCAAGCGCGGCGCCTTCAAGTGCGGTGCCAAAGCCTGAAAGTGGCATAGAAATATTAATTTCTTTGCCTTGCATATTGCGGCCAGCGATCAACAGGTTTTTACCTTTTTTCATTTGCGCCACAATATCATTAGCGGAATCGATTGAGGCAAAGCACGCGTTTGGCAAACACACGGTGAAGCGGGCTGGTATGCCTTTTTGATCATCAGCACGTAATATCAAGCCCGGCTGAATCAGCAACCCAACAGGCACGGCTACACGAATTACCTTCTTATTCTCTGTCGGCGCTTCTTCTACAGCGATGGATGCGAGAAATGCGCCTTGATCAGAGCGTACTTCTTGGCCAGTTAAGCAGGTTTCTTTCTCAGCACCTGGGGCTTTGCCGCACACTTTGGTCCAAGGTGACTGGGCAATGCCAACAGCCGTAGTTGCGGTTTTATCCTCCGCAGGCGTTGCTGCTGGTTTGGCCTCTTTTTTGGATTCCGCTTTGGTTTCCTTTTTGGCTTCTGCTGCAGGCTTTGGCGATGGTGTTTCCAACGCTTGTGCGAGAACAGGCGCAACACTAACAGTGAATGACAAAACAGTGGTGGCCAGAAGCGCACGAAGCATAGATGTAGAAGACATGAAACCCTCAATCGTTCATTATGTTCCTTTGCGATGCCACGGGAATGTGGCAGAAGCAAGAGTTTTATGTGACAAATGCTCAAATTCGTAGGAATGTATCGATTATGTCACATGAGTCGCACATCAAATTTATACTGACCATTATATTGAGCATTATGCTGTCATGGCTCTCACATGCGCAAACGCCCACTCCCGCCACCTATGGAATTTCAATGCATGGCCAACCTATGTTTGGCACGGCCGACTCGCTGAAATTAACTCATGTGAACCCAGCAGCACCTAAAGGCGGCACGATAACGCAAACCTTCACGGGCACATTCGATAGCCTCAACCCCTATATTGTGAAAGGTACAGCCGCCACATTCATTCGCGGTAATGTGGTGGAAAGTCTGATGGCGCGGGCGATGGATGAGCCCTTCACGCTGTATGGATTGATCGCTCAAAGCGTTGAGATGGCCGATGATCGCAGCGCCATCACATTCAATATTCACCCACAAGCACGCTTTTCAGACGGCGCACCTATCACAACGCGCGATGTTGATGCAAGCTTCAATTTTCTCAAAACCAAAGGCCGCCCGAATTATCGCAGTAGCTTTCAAAAGGTTGAGACTGTTGAGGTTTTGAGTGACACATCCATTCGATTTGCCTTTCCTAATGCCAAAGATCGCGAGTTACCGCTTATTCTTGGCCTGATGCCTGTGTTTCCAAAGACGGTTGTGAATTCAGGCGCGCTCGATGGCACAACACTTGCACCATTTGTGGCCTCGGGGCCCTATGTGGTGGCGCAGGTGAAGCCGGGGCAACAGCTGATATTGCAGAAAAACCCCAAATATTGGGGTGCCAATTTGCAGATCAATCAAGGCCTGTATAATTTCGATACGCTGCGCATTGATTATTACCGCGATAATTTGGCGGCGTTTGAAACCTTCAAAGCAGGCCGCGCCGATGTGCGCTATGAAGAAGACGCCACACGTTGGCGCACGGGCTACCAATTTGATGCCGCACTGCGAGGAGAAGTGGTCACGCGCGAGCTGATTGCGGGTACACCGCGCCCCATGAATGCATTGGTGTTCAACACCCGCCGCGCGCCGTTTGACAACATCCACATGCGGCGCGCCATGGTGCATCTGTTCAATTTTGAATGGATGAACGCCAATTTATTCGGCAACGCCTTCACTCGCACCACCAGCTTTTTTGAGGGCTCAGAGCTGAGTAGCATTGGCGTGCCAGTGAGTTTGAGTGAACAGCCATTGCTGGCAGGAGCAGACATTCCTACCGATGTGCTGGCGGGCACGCGCACCCCTGCCCCCATGGATATTTCAGGCAAGGATCGTGCGCAATGGACATTGGCACGCAAGGCGCTGGAGCTAGCCGGCTATGTGTTTGAAAATGCACAGGTGATGAATACCACAACTCGTCAACCGCTCACATTCGAGATGGTGCTCACCAGCCGCGAGCAGGAGAAAAACGCCCTCGCCTTTCAAACTATGTTGCAACAATTTGGAATCTTGGCACAGGTGCGGATGGTGGACAGTGCGCAATTTGAGCGTCGCCGCCAAAATTTTGAATTTGATATGATGCCGTTCACCTATGCGTCCTCTCTCTCACCTGGGAATGAGCAGGTATTTCGCTGGGCCTCAAAAAACGCGCATAATAAAGGGTCATTCAATCTTGCGGGCGTGCAGTCACCGCATGTGGACGCCGCAATTGCGGCTATGCTGAGCGCCCAATCACGGCCAGAATTTGTGGAGGCTGTGCATGCGTTGGATCGGCTGCTGATTGCCGGCAGCTATGTTGTGCCGCTCTATACGGCGAAGGGGCTATGGCTCGCGCATTGGCAGCATATTGGCCTGCCAGCCCGCACACCGCTGCTGGGCTTTATGCCAGAAGCGATGTGGGCGAAACGAGAATAGCTCAGTTTACCAGCTGAACATTTTTTTTAAATTATTCCAAAAGTCATTATTTGTGTTCTGAATGGAAAGACTTGTGAGCAACTTGCTGATTTTTAATTTGATTTTATCGTTATGAAGGTTTTTCTCAGGCTGTATATTGCTATTAATTAAATTTGCAAGAGTTTTTGCATCCTGCAATAAAATTCCATTTTTGCTTGTTGTAATGGTATCATAACTAAGACCTTCTCTATTATGAGACCACTCATTTAATCGTTTTTGGAACTCATTGTATTCTACTTCTGTATCAACCTTAGATTTATCACCTTCAATAGAAGCAACTTCTTCAAAAATGTCTAATATCGCATCAAATTTGTTAGTGAGAATTGCATTGCTGGGCGCACCGATATTGACCATATTCATCTCCTATTTTTTCGCATACATTAAACTTGAAACGAACTATTACATTTAAAATCTCGAAGTGTCAATTTAAACCAAAGTATGTTATCTACAAATTTTGCATTTAATATGAATACGTAAAATTGTAATAAAAAATTATTCGTTTAAAATTACATATTACGTCTATTTAAGCTAATTGTATGCGCCCAAATGGTACTAACAATTAAAACAGCACTACCAAATAACATATTACGAGATTTTGCGATTTTCTCTAGAATATTTTTTAAATCAATTAATTGTACTATTTTTGGATCTGGATTCTGCATTGAGACTCCCCCCGCATTTTCAGCTATTAAAGACGCATTATTCATCAAGGCGCTGGCAACTTCCTCAATCTTTAGCTTAGATGGCCCAGCATTTAAATATTGCTCTACAGCGCTTTGTACGCTGGTAGAATTGGCATTTTGAATTAAAATATTTATAGCACGATTAATCGCCGCAAAACTACCATAACCTTCATTATGCATATCAAACCTCATTAAAGCATAGAATGTAATATGTACGAAAATTATGAATAACGCAACTATGAATCTAAGAAGCTCCGCAACTTCCTGCTGCGGCTGGGGTGTTTCAGCTTACGCAAGGCTTTGGCTTCAATTTGGCGGATGCGCTCGCGCGTCACAGAGAATTGCTGCCCTACTTCTTCAAGTGTATGATCGGTATTCATGCCAATGCCAAAGCGCATGCGCAACACGCGCTCCTCACGCGGTGTGAGAGAGGCCAACACGCGGGTGGTGGTTTCGCGAAGGTTGGAATGAATGGCCGCATCGATGGGCAGCAATGCGTTTTTATCCTCGATGAAATCACCCAGATGGCTGTCTTCCTCATCACCCACTGGGGTTTCAAGGGAGATTGGCTCTTTGGCAATTTTCAGCACTTTGCGCACTTTTTCCAATGGCATCGAAAGCTTTTCGGCCAATTCCTCGGGCGTGGGTTCGCGGCCAAATTCATTCATCATTTGCCGAGATGTGCGCACAATTTTATTAATGGTTTCAATCATATGCACGGGAATTCGAATGGTACGAGCCTGATCGGCAATCGAGCGCGTGATCGCCTGACGAATCCACCATGTGGCATAGGTCGAGAACTTATAACCACGGCGATATTCAAATTTATCCACCGCTTTCATCAGGCCAATGTTGCCCTCTTGAATGAGATCATTGAATTGCAAGCCCCGATTGGTGTATTTTTTGGCAATTGAAATCACAAGTCGTAAATTGGCGCGCACCATTTCGTCCTTAGCCACACGGGCTTCGCGCTCGCCTTTTTGCACCATTTGCACAATTTTGCGGAATTCTGGGATGTTTAAGCCAGTTTCAGTCGCCAATTGCTGAATCTCAGCACGCATATCACGCACAGCCGCTTCTTCAGCCGCCATAAAACTATTCCAGCCCCTGTCATCATTCGCCCACATGCGCTCCATCCATGTGGGGTCGAGCTCGGCGCCTTGATAATGCTTCAGGAAATTTTCGCGCGCAATATTATAGCTTTCCGCCAAACGCAGCAATCGCCCCTCAAGGCCTGTGAGACGCTTGGCGATGCTGTACAAATGCTGGATCAGTGCATCAATACGGGCGTGATTTAAGCGCAAGCTTTTCACATCGGTGACAATTTCTTCTTTGATCGCGATGAGTTTTTTATCTTTCAGCAGCGGCTTTTCATTGGCTAACTGACTTTCAACATCTTGATCATGCGCTTTGCGGAGTTTCTTATAGTTGGCAGCAATCCGTTCAAATGTCTCAATGATACGTGGTTTCAGCTCAGCTTCCATTGCAGAAAGCGAAATGGCACCTTCAAAATCATCATATTCGGCCTCAAGCGCGGCCTGCTGTTCCGCTAAGCGGCGCTCAACCTCCACATTATCATCCATTTCAGATGCACGGAAAATAGGTTTATCGGGCTCATCAAATGGGTCGTGCGCGGGTGATGTAACAGGCGCACGGTATTCGGGGCCTGCATAAGTTGCTTCTAAGTCGATGATGTCGCGAAGATAAATTTTACCTTGCAGCAATTCATCATGCCAAATGATGATGGCTTGAAAAGTCAGAGGGTTTTCGCACAAGCCCGCAATCATTGCCTCACGGCCAGCTTCAATACGCTTGGCAATGGCAATTTCACCCTCTCGCGAGAGCAACGGAATCGTCCCCATTTCACGCAAATACATCCGCACGGGGTCGTCAGTTCTGTCACTTGCAGCGCTTGTTTCCGATTTTATAATTACGCGAGATGATTCGGTGTCGACCACATCATCTTCGTCTTCATCGGCTTTTACAGGATCTTCGCCGTCGTCACCTTCATCATTTTCCACGACTGAAATGCCCATTTCTGAGAGCATGGCCAACACATCTTCGATCTGGTCTGAGGATATCTCTTCAGCCGCCATAACGGCGCTGAGCTCATCATAGGTCACAAACCCACGTTTTTTTGCCAATTTAATCAGTCTCTTAACGGCCTGATCATTCATATCAAGCAACGGGCTATCCCCTGCTTCTTTATCTTTTTTAGCATCGGCAGACTTTGGGGTATTGGCCATAAATGTCCTCACGAACAGCGAATTTGCAAAACGTCACCCTAGCGCGATAGTCTTGCGCATTGGTTAAACAATTTTGGGGTTAAGCGATATATCTCACTCGGGTGTTAACCTTAAAACTGATTCGAATCAATTAAAAGATTCTGCTTGACGCACTCTATATGATAATGTATTGAGTTGATCACACTAGTAGTTCTAATTATTTTTTATAGAAAATTGAGGTATTTTATGCAACCAATTATCACAGACGTTTCATTTCATAAACAACGAAATCCAAGCGTCAATTTTGATTCAAATTTGTGTTGTCTTATAGGAAGAGATTTGCATGAGGTTCAAAATAAATTAATTCAAAATATGCAAATGAGAGAAACTGCCTTAAAAAATGCACTGTTGCAGTACGAGAATGAGGCACTCACTAAATATAACCAAACAGATTTGGCATCAAAATTTGGAAAAAAGAGCAGATTTGATGATATTAATATGAATCCATATATTCTTGAGGCAAAAGAAGCAGGCGATTATGTCGTAACTAAAATGAGTAATTTAAGAGAATCAGCCCCCATGAAAGAACTTGAAAAAAGCATATTGGGATATGGCACTCACTATAATGAAGTTTTAAATATGATTAAAAAATATATTCCTAATTTTCAACATGTGCCTTTTAAATCATCAGCTATGTTAGCGGGTATTTTTTTTGCAGGAATATCTGTTTTCGTTTCTACATTATCTGACAAAGGCTCACAGAGAACTACATAAAAATACAATTCACCGCCCGCGGTTTTTGTTTTTAGATATTGCACGTTGCGCCGCGCAGTGTTAATTCGCGTCCATAGCATATATGGAGCTCAACATGACCAACACCCGCACAGAAACAGATACTTTTGGCCCAGTGGAAGTGGCAAAAACTGTGTATTGGGGGGCGCAAACGCAGCGCAGCTTACAGAATTTTAAAATCGGCACAGATAAAATGCCAATTCCAGTTGTGCGCGCTTTGGGACTCATTAAATTCGCCGCCGC
>JANPGK010000004.1:0-147728 GCA_031423895.1 Hyphomicrobiales bacterium
CAATCCTTCATTGGCGAGACTGAGGGGGGTATTCTTAATTCTGGCTCAGAAAAGAAAACCCCTCCCCCTACCCCCTCCCGCAAGGGGAGGGGAGAAGTAAAATCATCCCTCCCGCAAGGGGAGGGGAATAAGATAACCACCACCCGCCTTGTGCTGGCGGTGGGCAACGCATTTGGCGGGGCGCTCACCGATGCTGGCCGCTATGTGCAGCAACCGTGGAATTTCCCCTATGAAACTCTGGAGCAAACCCCTGAAAATCCCTATGTAATTGTGGGTACAGGCCTCACGGCGGTCGATACGATGGTGAGCTTATTGAATGCGGGCTGCACCAATATCATCGCCATTTCACGCAATGGCTGGCTGCCAGCGCCGCATGTGGATGGTACGCTGAGCTATGATCAAAAATTTGATTTGGCGCACTTAAAAGGCCAGCGTCTTTCGCACTATACCCGCGCCATCCGCAATGAAGTGCGTGCCGCCGCCATGCGTGGCCAGCCGTGGCAAGTGGTGATCGACGCGTTGCGCCCGCATACCCACACCATTTGGCGCCAGCTCACACCGCACGATCAAAAACGTTTTGCCCACCGATTGCTCACATTATGGAACATCCATCGCCACCGCATGGCAGAGGGCATTGCCGCGCAGCTGGCTGCTGCAATTGATGATGGGCGCATTTTCATCCAAAAAGGCCGCGTGTTGATGGTCGAACCCCATGAAAATGAGCTGCCATCGCTAGAAATTGACTTGGGCGCCACCAAAGGTGGGCTGTCGCTGGTGGCCGACCACATTTTTGAATGCGTGGGCCCTAAATTTCAAGCCACAGACTATCAATTGCTCGATCGCCTGCTGGCCAAGGGCACGCTTTCAAAGCCCGCCAATAGCATGGGCATTGCCATGGTGGCAGGGCACCGCGTTTCAGCCCCAAACCTTGCACCCATTTATGCGATTGGTACGCCGCTTGTGGGCGAATTGTTAGAGACTATTGCGGTGCCGGAACTGCGCGGGCAGGCAAAATTGGTGGCGGAGGGGGTGTTAAGGACTTAATGCTCCCCACTTGTGGGGGAGCTGTCGAACGCAGTGAGACTGAGGGGGGTATTCTTGCTTCCTTCCTAAATAAGAAAACCCCTCCCCCTACCCCCTCCCGCAAGGGGAGGGGAAAGAAAAGGAAGACACATGAACACCTATCACCTTGAAAGCCGCATGATCCACGAGGGCACGGTGCGTTCGCAATTTGGCGAAACCTCCGAGGCGATGTTCCTCACCCAAGGCTATGTGTATGAGAGCATGGAGCAGGCCGAGGCGCGCTTTAAGGGCGAAGTGCCAGGCTTTTTATATTCGCGCTATGGCAACCCCACGGTCGACATGTTCGAAAAGCGCTTCGCCGCGCTGGAAGGGGCAGAATGCGCCCACGCAACAGCTTCGGGCATGGCGGCGGTGGCCGCCGCACTCATGGGCCTGTGCAAAGCGGGTGACCATTTGGTATCCTCGCGCACATTATTTGGCTCGTGTGGGTATATTGTCAGCGAGTTATTGCCCCGTTTTGGGGTGGAAACCACGCTGGTGGATGGCACAAATTTGGAGGAATGGCGTGCCGCTGTACGCCCCAACACCAAGTGCTTTTTCATGGAAACCCCGGGAAACCCCACCACCGAGATCATCGATATTGCGGCGGTGGCTAAAATTGCCCATGCGGTGGGCGCCAAATTGGTGGTCGATAGTGCAATGGCAACGCCTGTGTTGCAAAAGCCGTTGGCGCTTGGTGCTGATTGCGTGATCTATTCCGCCACCAAACATGTGGATGGCCAAGGGCGCTGCTTGGGCGGCATTGTGCTGGCCAGCAAAGAGTTTATCGACACCCATGTGCGCACCATCATTCGCCATACAGGCGGCTCGCTTTCGCCATTTAATGCGTGGGTGCTGCTGAAGGGGCTGGAAACAATGCATATTCGTGTGGAGCGGCAAACGGCCACTGCCGGCACAATTGCTCATATGCTGGTGGCGCACCCACAAGTCACCCGCATTTTTTACCCCGGCCACCCCAGCCATCCGCAATATGCCATCGCGCAACAGCAAATGAGCGGTGGCGGCACAGTGCTGGCATTTGAGATTGAGGGTGGAAAACCAGCCTCATTCAAACTTGGCAATGCCTTGAAGCTGATTAAAATCTCAAATAATTTTGGCGATGCCAAAAGCATTATCACGCACCCCGCCACCACCACGCACCACCGCTATACGCCAGAAGCCCGCGCGCAAATGGGTGTGAGTGATGGCCTGCTGCGCTTTTCAGCAGGGCTTGAACATGCCGATGATTTAATGGCAGATTTAGAACAAGGGTTGAAGGCAGCGCGGTAGATTCTTCCCTCTCCCCTTGCGGGAGAGGGTGCCCTGAAAGGGCGGGTGAGGGGTTGCTTAACTGTGTTACATGAAGAGAACCCCTCATCCGGCGCTACGCGCCACCTTCTCCCGCAAGGGGAGAAGGGCAGTAAAATGGAGCACACAATGAAACTTATCATCGGCAATAAAAACTATTCCTCGTGGTCGCTGCGGCCATGGTTGGCGCTCGAATATATAGCGCACACGCAGGGCATGGCCTATGAGGAGCACATCATTCCGCTGGCACAAGTCGACACAAAACAACAAATGCTAGCGTTTTCAGCCGCAGGCAAAGTGCCCATACTCATTCTTGATAATGGACAGATCATATGGGAATCGCTTGCGATATTGGAATATCTCGCCGAAGCCTTCCCAGCAGCAAAATTATGGCCTGAAACCCCATCGGCGCGCGCAATTGCACGCTGCATCGCCGCTGAAATGCACAGCGGGTTTATGAATTTACGCAAAGAATGCCCCATGAATTTGAAGCGCGTTAACACACCACCCAAAACACCTATTTCGGCGGACGCCATGGCCGATGTAGCGCGCATTCACACGCTATGGACACAATGCCGCACTCAATATGGCCAAAATGGCCCATTTTTATTTGGGCATTTCACTGTGGCTGATGCGATGTTTGCGCCTGTCGCCACGCGGTTTGTGAGCTATGGCATTGAAATGCCGCCTGTGGTGCAAGCCTATGTTGATGCAATATATGCCATGCCTGCCTTCCAAAAATGGCACGCTGCCGCATTATTAGAACCCTGGGGGCACCCAAATAGCGATGCGATTTAGGGCGCGCCCTAAGCGTATTAAGCCTCTAATTGAAGTTGGTGAGCATCTTCATTAGGCGTGTTTTGTGGTAGCGCCCGAGGCTCTGGGCCAAAATATGTGTCTGTTTTGATAAACGGTCGTTCCGACATCACAATTGTGGCAATGCGTTGATATAATGCCGTGGCAGAAACAGGTTTGCGTAAAATTTCATGCACGCCTAAATCGCGCGCTTGCATAATGCGGTTGCGTGAAGAATGCGCTGTGAGCAAAATGATGGGTACAAATGCAAAAGGGTGGCTGGGTTGGCGGATTTGCCGAATCATTTCAGCGCCATTGATTCGGGGCATTTCCCAATCCACAATCACAATATCGGGCGCGTTGGCGTTTAATTTTTCAATGCCAGCGATGCCATCTCCTGCTTCAATAATTTTCTTAACACCAAATCCAGACAACATTGTACGGATGATGATCGACATATGAGGATTGTCTTCCACCACCAAAAATGAGATTTGGTCAAAATTGACTGCTTTTGCCATAGGACTTTGTGAAGATATGTTTTATTTTGAAACGATGCATACTTATTCAACATCAAAACGCATCTGTCTACATCAAAATGACGCAACCTTGCAACCCTTAGTGTGCATATAACTGCTGTCTCCTATGCTTGAACTACATAGGTTGGTTATGAGCAATTTTACAATCAAAATTACATATGAATGGCGCGACCATAAGCTGATAGCACAGATTCATGCATCATTTCGGACAGCGTTGGGTGCGGGAATACCGTATGCATCAAGTCTTCCTCGGTGGTTTCTAGCCCCATGGCCACCACAAATCCTTGGATCATCTCGGTTACTTCCGCACCGATCATGTGCGCGCCCAGCAATTCGCCTGTTTTGGCATCAAAAATGGTTTTCACCAAGCCTTCAGGCTCGCCCAATGCGATGGCTTTTCCATTTGCCATAAACGGGAATTTTCCCACTTTCACCGCACGGCCAAGGTCTTTGGCTTTTTGCTCGGTGAGGCCAACGCTGGCCACTTGCGGGTGGCAATAGGTGCAGCCTGGAATATGTTCTTTTTTCATCGGGTGGGTGTGCAAACCTTTGATGGTTTCCACACAAATCACGCCTTCATGCTCGGCCTTATGGGCCAACATGGGCGGGCCCGCCACGTCGCCAATGGCATAAACACCAGGGACATTGGTTTTGCCAAAGCCATCAATCACAATACAGCCGCGATCTGTTTTCACGCCAATTGTTTCTAAGCCGAGGTTTTCAATATTGCCCACCACGCCCACAGCCGAAATCAAACGGTCGGCCGTAATTTTGGTTTGGGTTTTGCCGTCATCAAGTGTTGCGGTGATGCTATCGGCGTGTTTTTCCACACTCGTGACCTTAGTGGAGGTGAGAATTTTAATGCCCTGTTTTTCAAACGCTTTGCGCGCCAATGCTGAAATATCCGCATCTTCAACCGACATAATCTGCGGCAGCACTTCCACCACAGTCACTTCAGCGCCCATGGTGCGATAAAAGCTAGCGAATTCAATGCCGATGGCGCCAGAGCCCATCACCAACAGCGATTTTGGCATTTTTTCGGGCACAAGCGCCTCAAAATAGCTCCAAATCAGCTTTTTATCAATCTCAATGCCGGGCAACACGCGTGGGCGCGCACCAGTGGCAACAATAATATGTTTTGCGGTGTAGGTGCCAGCATGTTCGCCTTCTACTTTCAACTCGGTAGGTTTGGTGAATTTTGCAGTGCCTTTGATGACCGTAATTTTATTCTTTTTCATCAAATGGGCGATGCCGCCTGTTAATTGCTTCGACACACCACGTGAGCGCGCCACAACTTTTTGCAAATCGAATGAAATTTCCTTCGCAGCAAGGCCATAATCGCCCGCGTGCTGCATGTAATGATAAATTTCAGCAGAGCGCAGCAGTGCTTTGGTGGGGATACAGCCCCAATTGAGGCAAATGCCGCCCAGCTCAGATTTCTCTACCAATGCGGTTTTAAACCCTAATTGCGCCGCCCGAATGGCCGCAACATAGCCGCCAGGCCCCGCGCCAAGAATTAAAATATCAAATGCTGTATCCGCCATTTTTGCCTCGATTTTAAGAGTTTTGCGTATTCATATACTGCTTTCGCACCGCGTCAATGGCTTTTAATTCAGCCAGAATGGCGGGTAGCGCTTTGAGCGGCACCATATTGGGGCCATCCGATGGGGCTTTGTCTGGGTCTTGGTGGGTTTCCATAAACAAACCCGCCACGCCCACTGCCACCGCAGCGCGCGCTAGCACCGGCACAAAGCGGCGCTCACCACCGCTAGATTCACCCTTGCCGCCAGGTTGTTGAACGGAGTGCGTGGCATCAAAAATCACAGGCGCGCCGCATTCTTCGGCCATAATGGGCAGGCCGCGGAAATCGCTCACCAGCGTGTTATATCCAAATGACGTGCCGCGATCGGTGACCATGACGTTTAAATTTCCGCTATCGGTGATTTTGCGCACCACGTTTTTCATGTCCCATGGCGCGAGAAATTGACCTTTTTTCACATTCACCACCTTGCCAGTTTGGGCAGCAGCAATGAGCAAATCCGTTTGGCGGCATAAAAACGCAGGAATTTGCAAAACATCCACAGCCTTAGCCACAATAGCGCATTGGAGCGCGTCATGCACATCGGTCACCACTGGCAGGCCAAGCTGCTCACGAATATCCGCAAACACCTGCAAACTCGCATCGAGCCCCAACCCGCGCACACCGTGGATCGAGGTGCGGTTTGCCTTGTCGAATGAGGATTTATACACCAGCCCAATGCCCAATTTCGCGCAGATTTCCTTGAGCGCGCTGGCCATTTCAAAGGCATGCGCGCGCGATTCCAGCACGCATGGCCCTGCCATCAACGAGAACGGCGTGGTGTTGGAAAATACGGCAGAACCGATGGTGAGGGTGGGGTGTACAGCATGAGTCATGCTGTGCTTATAACGAAACTGGGGGCAGTTTCAAAGCCAAAAACATGAGGCACCAAAATTAGGGTGGGCCCTAAACGCGCTCCTGACTTGAAGTGGCCTTTGTCACACCAAAATAGCTGAGGATGCCTAAGAAACCGAGTGCGACGACCCCAGTATATCCAAGTTTTATTAAATGTAACTTTATATCTTGTTGTGCAAAAGTAAGTATAGTTTGTGGTGTTTCAGATATTTTGTTAGCAAGATAACTATGTATCCATTGCATATCAGCTGGCTTTCGCGCTGCATGCGCCACAGCTGCAACTTTTGCCTTTTCAATAGCATTTATAAAAGCGGCATGATTTTCTTTTTTGGTTGTTAAATTAATATATGTATTATTAAGTGTGATCATAGCATTTGTAAATGCGCTTTTTGTTCTTTCTGTCATAGCAGATCCTTTTTTGAAAGAGAGTGTGTTTTTTATTTCCGCAAATTTTTTTATGAAACATCAGTGTTCGTGGTTGATTTTGCCGCACCAAAATAGCTCAGCAGGCCAGCCCCCAAAATGATTCCAGCCAATGCAATGATGCCTCTATTTTGTAAATGTTTTTGTACAAAACCTAATTTTATATTCAGCTTATTTACAAGCGCTTTATCTTGAAGTCTATTATATCCGCTAAATTCATCGGTGAAAGCACGAATTACATTTTGTTTTTCTGAACTGCCTTTTTTTGCATGGGCAATTGCAGCTTCAATGAGGGTTTTTTCTGCATTGTCCACGTTTACATCAGACTTTACCGCATCTGTAAAATCAATGAGTGTACGCTTAAAATCTATAAATTTGGCCATGCATCTTCTCCATAAACTATGTTGTTTTATATTTAATCTAAAAATAATAACAGTATTTTTGAACGCGAGGTTAGGCCGATTCACTATTAGATGATGATGTATTTGCACCAAAATAGCTCAGCAGGCCAGCACCTGCCACCAAAGCGACGCTAAGGATTTTTGCGGTTTTCCATGCGCGGATTTTGGCGCTTACTGCAGTAACGTAAGGTGCATAGCCAACTGCGGTCAATTCTGTTTGCTTTTCAAGCGCTTTTAAAAATTTCTGTTTTGCAGCATTCTTATCTTTAGTTAAGTTCAGTGTGAGAAGATGATTAACGATATTCTTCTCAACAACATCAAATGATTTTCTCCAGCTGGAATCTGCAGTATTTGGTCGATTGTAAAATGTGGTGCGTGTTGCTCCAATTGAATCAATTACGGTTTGGTAAGCAGTCATTACTATCTCCTGTTAAAATTTGTAACTTCAAATATTAACAGGGCGTGTATCACACCAATCGGCTTTGGTCAACTGCGGCGCCCACAAAGGCGGAGAATAATGGGTGAGGCTCAAATGGGCGCGATTTCAGCTCGGGGTGGAATTGCACGCCTACAAACCATGGGTGGTCTGTGCGCTCCACCATTTCAGGCAACACGCCATCGGGCGAGAGGCCGCTGAATTTTAGCCCTGCCTGTTCCAGCTGTTCACGATAGGCTACGTTCACCTCATATCTATGACGATGTCGCTCTTCAATATGGGTGCTGCCATAAATGGCTTCGGCTTTGCTGCCCGCCACAATGTCGCATGGATAGGCACCCAAACGCATAGTGCCGCCCAAATCCCCCCCCGCAAGGCGGCGCTCCAGCGTGTTACCGCGCAGCCATTCGGTGAGCAGGCCCACAATTGGGGTGCTGGTGGGGCCAAATTCGGACGAGTTGGCATTACTCATGCCCAGCTGATTGCGCGCCACCTCCACCACCGCCATTTGCATACCCAAGCATATACCCAAAAATGGCACATTGCGGGTGCGCGCAAAGGTGATGGCCTTGATTTTGCCCTCAATGCCGCGCTGACCAAAACCGCCTGGTACCAGCACGCCGTGCATGTCTTCCAGCAGGGCGGTTGGGTCTTCTTTCTCGAATATTTCGGAATCAATCCACGAGATATTCACCTTCACGCGGTTGGCCATGCCGCCATGCACCAGCGCTTCAATCAATGATTTATAGGCATCTTTGAGCACGGTATATTTGCCCACAATCGCAATATTCACATCACCATCGGGGTTATGCAAGCGGTGGGAAATATCTTGCCAGCGGGTGAGCTCTGGCGCGGGCGCATCGGTAATATGAAACGCTTCCAGCACTTGGGTATCGAGCCCTTGGCCGTGATACACCAGCGGCGCATCGTAAATTGAGCTCACATCGCGCGCTTCAATCACGGCGCGTTCTGGCACGTTGCAGAACAGCGACAATTTGCGGCGCTCATCGGCCGGAATGGGGCGATCGACCCGACACAGCAAAATATGCGGCGCAATGCCAATTGAGCGTAGTTCTTTCACCGAATGCTGCGTAGGTTTGGTTTTCATCTCGCCCGCTGCGGGAATATACGGCAACAACGTGAGGTGGATGTAAATGGCGCGGTCGCGCGGCAGCTCGTTGCCCAGCTGGCGAATGGCCTCGAAGAATGGCAGCCCTTCAATATCGCCCACCGTGCCGCCAATTTCGCAGATCACAAAGTCGAATTCATCATTGCCGCTGAGGATAAAATTTTTGATTGCGTCTGTCACATGCGGGATCACCTGCACGGTGGCGCCCAAATAATCGCCGCGGCGTTCGCGCGCGATGATGTCTTGATAAATGCGGCCTGTGGTGATGTTGTCGCTTTTATTGGCCGCACGCCCTGTGAAGCGCTCATAATGGCCAAGATCGAGGTCGGTTTCGGCGCCATCGTCGGTCACAAACACTTCGCCGTGCTGATAGGGCGACATGGTGCCAGGGTCGACATTCAAATAGGGGTCGAGCTTGCGGATGCGCACTTTATAGCCGCGCGCTTGCAAAAGTGCGGCCAATGCCGCCGCCGCAATGCCCTTGCCAAGAGATGACACCACCCCGCCCGTGATAAATATATAGCGTGGGTGTGTGGTCATTGAGAGGCTCCAAATCAACGCGAAAATACTACGGGCAAATATCTATGACTCACCCAATTCCTACGGGCTTTTTGAAGCTGATACGGCAAGGAGTCAACACCCGATCGAAAAAAACAGTTTACTGTTTCCCACTTGGCGCAACAGGTTTTTGTGCTGGCACCACAGGTGTGGAGGTGAGCGGCACGGCAGGAGCAACAGGAGCAGCCGCTTTGGTGGCGGCGTCGAGCTGTTTTTGCAAATCAATTGGGTTGCCAGTTGCTGGGGCGGAAATTGGCGCGCCCGCGCGGTCAATAATCGATGTGCCCTGCACATTACGCGTGGCAATGAAGGCCAAGGCCAAGCTGGTGACAAAAAACCCTGCCGCACAAAAAATGGTGAGGCGTGTGAGGGCATTTGCGGCACCACGGCTCGAAAATACGCCATTACCGCCGCCACCGCCCATGCCCAAAGCGCCACCTTCGGACTTTTGCAATAGCACAAGCCCGATAAGCGCCACAACCAGCATGAGATGAATGACAATTAGAACGGTTTCCATGGTGAATCCTCGCTTGGTGTGGGTTGCCCCACACATAAAATTTATAATGCGGGCTTTACACGCTCTCGTGCAGTTTGGCCAGAGGGATTTTTATATGTAATTTTCTGCAAATTTAGCACTTCTCATGCGCTACTTTTTAATCCCCTGTTAACACACTGTATTTTTTCAATTTTTTATGAGGTGATGCGGCAATTTTTAACCAGCTGTTTACCATATATGCGGCAAATTTTGCCTAGGGGCTGCAAAGTGTATTGCGGCGATTTTGTTTTGGAAGAGTAACAGTGGATAAAGCCATCGCGTTTGTGAGAGCATTAGGACCAGGCCGCATAGCGGCGATGGTGGGTGTTGCCGTGCTAATGCTCGGTTTTTTTGCGTTTATCATGATCCGCGCCAATGAACCGCATTATGCCACGCTCTATTCCGACCTCACATTTGAAGATTCCTCGGCCATTGTGAAGCAGCTCGACTCAAGCGCAACACCGTATAAATTAAAAGCCGATGGCGCGGTGATCCAAGTGCCGCAAGAACAAATCATTAAGTTGCGTATGAAGCTGGCAGAAACGGGCGTGCCGCGCGGGGGCAGCGTTGGCTATGAAATTTTTGATAAAAGCTCTACGCTTGGCTCCACCAGCTTTGTGCAAAACATCAACCATATTCGGGCATTAGAAGGTGAATTGGCGCGGTCTATCCGCACCATCGACCGTGTACAAAGTGCACGTGTGCATTTGGTGATCCCTGAAAAACAACTGTTTGCTCGTGAAAAACAAGAAACCCGCGCGTCTATTGTGCTGAAATTGCGTGGCAGCTTGGATGGTGGCCAAATCAAAGCCATTCAGCAACTGGTGGCTTCGGCAGTAAACGGCCTGAAGCCTGGTAATGTTGCAATTGTTGATGAACGCGGCAAATTGCTGGCCTCCGCCCAAGGTGAAAGTGGCCTAGAGGCGGGCACATATTTAGAAGAACGCCGCATGGTGCTTGAGCGTCGCCTGCGCGAGGATGTGGAATCAATTGTTGCCAATATTGTTGGCAATGGCCGCACCCGTGTGCAAGTTTCGGCCGATTTTGAAATGAATCGCATCACACAAACCCAAGATACATTTGACCCCGAAACACGGGTTGTCCGTTCTGCTCAAAGCCGTGGCGAAAGCAGCAAAACAGCTGCGCAAGGTGGCGATAATTCTGGTGAGGTTTCCGCCAGCAAGGAATTGCCAAATGCAAGCAGTAAAAGCGATTCGAGCGGGTCCGCTGCCGCGCGTGATGAAACCAGCAAAAATGAAGAAACCATCAATTACGAAATTTCTCGCATTACAAAAACAGAAGTCAGCGAGCCAGGCCGCCTGAAGCGCCTTTCGGTGGCAGTTTTGGTGGACGGCATTTACACAGTCGGTGCGGATAATAAAGCCACTTATGCGCCGCGTTCCAAAGAAGAGCTCGACCAAATTGCGGCGCTTGTACGGTCCGCCGTGGGCTATTCGCAAGACCGTGGTGATAAAATTGAAGTGGTAAACTTGAAATTTGCGGATGCGCCGATGGCATTAGAGGCAGCAGGTGCGCCAAAAGGTATGTTCGATTTTACCTTCACCAAAGATGATATTATGGCGGGCATTGAGATTTTTGTGATGTTCATCATCAGCATGTCGATGATTTTATTCATCGCTCGCCCCATGATGAAACGCGCTATGGATAGCGTGGTGGATACTACCGCAAATGTAGCCCGCGCAGCAGGGTTTAACCCTAATTTTGGGAGCGGCTCAGGCACAGCTGCCACAGAAAATGGCGCGCCAGTTTTTAGAGATGAAAACGGCGCTGTAATGAATGCCCCGCCTGGCACCGTGATCAAAACCGTGGGGGAAAATGGCGAAGTTAAATATGTGCCCGCCAATAGCACTATAAAAGCAGAGCCCCAAGTTGTGACAGAAACCAACTCGACCCTTGCGGCAATTGAATTGGCGCAAATTTCTGGGCAAATGCAGGCCGTTTCATTGCAAAAAGTAGGGGAATTGGTTGAGGGCAACCCTGAAGAAGCCGTTATCATCATCCGCCAGTGGATGAGTGAAGATGATAAGGCAGCCGCAGCATGAAAGATATAATGGAGTCCCTGGGCAAAAGTAAAAAAGTGGCAATCGCCGCGCCAGATACCTCTGGTGCGCCCAAAAAAACTGCACGCATTGGCGGTGTACAGCGTGCCGCTGTGCTGATGCTCGCTTTGGGCTCTCAATATGGTGAAAAAGTTTGGGCACTGCTCGATGAAGACGAAATTCGGGATTTGTCCCTCACCATCGCAAAATTAGGTCCAGTTGCCCCTGATATGGTGGAAGAGCTGGTGGTCGATTTTGTATCGAGAATGTCGTCTGCTGGTGCGCTGATGGGCGGCTTTGATTCGACCGAACGCCTGCTTAAAAAATTCATTCCTGGTGATCGCGTCAACACCATTATGGAAGAAATTCGTGGCCCTGCAGGCCGCAATATGTGGGAAAAACTTTCAAATATTCAAGAGTCTGTACTGGCCAACTATCTCAAAAACGAATACCCGCAAACTGTTGCCCTCATTCTCTCTAAAATTCGCCCTGAACATGCCGCGCGGGTACTGTCGAATTTCACCGATGATTTTGCCATGGAGGTGATCGACCGCATGTTGAAAATGGAAGCGGTGCAAAAGGAAATTTTGGAGCGTGTGGAACAAACCCTGCGCACTGAATTTATGGCGAATTTGTCGCAAACCCAGCGCCGCGATTCCCATGAAATGATGGCGGAAATCTTCAATAATTTTGATCGTCAAACCGAAACTAAATTCATTGGCGCGTTGGAAGATGTGAACCGCGATTCGGCTGAAAAAATTAAAGCGCTGATGTTCACATTTGAAGACCTGCTCAAAATTGACAATGCGGGCATTCAAGTGCTGCTGCGCAATGTGGAAAAAGATAAATTATCCATCGCACTTAAGGGTGCCTCAGAAGCTGTGCGGGAATTCTTTTTCTCCAATATGTCTGGCCGTGCAGCGAATAATTTGAAAGACGACATGCAAGCGTTAGGCCCTGTGCGCCTGCGCGATGTTGATGATGCCCAAACCAGCATGGTGAATATTGCCAAAGATCTGGCGGCAAAAGGTGAGTTGGTGATCGCGAAAAGCGGTGGCGATGACGACGTGATTGTATAGGGAATGAAATGAGCAAAATCGCGACGAAATTCGACTTTACGCAAGACTTCAACAGCAATAAATTTGCTGAGGAGGAGCAAAAATTCAGTGCGGAAATGATCGAAGATTCGCGCCTGCAAGGCTATGCGCAAGGCTATGCAGCGGCGCAAAGCAGTGCGGTTCAGGCTACCGATATGAAGGCGCAGGCGCTGTTTTTGCAAGCCGCAGAAACGCTTACGCAACTCGATGCCACCGCGCACAGTCTCACACGCGAAGGCATCAATATTGCACTGACCATTGCGCGCACATTGGCGCGTGGATTGATGGATAAATTCCCGCAAGACACAATCGAGGAATTGGCCAATGAATGCTTTCGTCATATGCGTAACACCCCACATATTAGCTTTCGCGTGGCGCCCGATTTGGCAGAGGCGCTGCAAGAGCGATTGCAAGCGCAGGCGGATAGTTTTGGTTTTGCGGGGCGTATTCTCATCACGCCAGACCCAGAGTTTGCAACGGGCGATGTACGGATTGAATGGGCGGATGGTGGCTATGAACATCAATTAAAATTAATTGAAGCTGAAGTGGAGGCCTGTCTGCAGCGTTGGCTGGCCGCAACCCTCACTGCATCAGTGGATGGAGACGATGATGGAAAATGATACAGACCTAAACCTGCCCGATCTCAATTCGGCCGACACGGCTTTGATTGTGCAAACTGAAGATTCGCAAGAAAACCAGTTGTCCATGGCGCGCAAAGCTGAAGATTTGGTGGCCGTGTTCGATGTGCCCATGAAAGTTTCGGCAGTGCTGGGCCGCGCCAAAATGGACATTTCTGAACTGCTCAAAGTGGGCGTTGGCACCGTGATAGAGCTTGACCGCAAGGTGGGAGAAGCCATTGATGTATATGTAAATAACCGCCTTGTTGCACGTGGTGAGGTGGTGCTGGTGGAAGACAAGCTGGGCATCACCATGACAGAGGTTATTAAATCCGACACAGACCAGGGAGTTTAACATGCGTTTGCTCATTATCGGCCAATTAAAAGGTCAACTTTCAACCGCAACCCGCATGGCGCATGATAAAGGCGCCAAGGTCACTCATGCCGATTCTATAGCCATGGGGCTTGATGTGCTGCGCTCCGGCAAAGGCGCTGACTTGGTGATGATCGAAACCACTATGGATATTCGTGGGTTTATTGCCGCAATTGAGGCCGAGCGGATTGCCGTGCCTGTTGTGGCGTGCGGCGTGGAAAACAACGCACGCGCTGCCGTGGCCGCCATTCATGCAGGGGCCAAGGAATATATCCCACTGCCGCCCGATGCCGAGATGATTGCCGCTATTTTAGCCGCTGTGGTGCAGGATACAAAAGCATTAATTGTGGCCGATACTGCCATGGAAGCGGTAGTGAAATTGGCCGATCAGATCGCCCGATCCGACGCGTCTGTGCTCATCACAGGGGAATCGGGCACAGGTAAAGAGGTGGTGGCACGCCATATTCACAGCAAATCGGCGCGCAAGGATGGTGCATTTATTGCAGTGAACTGCGCCGCTATTCCTGAGCACTTGTTGGAATCGGAGCTGTTTGGCCACGAAAAAGGTGCGTTCACAGGGGCTGTGGCGCGGCGTTTGGGCAAGTTCGAAGAAGCCAATGGTGGCACGCTGCTGCTCGATGAGGTTTCGGAAATGGACATTCGCCTGCAGGCCAAATTGCTGCGTGCTATTCAAGAGCGGGTGATCGACCGCGTGGGTGGCGGCAAGCCCGTGCCCGTGAATATTCGTATTGTTGCCACATCCAACCGTAATATGATGGATTCGGTGAAAGCGGGCACCTTCCGCGAGGATTTATTTTATCGCCTCAATGTGGTGAATTTGCGCTTGCCCGCACTGCGTGAGCGCCCGAAAGATATTCCCGCGCTTGCCCAGCATTTCTCCAAAAAATATGCAGAACTCAATGGCTTAGCGCTGCGCCCCATTTCGCGTGAGGCGCTCAACCAATTGCACACCCTCTCATGGCCAGGCAATGTGCGCGAGCTGGAAAATATGATCCACCGTGCGGTGTTGCTCAGCACAGGGGATGAAATCGGCGCCGATGCTATTCGTACGCCAGAAGGCCAGCGCGTGGACCAACAATGGATTGGCCATACCATTCCTAGCACCGCAACCGATGCGGCCATGCGCGCCGAAGCCATCACCCGCAATTTGGTGGGGCAAACCGTGGCCGATGTGGAACGCCAGCTGATTTTGGATACGCTTGGCCATTGCTTTGGCAATCGCACCCATGCGGCCAATATTTTGGGCATTTCCATTCGCACCTTGCGCAATAAATTGCATGAATATACCGCTGCAGGCTTTCAAATTGTCCCTACTAATGAACAAAGGGCGCAATATGCGTGATGCACTTAAGGCTCCCCACTTGTGGGGGAGCTGGCGAGCGTAGCGAGACTAAGGGGGGTAAGAAACGTTTTGCGAAGCAAATGAAACGATCCAGTGAATCGTTTCAAGTTTCGAACGCCCGTAGCGATGCGAAGGGCAGGGAAAGCAAAACAAGAAAACCCCTCCCCCTAACCCCCTCCCACAAGGGGAGAAGGAAAAAAGAAAGCACTAAATGAGCAACACCACAAAAACATTCCCCAAACTCGCCGTACCAGGGTTTTCCTTTGGCGATTTATTGGGCATGTTCAAGCGCTCCGACGTTGGCTTCGCCATCGGCATTTTGTTCATTATTATGGTGCTCATCGCGCCGATCCCCGCGTGGATGCTCGATTTGCTGCTCGCTACCTCTATCATCATGTCGATTTTGATTTTGATGACCTCGCTGTTCATCCAAAATCCGCTGGAATTTTCATCATTCCCCACAGTTTTGCTGGTCGCCACCATGTTCAGGCTTTCGCTCAACTTAGCGTCCACGCGGCTCATCCTCTCACATGGACATGAGGGTACTGCGGCTGCGGGTGCGGTGATCGAGGCCTTTGGCCATTTTGTGATGGGCGGCAATTTTGTGATCGGTGTGGTGGTGTTCACCATCTTGATTGTGGTGAACTTTGTGGTGATCACCAAAGGTTCGGGCCGCATTGCCGAGGTAGCTGCACGCTTCAGCTTAGATGCCATGCCGGGCAAGCAAATGGCGATTGATGCCGATTTATCCGCAGGGTTGATTGAGCAAGATGAAGCCCGCAAACGCCGCAAAGAGCTGGAAGACGAAAGTGCCTTTTTTGGTGCGATGGATGGTGCCAGCAAATTTGTGCGCGGCGATGCGATTGCAGGGTTGATCATTACGGGAATTAACGTGGTGGGCGGAATTATCATTGGTGTTTTGCAGCAAGATATGGAATTGGCCACCGCCGCCAGCACATTCACTATTCTCACCGTGGGTGATGGCTTGGTGTCGCAAATTCCTGGGCTGATTGTGTCCATCGCAGCTGGTTTGTTGGTGTCCAAAGGCGGCGTTTCAGGCGCGGCTGATAAAGCGCTAATGAAGCAATTCTCGCATTATCCAAAAGCCCTTGGTTTGTCTTCTGGCGTCATGTTGTTGATCGCCCTTTTGCCTGGGATGCCTATGTTGCCATTTTTATTCCTAGGTGGCGGGGCAGGGGCCATTGCTTATTGGCTCGATAAAGAAAACAAGCGCGCCGTGATCAATACAGCGGCGACAAAAGCCAAAGCGGAAGTGGTGGAGAAAGCCGCCCCTGCAGATGAGCCTATTGGCCAAAGCCTGAAAATGGATGAGATCAAGGTGGAAGTGGGCCAAGCCCTCATTCAAATGATCAATAGCAAAGTGGGCGGTGGTGTGGGCGAACGCCTGACCGATCAAATCAAGGCCCTGCGCCGCCAATTGGCCATTGATATGGGCATTATCATGCCATCGGTGCGGGTGCTGGATAATATGATGCTGGATTCCAACGCCTATGTGATCAAAGTGAAAGAAGTCGACGCGGGCAGCGGCCGCATTTATCCCAATCAATATATGGTGATGAACCCAAACGGCGGCCCTGTCGATATTCCGGGCATCAACACGCTCGAGCCAACCTTTGGCCTGCCCGCCACATGGATTGAGAGCGAGCACCACCAAGACGCGCAAATTAAAGGCTACACCGTGGTGGATTGCGCCACTGTACTGTCTACCCATCTCACTGAAGTGATCAAAAATAACGTCGCCGAGCTAATTTCCTATGCCGATGTGCAGGCGCTGCTCAAAGAATTGCCCAAAGACCAACAAAAATTGGTGGAAGATATTGTGCCCGCGCAAATCACTGTATCAGGCATTCAAAAAATTCTGCAAATGCTGCTCAGCGAGCGGATTTCCATTCGCGACCTCTCGAGCATTTTGGAAAGCATTGCCGACGCCGTGAGCATGACCCGCAACCCAACACTCATCACCGAACATGTGCGGATGCGGTTGGCACGGCAAATTTGTGCCGCCAATCAAAACCATACAGGCGTGCTGCCCATCATTACGCTATCTCCGCATTGGGAACATGAAATTGCGGAAAGCTTGATTGGTAGCGGCGAGGAAAAACAGCTCGCTATAGCCCCCAGCAAATTGCACGAGCTGATGAACGGTATTCGCGAGCGCTTTGAAGACGCAGCCCGCATTGGGGAGTTGCCCGTGTTGCTCACCTCACCCTCCGCGCGCCCCCACATGCGTGCACTTGTTGACCGCTTCCGCCCACAAACCACGGTGATGAGCCAAAACGAAGTGCACCCGCGCGCGAAGCTCAAAACCGTTGGTGCGGTGTAGAGTTTAGGTGTGAAGCGGGGGCTAAGTTTCTGCTGTCATCCTGAACGTGAGTAAAGGATCTCCAGCCGATTGAGTTCAATCTCAAGGAGATTCTTCGCTGTGCTCAGAATGACAAGCGCCACGAATGTCAAAGCGTGATGAGTGAAATGACAACTTTCTTTCCATCCCATCAAAACCCTGTTAACCTCCCCCTATGCCCCCAGAATTTGGATTCTCACGATTTTTCCGCTCCATTTTGTTCTCGTCGCTCGCGAGGCGGATTATTCTCATTAATTTTATCGGTTTGGCGGTGTTATTATTCGGTATTTTATATCTCAACCAATTTCGGGAAGGACTCATTGATGCGCGGATGAAAAGCCTGATGACACAGGCCGAAATTATCGCGGCGGCGGTGGCGTCTTCTAATACCATCGAGCCGAATGCGCTGAATATCGATCCTGAAAAATTGCTCGACCTCATCATTAATAATGATGGCGTGTTGCCCAGCGATTACGACACCCAAATTCAAGATTACCCGATTAACCCCGAACGTGTGGGTACGGTGCTGAGCCGCCTTGTAAATCCCACGGGCACGCGCGCGCGCATATTCGATAGAGATGGTGTCTTATTGATGGATTCTGCGCATATTAATGCACGAAAACCGCCTGTAATTGAGCCGAAACGCAGCGCATTCGCCATTTTAGAGCGCATTATCAACACTTGGTTCACGCCAGGGCGCGTGGCCACCTATCATGAGGCCAGCACCATTGCCACCCAGCATTTCCCCGAGGTGGAAAAAGCCTTGCGCGGACAGGTGGCATCTGTGGTGCGCATGCAGGCTGAAACGGGCTCACTGGTGATATTTGTGGCGGTGCCCGTGCAGCGCCCCAAGGGCATGGTGGGTGCGTTGTTGCTCTCCACCCAAGGCAAGGATATCGACGATGTAGTGACCAGTGAACGGCTAGAAATTCTGCGCGTATTTGCGGTGGCGGGCGCGGTGATGCTGTTTTTGTCGCTTGTGTTGGCCAGCACCATTGCCACGCCCTTGCAGCGCCTTTCATTGGCGGCGCGGCGCATTCGTGCCCGCAAAAAACTCACGGGGGAATTTCCGGATTACTCCACCCGCACGGATGAAATTGGTGAACTGTCGATTGCATTGCATGATATGGCCGAAAGCCTTGAGGCGCGCATTGAAGCCATTGAGCGCTTTGCGGCAGATGTGTCGCATGAGCTGAAAAACCCGCTTACCAGCTTGCGCAGCGCCATTGAAGTGCTGCCGATTGTGAAAAAAGATGAAGACCGCACCCGCTTGCTGGAGGTGATCCACCATGATGTGCAGCGGCTCGACCGCCTGATCAGCGATATTTCGCTGGCTTCGCGCCTCGATGCCGAGCTGCAACGTGCCGACAATAGCCCCACCGATGTGCAAAAAGTGCTGGAAACCGTGGTGAATATGGCTAATGACATGAAAACCAAACATAATGTGCAGGTGCATTTGCAGGTGCGCACCGATGGCATCCCCGATGGCGCGTTGGAGGCCGCATTTTATGTGCATGGCAATGATAGCCGCTTGGCGCAAGTGGCCAGTAACCTCATCGACAATGCAAAATCGTTCTCCCCGCCCGATGGTGTGGTGGATGTGATTGTGCAGCGCTTGCCACAGCATGTGCGGTTTATGGTGCTCGATAGCGGGCGCGGCATTCCGCCAGATAATGTGCAGCGGATTTTTGAGCGCTTTTATACCGACCGCCCCGCCAAGCATTTTGGCAATAATTCTGGCCTTGGGCTATCGATTTCCAAGCAGATTGTAGACGCCCACGGCGGCGAAATTTATGCCGAAAACCGCAAAGATAACCACGGCAATATCCTCGGCGCGTGTTTCACGGTCGATTTGCCCGCTGCGGGCTGGCGGTGATTACATCAAATCCGCAAACATGCCCTGTATCCCCGCCTCGCTGGCTGCGCAAATGCCGCGTTCGGTGATGAGGCCAGAGATCAGCCGTGCGGGGGTGACATCAAACCCAGGGTTAGACACCAGCGTATTTGCAGGGTAGGGCTGAACAGTGGCCATTTCGCCTGCAGCTGTGCGGCCTGAAATGGCCAACACTTCAGCCGCTGCGCGCTCCTCAATGGGGATGGCACGCACGCCTGAAGCCAGCGCAAAGTCAAACGTGGTAGCAGGCAGCGCCACATAAAACGGAATATTATTATCGAACGCTGCCAGCGCCTTTAAATAAGTGCCAATTTTATTGGCGGCATCGCCATTGCGCGCCACGCGGTCTGCCCCCACAATTGCCACATCCACCAACCCTTCCTGCATCAAATGCCCGCCGGCGTTGTCGGTAATCACTTGGTGCGAAATGCCAGCGCGACCCAGCTCCCATGCGGTGAGCGCGCCTTGAAAGCGCGGGCGGGTTTCATCCACATACACATGAATGGGCAGGCCAAAATGCTGCGCGCCATACATCACCGCCAGCGCCGTGCCCCACGCCATAGTGCCGAGCCACCCCGCATTGCAATGGGTGAGAATGCGCAATGGCGCGGTGCCGCCCTTTTGCGCGTGCAGCGTTTTCACCAGCTCATAGCCATGTTTTGCAATCGCGGCGCCCGTTTGAATATCTTCCGCCGCAATAGCGCGGGCTTCCGTCCATGCGGCCGCCGCACGTTCAGAAACAGGCAATGGTGCCAAAATACTATTCATGCGATTTAACGCCCAGCGCAAATTCACCGCTGTGGGGCGGGTCTCTGCGAGTTCCGCAATGCTGGCCGTAAGGCTGGCGTCGGATGCGTCCACATCCATTTGCAATGCGAGGCCAAATGCTGCGGTGATGCCAATGAGCGGTGCGCCGCGCACCTGCATGGCGCGGATGGCCTGCGCCGCAGTGGCCATGTCACGCAATGGCAGCCACACCTCTTCAAACGGCAGGCGTGTTTGGTCAAGAAACACCAAGCCACCAGCCTTCTCCATCACGGGGGACCACGGTGGGTTGAAAAAATGCTGCCAGTTCTGTGTCATGGTGTGCTCGTAGAATTTAACGCAAATCTGCGTAATTTTGCAAAAAAAAGCTATTGCATGCCATATATTTTTGTGAAAGTATTTTTTAAGAATTTATCTTAATCACAGATTGATAATAGAAGGAGACATTACTATGACAGCATATACCTCAGCCGTGCATCATAAACTCGAAAATATTTACAATTCAATTTTACGACATCAAGCCTATTCATTATTTCCCCAAGAAGAACAAGCGGCCTTGTTTAAATGCAATGGTCAAAAAAATCATGTAAACATGTCTTTGGAATTGTTAAAAAATGATGTAGATAAATTACAATATCCCGTTGCATGGGGCCCCAAAACATATATGAGTGCTCAACAGCTCATGCCCGATATACTGAAGCTTTCCCCTACAGTTGTTGGATTGAAAGATCAAGCTTTGCAGAAGCTAGTGCTAGATAAAATGTCGGATGATGAGCGACGCATGGATTTTTGTAAAAAGATGTTAGACAATTTGAATGAAAAGATTGCCGCGCTGCAAATCAGCAAAAATGAAATTATCAGTAAGGCATTCAAGGGTTTGAAACCCTTCACACATTATGCGGCAGCCGCGGCGTTGCTTGTTGCTGCTGTTACAGGCTTCTTTGCCGTGCGTGGTTCTGGTGCGCCATTTGAAGGCAATCGAACAGCCTAACTGAAAAAATTAGCATACAAGGCAATCTCATTATTCATGATGGGATTGCCACCACGCCCGCGCTGCGCTATGGCTTGTCTCAAGAATAGGGCATCCCATGACACTCAAAAATTCTTTTCGAGCAGACCCCAATGAACATGGCTTTTTCGGCAAATTTGGTGGGCAATTTGTAGCCGAAACGCTCATGCCGCTCATTCAAGAGCTCACTGCTGCTTACACCCACGCGCGGCAAGACCCTGCCTTCAAAGCGCAATTGACAGAATTAAACAGCACTTATGCAGGGCGCCCAAGTGTTCTGACCTATGCGGAACGGCTCACTCAGCATTTGGGGGGCGCAAAAATTTATCTCAAGCGCGATGAGCTGAACCATACGGGCTCGCATAAAATCAATAACTGCTTGGGGCAAATTTTGCTGGCAATGCGCATGGGGAAAACCCGTATTATTGCCGAAACAGGCGCGGGGCAGCACGGCGTGGCGGTGGCCACTGTGTGTGCGCGCTTTGGCCTGCCCTGCGTGGTGTATATGGGCGCGAAGGACGTGGAACGCCAGAAGCCGAACGTGTTTCGTATGCGGCTATTAGGCGCGCAAATTGTGCCTGTCACCGCTGGCAATGGCACACTCAAAGATGCAATGAACGAAGCCTTGCGCGATTGGGTCACCAATGTTGAAGACACCTATTATTTGATTGGCACCGCCGCTGGCCCGCACCCCTACCCCATGATGGTGCGCGATTTTCAATCGGTCATCGGCATTGAAGCAAAGGCACAATTGCAAGCGGTGGAAGGCAAGTTGCCCGATGCGTTGGTGGCGTGTATTGGCGGCGGCTCCAATGCCATCGGTTTGTTCCACGCATTTTTAGATGACCCATCCGTGAAAATTTATGGCGTGGAAGCGGGCGGGCATGGGGTGGATACGCCCGAACATGCAGCCTCGCTTTCAGGCGGCTCCCCTGGTGTTTTGCACGGCAATCGCACCTATTTATTGCAAGATGCTGATGGCCAAATTGAAGAAGGCCATTCCATCTCTGCAGGGCTCGATTACCCTGGTGTTGGCCCAGAACACTCCTTTTTGAAGGACGCAGGCCGCGTGAATTATGTGTCGATCACCGACATCGAGGCGCTAGAGGCGTTTCAACTGTGCGCACGTTTGGAGGGCATTTTGCCCGCGCTCGAGCCAGCACATGCATTGGCCTATGTCACCAAACTGGCCCCCACCATGGATGCCGATGAAATTTTGCTGATGAACCTATGCGGCAGAGGTGATAAAGATATTTTCACAATTGCCGAACATTTGGATGGAATTTGATATGACCCGTCTCGAATCCAAATTTGCCACCCTTAAAGCCGCTGGTAAAACAGCGCTGGTGACCTTCATTTCAGCGGGGGACCCCGATTTGGCCACAAGCCAAGCGATTTTGAATGGTTTGCCTGCTGCGGGGGCCGATATTATCGAGCTTGGTATGCCATTTTCCGACCCGATGGCGGAAGGCCCACCGATCCAAAAATCATCGCAGCGCGCCTTGCTTTCGGGTCAAAACATGCACAAAACGCTGGATATGGTGAAGGCGTTTCGCGCCACCAACAGCGACACCCCCATTATTTTGATGGGCTATTACAACCCGATTTATGTGTATGGTGTGGATGCGTTCATTCAGGATGCCAAAGCTGCGGGTGTTGATGGGCTGATTGTGGTGGATTTGCCGCCTGAAATGGATGATGAGCTGTGCATTCCCGCCACGCGGCAAGGGCTGCATTTCATTCGATTGGTAACGCCAACATGTGATGACGCGCGCCTGCAGCTGATTCTTACTCATGCCTCTGGTTTCCTTTATTATGTGTCGATCACGGGCATCACGGGCACGCAAACGCCTGATTTTGCGAAAGTGGCCAAGGCGCTTGAGCCTATTCGTGCCGCTACACAATTGCCAATTGCGGTGGGTTTTGGCGTGAAAACCGCAGCCGATGCGGCGCAAATCTCTAAATTTGCTGATGCGGTGGTGGTGGGCAGTGCGCTGGTCACCGCCATTGAAAAATCACTTGATGCACAGGGACGTGCCACCCCAGCCACAATAAATGCTGTTCTTGCGCATGTTTCTGAGTTAAAGAAGGGCATGGAGTAATGTTCCACGAATTAACGAGACAGCGCTCTTTATTTCGTCATCCTCGGGCTTGACCCGAGGATCTACTTAAAGTGGATGGTCGGATCAAGCCCGACTATGACGGCTGTAGTGGCGCATAAAGGAGACACATATGAGCTGGATCGACGATGTCGTACGCCCCAAGATCAAATCGATCTTTAACAAGAAAGATACGCCCGAAAACCTGTGGGTGAAATGCCCCGAAACAGGCGAAATGGTGTTCATCAAAGATTTGGAAGCCAACCAATATGTTGTGCCCAGTTCTGGCGCGCATATGCGGATTTCGTCCACCGCGCGGTTGCGGCATTTTTTCGACCATAGCCATTATACCGCGCTGCCGCTGCCAAGCGTGGTGGCTGACCCGCTGAAATTCCGCGATGAAAAAAAATATGTGGATCGCATTAAGGATGCCCGCACCAAAACAGGCCTGCAAGACGCTGTGCAAGTGGCCACTGGTAATTTAGAAGGCAACCCCGTGACAGTGGCCGTGCAAGACTTCGCCTTTATGGGCGGCTCGCTGGGCATGGCGGCAGGTGAAGCCATTATTATGGGTGCAGAAACTGCGCTGCGCACCAAAACACCCTATATTTTATTCGCAGGTTCTGGCGGCGCGCGCATGCAGGAGGGCATTTTGTCGCTCATGCAACTGCCGCGCACCACGGTGGCGTTGCAAGCGCTTAAGGACGCAAAATTGCCCTATATTGTGGTGCTCACCCACCCCACTACGGGCGGTGTGACGGCCTCCTACGCCATGCTGGGCGATGTGCATTTGGCAGAGCCAAAAGCGCTGATTTGCTTTGCAGGCCCGCGCGTGATTGAGCAAACCATCCGCGAGAAATTGCCAGAAGGCTTCCAAAAAGCGGAATATCTTCGTGATCATGGCATGGTGGATGCGGTGGTGCATCGCCTTGAGCTGCGCCCCACCATTGCGCGCCTGTGCCGCATGATGATGAACCAACCTGCCACCGCGCATAATGCTAATCAAGCCTTGCTGCCCATGGCCAAAGCGGCTGAGTGATGCCGCATGGTTCAATCCATAAACACCAAAATCGAAGCCTTAACGGCCAACCATCCGCGTGTGATTGATCTGTCACTGGCGCGTATGGAGGGGGCGCTTGCGGCTGTGGGCAGCCCACATCTGCAGTTGCCGCCTACCATTCATATTGCGGGCACCAATGGCAAAGGCTCGACCGCAGCCTATGCGCGGGCGATGCTTGAGGCGGCCGGCCAGCGCGTGCATGTGTATACCTCGCCGCATCTTGTGCGCTATAATGAGCGGATTCGCTTGGCGGGCACGCTGGTGGATGATGAAACGCTGCTGGCCACGCTGCAGGAAGCCATGGAAACATGCACCGCCATTCCGCTCACCATTTTTGAGCTGCTCACGCTGGTGGGCTTCATGCTGTTTGCGCGCACGCCAGCTGATGTGTTGCTGTTAGAGGTGGGGCTTGGCGGGCGGCTGGATGCCACTAATGTGATCACCCCAAAAGTGAGCGTGATCACAGCGGTTTCCATTGATCATGTTCAATTTTTAGGCGAAACCCTCGGCGAAATTGCGCAAGAAAAAGCAGGCATTATCAAGCCCAAAATTCCTGTGGTTGTGGGGCGGCAAGAAGAGGATGTGATGGCGGTGATCGAGCGGATTGCGGCGCGTAACAAAGCCCCGCTGTTGCGCTTGGGTGATGAATTTGGCGCGGGTATTGAGGAGAATCGCTTTGTGTATCAAACCGACACCATGCTGCTGGATTGCGCCTCGCCCAAACTGCTGGGGCTGCATCAGGTCGACAATGCGGGCTGCGCCATTGCTGCGGTGAACGTGTTAATGGAAGATGCGCTCACCAATGCACAGATTGAGCACGGCCTCACCCATGTGCAATGGCCAGCGCGGATGCAGCGCCTGAAAACCGGCCATTTAGTTGATAAATTCCCCAAAGGCGCCGAAATTTGGCTTGATGGTGGGCATAATCCCGCTGCTGGTGAGGTGTTGGCGGCTGTGCTGGCCGATCTGGACGAGCGCAATTCCAAGCCCATCATTCTCATTGTGGGGATGCTCACCACCAAAGACCCAAGCGGCTTTTTCGAGGCCTTTGAGGGGCTGGTGCAGCAGGTCTATACTGTGGCGATTCCCAATGCGCCTGCCGCATTTGAGGCGCTGGAACTGGCAGAATGTGCGCAATATGCGGGCGTGCGCGCTGCGGCCATGCCAAGCTTTGCTCAAGCGGTGCTGGCAGCCGCCCAAACCCAAAATGCGCGGGTGGTGATCTGCGGTTCGCTCTATTTGGCGGGCTATGTGCTGGCGGAAAACGGCACGAGTATTCTATAAATGGCTTATTTTAATACATTTATACGCCTAAAGTTGAATTGATTTTAAGCAGTTTCAAATAATATTTAATAAATCTGTGCTATAGTGCACAGGCTGAACTTGCGGCATCTGTGAAATTGCGGCACAATCATGCTGCTGCGGCGAAACAGCTCACATAGCATTAACTCGTAACTGGTTATGCAATAAGGAAAATTAGGGTATTGTATGAGCGAATCACACCACATTGTTATTGTTGACGATCATCCACTGTTTCGTGGGGCCATGCGCGCGGCGCTGGATGGGTTAGAGGCAACGCCTTCGCGGATTGATGAAGCAGGCTCATTGGAAGATGTTCTGCGGTTATTAAATTCCCTCACCGATTGCGACCTCATTTTGCTCGATTTGAACATGCCGGGTGTGCGTGGATTTTCAGGCCTCATGGTGCTGCGCGCACAATTCCCCACCATTCCTGTGGTGATTGTGTCGGCCACTGAAGATGCTTCGGTTGTGCGTCGCGCGCTGAGCTTTGGTGCTTCGGGCTTTATTCCTAAATCGCTTAAGGGTGAAGAAATTCGCGCTGCTGTGCGTGCGGTGCTAGAAGGTGAAACCTGGGCGCCTGTGCATTTGCTGACCACCACGAATGACGACCCCGAAATTCTCGACATCACCAAAAAATTGGCCAATCTCACACCGCAACAATTGCGGGTGCTCACAATGATGCGTGAAGGCATGCTGAATAAGCAAATTGCCTATGAGCTAAATGTGTCTGAAGCAACAGTAAAAGCCCACGTCTCGGCCATTTTGCAAAAGCTTGGTGTGGATAGCCGCACCCAAGCCGTGATTATTGTTGCCAAACTCGATGCCTTGCCGGGTGTGAATGACCAGGGTAAAGACAGTTTTTATTGATGTGTACCAAGGGTTGAATTGTAAAAAAGCCTCCGCAAGGGGGCTTTTTTCGTGCAGTGTTACGCAGTTGGTAATTTATAATATTCTGGCGCAGGGTCTTCATACCCAAATGGGGGCAAGCGACCAACTAATCCATTGCGAATAGACTCTGGTCGATTGGCTGTCATCACAATACCCGCTTCAGCGGCATGGTAATGCTGGGCAAATGTGAGAATATCATCTGCATCTCTGGTGGGGTTCAAGCTCGAAACAAGATATTGAAATTTATCGGGCGATTGAAACGCAACGCTTGCAGGGTGTTTGCATTGCGATAAGCAATTGATTGAACGCACCTCGATATTATCGAGCGGTGTTGCCGTTAATTTTGCCTCAAGCGTGCGCATGAGTTGCGCACCTTGCGTGGTGTGATCTACAGGCAGGTCTTTGTGCGCGCGGCAGCTGCGACACACATAAATAATGGTATTTTGAGGCGTTTTATTTTCATTGCTCATCGCGTTGTTGTGCGGCGCACACAGCATGAATGCAAGCACAAATATGCGCACAGCTTGCAATATAGGTGCAATCGTCTAAATAGATGTATGGGCACCCCTTTTCTGTGGGCATTGAGCGTGTATGGAAATGGCGAAGACAATCTTGTTCCTGTGTAACGACCTTAGCTATTTCGCGGCACATCGCAACCATGTGAAGCGCTATGTGGGCACGCTTGGTTGGCATGTGAATATTGCGGCCGATGCAGGCGCAATGCCACCCAAATTATGGCCACAGAATTTCTATCCCATTTCTATCGTGCGGCGGTCGTTGTCGTCCCTCAAGGATGCGCGCGCCATGTTCAAAATTTGGCAGCTGCTGCGCGATTTAAAGCCTGATATTGTGCATGCCATCACCATAAAGCCTGTGTTGATGGTCGGGTTTTTGATGCTGTTGCGAGTTATTTTATGCCGGCCTTCCATCCCCGCTGTCCTCACATTCCCTGGCTTGGGAGAGGTGTTTCGGCCTGTCCATTGCGAGCCTTCATTCATGGTAATGCTCAAACGCCGCGTGAGAAAATCATTGGTGAAAATGGCTTATCGGATGTTGGCACGGCTACCCAACTGCATCATGACCTTTGAAAATAAGGAGGATTGCGCCTATGCCATCCGCGAATTTGGCGTGCCGGCGCATCGTGCTGTGGCCATTCATGGGGCCGGGGTAGATGTTGAAGAATTTCATGCAGAGCGATCTTTCGCTCCAGCGCTTCCACTGCGCATTGTGTTTGCAGCGCGCTTGTTGCGTTCAAAAGGGATTTTTGATTTTCTTGATGCGGTGAAGCTGGCGCGCGGGCAGGGAGCGCAATTTACTGCGCAGGTTGCGGGCATTCCCGACCATGGTAACCCCGACAGTATCAGCCAATTGGAAATTGAAGCCATTAGTCGCACTGGTATGCTAGAATATTTGGGGTTTATCGACGACATGGCGCAATTATTGCGTGAAACCGATATTGTGGTGCTGCCCACTTCATACCGCGAGGGGCTGCCCCGTGTGTTGATTGAGGCCGCAGCGGCTGGGTGCGCATTGTTGGCGTATAATACATCGGGCATTGCCGATATTGTGAAACATGGCAGCAATGGCTATGTGGTGCAAACGGGCAATATTGCCGAGCTTGCCAAGCGCATGGTGCAATTGGTTGAGGCGCCCGCGCGCGTTCATAAAATGCAAAAAGCATCGCTCAAACTCATCCAAAATGGGCATTTTTCTGAACGTGCTGTGCAGAAACAATTTTTGAATGTGTATGAAACGGCGTTTACGTTGAATCAGGCTGCCAGCCCCAAATCCAGTCCATTCGGCGGCGAATAATACCAGAACCTGAATATTTAATGATCAGATTGCGGATATGCGCAATCACCCCAGTTTGGTGATACACAACGCCATTATGGGCGGAGAGATCTTGCACGGCTTCTGTGCGCGGTTTTCGTGCCTGCTCAAACGCTTTAAAGGCGTCGATGAATGCATCCACTGAATTGGCGTTTTTGCATAATGACACCAAAGCGGCGGCATCTTCCAGTGCCATGCCCGCGCCTTGTGCAGCAAATGGCACCATGGCATGGGCGGCGTCGCCCATAATCACAATTGGGCCTTCGCACCACGTTTTAAGCGGGGGCACGGTGGTGAGTGGCCAATAGGTCCATTTGGTGTTATGCGCGAGAAACGCATTCAATTGTGCATGCGTAGCTGAGTGCGTGGGGGCATGCGCAGGCAGTGCAGGGGCGTGTTCAACCCATACAATATTGCGCATATTGTGCGCAATGAGCGGGTAGCTCACTACATGAGACTCTGGTGTTAAGTGTACATCCACCGTGTGATGCTGTGCGGGCAATAATGGCGCAAGACCACGCCAGGCAACTAGGCCCGTAGGTTGTGCCTCAACGCCAAATACAGTGCGTCGCATGGCAGAATTCACACCATCGGCACCAATAGCGGCGATGGCATGAATGGCTTCACCATTTTCAAACTGTGCCTCTACGCCAAATTCATTATGGGCAATTTTGGTCAGTTTATGCCCAAGTTTAAGCTCGATTAAGTCGTATTTTAATGCTTTTTCCAGCAAGGCAATTTGTAAATCTGCACGATGCAGCGCCCAAAATGGGGCATTATAATGGGCAGCCAGCGTGCGAATGTCTAAATATTGCAGCAGGCCGTGCCCATTGAACATCTGCACATAATCAATGCGGCTGGCGCGTGGCGCAACGATGTGTTCTAACCCCAAAGCCCGCAATGCATGCACCGCATTTGGGGAGAGCTGCAAGCCTGCGCCCACTTCAGAAAGCGCCTGAGCCTGCTCAGCAATTGTCACCTTATAACCCGCCTTTGCCAAGCCTATGGCTGTGGCCAAACCGCCGATACCCGCGCCAATAATTAAAATTCCATGTGGCATTGTGTGTCCTCAAGATGATTTAAGAGTTGAAATGCTCACGCTCCAACTCTTATTACGCTTCGCGGTTCGCTATTGCTCCTGCCAATTCATCAGATGAATTGGGCGCATTATCAATCAATATAATCGCTTGAAAACGCCTGCGCATTGATCCATATCATGCACATATGGAAATGAAGTGCAATGAACTGGTATAAACGGTTATTTAGCGGCAGTAAAACTGAAGATGCCCCGATAGAGGCCGCTCAGCCACACGAACGTGCGCCGCTTTCATTTTTAGCGCGTATTGCCCGTGGCCTCACACGCTCATCCGGCCAAATCACTAATAAACTCACTAAGGTGTTCACCCATAAAAAGCTTGATGATGATACGCTGCAGGAATTGGAAGACATTCTGATTGAGGCCGATTTGGGCGTGAATATGGCCGCGCAATTGGTGGCCGCACTCAAGGCAGATCGGTTCACCAAGGAAACCTCGGTTGAGCAGGTGAAAGTATTTTTGGCGGAACACATCACGCAGCAATTGGCGCCCTTTGCCCAGCCGATGAGGATTGCCGATGAACAGGCTGTACGGCATAAACCCCATGTGATTGTGATGGTGGGGGTGAATGGTACCGGCAAAACCACCACCACCGGCAAGTTGGCCTATATATTTGGCAAAGCGGGGCTGAAAACCGTGCTGGCAGCGGGGGATACCTTTCGCGCGGCGGCTGTGGCGCAGCTAGAGCGTTGGGGCGAGCGCGCCTTGGTAGAGGTTGTGGCGCTGGAGGAAGGCAAGGGCGATGCCGCCAGCGTGGCGTTTGCCGCGCATGAACAAGCCGTGGCGCAAGGTGCGGATGTATTGATTGTGGACACAGCAGGGCGCCTGCAGAATAAAGCCGATTTGATGGAAGAGCTGGCCAAGCTGGTGCGCGTGCTGAAAAAGCGCGATGCCAGCGCCCCGCATGAAGTGATTTTGGTGCTGGATGCCACAACTGGCCAAAATGCCATGGCACAGGCCGAAGTGTTTGCCAAAATTGTGGGGGTCACAGGGCTGATCATTACGAAATTAGACGGCACAGCGCGCGGTGGCATTGTGGTGCCCGTGGCCACCACACATAAGCTGCCCGTGCATTTTATTGGTGTGGGCGAAAGCATTGAAGACCTGCTGCCGTTTGAGGCACAAGCCTATGCGCGGAGCTTGGTAGGGCTAGGTGATATTCAGGGCTAAATCCCCTTGCATCCCTTTGCATTAACTGTATATATTCATATAATCTTTACTTGAGATGGCTATTCTCATGTGATGGGCGCGGGGAGACGCATGCGGTTTAGGTCGGTAAAATATAGCATTTCAGCTGTTGCACTTGCGGCGGCACTGTCTGGATGTGCTGAAAATAATGCGGATCGTAAGGCCAATGCACCCATTTCTGCCGCCACTGTTAAATTAATGGAAGATCATGGTACCAGCCCCGCCGCCCCTGTGTTGATGCGGGTGGTGAAGGCGGATTCTAAGCTAGAAGTGTGGAAGAAATCCGCTGCCACCGGCAAATATGCCCTTTTGAAATCCTATGAAATTTGCAAATGGTCGGGTGATTTGGGTCCCAAAAAAACTGAGGGTGACCGCCAAGCGCCAGAGGGGTTTTATAATATCACCCCTGCGCAGATGAACCCAAATTCAAGCTTTTACCTGTCATTCAACACGGGCTTCCCCAATGCCTATGACAAATCGCGCGGTTATTCGGGTTCGCATTTGATGGTGCATGGGGATTGCTCTTCGCGCGGCTGCTATGCGATGAGTGATGAAAACATCGCCGAAATTTATGCGATTGCGCGGGAATCGTTCCGTGGCGGGCAAAAATCCTTCCAATTGCAGGCGCTGCCGTTCAAAATGAACGCCAAAAACATGTTTAAATTCCGCAATAGCACCAATTATGCCTTCTGGCAGAATATCAAAGAGGGTGTGGATCAGTTCGAAGTGAGCGGGCTGGAGCCAAAAGTGGACGTGTGCAGCAAAAAATATGTGTTCAACGCACAGGGCGTGAGCGGGCTGGATCCGTCAGGCCCATGCCCATCCTATAGCATTCCGCAGGACATTGCCGCCGCTGTAAGTGTGCGCAAATCGCAAGAACATGCCGAATTGCAAGACTTAATGGCGCAGGAATTGCATAAAAAATCGTCTCCAAAATTAGCCAGCCTATTGGGTGTACATACGCCTTCCAAGCATGGCGATGTTGACCACGCCGTATTGGCAAAATTGGCCACCAAGGAAAGCGCGCGCGCCTATTTGCCCAATTCATCGCCTGAAGCGGTTTCATTGCTGGCGCTGCGCCATGAGGAATTGCCCGATGATGTGGTGACAACCGCCTCAATTTCAACGCCAATCAATACGCCTGCTTTGAAATCAACAAGTTCTAAAGTATCGGCGGTGAAAGCCGTGGCGCCCGCTTCACAAAAGCCTGTTACCAAATCGCAAGACATTCGCGCGTCTCGCACCGATGATGCGGCAACACGCGCCCAAACGGCCTCGTTGCTGGGCGGCATTTCGTTTTCGGGTGTAAGTGTGCCAATGGGCAACGGGCAATAAGCGGGTTATGCATCACGTAATCTATTGAAATCCCTCAAAAACACCCCAATTTCTCCACCCCCACGCACACCATGATAAGATGAGCGTTGAATGTATTGCTGTGAAGTGATGCGCTCATGCTCTTTGACAGGTGAATAGAGAACGATATGTGCGGGCGTATGCTGCGCATGTGAAATTGGCAGGCAACGCGGCGGGGGAGTGCATCTTCAGCGGCGTGGCGTGATGCACCCAATTTCATATGCGGGGCAGGGCGCGCCGCTCATAATACGCGATCGGTAACCTTATGCTGCTTTAAGTTTGCAGATGCGTTTTCCGATTTTTTCTCATAGGCGCGGCGAGCCAGCTCTGTTTGTGATGGGTTTTGCAATACGGTTTTGCCGTCTTCATCAAGCTCGCGATACACGATCACTGCAGTTTCAGGCGCGAACACAAAGCCTTGCATGCGCTTGGTTTCAACATCCTTGGCAATTTGCTGTTGTGCCCGCTGATTGGTGTCTTTCGCATTTTGGTGTGCATTATTTTGAGCATCATTGCCAGTGCGTGCTTGTAGGGCCGCTTCCACGCGTGTGGTGTTATGCCCCTGTGCGCTGGCAATTGCTGTTCCATTGGCCTGTGCACTCGCAATTGGCGAAATGGGTGTGTGTGTGACTGCGCCTATATCCATGGCCTTACCTCAATACTAACTGACTTCTGTCGTAGCATAGTCAGTATACACACAAATATTTTAATATGCTGTTAGGGAATATGGTGAATCTCCCGTTACCAAATGGTCGGGAGTGTGTCGTATAGAAAATTGTAAGGGATACAATTCATTGCTGTTTCCGCAGCATATATAATGAAATTAAAACATTAAAATTGTATTGAATCTGAGTGTATTATTTTCATAAATTCAGCATTTTGAACATATTATCGCAGATAATCCATCAAGCTGATGCGTGAGATGGTGGCGGTGAGTTGGTAGCTGGCTTCTAACGTGCCTTTCACACTTAATAACCTTGTGGCCACCTCTTCGGTTTCAATATTTTCAACATTCGAGATTTGGTCCTCAAGTAGGGCGTTGCGCAATGTGTGGCGGCTATTGGCTGCGTTCATAATGCTGTGCGTGGTACCCAATTGTGCGCGCATAGAGCTGAGGCCGCCATCACCAGTTGAGGATTCATTCAACAAATTGGCGGAACGATCGAGCAATTGGTCATAGCGCTGCTTGTTGGCGGCATCCACTGTGGGGAAGCTGTCGGCGGCCAGCACCAGCATGGATTGCAGGGCTTTTTTAATGCCATTTTCGGTGGCGCGGGCGCCATAGCCAAGGCGTTGGCCGTTGTCGATCTCGACCTTTGAGGTTTGCCGAGGGGAATCGCCGCTGTCTTCGCCCTTATACCAAAATACGGTGTTGGCAATTGTGCCATCCACCAATGCTGTGGACGTGGCTGGCGTGCCCACAACACGTTTGGGTGGGTTGGCGAGAAAATCATTGCTGGCTTGTATGGCGGATGCCGCACCTAAATCGGTGGTGGCTTTGCCTTGAATGGCGGTGTTCAGTGCTGCTAATAGGTTGGATGCGGTTGCAGATGTTGAAGCGCCAATTTGGAATTGGCCCTCGCCCGCAGTGCCCGTGGTTGCTGTTAGCTTTAAATTGAGCGTTGAACCATCGGGCATATTGAGTTTGAATGTGACATTTTCGCCTGCCTGTGGTTGTGATGTGACGGCAACCGTGCCCGACTTTGGGCTGCCTGTGGGCTGCACAATGGCAATGCCTGTGGAGGTTGTCGTGACATCGCTGAGCTTAAAGCCGAAGGGATGCGCGCCGTCTTCGGCAAGTGTGAGGGTGGAGGTTGCCACGGATGTGGTGAGGCGCCCCATATTGCCCGTACCTAAGTCCGCCGCTTTGCGCTCACTCATAATGGTTTTGAGGCCCGCTTTGAGTCCATCACCATCGAGCATGACATCCACCGATTCTGTGGCGGCATTGGTCACGGCGCGGCCAGAAAATAATTTGCGACCGCCAAAATCTTGATTGAGCAAGCTTGTCATCTCTTCTGCGTATAATTTGGCGTTCAACTGCACTTGGGTTTGATTATTGCTCGCAATATCGAGATTGGCATTTGTTGTGGCCGATTTTACATCCCGCGTGATGGCTTGAATGCGGTCGAGGGTTTGGTCCATCGCTTTTAAGCGATCGCCAGAGTCACGAATGGTATTTTTAAAGCCTTCCACGTCGGCAATCATGCGGCGCGCATCAATAGCGATTGAGCGTGAGATCCCTAATTTAGAATAGGTTTGGGCTTTTTTACCCGTGCTCAGCTGTTCTTGCGAGTTCCACAATTCATTGCGCAACCCTCCAAGTGATGCAAATAATCGACGTTGTGCGGCTGGTGTGATTGTCATCTTAGTTCGCCATTCTTAGTAATACATCAAACATGTCGCTAATTGCAGACACCACACGCGCATTGGCACTGTACATTTGCTGCAATACGGTTAGAGAGGCCATTTCTTGGTCAACATCCACACCTGTGCTGTCTTCAAAGCGTGCCTGAAGATTATTCAATACAACACTTTGAGAGTCTTGCAGCGAATTGGCACTTTCAGCTTTACCAGATTGCAGCGAGATAATTCGTTGTAAATAGCCGCCTAATGTGCCTTGATAGGGTGTGCTGGTTGACCCAATATTGGCTTTGGGGTTGAATGTATGGCTGCTATTTTTGATCGCGTCTAAAATTGCTTGCGGACGGGTTGGGTCGCCTTGCCCCGCAGCGGAGGTAGACGAGAATACAACCAATGCGCTTGGGTCATTCAGCACTGTTGTATTCAGGCTGATACGCTGTGCAAACCCTACAGTTTGGCCGCCATTTTCAGGTGCGCCCGTAAAATAACCACTCACCGAGCCGGGGTCGAGAAATAAAGGCAATGCCGCTTTACCCGATTGCAGCGAGGTGATTGTGGAGGACGTAGATGCTGCCAACACATTGGTTGTGGCGGCAGCGCCATCATCTAATATGCGCAAATTGCTGCCAGATGGATTAGAAACGGTGTAGCCGCTGCCAAGTGCAGCTTGCACTTGCGACACCACTGAACTGAGTCCGCCAGAAAAGTCGATCCCCACTGTTCTGTCGCCAGCTGTTGTGGGGCCAAATGAAATGGCTGCCGCTGATGTAGCATCGGTGGTTTTTATGAATGTATAAATGCTGCGCGCCGCGCCATTTTGTACTTCCACCGAGAATGTATTGCCCGACTGTAATGGGCTCAGGTTCAGGTCAAACCCTGTGGCAGCGCCTGAAGTTGCGGCTGTGCCTTGCGTCGTGGTGTTGGAAAGCGAAAGTGCCAATTGCGCAGCCAATTCATCAAATTGTGCTTGTGCATCTACAAATGCAGTATCGCGCAGTTCGAGCAAGCCCGCAATTTTACCCCCACGGATGGATTTGCCGGCGATCAAATCATAGCTTGTACCATTATTGTTGAGAATGGAAATTGTGCCCACGTCGCGTTTGGTGGAATCGGCAGACCAACGCGATTGCGCGGTGAGTGAGTCTCGACCATCAAAATTGAGCTTCAATGCAGTGCCGTCAAATAATACAGTGCCGTTTGAGGTTGAGATTGAAATGGCGCCTTGTTCGCCATTATTGACGCGCAAATCGACAAGTTCGGAGAGATCTGCAATGGCTTTATCGCGGGCATCGAGCGCATTTTGATAGGACATGCCGCCTAAAGCAAATTGTGAGATCACCTGTTTGTTGATGGATTCAATTTGTCCTAGCAAGTTATTGGCTTGCCCCACGGCCTCGGTCAGTGAGCGTTCGGTTTGGGAACGCAAGCCGTTCAAATCGGTAGACATAGAGTTTAACCGCTGTGCCAGCAATTGCGCTTCGGAGACAACTTTTGTGCGGGCCACGTCTGATTCTGGACTGGTCACCAAACCTTGCAACGAGGTGTTCAGGGTGTTGAATAATGTATCAATTGCGTCTGTCGAGCCAGGTTTGCCAAAAATGGCATCCATACGATTTAAATATTCGGCTTTGGAATTGATAAAACCAGAGTTTGTTGTTTCAGCCCTTACAGAGCGCTGCAGCACATCGTCGAGCGCGCGCGTGACTTGTCCCGTGCTCACACCCCGCGTTTGCCCGTTAGAGGCGTTCATCACGTTGTTTTGAATTTTGCGCGAATAGCCAGCGGTTTGCGCATTGGCAATATTCTGCGAGGTCACGTCTAATGAAGATTGCGTGACATTCAAACCCGATAACGCGTTGCTTAACGCTGTGGTAAGACCCATTGTGCCGCTCCTTGGCTATACCCAGCGCTTTCTGCGTGGTGGTCATCCCCCCAATGTGCCACAAGGGCTTTAATCCATTGCTAAAATAGGCGGTTAATAATCCATTACCGGATCATATTCACCACTTCTTGAAGCATTTGGTTGGAGGTGGTCACCACGCGTGTATTTGCTGTGTAGGCTTGTTGTGTCACGATGAGTTTGGTGAACTCATCTGCGATGTCTGTGTTGGAGGATTCGAGAGATCCACCGATGATTGTACCCGCTTTGCCAATGATGGGCTCTCCGGAATCTTGCGTGGCCTGGAAGGCACCACCGTCTAATTTTTTGAGCGAGTTGTCGGCATTAAATGTTGCCAATGCAATATTGGCCAATTTTTTGGTGCGGCCGTTTGAATAGCTGCCTGTGAGAATGCCGCCGTCGGCGATGCTGATCGAGCTGAGTTCGCCCGAGGAATAACCGTTTTGATCCAGCTGTGTCACCTGTGTCGAGCCGTTGGCATCGGCATATTGTGTCACGCCTGTGCCGCCAAAATTCATAGCCACGGTGCCAATTGCCGTGCCGTTTAAGGTCAAGGTACCTAGCGATACGGTTGAAATTGCTGGGCTAAGCTTTCCTGTGGCGTCGAACACAAAATTTCTACCCACATTAGTCCATGCTGTTGCTGTGCCTGTGGCGGCGCTATTGCTTTGATAAAATAAATTCCATGTTTCAGAGCCAGCAGTGTTACTAATTTTGGCCCACCGCATTTGAAAATTGTTGGCGTTTCCTGTTGGGTCGTAGACTGTGGCGGCACCGCCCGCGATGGATTGACTTAAAAACGTGTTCACATCATTAGCTTGAACAACGCCAGTGCCTGCAACCGTTGGGTTCACCGTATAGGATGAAGGTGTGAGCAGTTCACTATTGGCAACGGTTTTATCGGCCGATGCTGTGAGTGGGTATTTTGCGATATTGCCGCGATAGGTGACAGTTGATGTGGCTTTTGCGGCGAGCAAATCATTGCTAATTCTCAGGGCTGAAGGCGTGCTGCCATCGGGGTTGCCAGTGGTTTCATCGAGTGTGAGGCCTTTGAGATAATAGCCAGCGCCATTCACCAAAAATCCGCTGCGATCCAGCTGGAAGTCACCACGGCGTGAGTATAGATCCACCCCTGTGAACACAGGCAAGTTGTCGACGAAGCCAGAGCGCTCTTGTACAATGAAGTAGCCTTCACCATTAATGCCCATGAAAGTAGGAACGGATGAGGATTGAATATCGCCCTGCACGGTGTTTGTGGCGCGTGAAAACGCAAGCACAGACCCAGAAATTTGGCGCTCAGCGGGCGCTTCTGGCACAAGATCCACAAAACTACTGTCGGTTCGCTTAAACCCTGTGGTTTGCGAGTTGGCAATATTGCCAGAAATATTCTCGAACGCATAAGACTGTGCCCGAATTCCACTCACCGATGTCGACAACGCACCAAAAATACCCATACTCAACGCTCCACTACTAAACACTCAGGCGCAACTGGCCTGCATTGATGTGTAGCAAATGGCGTGCCAATATTATTATATAATTATTTCAATATGTTATATGTTTTACAAATTAAGCTGTGTGGCAAAAAAGTGGCGAATATTGTGCCGAGCGGCAATTTTTGCCGTGTCACCCCCACAGCCCCCCATCCGCAGGCATAATCTGTGCCCCATTAAATTGCAGCGGGTGGGGGCGGTCTTGCGCCAATAATAGGGGCCCGTCGAGGTCGACATAATCGGCAGTGGCGGCCAGCAAAAGCGCGGGTGCCATGGCCAGCGATGTGGCCAGCATACAGCCGATCATAATTTTGAAGTTCAGGGCGCGGGCTTCGTGCAACAATTTTACAGCCTCGGTGAGGCCGCCAGCTTTATCGAGTTTAATGTTTACCGCGTCATATTTGCCCACGAGCTGTGGCAAATCGGCGCGAGTGTGCAGGCTTTCATCGGCGCAAATGGGCACAAGTCGGGTGATATGCCGCAAAAGCTCATCATTGCTGGCGGGCAGGGGTTGCTCGATCAACGCCACGCGTGCGGTGTGGGCAGCGGCCAAAAGCGGCAACATCAACTGAGCTGTCCACGCTTCATTGGCATCGGCAATTAATATGGCGTGTGGGGCTGCGGCGCGCACGGCGTGCATGCGGGCTTCGTCCCCCGCTCCGCCCAATTTTAATTTGAGCAATGGGTATGTACTGGCCACTTGCGCAGCTTTTGCCGCCATGGCTTCAGGGGTATCGAGGCTTAATGTATAAGCGGTGGTGAGCGGTTTTGGCTGCGGCAGGCTAAGCACGTGCCACACGGGTTGCCCCAATGTTTTAGCGTGTGCGTGCCACCATGCGCAATCGAGCCCATTGCGCGCTGCCCCTGCGGGCATGGCGTCGATGAGTGGCTTGAGTGCGGCCAAATCGGGTGCGCTGTGCGCGGCCACTTCAGCAATTTGTGCCAACACGCTTTCTGCCGTTTCGCCATAGTGTTTATAAGGCACGCATTCGGCGTGGGCGTGTATGCCTGTGTGGTCCAACTCCACATACACCACCGTTTGCACGGTACGGCGTTCGCGCGCGATGACAAACGCCCCCGTAATAGGGAAATGCTCGATGCGGGCGGAAATTGTGATCATTCAGTTGCTCTTGCTGTGAATTGGTTTTAGCGTGATGGCATGGAGAATCATGCACAAAAAACCAGTGATTTGGCAAGTTTGCGGGTGGAATCCGCCTCTGGCAAATCCGCAATTGTGCATGTGGGCGGGGCGTGGCGGATTGGCGCGCATGCACAATTGCTTGAATTGGTGGCTCTTGGGCGGGTGGCTCTGCCGCTCACATTAAATTCTGTTCGTTTTGAGTGCACACAATTGCAGCAAATAGATACGGCCGGCGCCATGGTGTTGAAGGCGTTATATGACGAGCTGGCGGCGCGCAAATTGGCGGTGGAATGGCAGAATGTCCCTACGCACAGCGCTGGGTTGCTCGAGCGGGTGATGCTGGCCAATATTGTGCCTGATGTGCAGAATGTTGCGCCATCCTCGTTGATCAGCGCGGTATGCGCCCCCATCGGCAAGGCGTTGGTGGAAAGCTGGCGTGATCTTCTCCAAATTATTGGGTTTTTAGGCGCGGTGCTGCAAAGCTTCGGTGCTATGTGTATGGGGAAAATCCCCTTTCGGCGCACGTCTATGGTGTTTCACATGCAACAAGCGGGGCTGAATGCGGTGCCGATTGTGGCGCTGATCTCGTTCCTCATTGGCGCAATTGTGGCACAACAAGGGGCGTATCAGCTGCGGCGTTTTGGCGCCGATGTGTTCACGGTGAATTTGGTGGGTGTGCTGGTGCTGCGGGAAATTGGGGTGCTACTCACCGCCATTATGTTTGCGGGGCGCTCGGGCAGTGCGTTTACGGCTGAGATTGGCGCGATGAAAATGCGCGAGGAAATTGACGCCCTGCGCGTGATGGGGCGCGACCCTGTGCATGTGTTGGTGGTGCCACGTTTATGCGCGCTGGTGCTTTCATTGCCGCTGCTTACCATTATCAGCGATTTTGCCGCGCTATTTGGCGCGATGATTGTGTCATGGGTGTATATTGGGCTAGAGCCGACGGCGTTTTTGGTACAGCTGCGCGAGGCGATCGCGCTGAAAACAGTGCTTACGGGGCTTTCCAAAGCGCCATTTATGGCGTTGTTTATCGGCATTATTGCCTGCCTTGAGGGCATGAAGGTGCAAGGCAGTGCCGATTCCTTGGGTCAACAAACCACCTCATCAGTGGTGAAATCAATTTTTGTTGTGCTGGTGCTTGATGGTATTTTTGCCATGATATTTGCTGCGTTGGAGTGGTAAACATGGCCCCTAAAATTATCATACCCGACACATTGGCCATCCGCGTGCAGGGGCTGTTTGTCACGCTGGGCGGCCACGAGATTTTGAATAATCTGGATTTAGACGTGCAAAAAGGCGAAATATTGGGCGTTGTGGGGGCGTCTGGCACGGGCAAGTCGGTGCTGCTGCGCGCCATATTGGGCATGGTGCCGCGCACTGCACGCACGTTGGGTGTGCTGGGCGTGGATATGCTGCGCGCCGATGATGCGCAAAAAGTGGCGATCGGCCAGCGCGTGGGATTGTTATTTCAGCAAGGCGCATTGTTTTCGGCGCTCACTGTGCAGCAAAATGTAGAGTTTGTGCTGAAGGAAACCTATGCGCTCAGCGCTGCCGATGTGGCCGATTTGGCGCGGATGAAAATTGCGCTGGCGGGCCTGCCCATGAGTGCCTGCGATAAGTTTCCATCGCAGCTTTCGGGCGGGATGATCAAGCGGGCGGCGCTGGCGCGTGCCATTGCGCTCGACCCTGAAATTTTATTCCTCGATGAGCCCACCGCAGGGCTCGACCCGATTGGCGCGCAGGAATTTGATATTTTGGTGCGCGATTTGCAGAAAACACTTGGCCTCACCGTGTTTATGGTGACACATGATTTGCACTCGTTGTTTTTGGCGTGTGACAGAATTGCAGCATTGGGCGATAAGCGCGTGCTGGTGTGCGATACGATGGAGAATGTGCGTGCATTTGACCATCCGTGGATTCACAGCTACTTTAACGGACCGCGTGCGGCATCGATTCATACAGACGGATTTTTGGAGTCGCATTAAATGGAAACTACGGCTCGCCACACATTGATAGGGGCTTTTGCCATCGCTGTTTTGGCGATTGGCTTGCTGTTTCTCTATTGGGTTGCGGGTGTGAAAACCAACCGTGATGTAAAAGAATTTTATGTGATTTTTCAAGGTTCGGTCAGCGGCCTTTCGGAAGGCGGGGGCGTGCTGTTCAACGGCTTGAAGGTGGGTGATGTGCGCAAAATTGCGCTCAACCCTGGTAATCCTACTGAAGTGCGCGCGTTGATTAAAGTGGATCGGCTCACGCCCGTGCATACTGATACACGCGTGTTGCTGAGTTATCAGGGCCTCACGGGGGTGGCATCGATTGAGCTAACAGGCGGCAGCCCTACCGCCCCATTGCTGAAATATGGCAGCGATGGCGACGCCGCAACCATGTATGCCGAGCGCACATTGCTGCAGAATATTACCGACAGGGCGCAAGAAACCATCACCCGCGTGAATGAGCTGTTAATTAAGTTTGACGCGGTTGTGGCCGCGATCGACCCCACCAGCATTGGCAAATTCACCACCGCATTGGGGGATAGCGCGCCTGCGATCCAAAATTTGATGCAGGATTCCGCCGCTACCGCTAAAAAATTAAATGCCTTGGCAGATAAGCTCGACACGATCACCACGCAACTTTCGGGCGATAAGGGCAAAAAAGGCCTAATCCCAGAAGCCACCGAAACCATTGTGAGCATTCGCAAAACCGCCAATAGCCTGAATAAAATGTCGGATACCGACCTCAAAAGCCTGATGATTGACACCCGCAAAACGGTGAATTCGGTGGATCGGTTTGTGAATAGCTTAGAGCGCCACCCCAACCAGCTGATTTTTGGCAAGCCGGCGGAGTGAGTGAGTCTTCATTCTCAATAATCGTTGTTATCCTGAGGCATCGCCGAAGGATCTCTTGCCGCCTCAGGCTCCGTTCAGGGAGATCCTTCACCTGCGGTTCAGAATGACATGAAAGTTCTCAGGATAGCTGCGATCACACCCGTTTCTTCCGCCGCTCCGTGAGCATTAACATCGCTGGGGTGATCACCAACGTGAGCACCGTGGCGAAGCCGAGGCCATACACGATAGCGGTGGAGAGCTGAATCCACCACTGGGTGGCAGGTGCGCCAACTGTCACCTCACGCAGGGTGAAGTCGATATTCACCGCAAATGCGATGGGCAATACGCCCAAAATGGCGGTGATGGCGGTGAGCAGCACGGGCCGCGTGCGTTCCGCACAGGTGAGGCGAATGGCCTCAGTAAGCTCCACGCCGGCTTTGCGGTAGTGCTCGAAGGTGTCGATCAACACAATGTTGTTGTTCACCACCACGCCCGCAAGCGCAATAATGCCAATGCCTGTCATTACAATTGAGAAGGATTGTTGCATGGCCAAAAGGCCGATAAACACGCCGATTGTGGACATAAACACGGCCGATAGCACCAGACCCACCGAGCGAAAACGATTGAATTGCGCTAGCAAAATGGCGAAAATCATGAAGACCGCCACACCAAAGGCCTTGATCAAAAACGCGCCCGCTTGCTTTTGCTCTTCATCTTGCCCGCGCATGCCATACATCACGCCCAGCGGAAATTTTTCCTTGGCGAGCGTTTGTGTGATTTCATCGCGCACGGCTGTGGCGTTATATTCGTTTTTAATATTGGCCTCAATGGTGATTTGGCGCTGGCCATTAATGCGTTTGAGCTGCCCCACGCGCGGTGCAGGTTCGCGCTTCATAAATTGGCTGATGGGCACAAAGCCTTTGGTGGTGGCCACGCGCACATCGTCTAAATCATTCAGCGTGCGGCGGTCTTCGGGGAAGCGGATGATGGCATCCACTGACTGTGTCACATCATCTGGCCGATAATTCGAGATGATCACGCCATTTGTCACCATTTTAATGGCATTGCCCACGCTGGCTGCGGTCACGCCATATTTGGCGGCTTCGGCTTTATCGATCGAGATTTTCCAATCAATGCCTGGCAATTGCGCGCCATCATCCACATCGCGCGCGGCGGGGTGTGCCCGCACCACATTGGCGATGACTTTTGCCGCGGCGTTGAGATTTTCGGGGTTGAGGCTCACCACCTGAATTTTAATGGGTTTGCCCGTGGGAGGCCCCGCTTCTGGCGATTTTGGTTCCACAAAAATACCCGGAATATCCGCCGTGTCAATACGAATATCCTCGAGTACATCGAGCGCAGGCTTGCGGCTTTGCCAATCTGCAAATTCAAATTGGATGACACCCACAACATCTTCGGGCACGTCTTGGCCACCCACCACCTTACCCACACGGGTATAGATAGACTTCAGCTCCTTCTTGCCCACAAGGCGTGCTTCAACTTGCTTTACCAGCTCATCTTTTTCGGTGATAGAGAGGTTGCCGCGTGCGTGTACATAAATCAGGCCATAGTCTGGCTCGACCTTCGGGAAAAATTCCACGCCTTTGCCCAACATGCTATGCACAACGGGGATGAAAATCAGTAGCGCCAAAGTGCCCAATACCATGCGCCATGGGCGAGTGATTGATTGCTCAATCGCCCACCAATATAGCCCCTCGCGCTTTTTGCTGGGCGCATGGTCGTGGTTGAATTTGGCGAATTTTGCACCCAGCACGGGCGCGAATATAAGCGCATATAGCAGCGAGGCCGAAAGCGTGGCGATCAGCGTAATCGGCATATATTTCATGAATTGGCCAACAATTCCCGGCCAAAACAGCAGCGGCGAGAAGGCGGCCACACGGGTGGCGGTGGCGGCCAGCACAGGCCCTACCATGCGGGTGGAGGCTTCCACATAGGCGGTTTTGGGGTCGGCACCTTCTGCCATGCGTCTATCAGCATATTCTGCCACAATAATGGTGTCATCCACCAACATGCCCACGGCCAAAATCAGCGAAAACAGCACCACAATATTCACCGTGAGGCCAGACAGCGAAAGCCACAACATGCCCATGAGGAACGAGGCGGGAATTGAAAGGCCAATGAGCAGCGATGAGCTGCCGCCCAAACTCCACAACACAATGATGAACACCAAAATCACAGCGGTGATCACGCTATTTTGCAGATCGGCCAACATATTGCGGATGTTTTTCGATTTATCCTGTGTGAAGGTGACCGTGATGCCATCTGGCCATGTTTTTGAGATGGTGCCCACGGTTTTTTTCACCAAATCAACGGTATCGATTAGGTTAGCGCCTAACCTCTTAGAGACTTCCAGCGCGATGGCCTTTTTGCCATCCAGCCGTGTGAGCGTTTCGGGGTCTTTAAATGTGGCGCGAATTTCAGCCAAATCTCGCGCGGTGATCACACCATCTGGCCCTGCCACCACAGGCAAATCCGCAACATCGCGCACAGTTTCCAGCAATGCGGGCACTTTTACGGCATAGCGGCCTTGGCCACTTTCCAGCGTGCCAGCGGCAATGAGTTGGTTGTTGGCCTTGGCGAAGGTCGAGAATTGATCGACCGAAATGCCATAGGCGCTTAGCACGCGCGGGTCGACAATAATCTCTGTTACCTCGTCGCGCGCGCCCGCCAGTTCGGCCTTCAGCACGCCTTTGGTTTCTTGAATTCTGTCCTTCAAATCCTTGGCAATGCGCACCAATGTGCGTTCAGGCACATTGCCCGAAAGGTTCACCACCAATACGGGGAACAGGCTCAGATTCACCTCTTCCACGGTGGGTTGGTCCATATTGGTGGGGAGGTCGCGCTTGGAATCGTCGAGCTTGGCGCGCACATCGGCGATGGCTTTTTTAATATCTTGCCCTGCTTCAAATTCCAGCAGCACATAGCCGCCGCCTTCAAACGCGGTGGAGCGCATTTCCTTCACATTGGCGATGGATTTAAATTGGGTTTCCACTGGCCGCAGCAGCAGGCGCTCAGCATCTTCTGGTGCAATGCCTTGCAGCGAAAGCCGTGCATACACAATTGGCACCTGCACATCGGGCTCGGCCTCTTTGGGAATCTCTGAATAGGCCACAAACCCCGCAATCAGCAAGAACACCAGCGTGGCGAGGGTGAGTTTGGAGCGGTGGATTGCACCTTCAACGATTTTTTGCATGGGTGCTTCTCTCTTTTAGGCGGAAACTGGCAGGGCTTCTACTTTTAATCGAAACCCAATAGCTGCCATTACTTTGGCCACGGTTTCAAGCTTAGGGTGGCCAGTGCGAGAAAAGGCTTTATAAAGCCCCGCACGGGTGAGGTCTGTTTTTTGCGCAATTTCACTCACACCACGGGCACGCATAATATCGCCAACGGCATCGCAAAAAGTTTCAATATCGCCGTCCTCGATGAGGAAATTGAGGAAAAACGCCATTTCTTCATCATTTTTGTAAGAATTCATGATACTCCAAGGGCGGGTTTCTAGTGGCATTGTGGTCTCCTATATTCGTGTGCCATAGCAATGGCTTTTTGAATGTCGCGTGTCTGTGTGCTTTTATCGCCACCGGCCAGTACGATGATAAGTTCATGGCCTTGTTGTATGAAATAGATACGATACCCTGCACCAAACGTAAATCTAAGCTCAAACACGCCTTCGCCTACACTTTTATAGTCTCCAAAATTGCCTTTTTGAAGACGTATTAGCCTTTGACGAATACGCGCACGTACAACCAAATCACGCAAGTTGTGCATCCAATCATGAAAAGCTTGCGTTTCTTCAATCGTATAGTGGTTCATATTGTATACTACAGTTTGCAGTTGTCAACTATAATTGTCACTTTGAATTAGATTCAACCGCTGTAACCACCTCACCATCGATCACAAAATCTTGCCCCACTACGATCATGCGGGCGTCATTGGGCAGGCCTGTCACCCAAAGCTCATCTTGGGTGTCGTCCACAATGGTGACAGGGTAAAACTGGGTTTTGTTGGCAGCATCCACCACGCGCACGCCCATCACGCCTTTGTCGTTGAGGGTGAGAGATGAGCGACGAATTTTGCTTGCAGGTGCAGATTCCATCGCAATGGCGAGGGTGACACTGGCGCCTTCAGGCACGCGCATATCGGCATTTTTAATGCTGGCTTCCACGCGGAATGTGCGAGTGCCGGCCTGCGCAGAACGACTGACATAGGTGAGCGTGCCCTCTAAATTTGTGCCATCGGGCGTGCGCACTTGCACGGTTTGCCCAGCGGTTAAACGGGCTACGGCGCGCTCCGACACTTCGCCGATTACCTTCAATGGGTCGAGCACCACCACTTGGGCGAGCTTGTCGCCTTGTTTTACGGCCTGTGATACATCCAGCGGCACATCGTTGAGCAATCCCGAAAATGGTGCGCGAATGGCGGCGCGGTCACGTTCGGCCAAAGCGCGCTCATAGGTGGCTTTGGCAGTGTTATATTGCGTGCGTTTTTCATCGAGCGCTTTGCGGGCACCAAACCCTTGGTCGAATAAACTTTGCTGTGCGGCAAGCTCGGCGCTGCGTTGTTTCATGAGGGTTTCACCCTCTTTGAGCATGGTGTCGCGGCCATCAAACGCAAGGCGCACTATCACGTCGCCCTCTTTCACTGGGCTGCCTTTTTTAATCGGCAATTGCGCAATTTGACCAGCGGTTTGCGCCAGAATATCTACGCGTCTGAGGGCTTCGGTGCGGCCAGTCACTTGCAGTTTGGGGCTGTGTGCCACCATGGGAACAGTTTCCACGCGCACCGATTTTTTGGTTACGGCAGCAGCGGTGGTATCGGCTTTATGGTGCGATGAAAATACGCCAGAGGCGATCCACAATGTGGCAATGGCGAGGATCACCAACGCCAACTTTTGTGCAAATGTGCGGCGGCGCCAGAAATTGAGCGTTTTTTGGCGGTATATGGTTGTGTCGAATTGCGGGTGTTTGTTGAGCATAAAAGGCATCCATATACGATATGATTTTGGTTTTTATATATTTTTTATGGTGTGCTGACAATGTATAATATGTTCTATAGTAAATGAACGGGAATCGGTGCTATGGCCAAAATAAATGTGAGTTCATCAACACTTTTGGCCCTCATTCCGTGGGTATTTGTGCCGATTTGGGCCACTGGTTTTATTGCGGCACGTTTAGGCACGCAAGACGCCGAACCCCTCACATTCCTAATGGTGCGTTATGTGTTAAGCGTTTTGAGCTTTGGTGCGTTGTGTTTCTTATTACCTGTAACATGGCCAAAATCTCCACGTGTTTGGGTGCACGCCTGCATTTCTGGCCTATTTTTACCTGGGCTATACTTAGCGGGCACATGGTGGAGCGTGGCGCATGGCTTGCCTGCTGGGCTTTCGGCGCTCATTTCAGGGTTGCAACCCGTTCTGATTGCCGTGCTGGCCGCGCGCTTTTTGGGGGAGGCGTTTTCAAAAATTCAAATTGCGGGCGTGGTGCTGGGATTTGTAGGGGTGATGTTGGTGTTGTGGCCAAAGCTTGCGGGGGTGTCTTTGGGGGATAAGCCGTTTTTGCTGGTATTTGTGGGGGGCATCGCACTATTGGGCGTGACTATGGCCTCGTTTTGGCAAAAAGCGTTCATTCCAAAAATCGACCTCACTGTGCTGGCATTTTTGCAATTTTGCGCGGGGATGGTGCTCACATTGCCATTTGCCGCCGCGTTGGAGCATTGGCATTTTGCCCATACGTGGCAAAATTGGCTTACTATGGCGTGGTCGGTGGTGGGGCTTTCAGTGGGTTCAATCTATTTGCTGCTCTACATGATCCAGCATGGCGCCATGGCGCGGGTGTCGTCTATGATGTTTTTGGTGCCGCCCACCACCGCAATTATGGCCTTTGTGCTGTTTGGTGAGCACTTGAGTGCATTGCAAATTGCGGGCATGGCAGTGACAGCCCTAGGTGTGGCCTTGGTTTCCCGCACAATTGTGCTAGAAAAAAATGTGAATCTGCGTTAGGATTAAAAAAAGAAAGCACGTACATGCAAATGGGTTTAAATATTTTAGCGGGTGTGGCCATGGCCACTTTGGCCATCGTGTTGGTGCTGGGTTTGCGCACCATGATGAAGGGCGATAACCCCAATGCCAGCCAGCGCTTTATGCGGATGCGAATTATTGCGCAGGCGGTGGCATTGCTAGTACTGTTGGGTGTGATGTTGGCCAGTGGGCGCGGGCCAGGCGGTTTTTAAACAAAAACGCCAGCGCATTGCTGCACTGGCGGATGTATTTTAGGCCGAGATTGCTTATGCGGCGTCGATCATTTGCACAAGTTTCGATTTTTGCGCAGCGCCCACATGTTGCTGGGTCATTTTGCCGGCTTTAAACACCAATAAGGTTGGAATGGCGCGCACACCATATTGCGATGGGGTGTTTGGGTTTTCGTCGATGTTCACTTTTACAATTTTTACATCGGCGCGCTCAGCGGCCAATTCATCGAGCAATGGCGCGATTTGGCGGCACGGGCCACACCATGGTGCCCAAAAATCGACCAAAACGGTGGTGGAGGATTGCAATACTTCTGCGTCGAAGTTTGCGTCGGTCACTTGCACTAATGCCATTGGGGATGCTCCTTATTTCAAAACTATAAATGGGATGAAAACATGCAATCGTCAAGGGCAATCGCAGTATTTCACTCAATTCTCACGTAATTGTGTTGAGGGGGATGGATTCGATGTGCCCTGAATGAGTCCATACAATTCGCGCTTCAATGGGGTGTGGCGTGGGCAGTGTGTGCAGCAATAATTGCGCATATAGCGCCAATTGTGCGGCATATTGGGGGGCTATCCCGCCCGTATAGGCTTCAGTTTTAAAGTCGATGATCACATGGGCTGTGGGCGTGATGGCCAGCAGATCAATACGGCCAGAAATCAATTGTTGAGTGCCATTAACGAGCAATTCTCCTAAAATAGGTAGCTCGGCATATCGTTGCGGCGCATTCCACACATCGGCCAATGCGGGCAGGGCAGCGGTACGGCGCACTTCAGTGATGATACCCTGCGGCGCGCCTGCATGTGCGTGTGGGTCAGTTTTGGTGATATAGGCCACCAATTGCGCATCATCGGGCAGGTTGGGCACCAATTCGAGCAATTTGTGGATGATGGTACCACGCAAGGCTGGGTTTTTGATAGACAGGCTCCCCACTTGTGGGGGAGCTGCTGAGTGTAACGAAGCTGAGGGGGGTATTCTTTCTTCATATTTAGATACGTTACCCCCCTCAGTCACGCCCAACAAAAAATTGGGCGCGCCAGCTCCCCCACAAGTGGGGAGCATAAGTAAAGTAGCCGCTTCACGTACGCTTATGCTCGATGGCAAAATAATGCTGTGCAAGGCCGCGGGGGGGGGCAGTTGCGCATCACACTCAGCGGCAGATATGGGCAATTGCGCGGTGGGCACAGTGAGGGGCGCAGTTGTGGTGCGCAAGCGTTTGAAGCTGCCGTGAGGCGTTTCGATCACCTCATGCGTGCCACCCCATGCCTGCACTGCGGCGTCTATTGCGGTGTACCAAGCGGTAGGCATTGCGATGTCGATGGTGTTTTTTTCCAGTGCATTGGCTTGCTTCTGCCCTGCAGCACCAAAAATAAACACTCTGTCGCGCGCGCGGGTGAGTGCCACATAGAGCAGCCGCATGGTTTCAGCATATTCTGCGGTGTTGTGCGCGTCTTTTGCCGTGGTGAAGGCGGGCGGCGCAGCGTGTTTATGCACGGTTAAAATTGGGGTGTTGCACTGCGTAAACAAAATTTTAGGCGCTTTTTGCTGGCGATAATCAAAGCAGCTGTCGGCCAATATCACCACGGGCGCTTCCAGCCCTTTGGCATTGTGCACGGTCAGAATGCGCACGGCGGTGCTGGCTTCGCTCATTTCGCGCTTTAAAATATGCGATGTAGTGCGGATCCACTGGGTGAAGCTGAACAGATCGGGCACATTTTGTTCCTCAAATTTTAGGATCAAGCCTAAAAATTCATCGAGAATTTCATGCACATCGGTGCCCATGCGTGTAGCAAACGCCACACGCCCATTGGTGTTGCTGAGCATATGCATGAAAAATTCATAGGGTCGCGTGGTGAGCGCCAAGGCTTGCAAATGGTGCAATTGTGCTAATGCAGCGCCCCAATGTGGCTGCTCATGTGCGCGCGCCTCAAGCGCTTGCAACAACGTGCCGCTGCGCTGCGGCGCAATCGCAAGGATGTCGTCTTCATTGAGGCCCAATATTGGCGATTTCAGCGCGCAAGCCAGTTGCAAATCATCCTGCGGCAGCAGCACACAATCGGCCAACGCCAGCAGATCCTGCACGGCAATATTGTCGGTGAGGGTCAGCCGATCTGCACCGCCAACCGGGATGCCAGCATCGCGCAGTGCTTTCAGCAGCGTCTCAAATATGCCCTTACGCGCGCGCACCAATATTAAAATATCGCCTGCGGTGATGCGACGCGGGGCCCCGTTTTTGCCCTCCACCACATGAGGCGCGGTGAGTAGGTCTTGGATGGTATAAATAATTTGCTGCACCATTTTATGAATGGCATTGCGGGGCTGCTGCGGCGCCGTGGCGGCCTCCCATGTGAGTGTAATTTCGTGCTTGGTGTCGGGCAGGCACAGCGGCCACACATCCACACAGCCAAAACTGCTGCGGCGCTGGGTTTCATGGATCACGGGTGTGGCATCGGTGGTGAGCTGCTGCGCACGCGGGCGCGGGGCAAACACACCATCCACAAGCGCCAACACATCGGGAGTGGTGCGGAATGAAATTTGCAGCGGCTCTTCATGCCATTCCAGCTGCGCATCGGTAATTTTATGAGCAAATGTGGCCTTCATATGGGCAAATCGCTCTGGCGCTGCGCCTTGAAAACGGTAAATTGATTGTTTCTCATCCCCCACCACAAACACAGTGCGGGTTTTAGCGCGGCCCGCATCGCCCACAAAAAACTCACTCGAAAGTTGCCAGATGATGTCCCATTGCGCATGGCTGGTGTCTTGGGCTTCGTCCACAAGAATGTGATCGATCCCCCCATCGAGTTTGTAATGCACAAAGGCGGCATCGGCACGCAGCAATAAATTGCGGGTTTTGAGCACCAAATCGTCGAAATCGAGCATGCGTTGCGCGGTTTTGGCGGCTTGATAGTGTTTCATCACCTCAATGGCAACCGTAATGGCACTGAGGCTGGCCTCAAAGGCGCGGAAATTATACACATGGGTGCGCAGTTCCAACAATTGGGCGATGCAGGTCTCATAAAACAGGGCATGTTCAGGGAATTGTGTCACAATGTCCTTGGTGGGGGATCGTTTTTTCAGCAGCTCGCCTGATTGCGTTTCCACCAATTTCATCAAACCCGCAAACCGCGTGTTGAACGACGATGCGGCCAGGCTTTCCCGCAGATATGTGGCAATTTTGGTGTCGTGATCCTTGCCCGTTTCAAAAATTTGGCATAGCCAGTGCACCATTTTTGGATTTGTCAGCGGAATATCGCGCAGCTGTTTTGCCAGCGTTTCAAGGGTTTGCGTGGGCGGCACATCTAGCGTGGCCCGTAGCGCCAATTCAAGCGATTGCGTGGTGTGGTTTAACATGAAGCTGAGTAGCGCATCGCGTTTAGAAAGCAGCCCTTGCAGGTGCATTTCTAGCTGCGCACTGCCCAAAATACTGTGCAAACGCTTTAAATCTGCATGAAATGGCGAGCCAATTTGGCCCGCGCTGCGATAGAATTTTTGGAAAGCGCCCGCCCATAATGTTTGTATTTGGGGTTCATCTAGCAGTGTGAAACTTGTGGGCACAGGGGCTTCAAACGGAAATTGCTGCAGCACACGCTCGCAAAATGCATGAAGCGTTTGAATTTTCAAACCGCCAGGCGTTTCTAGCGCTGTGGCAAATAATCTGCGGGCATGGCGCAATTGGCGCGAGCTGGCAGGCGCATTGGTTAGGGTTTCAATGGCAATTTTCAACGCGGCATCATCTAAATTGACCCAAATTTTGAGGGTATCAAACACGCGTGCGGCCATTTCAGCTGCAGCGGCGCGGGTGAAGGTGAGGCACAGAATTTTTTCAGGAGGTGTGCCTGCCAATAGTAAGCGGATCACCCGCTGCGTGAGCACGTGCGTTTTGCCCGAGCCTGCATTGGCGGCCACCCACGCGCTGGCGTTTGTATGCGTGATCCGCGCGATTTTTTGGGCGTGGCTGCTCAAGGGGTTATTCATCTTCGCCGCCTTCATCTTCCTCGGCCAGCACACCCCATTCGGCAATGCGCGCCAAATGGTCGTAATCGGTGTAGCTCGCGATTTTCCCGCCATATGGTTTGACATAAAACGGGTGGGTTGGGGTGCACATGGCCTGCAGCGCCACATGCACGCCATCGAGAATATTGGTGCGCATTTGCGCTAAGGCCTCGCCTTTGCCCATGGGCTGCGATGCTTTTAGTTGCGTGAAATTATCGGTGAATTTGATGTATTCCAGTGCATGTATGGAAGTGAGTGTGCCGTTTTTCTCAAAATTTTGGGCATGTGCCATTTCCCCCAGTAGCACCAATTGTGGATAAAGCCCCGCATTCACTAGTTTTGTGGCGGGCACAACCCCTGTTTTAAAATCGCTTATCACAATGCCATCGCTGCGCTGTTCCACGCGGTCGGCCCGGCCATGAATGGTGAATTTCTCCCCCATAATATCCCACTGCATGCGATACGACACTTCGCAGCGTACTTTATGCGTATGCTGGCGGCGAGCCTGTTCAAACGCAATGATGCCATCGACCACGCCATGTAATTGCAGCCGCCATAAAATCCGTTCTTTATCTGGCAAAACGCTGGTGTGGGTTTCAATCTCAGTCAATACGCTGTTGTGCAGCGCCTGTGTGTCGTCGCTCCACTGTGTGGCCGCCAGCTCAACAATTGTGTGGATGAGGGCCCCGCGAATGCGCGCATCGGGCAATTGGCCAATGGGTTCAAGAGGCTTCAAGCCCAACACATATTCGGCATAAATGGCATAAGGGTTGTGTAGCAGGGTTTCAATTTTGGTGACAGAAAGCGTTTTAGGCCGCAATGCCACAGCAGGGCAAGGGGTTGGTGCGGCAATGGGCGCAAAATTATGCGTGGCGTTGTGCGCGCGCACCTGTGCCAGCACTGCATTGCCACGGCTGCGCCACGGTTCAAAGCTATGTGTGCCCATCACCGCCGAAATGCGCTGCAAAAACCGCGATGGCAGTGTTGGTGCGCCGCCCTCGCGTACCGATCGCGTGAGAATAATGTGGTTTTGCCCCATAAATTGTGCAAAATCATGCGCTGAAAGCGCAATGCGCCGCTCTGGCATGGGCAAACCAATGGCACTGCGGAGTGCTCGCCCCAGCCACACATCGGGCATATTGGCTGGCGGCCACATACCTTCATTGAGCCCACCCAAAATCACCGTGTCGAATGTGTGCAAACGCGCTTCCAACGCGCCCATCACCACAATGCGGCTGTTGTGCAGGGGGGGCGGTAATGTGGGCGCCATGTTCAAAATTTGGGTGAGAATGGCGGGGTATGCCGCGAATGGGATTAAAAATTGCGTGGCTTGGCCAGTATGCGCATCGTGAATGGCTTGCAACACTGTGGTGTGAGCGGTGTCGGCATCATAGTTTAAAACTTGGCATGCTGTCGCGCCAAGTTGAAGACACGCTTCGCGGTTCGCTATCGCTCCTTCCAAATTTTGAGAAAATTTGGGGATATCTTCATCCTGTACAACGGGCACGAGCGCGGCAAAAATTTGGGCAAATTGCTCATTGTAGGTGGCAAAAGGTTGGTGCGGATTATCGGCAGTTTGCAAGGCCAAAAATGGTGCAATTGCCGCCAAATAGCCTTCTAAAACCGCCTGCGCGTTGTGCCAATCCTCTAAGGTGAGTGATTTTTGCGCGTGGGTCAGCTGATGCGGCTTTGCACCTTCGCAGTGAGCATTTTGCCATGTTTCAAAATTATGAGCAAGCGCCGCATTCCAATCGCCAGCAGGGGCAATGCCGCGAAATAGCGCGCATTCCAGCGCGGTAACAGCTGTTTTTAGATCCAAAACGCCTTCAACCTGCACCATAGGGTGACGCAAAAATGCCAGTGCGGCTGCGGGAGATTGTGGCGCGGCTAGCGCATCAAGCAACAGGCGGGCGGCACGCCCTGGCATGGTGTGCAACAATGGCAACCCGCCAGAATCGGGCACATCAACTCCAAATGCCTGCAAATGCGCACACACGCGCCGCGCTAGGGTGCGGTTTGGCGTGATCAGTGCCGCAGTTTCATGAGGTGTGGCGGCTGTTAGGCGTAATTGCAGCGCAATGCTCAGCGCTTCCTCTTCCTCATGTGCAGCCTCTAAAAGCGTGACATGCGCGGTGGCGTTCATCAATTCTGCATCGCATTGCTGCACGCGCCATGAATGCCATTCATCGGTGGTGCTGGCGGGCTGCAAGGCATAAGACACAATGGTTTCGAGCAGCGGTGGCGGGGTTATACGCCCTAAAATCGGCACATCGGCAGGGTGGGCAATATGCAGAGTAGTGAGCAGCCGCTTGAGGTGAATTTGCGGGTGAGTTTCGGCCTGCCCAGCAGCGCCAATGGCCGCCCAAGCGGTTACGCTCAGCTGCGTGTCAAGCCCCGGAATGATGAGCGTGCCATATGGGCTGCGGGCAATCGCGGCCAATAGCTCCGCAGTGGCAGGCGTTGAGCCAGTGGAGCCCGCCGCGATGACGCGGCCAAATTGTCCCGCCTCAATGCGCTGCGCCATGGCATGGATGGCTTCATCCCAGGCCACAATTGGGTCTTGCAGGCTATGGTCCTGCAAAAATTGCGGCCATTGCTGTAGTACTATGTTCAAAAAACCGAGGTTGAGCTCGTGGCTGCCCAAAAATTCGGTGGGAATCATGTCTGCAATTGCGTGCGCACTCACATGCTCAAGCGTAAGCTGGTCAAGCGTATTGGCCAAATCTTGCGCCAGCGCAACACATTCAGCATGGGAAATCTGTATAAAAATTGGGTCGTTTGGGTTGTGCCATTTTGGTGTGTGGCCTGCATTCACCGCCGCATATACCGCCTGTTTCCATTGCAAAATTAAGCGTGCCAGCACCCATACGCGCTGGGTGGGTGTAACCGTCGTTTCTGATATATCTTCATGTTCCAGCCCAATTTCACCCACATCCCGCACGGGAATGATGCGTGGCAAAATTAGGGCTTGCGTACCAGCTTGCCGCAATAATTCCAGCTCAAAATTTTTGCATGCACGCCGAGTGGGGAAAAATATGGTGGTATTGGCGAGTGCGAATGGGCTTATGTCATCCTGAGGCTGCGCCGAAGGATCTCCCAGAATGTGAGCACAATCGGAAGGAGATCCTTCACTCCCGTCTTCGCTACGCTTCGCCGAGGCAAGTCGTTCAGGATGACAGCTGCTGTTGGTTTGCCCACCCAACACAAACTGTGCCAATGTTTCAAAAAACGGCCGCGACGCGGGGATGGTGTAGATGTTGGGTGCGTGAGGCATGTGGTTTTCACGTCCATAATACGTCATGGTCGGGCTAGTAGACCCGACCATCTTCTTTTAAAGTAGATCCTCGGCCATCCGCTTTCGCCCGAAAGCGGGCTACAGCGAGACAAGCGCCTGAGGATGACACTATAAAACGCGAATTATACAATCTGTGCCACTTGCTCAAAGCTGAGGCGTGGGCCACGTGGGTGCATGTTTTCAGCATCACCATAGCCAATATTGCAAATATAGTTCGATTTCAGCCCAGTGCCTTTGAAGAATAATTTATCCACGGCGGCGTTATCAAAGCCCGACATTGGGCCGCAATCGAGCCCCAAAGCGCGCGCAGCAAGGATGAAATACCCACCCTGCATCGAGCCATTGCGGAAGGCCGTTTCATGTGCGGCGGCGGTATCGTTCACATACCAGCTTTTGGCGTCTACATATGGGAACAATGTGGGTAAATGCTCAAAAAAGTTCATGTCGAATGAGATGATGGCGGTGATCGGTGCATCAATAGTTTGTTGGCGATTGCCTTCCATCAGCGCGGGCAATAATTTATTTTTACTGCGTTTGGTTTTGAGAAATGTAATGCGGATGGGCGAGCAGTTCACACTGGTGGGCGCCAAGTTCACATATTCCACCAAGCGGCGCAATGTGGCTTCTTTGACCGATTTTTTCTTCCAATGTTTGAAACTGCGCGCTTCTGTAAATAGGGTTTCAAATGCTTTTGCGCTAAGTGGTTTTGCCATTTTAGGCTCCTTTTGGGGGTTGAATTATATTGCTTCTACTTCCAGCACGTCGGGCAAGAAGTGACGCAGCAAGTTTTGAATGCCGCTTTTCAGCGTGAGTGTGGAGGATGGACACCCCGCACAGCTGCCACGCATGTGTAAATACACGATTCCATTGCGAAAGCCACGGAAAGAAATATCGCCACCATCTTGCGCCACAGCAGGGCGAATGCGGGTTTCGAGCAGGTCTTTAATCGCGGCAACAGTATCTGCATCCTTGGGTTCAAAAAATTCTTCGCTTTCATCGAGCGTGCCCGTGGTGGGGGCTTCTCCCGCAAATAATGGTGCTTTGGAGAGGAAATGCTCCATCATTAACCCTAAAATTGCGGGTTTCAGGTGCGGCCATTCCATATCATCGGTTTTGGTGACCGAGATAAAATCTCCGCCATACATCACGCCTTTCACGCCCGTGATGCTGAACAACGCCACCGCCAGCGGCGAAGCTTGTGCGGCTTCAGCCGAGTTGAAATCGCGCACGCCCGCGCCCAACACATCCACACCAGGAACGAATTTAAGCGTGGCAGGGTTTGGGGTGGTTTCGGTTTGAATGAACATGGGGGTCTCGCATCAATACCATGCTATATAGGCACAGCTGATGTGAGACGCAAGTGCAGAGTATGGAGTTACGATATGGTTTTGTCCTGAGGCGGGCGATTGGAATGCCAGTAGGCTGTGAGCGCCGCAATAAGCGGAATGAATACTTTTGCGGCTTTGAGAGTGGTAATTTTAGCAGCGAGTTTCTCTAAAACTTCCTGAGCGCGGGTAATTTTGAGAGGAATATCATCAAGTTTTTTAATAGCGTTACCTCCAGCGACCTTAACGCCATTAAGCGAGTTCCCTTTTATGTCTCCAGTGATTTGTTTATCAAATGTTTTTTCTAGAGTCTGTTCATATATTTTCTGAAGAGCAGGAATTTTTTCAGCGTATTGTTTTACTACAGTTGTTGCATCAGATAGTGCTTTTTGTGAATATCCATAAAAACTTGGGAAAACGCCACCGTTTTTGATATATTTAATTAAAGTATCTTCGATCTTCATTATAATCTCCAATATTACAAATATTGGATCTTACATAGACTATTCATGTAATTTTGTCAAATCTCAAATAACAACTCCTTCGCCCCTCGCGCCGTGCTTTGGCTTCATAGCGGGTTTGCACCCAGCCCTCATAAGGTGTGAGGAAATCAGCGGCGGTGTGCGCTGGCCATGTGAACGCGGGGTGTTCGCGGATGTGCTGCAAGGTCCACGCCGCATAGCTATCAATATCGGTGGCACAGCGAAATTGGCCGCCCAGCACCAAAATACGGGCGAATTCATTCAGCGCATCGATGGAGACAAAGCGCCGCTTCCAATGGCGTTTTTTGTGCCATGGGTCGGGGTAAAACAGGTGCACATGCGAGAATTGCGCATCTGGCAGGGTACGCAGCAAAAAATGTGCATCGTCATTATAAAAGCGGATGTTGGGCAGGTGTTCATCCAAGCAATCGCGCACAGCGGCGGCATATCCATTCAAAAACGGCTCCACGCCGATGAAGCCCACAGTGGGGTTATTGCGGGCGCGGTTAAGCAAGTGCTCGCCCGAACCAAAGCCAATTTCCAGCTCATAGCGTTCGAATGGTTGGCCAAATAGCTGTGATAGATCGAGCATTTGCCCATGCGTAAACGTAATATCTACAGCGCCTTGCTGGGCGATGGCGTCTTTTTTGCCAAGCGATAGCGCCTTGCCTTTGCAGCGGCCATAAAACTTGCGGATGGTTTCGGGTGGGGGTGAAGATTCTCCCCTCCCCTTGCGGGAGGGGGTAGGGGGAGGGGTTTTCTCATCAGCATTCGCTGAGTATATGTTTGGAATATTATCCATTAAGAATACCCCCCTCAGTCACGCTATGCGTGACAGCTCCCCCGCAGGTGGGGAGCCGTTTTCTTACCCCAACATCGCCTTCAACGCAGTGCGCAAATCATCCGCCAGCTCTGGCCTGTCCAGCCCATAGGCCACATTGCCAGTGAGGAAGCCGATTTTGGAGCCGCAGTCGTAGGTTTTTCCGTCGAATTCCAACCCATAGAAGGATTGCTGCGCCAATAAGCTGATCATCGCATCTGTCAGCTGAATTTCGCCACCTGCGCCGCGCTGCCCTTTGGCCAATAGGTCAAAAATTTGTGGCTGTAAAATATAGCGCCCCGTGATGGTGTAATTCGATGGCGCAGTGCCTTTGGCGGGCTTTTCCACCATGGCATTGATCTCAAATCCGTTGGCTTTTTTGGCGCCCGCCCCCACCACACCATATTGGTGGAGTTGATCTGTTGGGGTGGTTTCCACCGCCAGCACATTGCCGCCCGTGGCGTTATAGACATCCATCATTTGTGCAAGGCAGGATTTTTTGGCTTTCACCAACACATCAGGCAGCAGCACGGCGAAGGGCTCGTTGCCCACAATGTCGCGCGCGCACCACACCGCATGCCCCAAACCAAGCGGCGCTTGCTGGCGGGTGAAGCTGGCTTGACCTGCGGGGATCATGTCGGCCAGAAGCTGCTCTAATTCACGCGTTTTGCCACGAGTTTTGAGGGTGTCTTCCAGCTCATATTGATGGTCGAAATGGTCTTCAATCACATGCTTAGAGCGGCCAGTCACAAAAATAAAATGCTCGATGCCAGCTTCACGCGCTTCATCCACCACCCATTGCACCAGGGGACGATCGACCACCGTGAGCATTTCTTTGGGCATAGATTTGGTGGCGGGCAAAAAGCGAGTGCCAAGACCTGCAACGGGAAAAATAGCTTTACGTACTTTAGGAGATGACATTTGGCGCCTTTCTTAACGATTCATTTGAGCCTTGTATGGCAAAGCTGATATCAACACAATATGGCGAATTTGAGGGCAATATGACAATTTTGGTAACAGGCGGGGCTGGTTATATTGGCAGCCACATGGCGCACGCCTTGGTGGATGCCGGCGAAGATGTTGTAGTGTTGGATAATCTCACCACGGGGTTTCGCAACTGCATTCCGCGCACGGCCAAATTCATTAAGGGCAATGTGGGCGATGCCAAGCTGCTGGAGAAATTATTCGCCGCGCATAATATTGAGGCGATTGTGCACTTTGCGGCCAGCATTGTGGTGCCAGAATCGGTGGCCGATCCGCTGAAATATTATGGCAATAACACCGCAAACACCCGCACGTTGATTGAAGCCGCCGTGAACGCAGGTGTGAAACACATCATTTTCTCATCCACCGCCGCTGTATATGGCAATGCTGAAGTTCAGCCTGTCACCGAGCATAGCCCCACGCTACCAGAATCGCCCTATGGGCGCTCTAAGTTAATGTCGGAATGGATGCTGGCCGATGCGGCCGCCGCGCATGGGTTTACCTACACCGTGCTGCGCTATTTCAATGTGGCGGGGGCTGACCCTCGCGGCCGAGTGGGGCAATCGACACCCGAAGCCACGCATTTGATTAAAGTGGCGTGTCAAGCCGCGCTGGGGCAACGCCCAAATTTAAGCGTATTTGGCAGTGATTATCCCACATCAGATGGCACATGTGTGCGCGATTATATTCATGTGAGTGATTTGATTGCGGCGCATGTGGCGGCGCTCAAACGCCTGCGCACTGGCGCGCCATCGGTAACAGTGAATTGCGGTTATGGGCGCGGCTTTAGCGTGATGGAGGTGATTAAAACCGTGAAAAAGGTGACAAAGATAGACTTCCCAGTGGTGATGAGCCCACGCCGCGCCGGCGACCCCGCCAGTATTGTGGCCTCAGCTACCACCGCGCGTGAAGTTTTGGGATGGGTGCCGCAGTTTGATGATTTGAAAACCATCGTGAAGCATGCCTATAAATGGGAAGCTAAACTGGCTAAGCGGAGGGCGCAGGGATGATTTTAAGAAATATGTGCCTTTACTTTACCTCTCCCCTTGTGGGAGAGGGTGGCGCGAAGCGCCGGGTGAGGGGTTTTCTTTCTAGCGCCGTGAAGAATACCCCCCTCAGTCTCGCAAGCGCTCGACAGCTCCCCCACAAGTGGGGAGCATTAAGTATATGCTTATTTATTCTATGTATTTTTATTTTCCCCGCCCACGCGCAACAAAGTGGCGACCCGCAATTTCAGGCTTTTGTTCAGCAAAAAATCTGGCCAAAAGCCCAAGCCGCAGGCATTGATCAAGCCACTTTCGCGGCGGCGTTTGAGGATGTGACCTCGCCCGACCGCTCTATTTTGGGCACGGCCAAAAAGCAGCCCGAATTTGCCAGCACAGTGGGCAATTATGTGGGCAAACGCGTTTCGCCTGCGCGCATTCAAAATGGGGCAAAAAAGCTGGAAGATGGCCGCATTCACAACGCGTTGAGCCAAATCGGCAAAAAATATAATGTGGATCCATTTGTTGTGCTCTCCATTTGGGGTATTGAATCCTCCTATGGCGCGGCGCTCAACCCCGAAACGCTGAAAAACGTGTTTCGCTCGATGGCCACTTTGGCGTATGCAGACAGTGCGCGACGCGAGTTTGGCTTTGAACAAACCATTGCAGCGCTGAAAATTGTGAAGCGTGGCTATGCTGAAGTGCATGAAATGCGCGGCTCGTGGGCGGGCGCAATGGGGCACACGCAATTCATACCCACAAGTTATTTGGTGTATGCGCAAGATTTTGACGGCGATGGACACCGCGATATTTGGAACAATATTGGCGATGCATTGGCCTCAACCGCCGCACATTTGGCCACATCCGAAGGCAATGCCCCTACATGGATTGACGAAGAGCCATGGGGCGTGGAAGTGGTGGTGCCGCAGGGCTTTAATTATGCCAATGCGTATGAAAATGGTGGATTTGAGGAAAAATCGATCACAGCATGGCAACAGCTTGGCATTCGTGCGGCTAGCGGCGGCCTGCCAAACTCACGCGGCGAGGCTACGCTCTATGTGCCATCGGGCGTAAATGGCCCTGCATTTTTGCTATACCCGAATTTTAAGGTGATTAAGCGCTATAATTTCTCAAATGCCTATGCGTTGGCAGTGGGGTTGCTCGCCGACAGGTTGCGCGGTGAAAATGTGCCAGTACGATCATGGCCAAGCGATGACGACCAACTCACGCGCATTGCCGATGTGAAACTGCTGCAAAGCCGCCTCACACAATTGGGCCATTATAATGGCAAAATTGATGGGTTCGTGGGGCCCAAGGTCTATGCCGCCACCCATGCGTTTCAAGCGCGTGCGGGCATTTCCCCTGCTGATGGGCTGCCTACGCAAGAAGTCTTGGAAGCGTTGCGCGATAAATAGAGTAATTGTGCCGCTCTTAACAAACGTATTTAACAAAGCATTAGTGCTTAGCTGCTAGGGTGTGTGTGGTGCATTCCGTATGTGGAGTGCTGCGTTTGCGTATGGGTAGATTATTATGGATATAGCAACCTTTATTGGCTTTGCATCGGGTGTTGGCACTGTATTTTTGCTCATGATTATGGGCGGCAGTGTGAGCCTGTTTTATGATATTCACGCTGTGATCGTGATTGGGGGTGGGTGCTTTTCCGCAACACTCATTCGATTTCCTCTCAAGACAATTGGCACGGGCTTGGCCTCTGGCGCAAAAGTTGTGTTTTTCCACAAGCGACTTGGTGCACATGCGCTGATTGAGCAGATTTCAGAATTGGCCGATATTGTACGCAAACAAGGCCCGCTTGGCTTAGAGAATGTTGAAATTAAAGATCCGTTCCTGAAAAAAGGCGTGCGAATGCTCACCGATGGCTATGATGCCGAAGTGATCCGCGATGCGATGGAAAAAGAAGCGGAATTGCACCTGCAACGCATGAAAGAGGGCGTGAAGGTGTATAAAGCGATTGGGGATATGGCGCCGGCATGGGGAATGATCGGTACGATTTTGGGCATGGTGCAAATGTTCGCCAACATGTCTGACCCTTCAAAATTGGGGCCGTTTATGGCGGTTGCGCTGCTGGCCACGTTGTATGGCGCTGTGCTGGCGAATTTGGTGACATTGCCAATTGGCGATAAGCTGGAGCTGCGCCTGCATCAGGATGAAATTATTGAACAGCTTATCATTGATGGCGTGCTGCAAATGCGCGAAAATAAAAGCCCCGCATTCATCAAAGAAATGCTGATTTCGTATTTGCCTCACAATAAGCGTCATCATTTTGAAGAAGAATCGGCGTGAGGTAATCAATGGCAAAAAAGAAAAAGCATGACGACCATGGCGGTGGCCACGGGTGGTTTGTGACCTTCGCCGATTTGATGGCATTGCTGATGAGCTTTTTCGTGATGCTTGCGGCCAGTTCTAGCCAAGATAAAAAGAAAATGCAGGTGGTTGCGGGCTCGATGCGTGAGGCTTTTGGTGTCGATAAGGAATCGCGCCGCGACGGCATGGTGGAAATTCCCGGCATTCCCGTGAAGGATTATTTGAAGCAGGTGGGGGCAATCGCCTCGAAAGAACAATCAGGCTTTGCGCAAGAGCGGCACGACCAGAAGGAAAAGCAAGGCCCTGAAGCCAACACCCATGATATTGCGGCCACAACGGTGGAAAAGCCGCGCCAATTTGCGTTGGCGGCGGCAAGCTTGCGGCAATCATGGCAGGAAATGCCCGAAATTGCCGAAGCGTCTGATAATATCATGATTGAAGAAACTGTGGATGGCCTCGCCATTCAGCTGGTGGACCAAGAAGGCCGCGCTATGTTCCCCGAGGGTTCAAAATTCCCATATGAGCGCACACGGTTCTTGATCAGTCGCTTGGGCCCTGTGTTGCGCAAAATGCCGAATAAAGTGCAAATTTCGGGCCACACCACCGCCAACCGCCTCACAGGCCGTGCGGGCTATTCCAATTGGGAACTTTCAGCGGATCGCGCCAATGCCATCCGCCAAATTCTTACAGAATCTGGCCTGCCTTATGAGCGGATTCATTCGGTGATGGGCAAAGCGGATACCGACCCATTATTCCCGAACGACGCCTATTTGGCCGCCAATGCCCGCGTGACCATTTTGCTGATGCCCGACGCCCCGCCATTGCCCACGGAATTGAAGAAGTGAGACTCGGGCTTATAGCGAGCCTAGAATGTGCTATTTTTATCAGGATTTGCACTAATTTTGGCAATTAATGCACCCAACACACCAATTGCAGCAAGCCCCGCGCCAAATGCAAAGAGCTTTGCCCCCTTTTTCAAAAATTGATAGGCTTGGTTGTTCTTAAGCAATTCATTGATGGTGTTTAAAGATGTCGTCGCTAGCGATTTGGCGGTTTGTAATGTTGCAAGCAATGGTGACTCCGGCGAAACGTGAAGCTGGTTGAAATTTAATGATCGTGAGTTTGGCAAATATTCAGGCGCATAAACACAATTCACTTTAATTGTTTTGCTGCGCACTAAATCATTTTGTGCATCCATAATACTATCTGTTGGGTCAAACCAAGGAAGCTTATGCTGAACACCTTCGTGATCAGAAAAATGTGCCTTGTGAATATATGGGAGCGCGTCTCGTTTGAGGCCTTCATATAGTGTGAGCTCAGAAAACGCAGCAGGAAATTTTGTCGCGGCTACCGCGCGGCTCATCTTGGCGCCATCATAGGCAATTCTTGCACCAATCGCTGAGATAATAACGCTAGAGCCAGCCAGTGTTGTTGTGTTATCCATAAGCAGTCCAATCGTAATATTTTCAAAATATAATTTATACATGAAAATAACACACAAATTTTCTTTTTTGCATACGGTTTTCGTATAGCTGTTCAGTAGTTTCGCGCATTGTCAATAAAACGGCAATTGCACCCACTTCACCCTTGAAATTGCGTGCAATTGGGCGTAATAAGCGCATAAATTACACGTTAAGGACACTCGCATGCAAGACTCTGTGAAAAAAGTGGTGTTGGCCTATTCTGGCGGGCTCGATACGTCTGTCATTTTGAAATGGCTGCAAACCACCTATAATTGCGAAGTGGTAACGTTCACTGCCGATTTAGGCCAAGGTGAAGAGCTGGAACCCGCCCGCAAAAAAGCGGAACTGTTCGGCATTAAAGAGATTTTCATTGAGGATGTGCGCGAGGAATTTGTGCGGGACTATGTGTTCCCCATGTTCCGCGCCAATGCGTTGTATGAAGGCGTGTATTTGCTGGGCACGTCGATCGCGCGGCCGCTGATTGCCAAAAAGCAAATTGAAATTGCCCGCAAAGTGGGTGCCGATGCGGTTTGCCATGGCGCAACGGGCAAAGGCAACGACCAAGTGCGGTTTGAGCTGGGTTATTATGCGCTGGAGCCCAACATCCGTGTGATTGCGCCATGGCGCGAGTGGGATTTAACCTCCCGCACCAAATTGCTGGAATTTGCTGAGCAGCACCAAATTCCCATTGCGAAGGATAAGCGCGGCGAAGCGCCATTTTCGGTGGATGCGAATTTGTTGCATTCCTCCTCTGAAGGCAAAGTGCTGGAAGACCCCAGCGTCGAGGCGCCAGAATATGTGTATCAACGCACGATTTCAGCCGAGGCAGCGCCCGATAAAGCGGAATATATCACCATCGACTTTGAACGCGGCGACGCGGTGGCCATCAATGGCGAGGGGATGTCGCCCGCCACGCTGCTGACCAAATTGAACGAATATGGCAAAAACAATGGCATTGGCCGCCTCGATTTGGTGGAAAATCGCTATGTGGGCATGAAATCGCGCGGCGTGTATGAAACCCCAGGCGGTACCATTTTGCTAGCGGCGCACCGCGGTATTGAGTCGATCACGCTCGACCGTGGCGCCATGCATTTGAAGGATGAGCTGATGCCACGCTATGCCGCGCTGATTTACAACGGCTTTTGGTTCTCGCCAGAGCGCGAAATGTTGCAAGCCATGATCGACCATTCGCAGCAGCATGTGAGCGGCCAAGTGCGCCTGAAGCTCTATAAAGGCAATGTGGATGTGGTAGGGCGCAGCAGCACTCAATCACTTTACGACCAAGAACTGGTGACATTTGAAGATGGCGCCGTGGCCTATGACCAACGTGACGCCGCAGGGTTTATCAAGCTGAATGCACTGCGCTTGCGGACATTGGCCATGCGCAATAGAAGGAATGAGAAATGACAAACACCCCCCAAACCCTATACGACAAAATCTTCGCAGCCCATGTGGTAGAACAATCGGATGACGGCACCGCAGTGCTGTATATCGACCGCCACCTTGTGCATGAAGTGACAAGCCCGCAAGCCTTTGAAGGCTTGCGCATGGCGGGGCGCAAAGTGCGCGCACCACAGCGCACGCTGGCGGTGGTCGATCATAACGTGCCAACGACCGACCGCTCGCAGGGGATTAAAGAGCCTGAAAGCAAGCTGCAAGTGGATACGCTGGCCGCCAATTGCGCCGAATTTGGCGTGGAATATTTCAATGAGCGCGACCGCCGCCAAGGCGTTGTGCACATTGTGGGGCCTGAGCAGGGCTTCACCTTGCCCGGCACCACCATTGTGTGTGGCGATAGCCATACATCGACGCACGGGGCATTTGGCGCGCTGGCGCATGGCATCGGCACCTCAGAAGTGGAGCATGTGCTGGCCACGCAAACGCTGATCCAGAAAAAAGCCAAAAACATGCTGGTGCAAGTGAACGGCAAAGCGCCTGCTGGCATCACAGCGAAGGACATTGTGCTGGCCATCATCGGCGAAATTGGCACCGCAGGCGGCACGGGATATGTGATTGAATATGCGGGTGAAGCCATCCGCGATTTATCAATTGAAGGCCGCATGACCGTGTGTAACATGTCGATTGAAGGCGGCGCACGTGCTGGCTTGATCGCGCCAGATGACAAAACCTATGCGTATTTTGAAGGCCGCAATCGCGCGCCCAAAGGTGCCGAATGGGACAAAGCCGTGGCCTATTGGAAAACGTTGCCCAGTGATGAAGGCGCGCATTTTGACAAAATTGTCACGCTCGACGCCTCCACATTGCCGCCCATCGTCACATGGGGCACCAGCCCTGAGGATGTGGTTTCGATCCAAGGCAGCGTGCCAAACCCTGATGACATCAAAGACTCTGCCAAGCGCGAGGCCGTAATCCGCTCATTGGACTATATGGGCCTGAAGGCCGGCACGAAAATGACCGACATCCCCGTGGATGTGGTGTTCATCGGCTCGTGCACTAATGGCCGCATTGAAGATTTGCGCGCTGCCGCCAAGGTGGTGGACGGCAAAACAGTGGCATCAACCGTGCAGGCCATGATTGTGCCTGGCTCTGGCCTTGTGAAGGAGCAAGCCGAGATGGAAGGGCTGGATGTGATTTTCAAAGCCGCTGGTTTTGAATGGCGCGAACCGGGCTGTTCCATGTGCTTGGCGATGAACCCGGATAAATTACAGCCGGGGCAGCGCTGCGCATCTACCTCCAACCGCAATTTTGAAGGGCGTCAAGGCCGCGGTGGGCGCACGCATCTTGTTTCGCCCGCAATGGCGGCAGCGGCCGCAATCGCTGGCAAATTTGTGGATGTGCGGGTGTGGGGGTGATCACTCACAAAACTTATAGCCCACGCCATAGAGGGTTTCGATCATCTCGAAGCTGTCGTCCACTGCTTTGAACTTGCGGCGCACGCGTTTGATGTGGCTATCAATTGTGCGGTCGTCCACATACACATCGTCTTGATAGGCGGCGTCCATCAAGCTGTCGCGGCTTTTCACCACACCAGGGCGGTTGGCCAGCGCTTGCAGAATGAGAAATTCTGTCACAGTGAGAGACACGGCCTTGCCATCCCACCACACGCCGTGGCGCTCGGTATCCATTTTCAGCTTGCCGCGTTCGATCACCTTATTGCCATCGGCGGCTTTCACATCGGGGGCGTCCTTGGTGCCTGAACGACGCAGAATGGTTTTTACGCGTTCCACCAATAGGCGCTGCGAGAATGGCTTGGTGATAAAATCATCGGCACCCATTTTCAGGCCGAACAGCTCGTCAATCTCTTCATCCTTGGAGGTGAGAAAAATCACGGGCAAATCCGATTTTTGGCGCAAGCGGCGCAGCAGTTCCATGCCGTCCATGCGCGGCATTTTAATGTCGAAAATCGCCAAATCGGGCATCGCAAGTTTGAAGCCATCAAGCGCGGCCACGCCGTCGGTGTAGGTCACCACGCGGAAGCCTTCGGCCTCTAGCGCGATCGATACGGAGGTGAGAATATTGCGGTCGTCATCAACAAGGGCGATTGTAGGCATGTGTGCTCCAAATATATGCACAATAGCTATGCGATGGTGCTGGTGCGGTCAAGGCTTTGTTCACACCCGATAATACGCCTGCCATGCCGTTTCAGCTTCTGTAATCGATTCTGGCATGCCCACATGCATCCACAGCCCCTCAAGCCGCACGCCGTGCAGGCGCTCTTGCGCAATCAGCGTGTTGAAAATGCGGTTGAGCGAAAATGCTGACCCCACGTCATATTCATGAAACAGACTGGCCTTTAATATCGCCACGCCTGTATACACAAACGGCGCCACATCCACGCCCGCACGGCGGGTAATTGTGCCATCTTGCGCCAGATGAAAGTCGCCGCGCCCTTCATAGCCTGTGGTGTGGGGCGTTGCGGCCAATAGCAGTACCGCATCCATGCGGGCGGGGTCGAAATAGTGCCGCAAGCGCTGTAGGCCGCTACTGGCGCCATCAATCCACACTGTGTCGGAATTGCATAGATAAAACACATCGCGGTTGATGAGTGGCAGGGCCTTGGCTATGCCGCCGCCTGAATCGAGAATGTGGGTACGCTCGTCGGAGATAACAATTTCTATCTGGGGGATTTCCTCCCCCTTAGCGCCGCTATTATGTGCGGCGCCCCCCTCCACGCTGCGCGCTGCGCTAGCGCTTGTGCCAAAATCACTGAGTGATTTTGGGTCTTGCTGACCTTGTAGCAAATGCGCTTCAAGCATGTCGGCCAAATAATGCACATTCACCACGGCGCGGTGCACACCTGCAGCGGCCAGCCTGTCGAGTGTGTGGTCAATCATCGCTCTGCCCATGACAGGCACCATGGGTTTGGGCATATGCAAGGTGATGGGGCGCATGCGGGTGCCAAGCCCTGCGGCCAAAATCATTGCGGTGTCGATTTCAGCCACCATGGTTATGCCTTCAAAAATTTTTCATTGAGTGCGTCCATCAGCCCTGTGGATTTCAGCCATGCCTCATAAGGTGCTAGCACACCGTGGCGCAAATTGTGGCGCAAATAGCCCCACACACGCGGTTGATGTGCCTTATAATGGGGCTTGTGATCGCGGATGCACAGGCGTGAGAATATGCCCAGAATTTTGGTGGCGCGTTGTGCGCCCATCAGGGCATAATCAGCACGGAATTGCACCATGTTGAAATGCTCATCGCTATCCACCCGCGTGGTGCAATAGGCCAGCAATAGGGCTTGCTCCAGCTCCAGCGGCACATCCACCCGCGCATCTTGCCCCAGCGAGGCCACATCATAGGCAAAGGGGCCGTGCAGGCCGTCTTGAAAGTCGATCATGCCAATTGTTTTTGGCATCGGCCTTTCGTCACACCAAATGATGTTGGGAGAGTGGAAATCGCGCAATACCAACGTTTCCTGCCGCTGGCTGATGGGGGCAAGCATGTCTTCCCATATCGCTTTGAAATCGGCACATTGCGCCGCGCTTGGCTGCGTGCCCAGCACATCGGGCACACCCCATTGGAGGAACAAATCCACCTCGGCCATCATGCAGGGCAGGTCGTATGGCGGCAGCGTGTATTGGCCATTGGGAATGGGCAAAGTGCCCGTGAATTTTTGGCTATGCAGCATCGCGAGCGCTTTGGCGCTGGCGATGTAACGATCAGGGATCGGTGCGCGAGTGGCATCCAGCACGCCCTCATGCCCCAAATCTTCCAGCACCAAAATGCCCTGCGCAATATCGTGATAAAACACTTTTGGTGCAGCGAACCCACGGAAATTGAGCGCTTTGGATATGGCCACAAACGCGGTTTGATCCTCGGCCAAATGGGCGATGTGGCTATAGGCAGGGGCGGTGCTGGATATGCCGGAATCGGGCTTTGGGGGCGCGTCCATTATCACCAAAACAGTATCATTTTCATGCTTTTTATGCAGGCGGGGCGCGCCGAACTCACCACCAATGTGCAGGCGCTCATAGCGACGCGATGAGGCATCCCCCGCCATGGGCGTGCGGCGAAATTGGCCATAACCCCATGCATCCAGTTGCGTTTTGAGGGCTAACACACGCGGCAAGCGCTGCGCCCAAACCCCATGCCCAACCAGTTGCCAAGTGCGTTCACCGCTGGCGTCCATATCCATGTGAATGGCCAGATGATGATCTGCCCACAATGCAGCGCCATGATCAGGCCATTCCACAAAGGTGATGTGGTGGGGGAGGAGGTCTTCCACGCCCAACTCCTCCACCTCATGCGCGGATGTGGTGCGGTATAAATCCATGTGCAGGGCGGGCGTGGTGAATTCGGCGCTATCGTAGGTTTGGATAATGGTGAACGTGGGGCTGGGCACATCGAGTGCTTCATCGCCGCTCATGGCCACCAAGCACGCGCGGGTGAATGTGGTTTTGCCCACGCCAAGGTCGCCATACAGCGCGATTACGTCGCCTTTATGCAGGGTTGGCACAAGCGCACGGGCGATTGCATTCACAGCTTCGAGGGATAAGTTTGAGAGTGTGGTTTTATATGTCATGCAGTTCTATAGACATAATTTCATTCATGCTGCAGCAGATTTTTTTGCTTTCACAGGCGCTGAGCCCACTTCTAATGGTTTGATCGGGAAATAGCAGTGCACTTTTGTGCCTTTGCCCAGTTCCGACTCAATTTCAATGTGGCCTTTATGCAGCTCTACAAAGGCTTTCACAATGGAGAGCCCTAATCCAACACCACGGTGCTTGGTGCCTTGGCCATGGGTGACAAACCGGTCGAACACGCGGGCAATTTCCTCGGGGGCAATGCCTTGGCCTTCATCTTGGACGGTAAAACGAATGGTGTCTGTGTTGCGAATGGCTTCAACTGTTACCATTTGGCCAGAGTGTGAGAAGCCAACTGCGTTGGTGATGAGGTGCGTAAGAATTTGCTGCAAGCGGTGGGTGTCGGCTTCAAACTGGCCAATTTTTTCATCCACCACCACACGCAGGCCAATCTGTTCAGCTTCAAACTGCGGTTTGAGTTGATCTGTAACCTGCGCAATTGCGGTAACAGGGTTAATTGCTTCAAGCTCGAGCGACATAATACCAGCGTCGATGGTAACGAGATCAATAATTTCATTGATAATGGTTAGCAAAGATGAAGAGGATGACGAAATATACTCGAGATAATTGGCTTGTTTTTTGTTGAGTTTGCCTGTTTTTGGGTCGGACAGCAATTGGGTGAACCCAATCACATTGGTGAGCGGGGAGCGCAGCTCATAGGAAATATGCTGGATAAAGTCGTTTTTCAGGGTGTGCGCAGCTTCAAGCGCCTCGTTACGCTCGGCCAAAGCGCGGCGCATTTGAGTGGCGGCGGTGGCATCCATAAAGGTGAGTAATGTGCCACCATCGGGCAGCGGCAGTGCCGCCCATTCTAAAATGCGGCCATCGATGCCTTCGGCTTGACCTTGGGCAGAAACACGCTGAGAATTAATGGTGGTGATGTGCGCTTTGAGAATGCTCCACAGGTTTTTATCTGGGAATGCTGCGCGGCACAGGTTGAAGACGTCTTCCACGCGCATATCAGGCTGAATTTGTGATGGCTCAAGGTGGCAATGGCTTAAGAACGCGGGGTTAATGAGGCGCAATCGGCCATTGGAACCGAACACCACCACGCCTTCAGTGAGGGCTTCGAGCGTTTCATGCTGTAGCCGCATCATATGGTTATATTGGGTTTCGATCGAAATTTGCTGGGTGACATCTTCATAGAAATAAATCACGCCACCAGCGGGGTTTGGGTTGGCGATCATACGAATGGTGCGCCCTTGTGGCAAATGCCACCAATCTTCTTGCACTGCATCCGCGCGATAAATATCAAGGTGTTGGGTGCGCCAGCGCTTATAATCCGCTTGTTCAGGCAATAAGCCATGTTCGCGTAAGTGATCGAGAAAGCGGGATTCCGTGGGCTGTTCGGCAATAAAGCTGGGGTTCAGGCCCCATAATTTTTCAAAGCTGGCGTTGGCAAACACCATTTTTTGGTCGCGCCCAAACACCGCAACCGCCAATGGAATATGCTCCAATGTGCGCTTATGGGCATTGAGCTGGCGTTCTAAATCTTGTGTGCCCGCCAAATAAGGGGTTACATTGATCGCCATACCCATAGATCCCGCATCGGTGCGGGTTTCAAACACTTCCAGCACGCAGCGGTTGGAGGCCATCACGCCATTGAGGCGGCTTTTGCAAATGCCTTTATTGGCAATGTCTTGTGCGATCAACGCGCGCCCTTCGCTATCGAGCAGCTCAGTTTGTGTGGCCACAACACGTTCAGTAGACGTACTCTCCACAGCCTCGGCATAGGCCAAATTCACCCATATTAACTGGCCTTGCGTGTCACGAATCCATGCAGGATGCTGGCTGTTGGCAAAAAATTGGTGGTCTTGAATCGCACTCATTTGCGTTGTATTTTGTGCACGCAATGCTTGAGATGGAGCGTTTTGCTGGGTGTCAATCGCTTGAGCCACACGAAAACACACGATAATATCGGCACCTTGCGCGGTGCCCGACGCAATCAGCTTTTGATGAGAGGTGGTGTTCACTTCAAATGAGAATGTGTCCCCCGCAATGCGCAGCATTTCAATGCCAACGCTCAATGCGTCTTGGTCTGCACTATTGAGCCATTCCCATTTTGGGATGACGAGATGGTTCTTTGGCAGGTTATCAATGATCTTCACATCACCTAGCACTTCAGCAACGGGGGAGCGGCCAGTCCATATCACATAGATGAGGCCCGACTGCATCAAAGTGCGTTCAAGACGCAAAAGCCGTGATTTGAGCACCGAAGTGTTCATTTGTGTACTGTCGTGCCACTGCATGCGCATATTGCGCTGTTTCCAATACAAGCTGGCGATAAAAAATGTAAAACCACTCACACCAACGAGCAGGCCTGTCATAATCGCAGAATAGTCGGGGGCTTGCGCGATGGGTTCGATCGACTGGGCCCAAGTTGCGCTGAGAGGGGCGCACACTGCCAAGCATAGACCTGTGCCTATGCGCTGCGCGCGTTTCCCCAGTATGCTTCTCTTTGGAAGCTGAATCTTCATGCGAACGTCCCCGAATCACATTCAACTTGCCTGATTTGCGCGCGTCCGCAAAGAGTCCTTACTCATTATTTACGGTTTATTCGTAGTTTTTTTTGATTTATTTTTATGGCATATTTTTATATGGCTTTTAGCGGTTATACCACCTTGCGCATTTCGTGAAGGAAATGGTTCACCTCGTTCTTGAGTGTGGTGGATTCTTCAGATAAATTGCCTGCAGAGTGCAGTAAATCTGTTGCCGCACAAAGGGTTTGCCCCGCAGCATGAGACACATCATGAATATGTGTTGTGACTTCTTGCGCGCCAATAGACGCTTGCGTAACGCTATTGGCGATTTCTGAAATGGCATGCATTTGCTCTTGCATCGCATGTGCAATTGAGGCTGTGGTGCTATTGACATCCCTCACGATATTCTCAACTTCCACAAAATGATCTGCCGCTTGGTGTGTTGCGTTTTGGATCCCGCTAATTTGTGCAGCAATATCGCTGGTGGCGCGGCCTGTTTGTGCGGCGAGCGCCTTTACTTCTTGCGCAACAACAGCAAATCCTTTGCCTGCCTCGCCAGCGCGCGCCGCTTCAATCGTGGCATTGAGGGCCAATAAGTTGGTTTGGTCAGAAATATCGGCGATGAGCTTCACTACAGTCCCGATTTTTGTAGCGGCTTCGCTCAGTCCGCGCACAGAGTCTTGCGTTTCGATGATACGAGATACAGCATTTTGAGTAATAGAGCTTGTGTGTTGCATTTGCTTCTCAATGCAGGTGACAGAGGCAGATAATTGTTCTGCTGCTGCGGCAACAGTTTGCACATTTGCAGATGCCTCTTCAGCGGCGGCGGCTACTATTGTCGCTTTTTGGCTGGTGTCGTTTGCGGTGCTGTCCATTTGTCCAGCGGTGCTTGAAAGCGCGTCGGAAGCGGCCCCTAATGATGAAACGATATTATGCACTTGGGTTTCAAAATGGTTTGTCACACGACGAAATTCCGCAACCTTATTGCCCATCATGTTGATTGCGCAATTCATGGCTTTGGCCCCATGAAGCAATGCGCCAACCATCCCCACCTCAATAATTGGGCGCGTGTAACGATTATGTGAAATGGCGGTCATGGCGGCAGTGGTTTCCCGCACATACGAGTCCGAGCGGTCGATGAGCTCATTGATAGCGCGCATTAAATTGCCAAAATTACCACGTTCATCAATTCCAATGACACGGGCTTCATAATCACCCTGCGCAACAGCTAGGACAATATTTTGCAGGCGCTCTATTTTCTTATCGCTCACATTGATATACCAAAAGCTGGCCGCGCTTAATAGCACACCAAGAATAAGGAATACAGACATGGATAATGTGCTCAGCACGCCCATTTCATGACCGATTAAATTGGCGAATATTGTCACTATGCTCAGTGTGACACTCAAGTGCGCCTTAGAGAGAGAGGATAAATTCATCATAATTTGTGCCTTTAAGGGTGAGAATTTCAACGAGTTTTTCTAATGCAGCATTCATGCCGGCATCTTTGTTTGTGTGAGTCTTTTCAATAGCCAGCAAATCGGCATAAAGCGGTGCGATAATCTGATCGATCACATTGCGCGCGGGCTTGCGGCGGTTTGAATGATAGCCGCACAGCGTGCCGTCTTTGTTATAGCTGGGGGTAACATGCGCCAACACCCAATAATAATCGCCATTGCTTGACATATTTTTGACATAAGCAAAAATTTCTTTCTCAGCACTCAGCCAATCCCACAGCAGTTTGAACACACAACGCGGCATATCGGGGTGGCGGATCACGCTATGTGGCGCACCAATCATTTCATACTCTGTAAAGCCCGCAAGTCGTAAAAATACATCATTCACATAGGTCATTCGGCCTTTGAGGTCGGTTTTCGAAACGATAAGCTCATCAAAACCAAAGGTTCGCTCCGTATTTGTTGGTGCAATACGACCCGCCAGTTTGCGCATTTTGGGCGGCGTTTTTGTTGGATTTAGAAAGGCAAGTTGAGCACCCATAACATCCTCACAGGTCAATATTTATACGCAACGCATATAATTCACAGCCATGAGCATATGTATATTATGTATAGTGATCTTGATATGAATCAAGTATATTTGAAATATATGTGTATTAATCACATATAAATTGAATACTCTGCTTAAATAATGAATTTTTGTTAGTTTTTAATGTAATAATGTTGCTTTTTATTAAATAATAACTAATTTCTCCCCTTTGTTTCTGAGAGTTAGGGGATTTTTGCTCAATTCAAAATTCAATTCTTGACATCAGCGGTTTACGCGCATATAAGCGCGTATCCTCCATACAGAATTCTGCTTGGTGGGCCGCCTTGAGAAGGGGTGGCGCATATCGCAGGGTCATATACTTTTGGGATTAAAAACTTGGAATCGCTGCGCGCCAAGTTTTAAGTTACGCTTCGCGCTTCGCAGTCGCTCGTGCCAACGCATAAAATGCGTGGTATTACATACATAAGGAATGAACATGTCGCAGCCCGCACCATTGATGCCCAAAGCCACCGCCATTTGGTTGGTTGATAATACGGGCTTGACCTTCGACCAAATTGCAAACTTCTGTAAATTGCACCCGCTTGAAGTGAAGGCAATTGCTGATGGCGATGCATCAACGGGTATTAAAGGGCACGATCCCATTCAAAGTGGGCAAATCACCCGTGAGGAAATTGCATTGGGTGAGTCTAATGGTGCGCATGTGCTGCGGTTGGCCGAATCGAAATATCGTGTGCCAGAGAAAAAACGTAAAGGTGCACGTTACACGCCCGTTTCGCGTCGTCAGGATAAGCCAAATGCCATTTTGTGGATTGTGCGGAACCACCCTGAAATTAAAGATGCGCAAATCATTCGCTTGATCGGCACCACCAAGCATACAATTGCCACCGTGCGCGATCGTTCACACTGGAATTCCACATCGCTCACGCCGCAAGACCCTGTGACATTAGGCTTATGCTCGCAGTTGGAGCTCGATATGGAAGTTTCAAAATCGGCCAAACATCGCCCTGTTGTTGCGGAATCTGCGGGTCAAACTTTGCTTCCAGCGGAAGAAACCACGCACGACTCACATGATTATAGCAATACCAATAAGGACGAAATCGATGTGGCCAAAGTGTTTGCCAAGCTGAAAGGCATGGGCGAACAGCCAGATTATTGATGTATGCGCTGATTTTGAGCCAATAGGAGCGTTTGATGCCGATCATTCACCCGAGGCATAGCCATTTGCTATTTGCATTTTTGCTCTCAATCATCATGTCGTTCATCGTTTCGGGTGTAAGCGTGCTGAAAAACACAGGCGTGGATGCGTTCACACTCAGCGCATGGGGGCAGGCGTGGGCGGCATCATGGATTGTGGCGTTTCCGTGCGTGTTATTAATCGCGCCAATTGTCCGCAAATTGGTGGCCAAGTTAACAACATAAACTACACAGACACGCGCAATAGATTTGGCAATGCGTTTTAAAGATGTGGCAGAGTGCCTAAAATGCGCTTCAGGCATTTTGAATTAAATTCAATCATAGACATTCAGCTATGTTTTTGATACGAGCACCCAAGTTACGGAGAGGTGGCAGAGTGGTTGAATGCACCGCACTCGAAATGCGGCATGGGTGCAAGCTCATCGGGGGTTCAAATCCCTCCCTCTCCGCCAGTAATTTTATAAAAATCACCCCCGTTTTATGTTGGTTTGAATGCTCAAGCCCATTCAAACAGGTTCAAATCCCTCCCTCTCCGCCAAATAAAACTCTATATTTTACACCAATGTGCGCAGTTCTTCATCTGTGAGTTGGCGGGCTTCTTCGGCCAACATAATGGGGATGCCACTCCGTATAGGGTAGGCCAGCCGCGCCGCAGGGGAAACCAGCTCTTGCGTGGCGGCATGATAGCGCAACGTTGCTTTAGTGAGCGGGCACACCAAAAATTCCAGCATCTTTGGGTCGATATTCTGTACAGATGGGGTGGTGTCATTGCAATCCATTATATTTGCCTCCATGTGTGCGCGCCACCAGCCTTTCGGTGAGGGCAATCACGAGTTCTGCACGTTTTGCGGTGCTGTCGGCCTCGAGCAGGGCTTGTTTTTCAATCGATGTGATGGGAAGTACGGTCACCATGGCTGAAATGAGGGTTTCAACAGGGGCGCTGCGCAAGGCCCGCCAATCTGCATCAAGCTGTTGCACTTCAAAAAAGCTTTGCAAGCTGGTGAATAAGGGTTCGGTGTCATAGTGCATTTCGGGTGCAATATCGTATAAATCGCCTGCAAATGGCGTGTAATCTACGCGAGCTGATAAAAACGGGGCTTCAGTATGAATAACCCCATGCACATAAAATCGTGCTAAGCCCGTGAGGCCAAGCCAATAGCGGCCATCACCAGTTTCTTGAAAGCTGGTAATGCGCCCCACACAGCCTATACGCTCATAGGGGTGGTCTTCATCTGTGCTGAGATTGGGTTGGATAATGCCAATCAAGCGATTTGTAGCCAGTGCGGCATCGACCAGAGCCAAGTAGCGCAATTCGAATATATTCAGTGGCAATTCACCATGCGGCAGCAGCACCACACCGCTGATGGGAAACAGCGGAATGAGATTTGGGATGTCTGTGACTTTGCTGTAAAGGCGGTTGGTTGGCATAACTCAAGTGTGACGCAAGCCTGCGCTTACGTCTAGCATTTAAATTGGTGCCCCATCATATTTGCTGGCATCGAAAGTGAAAAAGCTGGCGATAGTATAGCGCACGCCTTTTGTGACAGGCTTCACGCCATGAATAAACCTGCGGTCGCCAGGAAAAAAGGCTAAAATTCCAGGCTCAATTTTTGGTTCTAAATTATGTTGCGGAAAATAGATTTGCCCGCCTTCAAAATCATCATTGAGATAAATAATAGAGGCATACGCGCGCCATGGAAATGGATGCGCAGATCCGTCAAGTTGCTCAGCATCTGCATGGGGGTGTTGCATATTCCCTTCAACCCAACGGACAATTTGCAGCGTGTCGGCGTATAGTGGCTGTGTTACACCAAAATCGTGCTGAATTTGCTGGCGCACGCGCTGGCGAATTGGCCCCACAATGGCCTGCAATTGCGGCATCATATGTTGGTAATGCACATAGCGATTATACCAAACATTATCCGTTGGCAGGTTACAATCCCAGCTGATATTCGGTATCTGCGCCATAATACCAGCATGTTCAGCGGGTGAGATGAACTGTTTGTGAAGCGACACAAAAGGTTCAATTTGTCGGTTATGGAGAAATTCACCCGTGCTCATGTCGCCCTCATCTGTATGATGATTAAATCATAATCATGCCGCCGTTCACATGTAAAGTCTGACCAGTGATATAGCTGGCTTCATCGGAGGCTAAATATACGCACGCCGCCGAAATATCCTCTGGCTTGCCCAATTTACCAGCAGGCACTTTGCCCATAATGCCATCTTTTTGTTGTTCATTGAGCACATCTGTCATGGGGGTTTCAATAAACCCAGGCGCAATACAATTAATGGTGATGTTGCGGCTTGCGGCCTCTTGCGCAAGGGATTTGCTCATACCGATAAGCCCCGCTTTGGCTGCTGCATAATTGGCTTGGCCTGCATTGCCCATCACCCCCACCACCGATGTGATGGTAATAATACGCCCGGATTTTTTGCGTAACATGAGCTTCAATGCAGCGCGCGACAGGCGAAAGGTCGAGGTGAGGTTGATGTCAATCACGCTCAACCAATCTTCATCCTTCATACGCATGGCCAGCATATCGCGCGTGATGCCCGCATTGTTCACAAGAATATCGAGCCCGCCCAATTGCGCTTCCACTGCCGGAATTAAGGCTTCCACCGCTGTTGAGTCCGATAAATTGCATGGCGCGATGATGGCGCGGTCACCCAATTGCTCGGCTAATGCTTGCAGCGCCACGGCACGGGTGCCTGAAAGCGCCACAGTCGCGCCTTGTGCATGCAAGGCACGGGCAATTGCACTGCCAATCCCACCACTTGCGCCTGTTACCAATGCCGTTTTGCCTGTTAAGTCGAACATGTTCTTTCCTCACTGCGTCATCCTCGGCCTTGAGCCGAGGATCTATTGGGTTGTCACATAAGTGGATCCTCGGCTCAAGGCCGAGGATGACGAATCGTTACTGCGCGCCCTTCAAAAACGCGTCGATCTCTTGCGGTGAGCTTAACGACATCGTCTCGCTGCCGTCAACAATGCGTTTTATAAGCCCCGCCAAAACCTTGCCGCTGCCCAGCTCCACGAAGCGCTGCACGCCTAGCGCACTGCCCGCGAAACTCATGCTTTCACGCCAGCGCACAGTGCCGCACACTTGCTTGATCAGTGCATCGCGGATGGTCAGCGGGTCACTCAATGGGCTGCAGGTCACATTCGCGATCACTGGCACCAGCGGGGCGTTGATTTTTACATTCGCCAACGCATCAGCCATGGCATCGGCTGCTGGCGCCATCAGCTTGCAATGGAAAGGCGCACTTACGGGCAGTGCCAGCGCGCGCTTGGCACCTTTGGCTTTGGCCAATTCCATAGCGCGCTCCACCGCCGCCCTATGGCCTGAAATCACCACTTGGCCAGCGGAATTGTCGTTTGCCACTTCGCAGAATTCTTTTTCAGTAGACGCTGCCGTGGCAATGGCCAATACATCCGCTAAATCGAGCCCCAAAATGGCGGCCATAGCGCCCACGCCCACAGGCACTGCCGCCTGCATGGCCTTGCCGCGAATCTTCAGCAAGCGCGCGGCATCCGCCAATGAAAATGTACCTGCAGCGGCCAGTGCGGAATATTCGCCCAGAGAATGCCCCGCCACATATTTCGCTTTTTGTGCCAGTTTGTAATTGCCCTCTTGCTCCAGCACGCGCACCACAGCGATTGAAACCGCCATCAGCGCTGGCTGCGCATTTTCGGTGAGGGTCAGCTCCGCTTCAGGCCCTTCAAACATGATGGCAGAAAGCTTTTGGTTGAGGCAATCATCCACCTCATCGAACACCGCTTTGGCCACAGGAAAGGCTTCTGCCAACGCCTTGCCCATACCCACCGCTTGGCTGCCTTGGCCAGGAAACATCCATAATTCGCTCATAGTGTGCCTCGTTTTTTGCAATGGTCTAGCGGGGTTTTGCGAGGGGAGCAAATTAAATCTCTTGAAGAAAAACTCAGAGCTTGACATTTTCAACATTTTGTAGAAGATGGTACTTGAAGAATGCCTCGGGTTTCGAACCGGTTCCGTATGGAATTCCTGACTTAGCACTAAGTCTAGAAATCTGAGGCGACTTTACTCAAAAATCCATATATTTTCTATCTTATTTTTAAGCATACTATGCCATGTATCCGTTTGTTTCAATATATCATTTGCATACGAACGCCCAAATGCTCCTGTGACCATATCGGCAAGCTGAATCAACGGTTCCTTTTTTGAATCTACAAATTTCACATTTGCAACGGCGCCAATAGGAGCCTCTCTACGTAAATATGATTGCGCTTCCTTTTGAAATTCTCGCTTTGCATTGCCGTCAATCCGAATTTTTGCTGAAACAAGTGCGCTATGGGCAATTAATTGCCGTAAAGTATAATTATAAAACGGAGCGGGATGATTTTGCAAATAATGTGAATAAATTTTGTGTTTTTGCATCACTATACATCGTATTCTAAAATTGAAATTTTGACATAATTCAAAAAATGCCTGTCGAGTGGCATCTGTTGATTTACTAAACCGAAATTCTGGTTTAATTCTGAGTTGATGGCATAATATTGACATCTGTTCACGAGCTCGGTCTGCTTCATCGTAATCATCAAAAATTATAAGACTGATAATTAGATGATGAGATGAACCGATTTTAAAGCCGGGGTCGCCACTTTCATCAATGAAAACAAGCATGTAGTTCACCTCGGCTGCAGATTCAACACCACTTCCACAGGCACATGGTCGGAGGGTTTTTCGCGGGCGCGTTCGTCCTTATGGATGCGCACGCTATGGAGGGCGTCGGCGGCCTGAGGGGATAGCAATGCATGGTCGATGCGAATGCCGTTATTGCGTGACCACGCGCCGGCTTGATAATCCCAAAATGTATACAGCCCGCTTTCATCCGCGCAGGCGCGCAAGGCATCGGTAAAGCCAAGGTTGAGCAGGCGTTGATACACCGCGCGCGATTGCGGCTGGAATAACGCATCCCCCGCCCATAATTCGGGCTGTTTGGCGTCAATTTCATGCGGAATAATGTTATAATCGCCCAGCAGAATGAACGGCTCTTCAAACGCCAAAGTGGCCTGCGCGTGCTGCGCCAGCGCCTCTAGCCATGCCAGCTTATAAGGAAATTTCTCGCTGCCCAGCGGGTTGCCATTGGGGGCGTATAGGTTGCCTACTCTTAAGAGTTGAGTGTGGGGGATTTCCACCACCACCTCGATATAGCGGGAAAGCTCGTCGGGGAAATTGGGCAGGTTTTTATGGGCAATGTCTACAGGGTACTTGCTCAAAATTGCCACGCCATTGAAGCCTTTTTGGCCAAACACCGCGCAATTATAGCCCAGCGCCTCAAACGCTTCGGTGGGGAAGGCCTCGTCCACACATTTGATTTCCTGCAGGCACAAAACATCTGGCGCGTGGTTGCGTAAAAACTCTTCCACCAACGCCACACGCAAGCGAACCGAGTTGATATTCCATGTAACAAGGGAGATGGGCATTTTCCGCTCCGTCATCCTCGGGCTTGACCCGAGGATCTTCTTATCGGCTATTTAAATAGATCCTCGGGTCAAGCCCGAGGATGACGTTGAGAGATTGAACCAGCCCCTCGTAAGCTCGTGGCGTTCGAGGTTAAAAACGCGCCTCAGCTCCGCCTGAGCAGGTTGAGTTTAAAAAGGATTGTAATGTGGCGAAAATTGCTTGGGTGCGCGCACCGAAGCGCAGCGTACTTAAGGTACGTGAGCATCGGAGCACTGCAAACAAGCGGTTTGCAGCCCATTAGAATTCTTTTTTAGCCCCCGATGTTGAAAGCCGCCAGCGCGGCCATGTTCACAATGTCGCTGTCTTTTGCGCCAAGGTTCACAATTTGCACGGGCTTATCGGTGCCCACAAGCAATGGGCCCAGCACGGTGCAGCCGCCAAGGGTTTGCAGCATTTTCATGGTGATGGCCGCCGAGTGGATGGCCGGCATCACCAACACATTGGCGGGGCCAGTGAGGCGATTGAAGGGGTAGGTGGCGTGCATTTCATAATTTAAGGCAACATCTGGCGCCATTTCGCCCTCAAATTCGAAATCCACTTTACGTTTTTCAAGAATTTTCACGGCTTTGCGCATGTTTTCCGAGCGTTCCCCATGTGGATGGCCAAATGTGGAATAGGCGAGCAACGCCACGCGTGGCTCGTAGCCCAAACGGCGCGCAACGCCTGCCGCTTCCGTGGCGATGTCGGCAATTTCCTCGGCATCAGGCAATTCCGCAATGGCCGTATCGGCCACCAGTACGTTTTGACCGCGAGACAGCACCAGTGACACACCAATAATGCGGTGGCCAGGTTTTGGGTCGATCACACGGCGCACTTCATCCAATGTCACAGAATAATTGCGGGTCACCCCTGTCACCATCGCGTCTCCGTCGCCCATGGCCAGCATGGTGGCGGCAAAATGATTGCGATCCGTGTTGATCATGCGTTGGCAATCGCGGAACAAAAAGCCTTTGCGTTGCAGACGTGAATACAAAAATTCGGCATATTCATTATTTTTGGTGCTCAGGCGTGCATTGATAATTTTTACGCCGCGCAGGTCCAGCCCAGCCTCTTCCGCCAGCGGTTTGATGCGCTCATCACGCCCCACCAAAATGGGTTCGCCAAGGCCTTGGCTGGCATAACTCACGGCGGCGCGGATCACTTGTTCCTCTTCACCCTCAGCGAAAATTACGCGTTTTGGGTTGCGTTTCACGCGCTCAATAATGCGTTGCAATGTGCCCATCACAGGGTCGCGCCGCGCCGAAAGAGAGAGTTTATAGGCGTCGAAATCCATATCCGTTTTGCGGGCAACACCGCTTTCAATCGCTGCTTTGGCCACGGCAGCGGGCACCACGGAAATCAGGCGTGGGTCGAACGGTGCAGGGATAATATATTGCGCGCCAAATTTGGGGCGGACACCGTCATAAGCGGCGGCCACTTCGTCGGGCACATCTTCACGCGCCAGCTGCGCAATGGCATTGGCCGCGGCAATTTTCATCTCTTCATTGATGGTGGTTGCGCGCACATCGAGCGCCCCACGGAAAATGTAAGGGAAGCACAATACGTTGTTCACTTGGTTTGGATAGTCTGAACGGCCAGTGGCCATCATCACATCATCGCGCACCTCATGCGCCAGTTCGGGGCGAATTTCAGGGTCGGGGTTGGCCATTGCAAAAATAATGGGGTTTGGCGCCATCGAACGCACCATATCCTGCGTGACGCAATCTTTGGCCGAAAGCCCAAGGAACATGTCCGCACCGTTCATAGCTTCAGCCAATGTGCGGATGTCGGTATCAATCGCGTGTGCGGCTTGCCATTGGTTGATGGTTTTGGGGCGGCCGCGATACAGCACGCCGTCACGATCGAGCATAATGGCGTTTTCATTGGGCAAACCAAGTGATTTGATGAGATTAAGGCAGGCAATACCCGCTGCGCCTGCACCATTCACCACCACTTTAATATCTTTGATGTTTTTACCCGTGATGTGTAGCGCGTTGATCAGCCCCGCCACACAAATGATCGCGGTGCCGTGTTGATCATCATGAAACACAGGAATTTTCATAATTTCGCGCAGGCGTTCTTCAATCACAAAGCATTCAGGTGCTTTAAAATCTTCCAAGTTAATACCGCCGAAGGAGGGCTCTAAGAAACGGATGCAGTTGACGACTTCATCCACATTTTCAGTATCCACTTCCAAATCAATCGAATCAATATCGGCAAAGCGTTTGAACAAAACGGCCTTGCCTTCCATCACAGGCTTTGACGCCAATGCGCCCAAATTGCCCAATCCCAAAATGGCAGTGCCGTTTGAAATCACAGCCACCATGTTGCCCTTTGTGGTATATTCATACGCAAGCTCGGGGTTGTCCGCGATTGCCTGCACAGGAATAGCAACGCCTGGCGAATAGGCTAGCGACAAATCACGCTGCGTGGCCATCGGCTTGGTGGGGGTGATTTCCAATTTCCCAGGGCGACCCATGGAGTGGAAATTCAACGCTTCTTGCTCTGTAAATTGTGGGCGGGGTTTTTTAGCCATATTGTGATGCTCGCTCGTTTTTCAAGCTGATTGTTTAGCATCGCCCGTGTGGCAAAAGCAAGGCAGGATATGTGGAAAACCTTTGCAAATTTGCTGCAAAATGTGCTGCAGTGCAGCGGGGCATTTTTGAATTTACGGCGCGGCTCGTAAAATTGGTGTTGTCAATTTGCAAGCAAGTATGGTTGACATGCGTTTTGTATTTAAGTACTAATAAAAAGTTAGAATATTTCATATTTAAGGAGCGGACATGATTAGTTTTCATAGTGATGCATTTGAAAAAGCCTCATCTGCATATATTAATGGTGGGCATCAATTATTAGAAAACATGTTTATAAAAGAACAAAACAAGTCAGGCTTTGCGAAATTTGTGAAGGAGCAATTCGAAAACATACTCCAGCTGCATGGAGCTAATCTTAAAGATTCGGCGGGAAAATTTGAAAATGCCACCAATTTTAGAACGAATGCGAATATCGATGTGAATGTGGTGTGCACTCAGTCACTCGCTGAAATAGGAGCTCATGGGAGCAGAGCACAGCTTGCATCAATAGCGATTACGAAATGGAAAGCATTTTGCGCGAGTCATAAAATCGTCCTCTCCGCTGCCGCACTTGTGGGGGCGGGTGCATTGGGGCTGTGGAGCTATTTTAACGCAAAGCCCGCCCAAAGTTTTGAGGCGTAAATATTCGCTCAAATCTATTGCGTTAAAAACCCGCCGTTTGCCCCTGCGTAGCGGCGGTTTTTTTCGATGTAACGCTAAAAATTTCAGCTGCAGTGCATTTTTGCGCTATCCTTAACCCGTGGCATTGACTAGATTTTCGCTATGTCTGACATTTCCCTAGAGGCCACGCCGTTGATTGCGCAATATTTGGCGCTGAAGGTGCAAAATCCTGATTGCATGCTGTTCTTCCGCGTGGGGGATTTTTACGAGCTGTTTTTTGAAGACGCGGTTGATGCCGCCCGCACCATTGGCCTGACGCTCACCAAGCGCGGTAAGCATTTGGGGGAGGACATTCCCCTTGCAGGCGTGCCCGTGCATGCGGTGGATGAGTATTTGGCCAAGCTCATTCAGGCGGGTTTTCGCGTGGCGATGGCCGAGCAGATGGAGCCCGCTGAGGAGGCCAAAAAGCGCGGGTATAAATCCATTGTGGCGCGTGATATTGTGCGGATTGTCACCGCTGGCACGCTGACAGAGGAGCGGCTCCTTACACCAAATCGTCCTAGTCGGCTATGCGCATTGGCGTTTGCGGCCGATAGCAAAACTTGCGCCGTGGCCTGCACCGATATTTCCACCGGGCAATTTGTGGTGCGCTGCGTGCCGGCCGATCAAGCGGCGGATTTGCTGGTGGCGCTGCAGCCAGCTGAATTATTGCTGCCCGATGTGTGCAACGTGAATATCGACGAGGTGAAGGCCTTATGCGCCGCGCGCACCATTCAAATGGCGCATTACCCCACGGGGCAGCTGCAGGGTGCGCAGGCCAACGCCCGCATTGCGGCCTATTATGATGTGGTGGACGCGCAGGTGTTTGGCACGCTGACAGTGGTGGAAGCCGCAGCCGTTGCCAGCATTTTATATTACATTGAGCGCACGCAAAAGGGGCTGAATGTGCCGCTCAGCCCGCCGCAACAGGCCAGCACCAGCCATAATATGCTGCTGGATGCTGCAACTCGCGCGAATTTAGAGATCACCCAAACTTTGCAGGGGCAATTTGCGGGCTCGTTGCTGCATGTGGTGGATGAAACCGTGACAGGTGCGGGCGCGCGGCTGCTGCTGGATTGGGTGAGTCAGCCTACCATCCATTTGCCCACCATCCACGCGCGCCAAAATGCGGTGGCCTTTGCGATCGAGCATGAAAAATGGCGCAGTGCGGTGCGGGCGTGCTTGAAGGCAGCGCCCGATATTGCCCGTGCCCTTACGCGGTTGAGCATGGAGCGTGGCGGCCCGCGCGATATGCGCGCTATTGCTGGTGCATTGAGTATTGCAGCGCAGATTGAAACCCTGTTTGCCCGCGTGGAGTGCACCGATATTGCCCTACTGCAAGAAATTTTAGCTGTGTTGAAGCTGCTGCCGATGGAGCTGATCGAGCACCTGAATGCCGCATTGGTGGATGAGCCTCCGCTGAGCCCGCACGATGGCGGCTATATTCGCGCGGGGTTTGATGCCGAATTGGATGAAATACGCAGCTTGCGCGACCATTCCACCCAGATTATTGCCCAAATGGAAGCCAATTTGCGCGCGCAAACCACTATTCGCAGCCTGAAAATTCGCCATAATAATGTGCTGGGTTATTATATAGAGGTGCCAAGCCAATTTGGCGATTACTTGCGCGAGGATGCACAAAAACGCTTTATATTGCGGCAATCTCTGCCCAATGCCACGCGGTTTTCAACGGCTGAATTGGCTGAGCTCGACAGCAAAATTGCCAGCGCAGGCGCACAGGCCATCGCTAGGGAATCTGCAATTTTTGCGGGTTTATGCGCCGCCATTATGGAGGAATCCGCCGCTCTCAAAGCCTTGCATGAGGCGCTGGCGCAGCTAGATGTGCTGCTGAATTTGGCGCAAGTGGCGACGATATTGAACTGGACACGCCCGCGCGTGGATGAAAGCTTGGCGTTGCATATTGATGGCGGCCGCCATGCGGTGGTGGAGCGCGCACTGAAGCAGGCCAATGCAGGGGCGTTTATCGCCAATAGCCTCGATTTAAGCCCTTTTGGTGGTGCACAAACGGGGCAAATTGCGCTGGTAACAGGCCCGAATATGGGTGGTAAATCCACATTCTTGCGGCAAAATGCGTTGATTGTGTTGCTGGCGCATATCGGCAGCTATGTGCCCGCCACATCGGCGCACATCGGCGTGGTGGATCGGATATTTTCCCGCGTGGGCGCGTCGGATGATCTGGCACGTGGCCGCTCCACATTTATGGTGGAGATGGTGGAAACTGCCGGCATTTTGAACCAAGCCACGGCGCATAGCTTTGTGATATTGGATGAAATTGGCCGTGGCACCGCCACATGGGACGGGCTTTCCATCGCATGGGCGGTGCTCGAGCATTTGCACGAAACCAACCAATGCCGCACTATTTTCGCGACTCATTTTCATGAGCTCACGCAGCTGCAATCGCGCCTGCCTCGTATGCAAAACTTGCACGTGTTGGTGAAGGAATGGGGCAATTCTCTGGTGTTTTTACATCAAGTGGCAGCGGGCGTAGCCGATCGCTCTTATGGCGTGCATGTGGCGCAAAAGGCTGGCTTGCCCAAAGTGGTGGTGGAGCGGGCCCGCACGCTGCTCAAGCGGCTAGAAAAAGGCATGGACCGCAGCACCCCCGCCAATTTATTGGCCGATTTGCCGCTCTTTGCCGCGCTAGAGGCTGCCCCTGCAGTGGAGGCTTTGGCACCATGGCAAAGCGAAATTATAGGCAAACTTCAAGCACTTAACCCAGATGAGCTGAACCCAAAAGCTGCGCTAGAATTGCTGTATCAATTGAAAGGTATGGTGGAATAAACGCAAAAAAGGGGCAGTTAACTGCCCCTTTTGTACCTCGCTCGCGCATATGTGTGGGGTGTTATGCCCAGTTTTTTGGGGTGTTGCGATTTTTGAAATATGCGAGCATGCCGCCCGCTAATGCAAAAACCGCTAAAGAAATAGAGAAAATTTCATTTCGTGCGGCTGGTAGGCTCATATAGCCAGTAAGTAATTTTTTTGTATTTACAGCCTTGACCCAGTTATGAAATTGCAATCCATTCCCAAAGTCTTTTTGGGCTTGATTAAAGGTATCAAGTGCATATTTTATCGTATCTTTATCATATTTATTTAAAGGATTGTTTATAATCAGACCTTGGTATGCTGAGCTTGTATTAGGTAAGATTGAGTTAATTGTAACGGTCATGTTTTATCCTTAAAGTTAATGCGCATTTTGTTTAAATATTTTTGATTTACGCATCCCATTGCTGTTTTTGGGCAGAGAATTTGCTCAGTCCAAATGCTAAGATGCCTGCAAGTGCCAAAAATCCAATCAAAATTGGTGTATTTTTTTCAGTGATGAGTGTTGCTACATTAGAGAATAACTTAGAAACATTAGGTTCCGCATTAGCAATGGAAGTTGGCCTCACACCAATTGAATGTGTGACAGAAGGATTTCCAAGTCGTCCGTAAAAACCTACTCTACTGCCTGAGCCGCCAGCGACTATGGCGTTTCCGTCAACATCAAAAAAATCGCGCGGGTCAACATTAAAACTGCCAGTTTCGATTGCGTTTGGTATTTTCATAAAATATGCTCCAAAGTAGATTATTTTCTTTCACACTTATATTCTAAAATGTTTCAAAAGAAAACACTTGATGCTGCAGTGCACCTATGCAAAATTAGCATACCTAGATTTTTAGACAATTTTTGTCAGAATAATTACAATTTTAGCAATTTTCATCCATTAAAAAATATTGCATCGCAGCAAAATTCAACTGGTATTTTTATTGCTTTTTGCTATACAACCGCCTATGCGAACCCATCTGTTCCATATTGTATAGAAATACACACTTATGCTCACCGTTCAAAATCTCACTTTCCGTATTGGCGGGCGTACGCTGCTCGATGATGTTTCAATGACGCTTTCTGCAGGGCATCGCGTGGGGTTAATCGGCCCCAACGGCACGGGAAAAACCACGCTGTTTAAGCTGATCGCTGGCGAAATTGCCAGCGATGGCGGCGATATCGCGCTTGCCAAGGGCATGACCATGGGCATGGTGCGGCAAGATTTGCCAGATGATGACACGTTGCTGATTGATGTGGTGCTAAATTCCGACACAGAACGCGCCAGCCTGTTGAAAGAAGCGGAAACCTGCGACGATGTGCAGCGCATTTGCGATATTTATGCGCGGCTAGATGAAATTGGCGCCTATGATGCGCCCGCACGCGCCGCTACAATTTTGGCGGGGCTTGGCTTTGATGAAGCCGCGCAAAACTCCCCCATTTCCGACTTTTCGGGCGGGTGGAGGATGCGAGTAGCTTTGGCGGCGGTGTTGTTTATCTCGCCCGACTTGCTGATGCTGGATGAGCCCACCAACCATTTGGATTTTGAAGCCATTGTGTGGTTAGAGAACTACCTCGCCAAGTTTAATAAAACCCTCATTATGATCTCGCACGACCGCGATTTGCTCAACAAGGTGGTGAACACAATTGTGAGCCTTGAGAGCAAAAAACTTGTGCATTACACAGGCAATTACGACCAATTTGAGCGCCGCCGTGCCGAACGATTAATGAATCAGCAAGCGTTGCATGAAAAGCAAACCGCCGCCAAAGACAAAATGATGGCCTTTGTGGAACGTTTCCGCGCCAAAGCCAGCAAAGCGCGCCAAGCCCAAAGCCGCCTGAAGGCCATTGAAAAAATGGATATTGTCGACGCGGTGATGGCCGAACGCGTAACCGCATTCGCGTTCCCCAGCCCAGAGGATCTTGGCTCGCCAATGATCTCGATTGATGCGGTGGATGTAGGCTATTTGCCGGGCAAGCCAATTTTGAAAAACATCTCATTACGGATCGATTGTGACGACCGTATTGCGCTTTTGGGCGCTAATGGTAACGGGAAATCCACCCTTGTGAAGCTGCTTTCGGGCAAACTCACGCCATTTGCTGGAAGAATCAACCAATCGGGCAAGCTGCGTGTTGGCTATTTCGCGCAGTTCCAAACCGATGAATTGGACGTGACTATCACACCACTGGAAACTATGCGCACGGCGATGTATGGCCAAGCGGAAACCAAAATTCGCTCTATGCTCAGCGGTTTTGGGTTTGATCGGCACAAGGTGGAGACTCGCGTAGGCGAGCTTTCGGGCGGTGAAAAGGCGCGACTTTTATTTTGTCTCATGAGCCATGATGCGCCGCATATTCTGTTGCTCGATGAGCCCACCAACCATCTCGACATCGATGCGCGCGAAGCCTTGATGCAGGCGCTGAATAATTATAATGGCGCGGTGATATTAGTGAGTCACGACCCGCATTTGGTGGAATGTGTGGCCGATAGGCTGTGGTTGGTGGCCGATGGCCGCGTGCAAGATTACGACGATGATTTGGACGGATACCGCAAACTCATCACCAATCAACGCCGCATGGAGCGCAATGCCGCCAAGGGCGAAGCTGAAACAAAGCCTAAGAAAGCTGATAAAAACAGCACAAAAGCTGAGAAAGACGCCGCACGACTCGAACATAAATTGGCAGAGCTTGCAGGCCGCAAGGACGACATCGAGAATGAAATTGCTGCCGAATGCGCTACTGGCGATGGCAAACAGTTGAAACGCTTGCAGGATTCTCTCGATAAATTGGTGATCGAAATTGCCAAAGTTCAGGCCGAATGGGAGCAGTGTATAGAGGGGTTGTGAGGTTAGAATTCAATTCCCGCCGCTGCCCACCTTGCTTCAGGGGTATCAAATATCAGCTTTGCAACTCTATTGAGACGTTTATCTTCTTCGTGCGTAATGACAGCAACTTTCCATAGTGCCTGACAATGGGCATCCATCCATTCTTGGGTAAGACATTCGTCTTCATGCGCCTTTAAAACAATTCGTGCGAATTTACGTCTTGGTGTACCGTGTTCAACACGCAAATATTGGCCATATTTGAAATCAACGTTTTCTATCTTTGCGCTCAACGCCGCTTTTGACCAAAGAGCATATTCATCTGCATGGTCAGGCGATAACTTGCCTATAATTATTTGTTTTGCATAATTATTCGTAAGAAATTCAAGATGACGGATCGCAAAATTTTCTGTCATACCTGCTTTGCGCAGTTCCTGCATACTACGGCAGACAATTTTGAGGTGTTGCATAGTGATTGTGTTTTTGCTCATAGCGGAAGCATATGTAATGTCATTTTGTTGTAAAGAAAAAACGCTCATAATCCCCTTGCCATTGGCTCTTAAAATAGCTATGGCACAGATCTAGTGGAGAGGTGGCCGAGTGGTTTAAGGCGCCCGCTTGGAAAGCGTGTGTACGGAAACGTACCGTGGGTTCGAATCCCATCCTCTCTTCCAGTTTCCTCATCGCAGGCAATTTTAGCGCCACTTAATAAATTCATGTCGAATCTGCTGCAAATGTGCTGTATGCACAAGCAATGACACTTTCCACCACATCTACCGCTGATTTGGCCATAACGAACGCGCCTGAAACTACCATCACGCCCGAGTTTGCGCGGGCCTTTGCGCTGCTTGAAACCACGCAGGAGAATATTTTTCTCACGGGCAAGGCGGGCACGGGCAAATCAACTTTCTTGCGCTATTTTCGTGAAAATACCGCTAAAAAAATTGCGGTGGTGGCGCCCACAGGGGTGGCGGCGCTCAATGTGGCGGGGCAAACCATACACTCATTTTTTCGGCTCAAGCCCGCATTTGTGAATATTGCCGAGCTGAAGCCAGTGCGCAATCGCGTACTCAAAGAGCTGGAACTGCTGATTATTGATGAAATCTCGATGGTGCGGGCGGATATTTTTGACGGGATCGACCATTCGCTACGGCTGGCGCGCAAGAATAACAAGCCATTTGGCGGGGTGCAGCTGTGTGTGATCGGCGATCTGTTCCAGCTGCCGCCGATTGTTGCCAATCACGAGCGTGAGTTTTATGGCCAGCATTATGAGACGCCGTTTTTCTTCTCCGCCAAAGGCTATGCCGATGCGTGTTTTCACACTGTGCAATTTGAAACGGTGCATCGGCAAAATGATGAAGAATTTATCCGCGTGCTCAACGCCATTCGCTCGGGCGAGTGCGATTCTGATGATTTAGAGGTGCTCAATGCCCGCCATCACCCCCGCGCTACGCCTGCACCGGGTACGCTGGTGTTGTGCACCACCAATGCGTTGGCCGATGGGCTGAACGCCGCAAAACTGGCGCAATTGCCCGCCGCACCGCGCACCTATGATGGCAAAATGAGCGGCGATTTTGGCCTGAAAGCAGGGCGGTTGCCCGCGCCAGAGCAGCTGGTGCTGAAAATTGGCGCGCAGGTGATGTTTGTGAAAAATGACCCCGAAACCCGCTGGGTGAACGGCAGTATTGGCATTGTGGAGGCGATTTCGCCCGAAATCATCCGCGTGCGGGTGGGACCCATCACCTATGATGTGAAGCCTGAAAAATGGAAAACCATCGGCTATGAGTTTGATGAAGCCCAAGAGCAGATTGTAGAAAAGCCGCTGGGCACCTACACGCAATTTCCGCTGATGCTGGCATGGGCCATCACCATTCACAAAAGCCAGGGCAAAACACTCGAGCGGGTGATTATCGACCTTGGCACGGGCGCATTTGCCGCTGGGCAGCTCTATGTGGCGCTGTCGCGCTGCAAAACGCTCACAGGCATTGCGTTGAAGCAGCCTGTCACACCTGCTGATATTCAATGCGATGAGCAGGTGGTGAATTTTATGGGCAGAGCGTGAGGCGTGATAACCCTTTTAACCGCTTACTACTTGGCCGCGATTCCATTAATGATTATATATTGAATTTAATATATTTTCTATCTTCCATTTTTAATAGTGGGTGTCAGTGTTGATTTGCTACTATTGTTTTTTTTCGCATCTGCAAATGATTTATACATTTTTTCCATTTCATTTCTTGCCTTTCTAATTTCTGGCATAATATCAATATTTGCTTCCTCACAACTATTCAAGGAATTTGGTAAAATTTCTCCACCAGACAATGAGCCTTTACTTGTTTGAACAAATAAGCATTCTTCAAATGGATTTTGATCTATAAGGTTAATACCTTTAACTTTGATAGTAACAGATTGATATTGTTGACCAAATGAACTGTTTTGGCCTGTAGTGTTTGAAGGTTTACTAATATATGATTGTTGTGTAGTGCGATCGCGGGATGAATCTCTTAAAATAAGCCCATATACAAATGCCTCTTTAAATGAATGAGGTAATTTACCTGCAACTAATTGTTTTTCATTGCTTTCTAACGTTTTTTGCCTATTAATTGCCGCTGGGCTAGTGTTAGTACTTACACACCCCGTCAATCCCAAAGCCAAAACAGATAATACTGCGAAATTCAATTTTTTCATGTGAGACCCACCTGTTATATAGCGCATAATACAACCAACAATATTTTGTAGAAAATTACAAATAGAATTTGACTCTCCAAAGTTTCGCTGCAAAGCTTTTGAAAAATAGAGGAAATCGCATGAAAAACATCATTACATTGGCTGCTATCACCCTCACGTTAACTGCGTGTGCTGGGCGTGAAGCGCGGCAATATGAAATTGCAAAAAATGGCGACCAAAATTTGAATTGTGCTAGTGTAGCGCGTGAATTTTATGCCAATGAAACTATCATTATTGAAACCGCTGGCGAGCGCTTGGGGCAAAATGTCAAAAATGTTGCTCTCACTGCTGCATCGGTTGTGTTTTTTCCAACATTATTTTTCCTCGACTTAAAAGGCTCTGAACGCAGTGAGTTATCAAGCTTAAAGGCGCGAAATCATGTTTTGGCAGACTTGGGTCAATCCAAAAAATGCCCAAAACCGCATAGCCGTGTCGGTAATTTCTACGACAATTATAACAATATCGTCCCGCCAGCTGAACAAAAATAATGTTTGAGTGTTATGACTACTATAGATTTGGCCCATGAGGCAGAATATTTGCGCAAATTTGCAGCGGCCGATGATGCGCACCATGTTACACATGGCGTTGGTGTTTGGCATTGTGATATGCTATAATAGCGAATTTCTGTTATTGGCGCGTGCGTTGGCACAAGTGGGTGCACAGCTGCTGATTGTGCCAACATTTACCTATAGTGCAGGGGGCTATCACCTTTTGCGGATTGGGTGCCAAGCGCGTGCATTGGAAAATCAGCTATACGTGGCGCTGTCACCCCCGCCGATATTCAATGCGATGAGCAAGTGGTGAATTTTATGGCAAGGGTGTGAACAGTCTATCAATATTAAGGCAGATGACATGTTAAAAATTGCGATTATCGGCGCGGGTTTCACAGGCCTCACACTGGCCAACACGCTTAAGGATGTGGCGCACGTGAGCGTGTTTGAAAAAGCCCGTGGCGTGGGTGGCCGGATGAGCACACGCTATGCCGACCCGTATTATTTCGACCATGGCGTGCCCACATTCACTGCCCGATCACCTCAATTTCAGGCCTATTTGGCGCCGCTTATTCACGGTGGGCTGGTAACCCCGTGGGCGGGCAAAGTGGTGACGCTTGAGGCAGGCAAAAAAACCACCAAGCGCATGTGGTTTGAACCGCATTATGTGGCCAGCCCGAATATGAATAGCCTGTGCAAGCATCTTGCCGACACCATCACCGTGCAAGTGAATACGGAAATTGCCCCATTGGGGGAAAAACATGCTGATGGCTGGCATTTAATAGACAAAAACGGTGTGCATATCGGTGTGTTTGATTTGGTGATTTCAACCGCGCCAGCTGCACAAACCGCCACATTATTTGCAGGGCATGCGTCGCCAGATGTTTTCCAGCAGGCCCAAATGGTGGGGTGCTATACGCTGATGATTGGGTTTAATCGCCCTTGGGAACATCAATGGATTGCAGCAAAGGTGCACAATAGTCCTTTGAAATGGGTATATGTTAATTCAACAAAACCAGGCCGTAATGCCGCACTTACAACCTGTGTTGTGCACACACATAATGATTGGGCAGAAGTGCATATAAATGATGATATGAAAGAGGCGGAATCTTATTTGGTGTCGCAGTTTGAAATGGTCACAGGCATTTCATGTACAACAGCTGACTATATCTCTACGCATCGCTGGCGTTATGCAGTTGTGGCACCACGTGCGCAAGACGCCGCGCAACACAATATGAAGCCATATTTTGATGCAGCGCGTGGACTTGCCGCATCGAGTGATTGGTGCAGCGGTGCAGATATTGAAGCGGTGTGGGATAATGCACAGAATTTATCCCACCAAATAATAAATAGTTTGACATATAGAACTTGAGCATCAATAAAAGCAGCTTAACGAATTATTAGGAAATAGATCATGAAAACGACACGTCACCTGTTCTCATTCATTGGCGCGCTCGGCGTTGCAGTTTCACCTGCAATGGCCGCCGATTTGCCTGCAGCAAGCCCAAGCATTTCACCAAACCCGATGCGTGCGGTTTCGGCGCTCAATGGTAAATTAGATCTTGGTGGTGGTGCGCTTAACGGTAATGGCTTAGGCTATGGCATCGGGTCAATCTCTGCTCCAATCGGCAACGCTTATGGCGTTCAGCTGGATGCACTTGCTGGTTCATTCAATGGTGATTTTGTGGGTGGCGTATCTGGCCACGGCTTTTGGCGCGACCCCAGCAAAGCTTTAGCCGGTATTTACAGCAGCTATACATATGCGGATCAACGCTTTGGCCCTGTGGGCGCTGGCGGAAAATCGGGCATTCAAATTGGCCGCGTAGGTGCGGAAGGTGAGCTGTATTTCAACCGCGTTTCGTTTGAGGCGATTGTTGGTTATGAAGCGGGCGACATTAAAGGCCGTGTGTTCTCATTTGCGGATATGGCACTGTACCCAATCGACAACTTCCGTATGTCCATCGGCCATCGCTATGTTGGCGGCAAGCATGTTGCTGCTGGTGGTTTGGAATATCTCACACCGTATAAATTTGGCAGCGTAGTGCCTGCACTCTATGCCGAAGGCCGTGCGGGTGAGGACAATTACCGCGCTGTATATGGCGGCGTGCGCTTCTACTTCGGTGAAGCCAGCAAAACCCTCATCAAACGCCATCGTGAAGATGACCCACACACACGTATTCCTGATGAATTATTTGCGATTCCTTCCGCAAATGATGCGAAGAAAGCGAAGTTCCCTGCGCCAAAATTACCATCTAGTGGTAATGGCTTTATGTTTGAATGATATAACTTTCAATGTGAGGCTTTTAGTCTTGCGTTACAGGTTAAAGAAACGCTCAGAGCAATCTGGGCGTTTTTTTTCATGATCTGGATAAATGGCATTGACATATGTTATGATATATTATAACAGTAATTTTTAACCGCGGTATTTAGCGCGGTATCGCTCAATACTGGAGGCAAAAAATGAAGCGACTTCTTGCACTATTCATATTTTTGATCAGCGCTATCCCTAATTCCTTTGCCGCTCAGCCTGTGCGTGTGGTTGCTACATTTTCAATTCTGGGCGATATTGTACAGCAAGTGGGCGGCGCGCGCGTGCAGGTCACCACACTTGTGGGCGCAGGCGGCGATGCACACAGCTATCAACCCTCGGCGCAAGACGCTAAAGCACTGGCCAATGCGCAAATTATTGTGAGCAACGGCTTGGGATTCGAGCCTTGGATTCAAAAACTCATCTCAACTTCAGGCACCAAAGCCATAAACCTTGAGGCCTCTCGCGGCGTGGTGGTGCGTCATTTAGAAGAAGTGGAAACCTCTCATGCACATGCGCATGACAAAGCGCTGCCAGACCCGCACGCATGGAATGATGTTACCAATGGCATTCAATATGTGGCCAATATACGGGATGCGTTGATCAAGGCCGACCCTGAAGGGAAAGCTGAATATCAAACACGTGCGGCCACCTACACGGTTCAGCTTGAATCCATCAATGTGGATGCAAAAGCAAAATTCGCGACTTTACCCACCTCGCGCAAAACAATTGTGATGTCGCATGATTCTATGGGGTATTTTGCTGCGGCCTATGGATTGAAGGTTTATACAGCGCAAGGGTTATCCACAGACTCAGAGCCAACGGCACAAGATATGGCAAAATTAATATCGATCATAAAACGCCAAAAAATTAGTGCCGTGTTTTTGGATTCTGTTACGAATCCAAAAATTCTAGAACAAATCGCACAAGAATCTGGTGCAAAAATAGGTGGAAAACTGCACACAGACGCATTAACAGACCAAAATGGAGTGGCTGACACCTATCTTCAATTGTTTAACAGCAATGTAGCAACAGTGCTGCAGGTGTTGCAATAATGTCACATTTGGGGAAACTTGTTACTGCGTAAGGTATTTTTACCAGTTTTTAACTATTTACACGCAGTTTTATACGTGTTTAGTTTTTTGCTGCAGTGCGCAAGAAAAATTCTGAATCTCGAACTCAAAAAACCTAAGGGGACGTCTCATGTTTAATAAATCCACGAAAGCCGCACTGTTATCGGCCGTTATCTTTTCGGCTGCAGCGCTTAGCTCTGCTCAAGCCGCGGATCTTCCAGGCAAAGGCAAAGTCATTAAAGCCCCTCAAATGGGCGGCTTGTGCGTAAAACCTGCTGCATCTGGCCCAGCTAGCACAATTCCACAAATTCCAGCGGGAGACATTTTTGGTTTCTCATACTACACAGATACTGGCGCTATAGGTGACTGTGGTGTTGCGCTTGAAAGCACAACCCGTTTTGGCAAAGCAAATGGTAAATATGAATCCTTTGGCTTGAAAACACAATTCTATGCAACTTTGGGCAACAATCTTTACGGAGCAGCAAGCTTCTTTACAACTCAGCATAATGTAAACACAGCAGCTGTTGGTGTAGACCGTAACCGTGTTGAATTGGATGGTGTTTCGGCTGAAGTAATCTACCGTATTGTAGAACGCTCAAAAACCAACCCAATCGCTGTATCACTTTCATTGGAACCACGTTGGAACCGCATTGATGCATTGGCTGGCGGTTTTGTAACTGGCTATAGCAACGAATTTAAAGCTTTTGTTGACGCAGTTGTGATCCCAGACAAATTATATGCAACTTGGAACGTATTCTACGGCTTGGGCGAAACAAAAGTCACTGGTGCTGGTACAAAATTCACAAAAGCATCTTACATCAATACATCTGCAGCTTTGGCCTACCAAGTGAACGACAAATTTTTTGTTGGTGCTGAAGCGCGTTACCTCACTTCATACACAGGTGCGTTCTTGAACAACAAAGCTGGCCATGCCGTATTCGTTGGCCCGAACTTCCTGTATCGTATTACCGATAATCTTAGCTTTAACGCTGCATGGACACCACAAGTGTCTGGTAAAGCCAAAGGCGTTACCGGCGACAACCTTGACCTGACAAACTTCGAACGTCATCAAGTGCGTGTAAAATTGGTCTACGCATTCTAAGCATTGCGTAACGTGTACAAAAAACAGCCCGCTCTTGTGAAAACAAGGGCGGGTTTTTTGATGTTGGCTCATCACTACGAGAGTATTCTTATCAGGGCGGTAATCCAGTTGCTGTCATCCTGAATGCAGTGAGGGATCTCCCGCCGACCGCACTCCAATTCTGGGAGATCCTTCGGCGTTCGTTTGCTAAAAACGCGCCACTGGCGCCTTTTTACGGCTTCGCCGCCGCACTCACCCTCAGGATGACATCTCTGGATTGCTTCCGCCTTTGCCAGCACTCAAGTGACAATTCATCGCAAGGTAGCTCCTAGCAATGACATTGATAGATGATCACATGATACGAGAACGGCATACGTAGATGATGTGCGCAATTCAAAGGAACTCATTCCAGTAATAATGCAGGTGTGTGTTCAGCAGCAAGCGAAACGGCCTGAAGTGTGCCCCAAAGTTTGGCAGTGCCAGCCATCACAGTACCTTCAAAGATACCAGAATGCCAATGCGGTAGGCACACATCCCCTGTAATTGGGTGCACAATATGCCAATGCGGCGCCAGCACATGCTCGAACGCCCAGCCTGCATCGGCTGGTGCGGCAATTGATTTGAGTAGCCATTCACGCGCGGCGGGGCTGCTTGGGCTGCGCGAATGTTCATACGCATGCAGCAATAAACACACGCGCTGCGTTGGCACTTGCGTGAGTGGTGCCAATGTCGCCAAAAAATCATCGGCTCGCCCCGCTTGCAAAGCTGCTTGCGCTAGCAATAGAGCGGATTCCAAATGATCTGGATTGCGCGCTGCAAGTGCGTGGGCGCGGGCGAGTTTGTCAGCTGCGGAATCGCCTGCACGTGCATTCACATAGGCTTGCCCCAAATGCGGGTGCGGCGATGTGCGCCATGTGGTTTCAATCAGCTTGGCAGCAGCGCGCCATTCCTTACGAGCGATGAGGTCTTGCACGTGGCAGATCATCGCAGGCAAACATGCGGCATCGTATTTGAGCGCGTCTTTCAATAAGCCGCTGCGAGTGGTGTTTGTGCCCTGCGGCGTGTCGGTCAAGGCTTGAATGGTGAACAGTGCCGCCTTCCACTGTGTGGCGTGCGTTTTGGTATATGCCCCCATTTTCACCAATTGCGGCAGCACATCGCGCGCGGTGTGCCACTGCTTTTGCCGCACCGCCACCAAAAATAGCTGCGATTGCACCCATAGGGCATGCGGCACATCTGCCTGCAGCTGCTGGAGAAAATTATGTGCGTTGTCCCACTGTCCATCATTCATGGCATGCTGAATATTGGCCTTAAGCGCCAATGTAGGGTACTGCAGCGCAATATGCTCTGGCAATGGCGCGTACGGGTTCAAATTTTGGGTGCCCACTGCCACCAATAATTTGCTGATGGGTGCAATATCGGATTTTGCCGATAAGGTATCAATGGCCTGCTGCAATGTTTTGGGATCGTTCAGCGCCAAGGCCAACAATCCTTTATGGGTGGCATTGGTCATTTTTCGAGTGCGTAAGCCGCGCAACATGGCTGAAAAGCGTTTGGGCGAGGCGATAAACAGCGCCACCATGCGCCAAACTATATCACCCACCACTACGAACAACAAAAACCCAGCCGCCAGCACCACAGGGTGAATTGCGATTGTGTAGTCTTGCCAGCGAATTTCCACCTGCTCAAAGCCTGCCAAATTGGCCAGCGCAATGCCCGCAATAGCCAAAATCAGCAAGAAAACAAGCAATCGCTTCATTGGGGTACACTCAAGTTTTTAGCGGGCGGCTTGCTGGGCACATCGCGCCAGCTGCTATGAATCAGTGCATCGCCAGCGATTTGCGCGGCAATGGCGGATTTGAGTATTGGCAGAGTTTCTTGCGCGGGGATCGAGAGCTTTTGCCACAATACTGGCAATTTGTGCCAATGCCCAGCTTTGAGCGCGCGTTCCATTTGGTCGAGCGTGCCCGTGGCGCTAGTGAGCGATGCGCCGTTTTTCTCAATCACCACCCAGCGGGCTATTTTTTGGGTGAACGCCTCCCACAAATCCGCAGGGGGGGGCGCCAGCATGGCCGAAACGGCTGTTTTTTTTGCCGTCAGTTCAGCCAGCAGCACATCGGCCGTGGGCAGGCCTTTTTCCGCCGCTGCTAGCAATTGAGCATCCACAGTTTCAATCCCAAACGCCCCTTGCAGCGCTTTCAATTGACCTGCAAATGGTTTGCGCGCTTCAAATGCCAGCTCAAACGCATGCAATGCCACAAGTTTTGTTTCACGTGGCAGGGCTTCAACAGGCGATTTGCGCGCGGCCGTTTCCAATGCTTCAAGCCGTGAGGTGAGGGGGGCTGTGTCAATATTGGGCTTTACAATTTGTGTTTCAAGTTTCGCTTCCAATTGCACAATACGCGCTTGCAATTGGGTGATATTGGCCTGCAGCGCCGCAAGTTTTGTGGTATCTTGCGATTGGCTAGCCAGTGCATCTAGCTTTTGCTGCAATTGGGCGATGGCGGGGTCTTGCCTCACATTTGGCACAGCAGTCGGTGTTGGTGATGGGTTCAGCAGCACATAGCCTGAAATTCCACTGGCCATAAGCGCCAATATTGTGGCGACACTCCCCATTACCACAGGCAATCTGCTGTGTGTAGGGCGGCTTTTAGGGGTTTCAATTTGTGGGGTGGGGTCGTCCGCTTCGCTCATTATAGGCTCATATGGTTTGAGCTTATAATAGGCGTGATCACGCAGGTTGCGCAATCAATTCTTTGCTTTCGCGCTCTTTTTCTGACTGTACCAATTCCATGAGGGACTCATGCGAAGGCTCGGCTGCCCAAGTGCCGTGCAAGCCAGATTTTGTCAATACATCGGCAATCGGCTGTGAGAGGGAAAACCATCTCATAGTGCGGGCGTAATCCATCAATCCATAGGCCGTTAGGCGGTCGATTAAAATATGCGCTGTACGTTCAGAATAGATCAACCCATGAGTGAACACACCTTTTTTGAACTGGCTAAGTGTGAAAAACGAGATTTGCTCCCGTGGCAACATTTTATAGGTTTCACACAGAAACAATTTCACGCTGTGCTGTGCGCACATGTCTTCAATGGTCGATTTACGATCTACACCTGTGAGGTATAAATAGGGTTTGGTCACAGGGGTTTGGAGCAAGCGCTCCATCAAATCCTCAGCATTGCCAACTGTAAAATCCACATGGCGAAAATTGGCCTTGCGGGCGTTTATGGCAGTGTAGCGCCCCACGCAATGCACGGGTAAATTCACCAGAGGTTTGATTTGTTCATCGCTGAGTGCGCGTAACGCACTGGTGCTGGTCACAATTGTGCCCGCAATTTCTGAAGGCTTTGGTAACATGAACTCCAACTTCTCAAAGGTGAGTAGCGGGCACACATGCGAAGTCAAACGCATCATGTCGAGCGCACGGCGGGTGCGATCAGCTTCAGGTTGGGGGCGCGTGATCAAATAGGTCATTGCGCTAAATATACGCGCAAAGCCTCCGACTGGTCAATTAAGACTTTAGCCGCATATGCACCCACGGTTGCACTTGTGGTTAATGGCCCGCTATGGGAAATGGTTGCATCTTGGGCGGGATCACTTGCATAAAACCTTGCTGTGAATAGGATTGTGTCGCTTGAAATACTGGCATGTGCGGCCAGCGCCATGCGGCAAGACGCACCCAATGCATGCAAAAATGAACGCTCGCACCCCAAAATAGCGGCAGATGGCGCATGGTTGAGCGGTGCCAAAAGCGCCAAAGTTGCTGTATCGTCAGCGCGGGCAGTGATCGCTAAAAAGCCTTGCCCACCTGCGGGCATGAAGGAATCGAACGGCAAATATTCATATTCAGATTGCATAAGAGTGAGGCGATGGAGCCCCGCAGCGGCTAATAATGTGCCGTCAAATTCACCCTCCGCCACCTTGCGCAGGCGCGTGCCCACATTGCCGCGCAGCAGGCCTGTTGTGATGTCTGGCCGCAGGCGCTGCACTTGTGCGGTGCGGCGCAGCGATGCCGTGCCAATATGGGCGCCATGGGGCAAATCAGTAAATTTCATGCCATTATTGCCGATAAACACATCGCGAGCGTCCTCTCGCGGCAATACGGCCGCCATCACAATACCCGCTGGCAATTGCGCCGGTAAATCCTTGGCGGAATGCACGGCACAGTCGATCTCGCCCCGTAGCAATGCATCATCCAATTCGCGCGTAAACAGGCCTTTACCGCCAAATTCCACCAGCGGCTTATCCAGCAATTGGTCGCCCGATGTGGTGAAAAACTGGTGCGTAAATTCCATATGGGGCAACAAACCCGCTGCCAAAAAGCCTTGTGCTTTGGCGAGAGGCGAGCCGCGAGTGCCCATAATAAGCGCTTTTGTTTGCACTGTGCGCAATCCTTGTATAAGAAGATGCTGCACCAGCTATCATGCTGGCCCTCAATTTCCAAGTGAAAACATGCGTCAATTGATCCTCGGTATTGAAACCTCATGTGATGAAACCGCAGCCGCCGTTGTGGCGCGTGATGCTACGGGGCAGGGCACCATCCTCTCGAACGTGGTGTGGAGCCAAAGTGCCACCCATGCGCCTTATGGCGGTGTGGTGCCTGAAATTGCCGCACGCGCCCACACGCAGGTGATTGATGAGGTGACCCGCGCTGCCATGGCGCAAGCGGGGGTGCAATTCAGCGATTTACACGGCATCGCCACCACGGCAGGGCCGGGGTTGATCGGCGGCTTGGTGGTGGGGCTTGTGTTCGGCAAAGCGCTGGCGGCAAGCCTAAAATTGCCGTTTTTGGCGGTGAACCACCTTGAAGGCCATGCCCTCACGCCGCGCCTCACAGATAATATTCAATTCCCCTATTTATTGTTGTTGGTTTCGGGCGGGCACACGCAAATTCTCATTGTGGAAGGGGTGGGGCACTACACCCGCCTTGGCAGCACGCTTGATGATGCCGTGGGCGAAGCCTTCGACAAGGTGGCTAAATTGCTGGGGCTGGGCTACCCTGGCGGCCCGCAGGTGGAGGCGCGCGCGAAGTTGGGTGATGCCACGCATTTCACCCTGCCGCGCCCATTACAAGGCGACAAAAGCTGTAATTTCTCATTTGCTGGGCTCAAATCGGCAGTGCGCATGCTGGCGGAAAAGCATCAGCCCATGACAGAAGACAACATCAATAATATGTGCGCCACGTTTCAAGCCATGGTGTGCACCATTTTGGTGGAACGTGTGGGGCGTGCCGTTGCGCTGTTCCGCGAACAACACCCCGAAGTGGGCACATTGCCCATCGCCGTGGCAGGCGGTGTTGCGGCCAATGCGGCCATTGGCGGGGCGCTGGCGCAGCTGGCCGCCCGTAATAATGCCGCCATTTATGCGCCGCCGCTGCATTTATGTTCAGACAACGGCGCCATGATCGCATGGGCGGGGCTAGAGCGACTTCAGCATGGTCTCGTCGATACGCTCATAGCACCTGTGCGCGCCCGCTGGCCGCTGGATGCGAATGCGGTGAAATTGCCATTTGCGGGAATCAAAGCGTAAGGTAGCAACATGAAATCAGTCGCAATCATAGGTGGTGGGGCATGGGGTGTGGCGTTGGCCTTGGCGGCGCATGCGGCGGACAATGCGGTACACATCACGGCGCGGCAGGGCGAAACACTCAACTATCTCACGTACTATCGGGAATCGCCCCATTTGGCGGGCGTGAATATTCCCCACGCTATCACCATTTCTGACCAATTGCCTGCCGTTGATGCAATTGTTTTGGCGGTGCCGGCGCAGGCCTTGCGCGCCACATTGCAGGCGTATGCCCCCCATATTGCGCCGCATACACCGCTGATTATCGCGGCTAAGGGCTATGAAATTGCCACAGGCGCAAGCCTCAGCGCAGTGGCACGCGAAGTGTGCCCGCACGGTGTGCCTGTGTTGCTGTCGGGCCCCAGTTTCGCGGCTGATGTAGCGCGCAATCAACCCACAGCCGTGGTGCTAGCGGCGCAGCGCAAGGTGGATGCGGAATCTGCCTGCGTCCTGTTCAATTCCGCCAATTTCCGCCCCTATTGGAGCGTGGACATGGCCGGCGTGGCACTGGGCGGCGCGCTGAAGAATGTCTATGCCATTGCCGCAGGGCTGGTGGTGGGCATGGGCTTGGGGGAAAGCGCACGTGCAGGGCTTTTGGCGCGCAGTTTTGCTGAATTGCTGCGCCTTGGTGCGCATATGGGCGCGATGCACCACACATTGCATGGGCTTTCAGGCTTTGGCGATTTGGTGCTCACCGCCACCTCCACGCAATCGCGCAATTATCGCTTTGGGCTGGCCATTGGCGGCGGTGCAAGCGTTGCGCACGCGCAAGCCGAAATTGGGCTGGTGGAAGGCGTGCATACCGCCCATGCATTTGGTGCACATGCCGCAACCTTGCCGATTGATATGCCCATTTTGATGGCGATTTATGCAATTGTCGCCGAAAAAACTACCCCGCACGCGGTGATGAAAGCTCTGTTGGCGCGCCCACTGAAGGCCGAACACGAATAAGTGATTTAGTTTTTGAATATTCCTAACGAATTGATAACAACTTTGCGGTATGGGTTATGTTCAGAAATCATTCACCATACGAGGATCATCATGTTCACAAAATTCAAAACACTTGCGCTTATCGGCCTTGTGGCCACATCTTTGGCCGCTTGTTCAACCGACCCAAATAAAGACGGCGCAGGTGGTTTTGGTGCGGGCGGGGCAGGTGGCTTTGGCAATGGCGCATATGGCGCGCCAGGCTCGAAGCAAGAATTTGCCAGCGTTGCCGTGGGCGATCGCGTGTTCTTCGAAACAGATCAAACCGATGTGAACGCGGAAGGCCGCGCCATTTTGGACAAACAAGCGCAGTGGCTCAACCAATACACAAAATACACCGCCACCATTGAAGGCCATGCCGATGAGCGCGGCACACGCGAATATAACCTTGCACTTGGTGCGCGCCGTGCCCAGTCGGTACAGGAATATTTAGTATCTAAGGGCGTGCAGCCAAGCCGCTTCCGCACACTTTCCTATGGCAAAGAGCGCCCCGTTTCGGTGTGTGACGACATCTCTTGCTGGTCGAAAAACCGTCGCGCTGTCACTGCGCTGAGCGGCAATTGATCTGCCGTATTTTTGCCTGTATTTAGGTGTTGATTACTGTCATTCTGAGGCGTAGCCGAAGAATCTCCTAGAACTACGGGAGATCCTTCACTACGTTCAGGATGACATTACTTTGTGGCATCTGCGGAGAAATCATAATGCGTGTGAACTATATATCTGCAATTGCACTGGCCAGTGCGGCATTGAGCGTGGCGCTGCCCAGCCCCGCCCATGCCCAATTTTTTGGCCAGCAAGAGCAAGCCACCCAAGCTCAACAGGTGGAGGCGCAGCTGAATATGCGCATCAATCAGCTGGAAGGGCTGATCCGTCAGCAAAATGGTATGATCGAGCAATATGAAAATCGCATTCGTCGCTTAGAAGATGGCCAAAAACGTTTTCAAGAAGATGTGGATTTTCGCTTTAAGGATTTAGAATCGGCTAAGGCTGGTGCGGCAGGAGGTGCCGCCAAGCCCGCAAAAAAGACTGAGGACGCGAGCGCAACGGCGCCCGCAGCCCCAATAACGCAAGCACCAGCTGCGCCGCAAGCTTCGCCTGAAGCAGCGGCCGCACTTGCCGCAATGGCCGCCAAGGATGGTGGTGGCATGGCGCCCATCACCGCGCCGCCATCAAGCGCCCCACAAGATGCCTATGACCTTGCCTATGGCTTTTTGCTACGCAAAGATTACGACCAAGCCGAAGCGGGATTTCGCGATTTTTTAGCCAAAAACCCCAAGGATAAGCGCGCCGCCAATGCGCAATATTACATTGGCGAGGCACAATATGACCGCAAAAAATACAAAGAGTCCGCCGATAGCTATTTGAAGGCCTATCAAACCTACCCAAATGGCGCCAAAGTGACAGATTCCTTGCTGAAACTGGGCATGTCGCTCAATAAACTCGGTGCAAAAACCGAAGCCTGCGGCACCTATTCTGAAGTGCTGCGCAAATACCCCAACGCCTCTTCCGCCATCAAGAAAAAACTCAGCGCCGAGCAAAAGGCGGCGGGGTGTGGGGGGTAGTCGTGCACGTGCGGCATTGGCGCAGTGCTTCAAATGCCCTGTTATGCTATTTCATCAATTGGTGGTTTGGATGAATTGAAAATAGAATATGTGGCTAGCCCTGCCGCTGCAATCAGCGCACTAAATCGTATATCTTTTAATGCAGCAGTTAATTTTTCAGTATGAATAACCCATTTATTAATTTGGTTCATCACATTCACGTATCCATCGTGTGACCAAGATGTACCAGGTGCAGTTTGTTTGTTAAATAATCTAAAAACAATAGCGCCTGCAGTTTTGTCATATCCAATTAAAACCTTCGTGAATTTTCTATTTGTTTTGGCATCTAATTCTAATTTTTCTTTGCCAGTTTTGCACATTACATATGTAGTTTGAATATCATTTACTATAAAATTTTTATAATCAATTTGCAGTGATTTGTTGTTCGGGGCGGCATTAAGAATTGACTGTTTAACTGTGGTGGCTATTCGTTGTGCAAACTTTTCAGCGCTGCTATCCATTTCAATATTTGCGGCCAAACTTGCAAGAATGCTTAACGTGTCCATATAAATCCTCATTTTGTAAGTAAAAAATATAAATTAAATTTATAAATACCATAAATTTTTTAAATGTCAAACACTTGCAATCAAAAAAATTAAGCCCTTATAAACCATGGTAATGGCATAATAGACGCTCGAATCTATCCGTTTCAGGGATCCTTAATCTTATGCGTCAGGCCGATACCATTTCCTATATTACAGGTGAGCACTCCATGCTACTTAATATGCTCGAGCGTTGGACCAAAGAGGTGGCGGGCACGCTATTTTTGCTGCTCTCGCTGGGCTTATGTGTTGCGCTGGCCACATGGCAAGTGGGCGACCCAAGCCTCACCCACGCCACCACGGCCCCTGTACACAATTGGCTGGGCAAGCCGGGCGCAATTGTGGCTGATATGTTGATGCAGCTGTTTGGCCTTGGCGCGGTGGCGGTGGCGCTTGTACCATTTGCATGGAGCTGGCGCTTATTATGCGGCCAAACCATTGACCAAAGCTTTTGGCGTGGCCTTTCATGGATGGTGGGATTGCTATGTGTTTGCGGTTTTGCGGCCGCCATGCCAACCACGCCGCGCTGGCCACTTCCAACAGGTTTAGGCGGTTATTTTGGTGATAGCTTGATCCTCACCCTTGCGCCGATTTTGCCAAGTTTAGATGGATTCATCACCAATTTGGTGGTTGGTGCAGTGTTTTTGGCGCTTTCCATGCTCACATTGGGCTTTGCCATGGCCATTATTGCACCACCTTATGTGGATGGGCATGACCAGAAACAAACCGAGTTGAAAATTGAAGCCGATACCATGTATCCTGAGCCCTCATTGCGTGTGGTGCCCGTGCGCCCGCTCGAAGGGGGTGAGGGGCATATGCTGGGTTGGCTGTCTCACTTGTTGTTGAGCTTCAAAACCCGCATTTTGCTGCTTTTTGGCATTAAGCCCGAACCTCTGGCGTATGAACCGCCTGCTGAGTATCAAGAGCATGGCTACCGCGCGCATGAGCCGCAATTTGAAGCAGCGCATTTTGCGCCCGAACCACAACGATATGCACCCCAAGTGCAACAAAACTATGAAGCCGCACCGCAAAGCCATTATGACGAACAACCCCATTATACACCCGAACCGCAACACTATGCGCCGCAGCCGCAATATGCTGCCCCTTCACCTGTTCAGACTGCATACACGCGCCCCGTGGCGGTGACACCTGCCGCCAAACCCACTATTATTCGCGAACCCGCACAGCGTGTGATTGCGGGACAATATCAAATGCCGCCGCTTGGGTTGCTGGCGCTCCCAAAGCCAAAAACGGTTGATTCTGGCCCCAGCATTGAGCAATTAGAGCATAATGCGCGGATGCTGGAGCAGGTGCTCGATGATTTTGGCGTGAAAGGCGACATCATCCATGTGAAGCCGGGGCCAGTGGTCACATTGTATGAATTGCAGCCAGCGCCGGGCATTAAATCCTCGCGGGTGATTGGTCTGGCCGATGATATCGCCCGCTCGATGAGTGCCGTTTCTGCCCGCGTGGCCGTGGTGCCGGGGCGGAATGTGATCGGCATTGAGCTGCCAAATGCGAAGCGCGAAGTGGTGCTGCTGCGTGAAATGCTGGCCGCGAAAGATTTTATCGAAACCAAATCGAAGCTAGCGTTGTGCTTGGGCAAAACCATCGGCGGGGAATCGGTGGTGGCCGACCTTGCCCGCATGCCGCACTTGCTGATTGCGGGGACAACAGGCTCCGGTAAATCGGTGGCCATTAACACCATGATCCTCTCATTGCTCTATCGCATGACACCCGAGCAATGCCGCATGATTATGATCGACCCGAAAATGCTCGAGCTTTCAATTTATGACGGCATTCCGCATTTGCTTGCCCCTGTGGTGACAGACCCGAAAAAAGCGGTGGTGGCGCTGAAATGGACTGTGAAGGAAATGGAAGGCCGCTATAAAAAAATGTCAAAGCTGGGTGTGCGCAATATCGACGGCTATAATGTGCGCGTGAATGAAGCGGCCGCGCGCGGCGAAGCGCTCACCCGCACTGTGCAAACAGGGTTCGACGCGCATACAGGCCAAGCCGTTTATGAATCGGAAGAAATGGATCTCAATCCGCTGCCCTATATTGTGGTGGTGGTGGACGAAATGGCCGATTTGATGATGGTGGCGGGTAAGGAAATTGAAGGCGCAGTGCAGCGCCTTGCGCAAATGGCGCGTGCGGCCGGCATTCACATCATTATGGCCACGCAGCGCCCATCGGTGGACGTGATCACGGGCACGATCAAAGCCAACTTCCCCACGCGGATTTCATTCCAAGTGACCTCGAAAATCGATAGCCGCACCATTTTGGGCGAAATGGGCGCTGAACAATTGCTGGGACAAGGCGACATGCTGCATATGGCGGGTGGTGGGCGCATTTCCCGCGTGCACGGGCCATTTGTGGCTGATGATGAGGTAGAACACGTGGTGCAGCACCTCAAAGCGCAAGGCACACCCGATTATCTGCAAGCCATCACCGAAGATGACAGCGAAGAGGAAGAAGACGAAGGCGCATCGGCCGCTGAAAATTCTATGGCGTATGGCGATGAATCGGGCGATTTATACGACCGCGCCGTGGCCATTGTATTGCGCGATAAAAAACCCTCCACATCCTATGTGCAGCGCCGCCTTGGCGTGGGCTACAACAAAGCCGCCTCCCTCATCGAGCGGATGGAGAAAGAAGGCATTATCTCCGCCGCCAATGGCACTGGCAAGCGCGAGATTTTGGTGGGGAACGAGGGCGAGACCGAGCCGTATTGAGGGATAGTTTTTAAGCTAGTAATCTTTTAATGGTCTAATTAGAAAATCAATATCACGCTTCCTGTGATGTATACCAAAATCTGGAATTCCATCTTGGTTAATATCATGATAGAAAAGCTTTGTTGGGTTGTTATGCATTTCAGAAGTCCAATACCCTACTAGGCCATAAAAGCCATAATCATTGTCTTCGCCGTATTTTGCTTGTATAAAACTTGCAATTTCTTCCATATTGAACGCAGTATCAGCATGCTCTATTTTTGAATTTAGATTGTTGTTATTTTCTTTCTCGTTTTTTGCTAATTCTGCATGCAGAACGTAGCCTTCCTTGCAGACATATCCTATATCTGAAACAGTATCCGCTTTTCCATCTCCATTTACGTCAAACTTTTTAGTCTCATTTTGCCAGCCACTATACATTTCAGCTATAAGTGTTGATGAACCATCATTGTTGATAAGATATAAATCACAAGTGGTCCTTAGAGGAGAATTATCATGAAAAACATACCCAATTCTATCTTTATTCTGCGGAAAATATTCGGGTGTATCTGGACGCGTATTATTCGGCATATAATCCATTGCAAAAATGGCATCAAAATTAGGGTGTCCAGCCTGTGGGGTGAGAGTTGAGCTGCCACTTGCGGGCGGCACTTGATAAAATTTACGTGTGTAGCGCGTGCAATTCATAAGCAATTTCCAAATTTACTTGGAAGTATAGACTACTAATTGATATACTCAAATACAACTTAAGTTTAATACTGAATTAACCATTCATGATAAGGTTTTGCGCTTTTCCCTTGCGACGTGGCTATATGCAGCGCCGCCTTGGCGTGGGCTACAACAAAGCCGCATCACTCATCGAGCGGATGGAAAAAGAAGGCATCATCTCTGGTGCGAATGGCACTGGCAAGCGCGAGATTTTGGTGGGGAATGAGGGCGAGACCGAGCCGTATTAAGCGCTCAATTGTTCACCCCAAATACGAGCTTAAGCCTGCGTATTCAATTTAGAAATGCGGCTCACCGCCCACGCGCTGATGCCTGCTGTGCATGCGAGCACAAGTGCGGGAAGATAACCGGCTTCCTTAAGTACGACTTTTAACTGTGGCAGTGCCTTTTGTGCTTCTAAACGCAGGTGATTTACCAAACCCGAGACATATTGTTTGCATTCTGCAGGGGTATAATGTGCTATGCCCTCTGCGTCGATCCTTATAGGCGCAGGCAGCTTATACTGAAATGGTGATAAGCTATCAGCTATGTGGCTAGGTGTAAAAAACGCTCGTAGGTCTAGGCTACATTCAGAAAAAGAAAGTGTTCGAGCGAGAGATACGCGCTCGTCATTTAAAATACTTGCCCATTTACCCAGTGGGTGGCCTAATCCATTCTCGGCAATATTAAGAATTGGAGAATATCGATATAGCATATAAGGCGTTGCATTTTTTGGGTTTTTAGCAAGCGAGGCCCAATTTGCAGTATAGCAAGTTGTGCCATAGTCAATGCTATTTTTCGCACAATGTTGTCTTATTTCAGTATCAATTTTAAGACATTCAGCACGTATAAAGGCATAAAGCTCCTGACCTTGCGCGGGTGTTGTAATTACAGTGTTTAAAATTGACATCAGCATTTCCCTTATAGTGATAAAACATTAAAGCAGGTTCACATTTGCGTCAACAATAGAGGCGCTCACGCTTTTCCCTTGCGAAAAAAAGAACAGGGGTTCACTGTTGCGCACTTCATTAAAAGTGCGAATCGACAGGTTGGGGGCAGGGTGTTGCGTTTTTTTTCATCTACACTATTTTCCTTCTCCCTTGACGGGAGAAGGTGTCGCGCAGCGACGGATGAGGGTGAAGCTCTAAGAGTCCCCCTCACCCGCCTTTCAGGCACCCTGTCCCGCCCATCCTTCGCCCGACGGGCTTCGGAGGGCACAGCAGTTGGGAGAGGGGTAGTGTTAGCTGCGTGCACATGGGTTATGTGCACAGCGCTAGCCTCTCACGCCACTGCCGCGCCAAAAGCCCCACCATCCGAGGCCGACACATTGGTGATCACGGGGGAGGAATCCCTCTCGGCCAATTATCTGGCAGCGCGATATGCGCAAAATCAGCGCGATTATGCCACTGCATCGGTGTTTTTTCAGCGCGCTATGGCCGACGACCCTAAAAATGTAGAAATTTTAGAAAAGGCGTTTTTGCTCAATTTTGCGGATGGCAATTTGGGCGAAGCATTACAACTCGCACCCCGCATTCTGAAGTCGAAAGCCGACCATAAGCTCGCGGCATTATTGCTCAGTGTCAAAGCGCTTAAAGATGGCAAAAACGTTACTGCCTTGAATTTATTGACGCAAAAAACACCTGCAATTTCCACTGCGGATGCCAAAGCAAAAACTCCTGATGTGACTGCGCGATTGCTGCAGGCGTGGGTGCTGGTAGCGCAAGGCAAGCCTGTGCAAGGGCAGGCAATTTTGGCGGCACTCAAGGGCCCCGACTGGTTGGAACTTTATACGCTATACCATGCCAGCCTGATTGAAGATATGCATAGTGCTGGGCCAAAAGCGCCCCGCCCGCATTTGGAGGCGCTCCTGAAAAAACTGCCAGCGGATGCCAAAGCCCTGCGCTTGCAAGAGGTGGTGCTGCGATTGTTGGCGCGGGCGCAGCGTGTGGATGATGCCACGGCGCGTGTGAAACTAATGCCTGATGCCTTGCAAAAACACCCTTTAATTGCACAAATTTCCGCACAATTAGAGCAAAAAAAGCCATTCCTACCGCCTGTGCGCACAGGTGTTGAAGGCGCAGCGGAAGTGTTTTTCGATCTCGGCTCTGTACTTTCGCATGATGATAATGAAGACCTCGCCGCAATGTATTTGTATTTAAGCGTGTGGCTCAAGCCCGATTTCGATGTGGCATGGATGGCGCTGGGCGAGGTGTATGCCGACAGCAAAGTTTCAGAGCGTGCGGTGGAGGCGTTCCGCCATATTGCGCCCACTTCCGTGTTTGCGCAAACTGCAAGCTTAGAGCTGGCTGCGCATTTGCTTGATAATAATGAGCCTGTCGAGGCGGAGCAAATTCTCAAGCGGCTGATTGCCGATCGCCCCGATGAAATTGAGCCGCGCGTGGCACTGGGCTCGCTTTATCGTCAACAGAAAAAATTTGAGCTGGCAGTGAGTGAGTATAGCGCCGCAATTGCAAAATTGCCTACACCGCAGCCGCGAAACTGGCATATTTATTATTATCGTGGCATGAGTTTTGAGCGCCTCAATAATTTTGAAATGGCGGAAAAAGACCTCGAGCAGGCCAATGTTCTGCATGAGAACGACGCATCATTGCTTAATTATTTGGGCTATATTTGGGCGGACAATGGTAAAAAATTGCCTGAAGCAAAGGCGTTGATTGAAAAAGCCGTGCAAATGCGCCCTGGCAATGGCTATTACATCGATAGCCTGGCGTGGGTGCATTACCGCATGGGCAATTTGGTGCAGGCGCTGCAATTTGCACAATTTGCGGTGGAAGAAAAACCAAATGATGCCACAATCATCGACCATTACGCCGATATTTTGTGGCGCACGGGTGCTATATTGGACGCCAAATATCATTGGCAACATGCGTTGAATGCCAAGCCAGAGGAAGCGGCACTGATCAAAGATCTTGAACTCAAATTGCAATTTGGCCTCAACAAAGCGGGTAAGCCCGCCCAATCAGCTACTGAAACGCATCTATTTGAGGTGTTGCCTGTTGGGCAGTAATACGAACTTACATGTCATCCTGAACGCAGTGAAGGACCTCCTACCGATCTCGCTCCACTTTAGGGAGATCCTTCGGCACAGCCTCAGGATGACACTGAAACCCTGATGTAATAACATATGATCACCTTCCCCGCTCCGCCCAAAATTAACCTCACCTTGCGCATCACAGGCAAGCGTGCAGATGGGTATCATCTGTTAGAAAGCCTTGTGGTATTTGGCAACCATTCAAGCGGGGATCAGGTCTCCTACAGGCCTGCAGCCCCCTACGGGCTGGATGTGCTCGGCGCATTTGCTGCCGATGTGCCGCATGATGAGCGCAATCTCATCCTCAAAATTGCGCAATTGCTGCGCCACGCCATACCCAATCTCAACATTGGCCGCTTCACCCTCACCAAGCGCTTGCCGGTGGCTTCAGGCATTGGTGGTGGCACGATGGATGCAATCGCCGCGCTGCGCTGCTTGCAACAGGCGCATGATGTGCCTGCGGAATTATGTGTGCAAATTGCTACTCAAATTGGTGCTGATGGCGCTGCATGCTGGCATGGTGCACCACTGATCATGCACGGCATTGGGGAGGAGATTGAGCCAATTTCGTTACCTGTTTCATTGCACATTGCGCTGATCAATCCGCTTAAACCCGTGCCCACGGCGGCGGTGTTTGGGGTGTATGGGGAAACGTCTGGCAAAAATGAAATGCTTCCGCTCTCCCTTGATGGGGGAGGGAGTCACGCAGTGACGGGTGAGGGTGTTATTGAGAATGTGTGTTTTCACCCTCATCAAGTCTTCGACCACTTTCTCCTGTCAAGTAAGAAGGAAGGGATTATCCCACTCATCGCGTCCATCGGCAATGATCTCCAATCCCCAGCGCTCAAAATTTGCCCCGAAATTGCGGATGTTTTGGCCTTTTTACAGGCGCAAAGCGTGCAATATGCGGCCATGTCCGGCTCGGGCGGCACCTGCTTTGGCCTGTTTGAAACCGCGCAGCAGGCCCACGCTGCCATTAAGAATATCCCTGCCAATTGGTGGGGCGTGGTGGCATAAACAATTGCCAGAATCACTTTGTTACGATACAAAGAGTGAACATATAATGGATTTTTCTGTGAGCATGCCCTCCCTCTCTGCCCTTGCCATGCAAGCCCGCCCCATGGGTGATGCGGCGCCGTGGCTCGAAAAATTGAACCCCGAGCAGCGCGAGGCGGTGGAAACGGTGAACGGCGCTGTGTTGGTGCTGGCAGGGGCGGGCACGGGCAAAACGCGGGTGCTCACCGCGCGGATTGCCTATATTTTGGCGCAAGGGTTGGCGCGCCCGCACGAGATTCTATCGGTCACCTTCACCAATAAAGCGGCCAAGGAAATGCGCCATCGCATTGAGCAGCTCATTGGTATGGGCGTGGAGGGCATGCCGTGGCTGGGCACATTCCACTCCATCGGCACCAAATTGCTGCGCCGCCATGCCGAATATGTGGGGCTGCAGTCCAACTTCACCATTTTGGATAGCGATGATCAGTTACGGCTGATGAAACAGCTGATTGCCGCCGAAAATATTGATGAAAAACGCTTTCCGCCGCGCTTGCTGGCCAGTGTGATTGATGGTTGGAAAAATCGCGGCCTCACGCCCGATAAAGTGCCAAGCCAAGATGCGCATCTCTATGGCAGTGGTCTTGGCATCACGCTGTATAAAGCCTATCAGCAGCGCTTGCGCGATTTGAACGCGGTGGATTTTGGCGATTTGCTGGTGCACCCCATTTCCATTTTGCAGGCGCATCCGCAATTGCTGGAAGACTATCGCCGCCGTTTCAAGTTCATTCTAGTGGATGAGTATCAAGACACCAATGTGGCGCAATATTTGTGGCTGCGGCTGTTCAGCGGCACTGGCGGCAATATTTGCTGCGTGGGGGATGATGATCAATCCATTTACGGCTGGCGCGGTGCCGAGGTGGAAAATATTCTGCGGTTTGAGCGCGATTTTCCGGGTGCTAAAGTGGTGCGGCTCGAGCGGAATTATCGTTCTACCGCGCATATTTTGGCGGCAGCGCAGCATTTAATTGGCCATAATGCGGGGCGTTTGGGCAAGGAATTGCGCGCCGAAGCGGGCGGTGAAGGCGAAAAACTGCAGCTATTCAGCGTGTGGGATTCGGAGGAGGAAGCCCGCAGTATTGGCGAAAAAATCGAAGATTTGCAGCGCAACGGCAGCCCGCTCAACACCATCGCCATTTTGGTGCGGGCGTCGTTCCAAATGCGTGAGTTTGAGGATCGCTTTGTGACATTGGGGCTGAACTATCGCGTGGTGGGTGGCCCGCGCTTTTATGAACGTGCCGAGGTGCGTGACGCGCTGGCCTATTTCCGCCTGATGGTGCAGCCGCAGGATGATCTGGCATTTGAGCGTATCATCAACCAACCCAAGCGTGGCTTGGGCGATGCTACCGTGAAACAGCTGCATGTGTTGGCGCGCGCGGCGGGGTGCAGCCTGTTCCACATTGCGCAACAGTTGATTGAAACGCAGGAGCTTAAGCCCAAGCAGCGTGCCAGTATGCGCGAATTTGTGCTGAATTTTGTGCGCTGGCGCGAGCATTTGCCCAATATGCCGCACACCGAGCTGGCGCAAATTATATTGGAAGAGTCGGGCTACACCGACATGTGGAAGCAAGAGCGCACGCCCGAAGCCCAAGGACGGTTGGAAAATTTGAAGGAACTTGTGCGTTCGATGGAACCTTATGGCTCGATGCAGGAGTTTTTAGAGCATGTGTCACTGGTGATGGAGGTTGAGGTGGGCGCGCAGCAAGATGCTGTCACCATTATGACCCTGCACGGCGCCAAGGGGCTGGAGTTCGACAGCGTATTTTTGCCGGGGTGGGAGGAAAATCTGTTTCCACACCCGCGCGCGCTCGATGAAAAGGGCAAAGCCGGGCTGGAGGAGGAGCGCCGCCTGGCCTATGTAGGCATTACACGCGCCAAATTGCGGGCGTTCATTAGCTTTGCCAGCAATCGGCGGATGCATGGCAGCTGGAATTCTACATCGCCCTCGCGCTTTATTGATGAATTGCCGCATGCTTCGGTCGATATCAACGAAGGCCCGTTTGCAGGGCGGATGCCGCGGTTTGATGCGCCGCAAGCGGCCTATTCCAGCAATTTTGCGCCCAATCGGTTTCAATCGGCCACGCCCCAGCGGTTTGAGGAATCCCCTGTAGAGCGTTACACCCCGCAGCATGATCGATATTCCGCAAGTAAGGCCCGCCAACATGCCTATGTCAAAACCATTGAGGGGCAAGTGCTCAGCCGCAGCGACGGCCCTGCAAAATCAGCCAGTAAAGCCACAACCCATGCCGTGGGCGCGCGGGTGTTCCACATTAAATTTGGCTATGGCCGTGTTACGCAAGCCGATGGCGACAAGCTCACCGTTGAATTTGAAAAAGCGGGCGATAAAAAAGTGATGGCAGGGTTTGTCGAAGCTGTGGTATAGCTAAGTTGATTTTACTGTTGAATTCAACGCGAATTCTCTATATGTGTATTTTGTAATTTTATTGAAGAGATAGATCATGGCAAAAATATATAATACGCTTCCCCTCGTTTCTGATAGTCTTCCAAGAACTCCCATTTTTAATATAAGAAGCGCTCCATCAAGTGTTAATGGGCATGCTGAATCCGCCACCAATAGAAATTATAGTACATTCGGAGGCTTTACTATTTTCGGATTTGAATATCCTAAGGACAGTATTGTTCGTTTTAATAATCCGTTAGATACTATGCGTATTAAATCTAAAGCAACATATAAAAAATAGTGTGATTCACATGATCAGCAAAATGCGAACAGATCCTACAAAACCATCTGACTCTTTGAGAGATACTACACCTACAAAAACACTATATTTGTTTTTACAAGATACACTTATCAAAATTCCTGCTGGAAATGATATATTCAAAGGCCGCGTGCCGGTCAATCGTAAACAGCACCCTATTCATAAAACGCCAGCAGATACGCTTAAATACCCAATGATCTCCTCATCGCAAGACAGCTTGCGATATTATCGACCGCCTGTCTTGTAATCTATTGAACTTGCAGCACAGCTGGGTTAAACCATCGCCATGACCACCTACATGCTCCAAGGCTATGGCCTCAAAGACCCCTGCACGCTACTGGCCGATGCGCTTTTGGAGCAAGACCCACCCATCGGCACGGTGGCCACTTCTAGCTTTGAGCAGGAACTCCCCACATGGCGGGTGGAGGCCTATTATGAGTATGAGCCCGATGAAGCTGAGCTGGCCGCATTCATTGCGCAATTGGTGGGTGCGGATGCATTGAAATGGAAAATAATCCCGCTGGATGATGAAAATTGGGTGGCCAAGGGGTTAGAGGATTTGCCGCCTGTCAAAGCAGGGCGCTATGTGGTGTTTGGCGCGCATGATGTCCACAAAGTGCCGCTCAATGCCATTGGCTTGCATATTGAAGCCTCGGCCGCATTTGGCACTGGCCACCACCACACCACGCGCGGCTGCTTGCTGGCGCTAGAATGGTTGGTGAAACAACAGCATAAACTTCCCCTCTCCCCCTGCGGGAGAGGGTGCCCTGAAAGGGCGGGTGAGGGGGATTCTTCATTAAATTTTCACCCTCATCCGTCACTGCGTGACACCTTCTCCCGTCAAGGGAGAAGGGTAAGAATCAAAAATATTCTCGACCTTGGCACAGGCACAGGTGTGCTTGGTTTTGCGGCGCTGAAATCCTGCGCGCGCTCAAAGGCTGTGCTTTCGGATAACGACCCAGACTCCGTACGGATTGCCAAAGAAAATGCGGCGTTTAACCGTGTAAAATCTCGTAGCACCATTGTAGTGGCTTCGGGCACACAAACGGCCGCCATTCGCACATGCGCGCCTTATGATCTGATATTCGCCAATATCCTCGCGCCTGTGCTGGTGATTTTAGCGGGTGATATTGCCCGTGTTACAGCTCAAAATGGCTATGTGGTGCTGTCAGGCCTGCTCAATTGGCAGGCTCGCCGTGTGTTCGGCAGCTATGCCGCGCGTGGGTTTGTGATGGCGCATAAGGTGGTGCTGGGCGATTGGACCACATTGGTGCTGCGGAAGCGGTGAACCCCTCCACCCTCATCCTGGTGCTCGACACCAGGATCCATCTTCTTTTCTGGATCCTAGTGTCTATTCCTCGCTTACGCTTGGGCACTAGGATGAGGGAGGTAATTTACATCAATTGCCTGTTGTGTATAACCCCTACGATATACCAATGCGATACGATCCTTAAGTTGAATGTTCATAGTTCTTTAACTGTGATAGGGTCGCATCAACATAACTATGAGAGGAATACGCCATGCACAATAAACGCTATACACAGAAGTTGTTTCAGACCCCTCCACTTGGTGGAGCAACATCACCTGTTGTTGAGCAAGCCAATACTCACACAACAACTCAAGCAGATAAGAAACGTGAAGAGTTATTCATTGCAGCTCAAGATGAAGCAATCCGTGAGAATACCGAAACTGGTACACTTTTTGGAAAGTCCTTTAGCAGAATAAATGATGGTCAGGCATTTAAAGATCTGTTTGATAAGATGGATCCAAATACACCCAAAGGTGCAGATTTTAAAAAAAGAATGGACAATATGTTCATCAATAGTGTTGGACGATAAAATCAAATAAACTAAAATGCCTCATTAAATCGCAAGGGTGCAACTCACCCCCGCAACACTTCAACCCCTGGCAGTGCTTTGCCCTCGAGCATTTCGAGGAAGGCGCCGCCTGCGGTTGAAATATAGGTGAAATCATCCGCCACTTCTGCGCCATTGAGCGCGGAAACGGTATCCCCACCCCCTGCGATGGATTGCAATGTGCCCGCTTTGGTGGCTTTGGCCACGGCTTTCGCCACGGCATTGGTGCCGGCATCAAATGGGGTGAGCTCAAACGCGCCGAATGGGCCGTTCCACACCACGGTTTTGCATTGCGCCACCACGGCATTGATATGCGCGATGGATTGTGCGCCAATGTCGAGGATCATTGCATCGGCCGGCACGGCATCAAGCCCCACGGTTTCGCAGGCCGCATTGGCTTTAAACGCGCGCGCTACCACAACATCGATCGGCAATATCAATTCGCAGCCCGATTTTTGGGCTTCCAGCTCAATGTTGCGGGCGGTTTCCAGCAATTCATGCTCACACAGCGACTTGCCCACATTCACACCACGCGCCGCCAAAAATGTGTTGGCCATGCCGCCGCCAATGGCGAGTTTGTCCACCTTATGCACCAAATTGGCCAGCAAATCGATTTTAGACGATACCTTCGCACCGCCCACAATGGCCAGCACGGGGCGGGTGGGTTCTTCCAGCGCTGCATTGAGCGCTTTAAGTTCCGCCTCGCACGCAAGCCCCGCAACGCTTGGCAAAAAGCTGGCAATGCCCGCAGTGGAGCAATGGGCGCGGTGCGCGCAGGAGAAGGCATCCATCACAAACACATCGCCCAGTGCCGCCATTTTTTGGCTCAGTGTAGGGTCGTTGTGTTCCTCACCAATGTGAAAGCGGGTGTTTTCAAGCAACACAACATCCCCCATTTTCATGGCGGCCACAGCCTGCTCGGCAGCAGTGTCTTGCCAATCGGTCGCCACAAATTGCACAGCATGGCCTAGTTCTTTTTCCAGCGCGGGCCGTATGGGCGCCAGCGACATTGCCGGCACAACCTTGCCTTTAGGCCTGTCAAAATGCGACAAAATTACCAATTTTGCCCCTTGCGCCATCACATATTTCAGCGTTGAAACCACGCGCTCAATGCGGGTTGTGTCACTCACCACACCGTTGTGCACGGGCACGTTCAAATCCACCCTCACCAGTACCGTTTTATTGGAGATGTTGATGGAGGCGAGGGTTTTGTAGGGGAAGGTCATTGTGGCACTTTCTTAGGCTCAGGACTCACTAATTTACACGTTTTTGTTCAGTCAAAATGTTCGGCGAGTAGGAGGAGGTGCGCAGGTGTAGTAAACTACATCAAGCGCTTACGACGCACTCGCCGCTCATTTTCACTGAACCCTCCCCAAATTCGCTTGAGAATTTGGGAATTCTCAAGAGGGCGCGGCGCATTTTGGCTCTGCTTGACTTCTTTGGCTTGAAGGTATTTCAATACCTCCTACACCAAATAAATCAAGAATTTCTCAAAATCCACTCGCGCAAAAACGCGTAAATTAATGAGTCCTGAGCCTAGGCATCCGATTTTTCAGCGGATGTGAAGAATTTTGTGCCAAATGTCAAGAGTGTTGCCCCAAATGCAACCGCACCAGCGATGGAAAAGAACTTCATGGCGCGTAGGGCAGTGGTGGAATAGCCTAGAGTATCGATTTTTTTGAATAGGGCATTTATTGCATCATGATAACGTGTAACTGGTCGATCTTGGCTACGTAAATTTGCAACATTACGTGTGAACGGACTCATATATCCCAGCCTCCAAGACGGCCCCAAATGTGGAAAATAAGTACGTGGCCTCATTTGGCTAGCATAGGATTCTGCTTTTTGAAGTGCTGTTTCAATTGCAGCGCGATTAGATGCATCGCTGACCAACTTAAAAACCTGTTCTCGTAAATTCATCATCTCGTTCATACCTATCTCCATAACAAAAGCCCCCGCAATTTAGCGAGGGCTTTGGTCGTGTCAATATATAATGTTACACGCGTGCTATGCAAATTTTACAAAAATTTGCCCATCGCCGCTGCCGTATCAAGCATACGGTTGGAGAAGCCCCATTCGTTGTCATACCAGCTGAGAATGCGCACGAAATTCCCTTCCAGCACCTTGGTTTGATCCAAAGCGAGCGTTGAAGACGCCAGTGAGTGGTTGAAGTCGGACGATACATTCGGTGCATCGGTCACTTCCAAAATGCCTTTAAGCGGGCCAGATTTGGAGGCGGCGATCACGGCGGCATTCACTTCTTCCACAGTGGTGTTGCGTTTTGCGGTGAATTTTAAATCCACCACCGACACATTCGGCGTTGGTACACGAATGGCCACACCATCGAGCTTGCCTTTGAGCTCGGGCAATACCAAGCCAACAGCGCGGGCAGCGCCTGTAGATGAGGGGATCAAATTCAAGCCAGCAGCACGAGCGCGGTATGGGTCTTTATGGAATTGATCGAGCACGTTTTGGTCGTTGGTGTATGAGTGAATCGTCGTCATAAAGCCTTTTTCAATGCCGATGGCGTCATTCAGCACCTTGGCAACCGGCGCGAGGCAATTGGTGGTGCAGGATGCGTTCGAGATGATGATGTGATCTTTGGTGAGTTGATCGTGGTTCACGCCGAATACCACTGTGAGATCCACATTATCGGCTGGTGCGGAAATAATCACGCGCTTTGCGCCAGCTGTGATGTGCGCCTGCGCTTTTTCCTTGCTGGTGAAAATGCCGGTGCATTCAAAGGCAATATCCACACCCAATTCTTTCCACGGCAAGGTGGTGGGGTCTTTAATCGCTGTCACTTTAATGGGGCCGTAGCCAACATCGATAGAGTCGCCATCCACTTTCACCGCAACAGGTAGGCGGCCATGCACGGAATCAAACCGCAGCAAATGTGCGTTGGCGTCCACGGGGCCAAGGTCGTTTATGGCCACCACTTGAATGTCGGTACGACCCGATTCAATGAGGGCGCGCAAAACCAAGCGGCCAATGCGGCCAAAACCATTAATAGCAACGCGAATTGTCATGGGATGCTCCTGTGCATGTGAATTTGGGTGGCGTTTAGCAGGGTTTGAAGGGGATGGCAATATGCACCTCACCCCTCATCCTGTGGCGTGACCACAGGATCTATCTTTTTAATCTTGTGAAATATAGATCCTGGTGTCGAGCACTAGGATGAAGGAGACAAAAATCATTTCCGTTGCATGCACTATTGTGTAAAGTACCACATCGGTGTCATTCTGAGCCAAAGGCGAAGAATCTCCCAGAATGACGGGAGATCCTTCGGATGCACCTCAGGATGATAGCCAATATGAAGGAGTCTGAGTGGCCTGGTCGCGTTTTTCTTTGTCTGGCAAATTGTTGCTCATCACTATTTGCGTGATTCTTTTGGCGCAGTTGCTAATTTTGGTGCCTGCAGCTGCGCGCTTCCGCGAGAACTGGTTGCGCCAGCATGTACAAATGGCGGAAACCTCCGCCATGTTGCTGCATGTGATCACACCCGATGATCTTTCCGCTAAGGAATGGGTGCGGATTTTTGATACGTTGAACATTTACGACATTACTCGCACCATAAATGGCCGTGAAACGTATATTGCGTTGAATGAGAATGTGCCTAATTTACCAATCTCTGAAGAGAATATTGTACCTAACACCACTTTTGGTGATGTACTTGATATGGCAAGGAGCTTTTATTATCGCGGCCAGCGTATTTTGAAGTTGCATAATAATAAAAGCGTACTTAGTGGCACAATCGAAATCACAATTCATGAAAAGCCCCTGTTTAATGCGCTGGTGGGCTATGTGCGAGAGGTGCTGCTCTCCACAATTTTGCTGTCGCTGGGTGTTGGTGTGGTGCTGTATAGCGTGCTGCGGCATATTTTTGTGAAGCCATTGCGATTACTTGCACTTGATATGCGCCGCTTTCGTTCTGCACCAGAATCCTACATTGCGCCACTACATCGCAAGCCGCGCTTTGATGAAATTGGCGCATTGGCACATAATTTTGAGGAATTGCAGCTGGAAATTTCTGAAGCGCTCAAGCGCAAGGCGCATTTGGCCACATTGGGGCTAGCGGTGGCCAAAATCAGCCATGATTTGCGCAATATTCTCACTGCCGCGCAGCTGATGTCGGATCGATTATTTTTACAGATGGATGAAAAAACCCGCGATTATCTCACGCGGCTTGTGCAAACCATTGATCGGGCAGCAGAATTGTGCCAGTCGACGCTCATGTACGGCAAATTAAGTGCCGTTGAAATACACAAAACCAATATTGCACTGGCGCCATTGGTGGCCGAAGTGGCGGGTGGGCTTGATCTTTCCGTCAGCAAAATTGCACTCAAAACAGATATTCCTGAAGGGTTTATGATCAATGCGGATGGCGAATATATGTTTCGTATCATCCTCAATCTCTTGCGCAACAGCAAGCAGGCCCTGCAAGAGCAAGACCCAGACCCACCTAACCCAGCGCCTGCCATAACCCTCGCGGCACTGAACAGCCAAAATGGTGTTGAAATCCATGTGCGTGACAATGGTACCGGCATCCCTTCATCATTGCAGGCCAATTTATTCATGCCGTTTCAATCCTCCTCTCACGCGGGCACAGGCCTTGGCTTGGCCATTGTGCATGAGTTGGTGGAGGCACATGGGGGCTCAATTGTGTATGATAATGGTGAAGCTGGCGCACATTTCATTATTTCATTGCCTGTGTAAAATTTGACATTTGCATAGCGCCAATTTTATTGGTAGGGACAACACATAAAATTTATGCAGGAGCCATCGCGTGAAAAAGATTATTATAACTTGTGCGCTGAGCTGCACTTTTCTTGCTTTAGCACACGCGCAAACTCCCGCAGCTAATCCCGCACCTGAAACAACTCAAGCACCCACCACAACAGCTTCTGATTTGCTTTCAAGTGGTTCGGCAACTGGGTGGGGCGACGGCAAAAGTGATGCCACCGCGCCAGCACTGGCTCAAGCCAGCAACTTAGTGACAAGCGCTCAAGGTACTGAATTTACTGATGATTCAAAGCGAATTAAGCTAAATTTACCCAGCGCGTGGGAAGCCCGCAGCATAAAACCAGAAAATGCAAAATCGGTTGTCAGTAATTTTGTGCTCGAAGGCCCAGGGGCTCCGCCGCCGACATGTGTGGTCACAGCGGTGAAGTCGGCCAACACAGCGAAGCTTAGCCAAACCAAAATCAATGAAGTGATGCATTCCGCTAACGCAGTTGCGGGAATCAAAAAAGCCATTGGCGGCTCAGGCGCGAAGCTTGTGAGCACCAAAAAAATCAAGATGGATGAGATCAGCGCTATTGAGGTGATCATTCAACCCAAAATGCCGAAGAAAGCGCCAGACCTCACCACAATGCTGGTGGTTTCAGAACAGCCTGGCGTGCGTTGGCAAGTTGCCTGCTCAGCCTATACCTCTGAATTTGAACAGATTAAGCCAGAATATGACACCGTTGTACAATCAGTGCGCTGGGTGAAGTAAGGGTACAATTACCTCACCATTAGGGGCACATATTGCGCCAGCCGTTTGCAGCATAAGCTGCAGCAAAATTGGCGGGTGAAGTGGTTGAAGTACCGTTTCATGAAAATGCGCGCTGGTGAATGTTATGCACAGTGGCTGCAATGGCGCTGCATGCGCGGCAATAATCAACTGCATCGGTTGTTCAGTTTGCTGCGCAATATGCTGCACCCATTCCATAAGGGCGCTTTGCAGCAATTGCCCATCGACCCGCAGCATTGTCGCATCATCAATCGTAAATACACTCCGAATAATTACATTTTTAGGGGCGTGTGCGTGCAATTTCAGCTCAAGCTGTGAGCAAAATGGGGCGGCTTTCACTATTGGCAGGGGTATAATGCGCGTTAGAGATTCTAGGAATTCTAGAAGAATATCAACAGCCTGCGCATTCATTGCACCATGTTGAGGCACAATAATCGCCCGCAATTGCTGAAGCTGTGCTGCACTCAAACACACTTCATGCTGTGGGTTTATGTTGGGGGGCGTATTGAATTCCTTCATAAGCTTGCGAGCCCCCATTACCTTATGAGCAACTGGCGAGCTTTCCCGCAGCATATGCGCAAGGCTTTCAAACGCCGCACGCTCCTGTGCATTCATACGCGGGGTGGCGTTATGGCGTGATCCGGGTGCTGGGGCGCTGTGCGAGCTCATGTAACAAGTCTGGCCAAAATCCCGCGCGGCGTCGAGTCAATAATTTATACCACCGCAGGGAACAGTACGCTGATGAGTTGCTCCACAAATTCGGCTGTGGGTTGAATTTCGCCCACGCGAATGCCACGCCAATTGGTGAGTTTTGGCTGCAAATGTGGCTTTAATTCCTCCGGCATGAGTTTGGGCATTGCCAAAATTGATTGGACAATGGCGGCCATAATCGCATTAGCACCGCGTTCTGCCCCATCAGCGCATTTTATGGCCACACCCAGTTCGGCTGCAGGGAAATAGCCGCAATATATGCCCTCAGCCCCCACTTTGGTGAATAATTGACGCGGGAAAGCGCCCATCACATCGCTATCAAAGCGTTTTGTACCCGCCACTAAAAATGGGTTGGCCCACACGGCCTCCATCAATGCGCTGGCCGCAATGCCCTGCGCCGCTGTAATGCCGCGCCCACTGCCAATGCGCGCGAATGCCCCCGCCAAATGATGTAACGGCACCGCCCATGTGGGCACGCTGCAGCCATCCACCCCACAAGGGGCTTCGGCCAGCGTCACGCCCGCAGCGGCTTCCATCCCCGCGCGAATCATCAATTGTAGGGGGTGGTCTGGCGCAGTGTAGCCTTCCAGCGGCAGCCCCAAATGTTTGCAAGTGGCCAACATGCCAATATGCTTGCCCGAGCAATTATTATGCAACACCGAGGGCTCTTCCCCCGCCACGGCCAGCGCGCGCGCGGCGGCGGTGCGTGTGGGTGCATGGGCGCCACAGTCTAAATCGGCGAGTTTTAATCCCGCTTTCATCAGCATGCCCAAAGCCACAGCCACATGCTGCGCTTCACCAGAATGGCTGGCACAGGCCAATGCCAGCTCGGCATCGGTGAATTTAAACGCCGCCGCCGCACCCGATTCCACCAAGGGCAGTGCTTGAAAAATTTTCACGGCAGAGCGTGGAAACACTGCGCGCTCCACATTGCCCATTTGCATCACAATTTCGCCACTGGGGCGCACAACCGCCAGCGCGCCCGCATGTACACTTTCAGCATAACCAGCACGCATCACTTCAATCAGCGGCACATAATTAGGGGCGGGGGTTATTTCATTGCTATTTAGCATTTGGACGCTCATTTTGAAAACAGCAGTTTAGGAATATAAAATGATTTGCGCTAGCGTTTTGTGTGGTGATAAGTGAGAATTGATAACAAATGCAGTGCTTTTATTCTTCCCTTCTCCCTTGACGGGAGAAGGTGTCACGTAGTGACGGATGAGGGTGAAAGATTAAGTTTGATGTCGTATATCACCCTCACCCGCCCTTGCAGGGCACCCTCTCCCGTCAAGGGAGAGGGCAAGAGATCTAGCCATGCCCCACCCCACCACACTCCCCCTGCTTTCCCAATACCCAGCTGTGATCTGCGATGTTTGGGGTGTTCTGCACAATGGTGTGCAGGCGTTTGCCCCTGCGGTTGCGGTGTTGCAAGCCTATCGCGCTATAGGCGGGCGGGTGATCCTCGTTTCCAACGCGCCGCGCCCCGCACGGGCCGTGTGGCCGCAAATTGACGGGCTGTACATTCCGCGCGCGGTTGCCGATGATTTCCTCACATCGGGCGACCTCACCCATGACTGGTTGAAGCAGCACGGCAGCCGCCCGCTGCACTGGATTGGCGCACCCAAGGACGAAACTCTGTTCATTGGCTTGCAGCCCAATTTTGTACCGATTGAACAGGCGGAAGCGATTTTATGCACGGGCCCGCGCGACGACAGCGTGGAAACGCCCGAAGATTACCGCACCGCGCTAGAGAATACCGCCGCCCGAGGATTGCATTTTTATTGTGCCAACCCCGATGTGATGGTGGAGCGCGGCACCAAGCGCATTTATTGTGCGGGGGCAATCGCAGGGCTGTATGCACAGCTGGGCGGGTCGGTGACCTATTATGGCAAGCCCTATGCCCCCATTTATGAGGAAGCGCTGGCGCGCCTGCGCCGCATCACGGGCCAAAACCTGCAGCCGAAGGATGTGCTGGCCATCGGCGATTCCCTTGCAACAGACATTCTCGGTGCGCATCAAAACGGTATGGATGCTATTTTTGTGGCCGGCGGGCTACATGGGCAAGATTTCGGCGGGGCTGATGCATTCGCAGCGGGGCATTATGGCAAGTTAGCGCCGCAGGTTGCGCAGCTAGAAGGCTGCATGAAAGCCAAAGTGTGGGGGCTGGGTTAGGGCGCGCCTTAAGTATGTGCTTAAAATTTATACGCCAAGCCCGCCCGAACCACATCCGTTTTTAAGTCTGCGGCAATAAATGCATTTTGATATAATGCACGTTTGAACCCCATGTGCTGATATTCCGCTCGCCCAATGATATTGGGTGTGAACGCATATTCAACCCCAGCGCCAAAACTTGCGCCCGCTAAAATTTTGCGCTCTTGAGAAACATCTGTAACACCAATATTTGCATAATGCTCTATGTAGCTTTGGCGAGACTGTGCATATGCGAGGCCTGCAGTCACAAAGGGTAAAACATTTCCAAAAGCGTAACCAACACGACCACGTACGCTGGCTTGCCATTGAGAAGACGCTTTTACAGCATCAAAAAATGGATAAAATGCAAGTGTGTCTCTTTGTTTGTTAAAGCTCATTTTGCTTGCATCTATTTCAACACCCAGAACAAAATTATTATTCGGAAATTGATAATTATACCCTGCATATATACCCCCAGCAGCTGTATTGCTTGTTAGGCTGCACGGCATGTCGCAATCAGAATAATTTTTTGAATGGCCCTGCAAAACACCAGCGTGCCCACCAATATAAGCGCCGCTCCAATTGTAAGATGCATGTGATGCACCGATGTTTTTTGCAATATCGGCTGCAAATGCAGGCTGCAGAGTTACAACTGAAATGATTGTCAACAGGCCAAATTTAAGCATCTTAGGCTCCTTTGTTCTAAAAAAATAACTAAACCCTTTGCAAAAAAGGTGCAATCGTAAATATTGATATTCACAACCAATTTTATTGTGCATGAAAATCAAAATGCGGAGGGGTGGGTTAAACCAGCGCCACGCTCAGCATTACCCCAACCGCGCTGAAGAATCCGCCTACCCATATCAACGAGCGTAGGGTGGGTTTATTGGCGATGTAGCACGCGGTATAGAGCACACGAAACACAATAAAAGCGATGCATAGCGGTGCGGTGATGGCATGCGGCGCGTGCAAAATTTGGCTCGATAACACCGCAGCTGCAAAATATACCAGCGCCTCATTATGGTTTTGATGACAGGCCATCGCGCGCGCTTGCACGCCTTGCAGGCTTTGATAATAGGCGCGCGGCTGCGCATTATCATAGGATTTCTCGCCCTTCACCCAATATAGCGGCACATAAGGCATGAGGATTGCAATGAACACGCACCAAAATTCTATCGGCATTTGAGGCTCCTATTCCGCAAGCATTGCCTGCCGCTCTTTAATCGTCAATCGTTCAGTTTCCGATTTCAACTGCCCACACGCTGCAAAAATATCGCGGCCGCGTGGCGTGCGCACGGGGGAGGAATAGCCGGCGCGGTTCACAATCTCAGCGAAGCGTTCGATTTGCTCCCATGACGAGCATGTATATTGGCTGTTTGGCCACGGGTTGAACGGAATGAGGTTGATTTTGGCGGGAATGCCCTTCAGCAATTTCACCAAATCTTGCGCGTCTTGCACAGAATCATTCACGCCGTCCAGCATCACATATTCAAAGGTGATGCGCCGCGCGTTGGACAGGCCAGGGTAATTGCGGCAGGCGTCCATCAGCTGCTGTATTGGGTATTTTTTGTTGAGCGGCACCAGTAAATTGCGGGTTTCATCACGCGGGGCGTGGAGGGAAATGGCCAGCATTGTGCCACATTCTGCACCCAATCGCTCAATTTCAGGCACAACGCCAGCGGTGGACACGGTAATTTTACGGCGCGAAATGGAAAGCCCATCATCGGCGCTCATCACATCGATCGACGCTTTAACCGCATCCAAATTATACAGCGGCTCGCCCATGCCCATAAACACAATATTGGTGACAAAACGCCCGCCATCTTGCGGAATGATCGCGCCCGTTTCGGGCGTCATCTCGGGCCAATCCCGCAATTCATCACGCGCGATCAGCAATTGCCCCACAATTTCAGCCGCAGTGAGGTTGCGCACCAGCTTTTGGGTGCCAGTGTGGCAAAATGTACAGGCCAGCGTGCAGCCCACTTGGGAGGAGACACACAATGTGCCGCGCGTGGCTTCGGGAATATAGACCATCTCGACCATGTGCGGCCGCAGGTCGTTTTCGCCCTTCAGCGACAACACCCACTTGCGGGTACCATCCACCGAAATTTGCTGGCTCACAACTTGCGGGCGGTTCAGTGTGTAATGCGCGGCTAATTGCGCTTGCAAATCTTTTGAAACATCGCTCATCGCATCAAACGAGTGCACGCCATGGGCATAGATCCACCGCCACAGCTGGTTGACGCGCATGTTCAGCTGTTTTTGAGGCACATCAATAGCGGCCAGTTGCGCCTTAAGTTCCGCCTTGGTGAGGCCAGCGAGGGAAATATGTGTGTTCATAAGCAGGCTTATGCCTGAAATTGGGGTAGAATGCAAATTGATGCTTCAAAATGTGTGTCATCCTGAACGCCAGTGAAGGATCTCCTACCAATAGCGCGCTGGACACGGAGATTCTTCGCTTTGCTCAGAATGACACTCACTTACACTCTGCATCAATTCTATCCAAGGCTTTCGAAATGCCGTTGAGTGAATACACATCGGTTGTTGCGGTGCCGCGGGCGGAAGTGCCTTTTACAACCACATCCTTGCCTTGCTTCATGGCGGCGATGGCCTTGGGTTGGTCGCTCACATTTTGCAGCCATGCGGTGTCGTCCTTGGCGAACATGCCAAATGCGGCGTTGCCCTTGGACGATTTCACTTCATAACTGGCTTTGGCGCCTTCCTTGAAGGTGTAGCCGTTCACCACGCTGATTTCGTTGCGCACACTTTCCGCAGGGCGGTGGGTGACAAACAGATAAATTGGGTCGCGATTCACGCCTTTAGGGGCTTTGTCCTTAGGGGTGGCCAGTGCATAGCACGATTTTCCCTTAGGGCCTTGATAGCTGTATGCGGTCCAATCCCCAAATTGGCCCAAAGACTTTGGCGCTTCAGCTTGTGCAAATGCAGCGCTTGTGCCCAAAATTGCCATCATGGTGGCCAAGGTAATGCGATTCAATTTCATGAGAGTCCCCTCAATTCAGATATATTAGGCGTAAGCCATCATGATGAATAAAATATTAAAGAGCATAAAGCGGCAAAATCAAGGCAATTCTCATTTTCTCCCTCATCCTGTGGCTTGACCACAGGATCTAGTTCGTGACAGCTAGTAATAGATCCTGGTATCAAGTATCAGGATGGGGGGCGTTTGGGGATACGATGCTGCACGGATTTTTGCTGGTTTCACTGATAAGCGGCTGCATGATCGCCCTCACATGCCTCATCACCTATGAAGTGATGCGCGGTGTGTGGCATTTGCTGCCCCGCCTTACAATTGCGCCACGATTGCGCATTTTATTCGTGATTGTGCCTGCATTTGTGATTCATATCATCAATATTTGGCTGTATGCGGTGGCCTATTTTGTACTCGAAATTTATGCGAATTTTGGTGTATTAAAGGGCCATCTGCCTGTTATCGCGCTCAATTATGAAACTTTTATTGAGGCGTTGTATTTCTCATCCGCCACATATACTTCGCTCGGTTTAGGGGACGTGATTCCCACCCATGATATGCGCATGCTCGCGGGTGCTGAAGTGCTCAACGGCTTGTTGATGATCGGTTGGACAGTGTCTTTCACCTACCTCGCTATGGAGCGGTTTTGGAAGCTGCCGCATAGCCGGGGTAAGGGGGAGTGAAGAATTTTCGCTCCCCCCTTGCGGGGGAGCTGTCGCGCGGAGCGTGACTGAGGGGGGTATTCTTTTAATGGCGGAGAGTAAGAAAACCCCTCCCCCTACCCCCTCCCGCCCATCCTTCGCCCGACGGGCTTCGGAGGGCACAGCAAAGGGGAGGGGAGAAGTGCTCACGCCACCCCATCATAGGCCTTCATCGCATATAAATCGGTCATCCCCGCAATATAATCGCACACGCTGCGGGCTAAAGCTGTTTCCACAGTTGGCTGTGGCCATTCTGGGGGCAGGTCTTGCGGGTGCTGCATATAATGCGCAAACAGCCGCTTCAGCTTCAATTCACTGGCGTCCATCACCGCCAGCACGGGCGCGCTGGCATACACATGCGCGAACATATAGCGCTTGAGCGCCTGCACCTGCACCAAAATGCTGGGCGAAAAACCGCACAATGCTGTGGGCTGCGCGCGCACAGCATCGGCACTCAGGGGGCGGGTGGCAGCCAAATTGGCTTGCGTGGTGGTGCGCACATCATCAATCAACAGGCTAATAAGCCGCCGTGTGGTTTCATAAATCAGCTGTGCTTTTGTGGCGGTGGTGGGCGTGGCCGCGCGCGCCTGCTGCCAGCAATTTTGCACTAGCGGCATATGCGCCAGTTCTTCGAGCGACAGCAACCCCGCGCGCAGCCCGTCGTCCACATCATGTGTGCAATACGCAATATCATCGGCAACGGCAGCAATTTGCGCTTCAAGGCTGGCTTGGGTATGCAGTTTCAGGTTAAACTCTGCATTAAATGTTGCAATTGTGGGCTCAATATCACCCAACATGGGGCCATTATGCTTCACCAGCCCCTCCAGCGTTTCCCATGTCAGGTTCAACCCATCATAAGCCGCGTAGCGATGTTCCAGCTGCGTGAGCACCCGCAGCGCCTGAGCATTGTGGTCGAACCCGCCAAAGCGCGCCATCATCTCATTCAGCGCCCGCTCCCCCGCATGGCCAAAGGGCGGGTGGCCAAGGTCGTGCGCCAGTGCAATAGTCTCGGCCAAATCCTCATTCACGCCTAATGATCGCGCCAATGTGCGGGAAATTTGCGCCACCTCCAGCGAATGGGTCAGTCGCGTGCGGTAGTGGTCGCCCTCATTGGCGATGAACACTTGCGTTTTATGCTTCAACCGCCGAAAGCTGCTAGAGTGGATCAACCGATCCCGATCTCGCTGAAATTCGGTGCGGTGGGGGCAGGGCGCTTCCAGCATTTTGCGGCCACGACTCGCCAAGGGGTCCACCGCATAGGGCGCTTGCATTCGCTGAATGTGCAGCGGCGCAGCAAAGGTGAAGTCGAAGGGGGGCTGTTGGGTCATGAGGGCAGTATAATGCACATTTGACGTGCGGGCGCAAATTCGCTATCGAACCTGCAACTTAGGGCATATCGATGGCATTGATCCACCACTTTCAAACGCAATTGCGGCAAACCATCGCACAGGTGTGTGCGGCAAACAGCTGGCCGATTGCGGATATTTCGCGCATTGCGTTGGAAGAACCCAAAGACGTGAGCCACGGCGAGCTGGCCACCAATGCCGCCATGATTTTGGCGAAGCCCGCAGGGCAGCCGCCGCGCGTGTTGGCCGAAGCCTTCAAAACCGCCATCGCCGCCATGCCGCATGTGGCGAATGTGGAAATTGCAGGCGCTGGCTTTATCAATTTGCGCATGGCGCCCGCGTTTTGGCACGCAGGGCTTGGCGAGGTGTTGCAAGGCCGCGCGCTGGGCGATGTGGCGCATTTTGGCGAACAAAAAGCCGTGAATATCGAATATGTTTCGGCCAACCCAACGGGCCCCATGCATGTTGGGCATGGGCGCGGCGCAGTGTTTGGCGATGTGTTGGCCAATGTGCTGGCGGCAACGGGCTGGAACGTGACACGCGAATATTACATCAACGACGCAGGCGGGCAAATTGACGCCCTTGCGCGCTCCATCCACTGGCGGTTTTTAGAGGCGCTAGGAGCGGTGAAGGGCGAAATGCCTGAGGGGCTATATCCTGGCGATTATTTGCAAACATTAGCGGCAGAATTGCTGAAAAACTCGGCGATTCAGCCTAAAGCGGATACACCCCTCACCATGCCTTTGGAGGCGGAAGACACCGCCACCATCACCAAAATGCTCTCCGCTGAAAATGAACCTCATTGGATCGAGCAATTTCGCGTGGCGGGGATTGCGGCCATGATGGACCTCATCCGCGATGATTTGGCGGCGCTGCGCGTGCAGCACGACCATTTCTTTTCCGAGCGCGCCCTCACCCGTGAAGGGGTAGATAAGGTGCAAGCTGCTATTGATGCGCTAGAAGCCCAAGGCCATATGTATGTGGGCGTGCTGGCGCCACCAAAAGGCGAGGTGCAGGCGCATTACAACCCACGGCCGCAAACCTTGTTCCGTGCCACCAATTTTGGCGATACCGAAGACCGCGCCCTGAAAAAAGACAATGGCGAATATACCTATTTCGCGGCCGATGTGGCCTATCACGCCGATAAATTATCGCGCAGGTTTGCACGCCTCATCGACGTGTGGGGTGCAGATCACGCCGGCTATGTGGCGCGTATGAAAGCGGTGGTGAAAGCCATGAGCAACGACACCGTGCCGCTGGAAATTGCGCTGTGTCAGCTGGTACGCTTGCAACGCAATGGTGAACCTGTGCGGATGTCGAAGCGTTCGGGCGATTTTGTCACCCTGCGCGAGGTGGTGGACGAAGTGGGTGCCGACGCTGTACGCTTTATGATGATTTATCGCAAGGCCGATGCCCCACTTGATTTTGACCTCGCCAAAGTGGTGGAGCAATCCAAGGACAACCCCGTTTTTTATGTGCAATATGCCCATGCCCGCATTGGCTCGGTGCTGCGCCACGCGGCTGAGGCGGGCGTGGAAATTGCCCCAGTGCAGGATGTTGCGCGTTATGCGGCACTGCTCACCGACGAGGCCGAGCATGCGCTGGTGCTGGCATTGGCGCGCTACCCCAATGTGGTGGAGGCCGCCGCCAAAACCACCGAGGTGCACCGCATTGCGTTTTATGTGCATGATCTGGCCAGCAAATTCCACAGCCTGTGGGCAAAAGGCAATTCAAATGCAAGCTTGCGATTCTTGCAGGCTGATTCTTTCGAAATTTCCATCGCACGCCTCACATTATGCGTATGTGTACAGCAGGTATTACGTGAGGCGCTCGGTTTGTTGGGCGTAAATGCACCAGATTCCATGTAGAATGTGAATTTTTGCAATAAATGCTATTCCCATCGCGTAAATTATTGTTAATAATTTTGCCATACAGCTTACTCTCAGTGAGATTCACATAGATGGCAGATGATAAGTTCACACTGGCGGGGCAACCTCAAAGCCAGCAACTCGGTGACAAACCCGCAGACCCACTTGCGGAGTTGCAGCGCATTTTGTCGGCAGACGACCCGTTTAAAGTGTTTGATGCGCCTGCAAAATTGTTAGAAACTTCACAGCCAAAGCCATCGCCTGCGCTTTCGGTGGTCGATGTGCCCGATGTGCCCGATGTGGATGACATGACTGCGCATTTGCAATCGCTGGCGCAAGATATTGAAAAAAGCTTCCAAGCCAGTGGCCTTCAGGACAAAACAGCTGAAACGCCGCTGCTATTCGATGATGCTATAGCGAAAAATCAAGGTGATTTATTCACCTTTGATTCCAATGAATTATTCAGCAACTTGCGCGGTGGTGTGGGAGAAGCTGAGCATAAGGCGGGGCCAGATGTGGCCGAAACCATACGGTATTTCGACCAAAAGCAAGCCAGTGCATCATTTGAACCATTTGATGCTGCGCACGCAACCCAGCCTGTTGCACAGCAAAATGATTTTTCTGCGACACGACCACCAATTTCATCCCCGCAGCCAGAGTTCACCCGTGGTGAGCGCAGTTTTGCGCCGATTATTTCAGATGAGGCAATTGCGCCTACTCCTGGTTTTGGGGGCATGAAAATAATGGCGGCGGTTCTGGGTGTCGCCATTTTAGGTGCGGGCGGCTTAATGATGCTGAGCACTACGGGCTTAAAATCAAACACTTCAGGCGATGTGCCCGTGATTAAAGCGGATGACAAACCCCTAAAATCAAAACCGCTTGATAGTGGCAAGGATGCTGCGCCACAATCGAGCCTATTTAATAAAGATACTGGCGGCACTGCGCTGCAAGACAGCAAACTTATGCCGCGTGAAGAAAAGCCAATCTCACCCAATAATTTACCACCCCAGCCGGGCACAGAAGTGCTGAAAGCGCCTGCGCAATCGAATTTGTCAGATCCCAAAGACGCCGCCATTCCGCCCAACGCCGCAGGGCAAGTGTTTGGCAATGCCAAAAAGGTGAAGCCGCTTGTGGTAGGGCCTGATGGTAAATTGATGACAATTGAAGAGCAGCAAGCCGTGCGTGCTCCCGCACCTTCGACTCAAATTTCCCAAGATATACCTAACAATATCAATGGGATTCGTGTACCAACTTCGCGGCCAGAAGCGCAGCATATCGCCGCTAAGACGCTTGAAACACCCGCGACTTCGCCAAAAAAAGCAGCTGAAAAGCCTCTTGTGAAAACGCAGCCAGCCCCTAAAAAAACAATCGCCAGCTTGATTCAAGAAAACGCGCCCGCACCAACAGGGGGCAATACACCAATTGCGTTGAATGAAGCGCCAATCAAGGCAAAATCAGCCTCTTATGAGGTGCAGCTGAGCGCGCAACGCTCGGAGGCGGCTGCCAAACTGGCGTATGCAAATCTACAAAAACGCCAGCCTATTTTGCTCGGTGGCCGCAAAGCTACCATTGTGCCCGTGGATTTGGGGGAAAAAGGCGTGTTCTACCGTGTGCGCCTTGGCAGCTTCCCCTCGCGGGAGGACGCGAATGGATTATGCGGCAAGTTAAAAGCTGGCGGCAGCGATTGTATTGTGCAGCCGAATTGAGGGGTAATGAGGTGTCATCCTGAACCGTAGGTGAAGGATCTCCTTGATAATGGATGAAATTCTTCGCTTTACTCAGAATGACAAAAGAAAAAATTACAGCGAAATTACACATGAGAGACACTCCCACTACCCCCAAAGGTTTGATCGTCGGCATTAAAGGTACAGCCTTGCTTGATGAGGAGCGCGCGTTTATCCGCCAACATGCCCCCTTGGGTGTGATCTTATTTGGCCGCAATGTGGAGAGCCCGCTGCAGGTGCAATCCCTTGTGGGGCAGCTGAAATTGGCCATGGGGCACCCGCATGCGCTGGTGTTTATTGATCAAGAGGGCGGCCGTGTGCAACGTCTCAAACCGCCACATTGGCCAGCTTATGCAGCGGGCGCTGTATTTGGCAAAATTGCCGCCAAAACACCAAAAGCAGGCTTGCGGGCGGCCTATCTCACCAATCGCTTGATTGCCGATGATTTGGCGCAATTGGGTATTAATGCCGATTGCACCCCCGTGCTGGATTTGGCCTTCCCTCAAACACATGATGTGATTGGCGACCGCGCCTATGCCGCTTCACCAGCGCTTGTGGCGCAAATGGGCGCGCAGGTGTGCAATGCCATGCTCGATGGCGATGTGATGCCGGTGATCAAGCACATTCCTGGCCATGGCCGCGCCACAGCGGATAGCCATTTTGAATTGCCGCAGGTGGATGCGAGTTTGGCCGATTTATGCGCGCTCGACTTTTTGCCCTTTATGAAATTGGCCAAAAAAGCCCCCTTTGCAATGACAGCCCATATTTTATACACGGCGCTCGACCCGCACGCCCCTGCTACGCAATCGGCCACCATTATGCAGCGGATTATTCGGGATATGATCGGCTATAAAGGCCTAGTGATGACAGATGATCTTTCAATGAAAGCGCTCACAGGCTCTTTTGAGGAGCGCTCGACCCGCTCATTGCAAGCGGGGTGCGACATTCTGCTACATTGTAATGGCGACATGGCGGAAATGGCCGCAATTGCCAGCGTGGCCGCGCCGCTGTTGCCCAAGCAAATGGCAGTGCTCAAAAAATTTATGCCGATTTTTGCCTCACATGCCCCGCAATTCGACCGCACAAAGGCTGAGACAGAATTGGCAAAGATTTTGGCCCGCTATGCCTGAAGCGCCCCACACCATTTTCCTTGAAGCATGCAGCACCGCAGTGAACATCCCGCCATTGCCTGCGGGCACTCATGCGTGGATTATCACCGATGGCAAAGCGGGCGACCAAAACCCCTGCATTGGCGTGGCGCAGGCAATGGGTCTTGCCTATACGCTGAAACCTGTATCCAAACATAAATTCTGGGATCTGTTCGCACCCCATGTGCTGAACCCGCAGCAGAATCCGCTGACCAAAGGCTCCGCATTTGCGCCGCCATTCCCAGATATAATCATTGCGTCTGGCCGCCGCGCTGTGGCCGTAATGCGCGAAATCAAGCGCCTTTCACCGCCAACATTTTGTGTGTTTTTGAAGGATCCATACACACACAATAGCGGGGCAGATGTGATTTGGCAGCCGCTGCATGATACGCATGTGCAGCCAAACGCCCTGCAAAGCCTGTTGTCGCCGCATCATTTGCACATTCAGCATGCATCAACATTGCAAGAAATCAAAACCCTCTCCATCCTTGTGGGAGGGAACAGCCGCCACACCACATGGGCGCCGCGTGATAGTACGCAATTCATGGCGTTGCTGCGCCACCATGCCGCTCATCCTGATGTGCACCTGCGTATCACCACCTCGCGCCGCACGCCTGAAGCCTTGCAGCACGCGTTGCTAACACTGTGCGAAGGCATGGAACATAGCTGCTGGGTGCCCGATTGCGGCCTGCCTAACCCCTATGTGGAGCTGCTCACACAAGCAGACGCACTCATCGTAACCGCCGATTCCATCAATATGCTCAGTGAAGCCTTGGCGGTAGGCGTGCCCGTATATTGCTTTGCGCCCAGCATGAAGGCGGGGCGTGTGCGCAATAGCGTGGCGCAACTCATGGCCGCAGGCTTGGTGCAGCCGCTCACAAATGCACTGAATTTCACGCCACAAACGCCGCTGAATGTCACACCAGCACTTGCACTTGAAATTGCAACGCGCTATTGCGAGGTTATTGATTGCCGCGCGCATAATTAGGATACCTCATGACCACAACCCACACCCAATTACTTATCATCGGCGGTGGCCCCGCAGGCTATACAGCGGCGATTTATGCCGCGCGCGCCATGCTTAAGCCCATTGTGGTGGAGGGGTTGCAGCCTGGTGGCCAGCTCACCATCACCACCGAAGTGGATAATTACCCTGGTTTTGCGCAAGGCATTCAAGGGCCCGATTTGATGGTGGCCATGCGCGCACAAGCGGAGCATGTGGGCACGCAGATTGTCAATGACGTGGTGGTGAAAGTCGATTTCACCCGCCGCCCATTTACCGCCACACTCGATTCTGGCCATGTCTATGTGGCACAAAGTGTGATCATTGCCACGGGCGCGCAAGCCAAATGGCTGGGGCTTGAGAGTGAGTATAAATTCCAAGGTCATGGCGTTTCGGCCTGCGCCACATGTGACGGATTTTTCTATCGCGGCAAGCAGGTGTTGGTGGTGGGCGGCGGTAATACGGCGGTGGAAGAGGCGTTATTCCTGACAAAATTCGCCGAGAAAGTCACTGTCATTCACCGCCGCGAAAACTTCCGCGCCGAACGGATTTTGCAAGACCGCCTGTTCGCCAACCCTAAAGTAGAAGTGCTGTGGAACACCGCGCTGGATGAAGTGTTGGGCAGCGAGGCACCAAAATCTGTGACCCATGTGCGCCTGAAAAATACCAAAACGGGCTTGACCACCGAATTGCCGATAGATGGCGTGTTCATCGCCATTGGCCACCAGCCCGCCACCGCTTTGTTTGAGAGCCAGTTGAAATTAAAGCCATCTGGCTGTATTTGGGTGGAACCAGGTACCTGCAACACTTCAATCGAAGGCATATTCGCAGCGGGCGATGTGGCCGATGATGTCTATCGCCAAGCCGTAACCGCCGCAGGCCTTGGCTGCATGGCCGCGCTCGATGCCGAGCGCTATTTGGAGCACGCCAAAGCGCATGCTCCAATTATGGTGGCGATGGTTTGAGGTGCTTTATGTGGTCATCCCGCACGCGACGCAGCACAAAGTGTTGCTTCGCAGATGCGGGACATCATGCTGATTGAGTTCAAACATTGTAAGACTCAGTGTTAGCAATGCGTCATATAGAATGCCGCACAGCACACGGGGAGACACACACTACCAAAATAACCATCTTTCTGATCCCCCCTTGCACTTAACTACCGATTCCGCTTTAATGACCGCAAAATTGGAGCTTCCTATGATGTCATTGTTTTTTCTATTTAACATGTTGCTCGATGCCGTGTGGTGGGTGATCATTGTGCAAGCCGTAATGAGCTGGTTGTTCGCATTTGATATTGTCAACACACGCAACCGCCTTGTGTGGCAAATCTATGATACTCTCACCAAACTCACCGAGCCGCTGCTGGCGCCCATCCGCCGCGTGATCCCTAACATCAATGGTCTGGATTTGTCCCCCATCGTGCTGTTGTTCGCTATTTCCTTCCTCAAAGTGGTGCTGCACCATAATATGGGGCTGTTTGCAAGTTGAACCAAATATGACAGCACAGTTAATCGACGGCAAAGCCCTTTCCGCCCATTTGCGCACCAAAGTGCAGGCACATGTGCCTGCATTTGCAGCCGCATTTGGCCGCGCGCCATGCCTTGCGGTGGTGCTTGTGGGGCAAGACCCCGCCAGTGCTGTTTATGTGCGCAATAAAAAGAAGCAAACGGTAGACATCGGCATGCGCTCGGTTGATATTGAACTGCCCAACACCACCACGCAAGCCGAACTGCTCGCCCACATTGCCACCTTAAACGCCGATGACAGCGTGGACGGCATTTTGGTGCAATTGCCGCTGCCTGCGCATATAAATGCTGATGAGGTGCTGTTGGCGATCGACCCAAACAAGGATGTCGACGGCTTTCACCCCATGAATGTGGGCCGCTTAATGACTGGCAACCTGCGCCTTGTGCCCTGCACGCCGCTGGGCTGCTTGCTGATGGCGCATACGGTGTTTCCATCCCTCGCGGGCGTGAACGCGGTGGTGGTGGGGCGCTCGAACATTGTGGGCAAGCCTATGGCGCAGTTGCTGTTGGCGGCCAGCGCCACGGTCACCATTGCCCATTCCCGCACCAAAAATCTGCCCGATGTGGTGCGCGGGGCCGACCTTGTTGTGGCCGCAGTTGGCCAGCCCGAAATGATCAAAGGTACATGGATTGCCAAAGGTGCCACCGTGCTGGATGTGGGAATTAATCGCATCACCAAGCCCGACGGCACCACGCGCCTAGTCGGCGACGTGGCCTTTGATGAAGTGCTGCCTCATGCGGGGGCAATCACCCCTGTGCCGGGCGGCGTGGGCCCCATGACCATTGCCTGCCTGCTGTGGAACACACTCACCGCTGCGCAATTGCGTCGCAACGCCTCACAAAGCCTGACAATGGATAAAATTCTGGCCGATTATCAAAATCAAGGCTAGACTAGCGTCATTCTGAGCAAAGCGAAGAATCTCATGAAATTATAGGAGATCCTTCACTGACGTTCAGGATGACAAAAAATAGGTCTTCGTAGCTCAGCTGGATAGAGCAGCTCCGTCCTAAGGAGCGGGTCGGGAGTTCGAATCTCTCCGAGGACGCCAAAATTCAGTAGCGGCTTGTGATGAGCGCCATTCTTGTTCATAAACATCACAAATCATTGGAGATAGTCATGCGATTCGTTGGGTTGATATGTGCTGCATGGCTTATGTTAGTTGCGGTGGCCAGCGCGGCCGATGTAGAGCCCATGCGCAAAGCGTTGGAGGGCACACGTGCCGAGCTCAACCGCGTGCAGGCTGCATCCACCCGCAGCGGTGTTGACCCACAGGCGCATTTAAATGGATTAATTTCAGCGATAGAAGCCTTGCAAGCTCAGCCAAATGTGGACGCGCAAATTGCCCCCATTTTGGCCGATGCCACCGCCCGACAATCCCAATTGGGGGCAGCACCTGCCGCGCCAGCCGTTGAAGCACCAGAAGTTGCCGCACAGCGCATAGCACTTGAAGCGGAGGTGCGCACGTTGAACGACCTCTCCAAACAAGCCAAATTATATGCGGTGGAAGCGGGGCAATTGCTCGACAAATTGCGCGATCGCAAGCGCGAACTTACCACACAATCATTATTTGCCAAAACGGCAGGTGTATTTAATGTGCGTCAATGGGGGCAGAGTGTTCAGTCCACAGCCGAGGATGTGTATGGATTTTTGCGGGTGTGGCACGATGCTGCCCTCACGTTTATCGCGCAATTGAGTGCGGCACATGCTGCGTTTTTAGTCGCGATATTGGCCAGCTTTTGGGGGGCAGTGCGTTTGCGAAATGTGCTATTGGCCTATGTCAAGCGTGTGGAACGGCTGTATTTTACGCGTGCGCCCAGCCTGATTGGTGCCATGTATATGGTGATTTTTTGCGCAGTGCCAGTGACCATTGTCGCACTGCTCAGCTTTATGGTGAGTGAGTTGCACCTGATTTCAGGCCGCATTCCAGATTTTTTAAGCGGGCTGCCTGTTGCCGTGGCGCTGGCCTATGGTGGGCGTGCCATTGCCCGCACAATTTTTGCCCCGCGTGCGATCGAAACCGCATTGCTCACCATGCCCAGCCTGAGCGAGCAAAAGGTGGTGGCGGTTGCGTTCAAACAAATGGGGTGGTTGCATGGCCTTGCGGCGGCGTTTGTGGCTGCACAGGTGGTGATTGCCCCCAGCGTGCACACCGTGTGGCTGCTTCATATGGCCTATGTATTGAGCGGTTTGGCAGTGATGGCCTTGTTTGTGCAGTATTTAGGGCGCGCCGAGGATAAGCGTGAGGCAACACAAGATGCCGACACAATCCGCCTGACAGGCTGGCAAATGACCATTCGCCCCGCGTTGGCGGCGGTGTTTTTGGCCATCGCTACCGCTGCTGTTATGGGGTATTTATCATTGGCGCAATTTATGTTGGTGCAGGCCAGCGCTTCGTTGGTCATCATCATGGCCATTTGGTTGGTGGTGCGGATTTTGGAAGAAGTGCTCCACCCCATTTCGCATGTGGGCACGCCAGCGCTGCGCCGCATGAGCAAAACCACAGGCGTGGCCGAAAATAGCATAGCGCAAAGCGCCACCATTATGCAGGGCGTGTTTCAGCTTTTTGTACTCACCATTGGTGTGGCGCTGATTGTGGCGTTGTGGATTGGTGACAGCGCGCGGGTACTCAGTACTTTTGCCGATATATTCTCGGGTTTTAAAATTGGCAGCTTGTCCATTTCCATCTCGGCAATTGTGCAAGCCATTGGGCTGTTTATCGCGCTGTTATTGGGCTGGCGTTTTGCCCTTTCATGGCTGCAAACCAAATTATTGGCGCATTTGCCCATTGAAGCGGGCCTGCGGGATTCACTGAACATACTGCTTGGATATGCGGGTTATATTCTGGCGTGTATGTTGGCGTTTTCTAGTCTTGGCATCTCGTTAGAGAGTTTAGCGGTGATCGCAGGTGCACTTTCGGTGGGGATCGGGTTTGGGCTGCAAAGCATTGTGAATAATTTTGTGTCTGGCCTGATTTTGCTCACCGAACGCCCCATTAAAATTGGCGATTGGATTGTAGTGGGCAGTGATGAGGGCTATGTGCGCAAAATCAAAGTGCGTTCCACCGAAATTGAAACCTTCGACAAAGCCACGGTGATCATCCCCAATTCTAACCTAATTTCAGGCCCAGTGAAAAATTGGATGCATAATAATTTGCAAGGCCGCGCCAAAATCAAGCTCACCATTGCCCATGGGGCGGATGTGGAACAGGTGAAGTCTATTTTGCTCAGCTGTGCCAAATCGCACGCCATGGTGATGTGCGACCCCGCACCGCAAGTGTATTTCACCGATATTGATGGCGGTGGATTAGTGGTGGAGTTGGCGTTTTTGGTGTCGCATGTTGATAAATCTTACATCGTGCGCAGCGATTTGCGGCTTAAAATTGCGCAAGCTTTGCGTGAAGAGAGTATTAAATTGGCGTGATCACGCCACATGTTTTTTGCGCACTAATTTCTTAATGATAGGCCGCAGCCTATGCCGTAACACTACATAACAGCGTGCTGCCCATGTGCGCGGGTGGTGTGTGGGCGTAAGCGCTATGATGAGATGCCTTAGCTCTTGGCGCTGCTTCCAAATATGATCTATTAACGGGTGGTGTGGCAATGCGCAGGAATCTACGCGCTCCAGCCCCTCAATTGTGTGCAGATGTTTGGTCAGCTCTAATGTGAGCAATACGCCGGGCGAATAGGCACTGAAGGCCTCATCATAGGCCATTTTGTAAAAATACCCTGTAGTGCCTGAAAACAGCACAATGCCGCTGGCAATCAATTGCGCATCGCAATAGAGCTCGAATATCGCCACTTGCCCGGCGCTATGCACCTGCGCCAGTAATGCCTGCATCATACTTGAAATGCTCGGGCTTTGCGCAATTGCCGTGCCGCGTTTGCCCTTCCAGCCGCTGGCCTCAAGCGTTAATAAGCGCTCAAATGCCGCGTGTATTGTGTGCGGCGCGCTATGATAAGCACACTGCACTGTGCCCCTCTCAGCCAATCGACGCAGCAATCTGTTGTATTCTTTGTATTTTTTTGGCCGAATATGCTCCTTCAAATAGGCATCACCATCACGCTGTGGGTTGAGCACTAGCATGGCACGCGCATAGGGTGCGTGATGCAAAATTGTGTGCGGCACACTCTCTATAGCGGCCAGCACATAGGGTGCATCGGCGGCAGGTAAATGGTTCAATTCAATAACGTGAGAGTGCGTGCGCGCCTGCATAAAAAACTGTTGCCAAAATGCTGTGGCACAGGGCACTGCGACACCGGCGCTATTGAGCGGTGTGATATTGTGAATGCCACTTTCCAGCCATTTTAGGCCAAATTTACGCTGAATACTCACCAGTAATTGGCCTTCACTCTCCGTATTATGATGTAAAAATGCATTCGAAAATGCTGGCTGTGCCTGCGCAATTGCGCTGATGAAGGGCGATGACGCAAAGATATTATCCGTGGCATATGCGGCCGATGTGTTGAGCGCACTCAAGCCAGCTGATGTCACGTGTGCAGCTGCTGTGCGTTTGGCTAAATATTGCAGCCCCACAAAACATTCAATACCAAGCGCGGATTTGGCGGAATAGCGCAATAAAACAACTTCGAAAAGGCATGCCAACACGGTGGCCACCGCCACACCAATGGGGCCATATTGCCACGCAAATATCACTTGCAACGAGATGGTGACGCATAGCACCACAATCAAATTATGCGAGAGTTTCTTCTGCGCCTTGGCCATTAGCATCAAGCGATCAGCTGGGCCAATGCTTGAGCGGAGTATTGTGACAAACGATAGTAATATAATGTAAATATTGCCATTAGAGTAAACAGGACCAAATAAGTATAATATATATGGTGATAATAACATAATAATAATTGAGCAGCTTAGCGTAAATAAAAATGAATGTTTGGATGTTTTATTCATTAATTCTTGTAAAGCAGCTTTATCCCTTTGTGCATATGCCGCACTAAAATTATGGTTTGCGGCACTGCCAATGGCATATTGAATAAAGGCCGACAATACAATTGTTTTTGATGCAATATAATATATTGCCACATCTACAGGTGTGCTAAAAAAGCCAATAATGATCACGTCAGAGAATATCATCGTCATATAGCATGCTGTTATTACAGTGATATTTTTATTATATTTAATCCATTCTTTTAAATCATATTCTCTATTATTACTTTTTATATGTGCATGAGTAACTTTTCTCATAGCAATATATTGATATATACATGTGAATATAGCTACGAAAAGTGTTAAAGCGATCGCCTGCACATAGCTAGCGTGAAGTTTTTCAATGATACATATGCCAACGGCAAGAAATAATAACGTAACTTTTATAAGATATACAGGTGCCGTTGCCAGCCACATTAAGTTCCAGCTACGTGCAATGGCAGATTGCACCTCGGTTAATGTCCATGGAATTGTGATGAGTGCGGCCAGAATGATGGCATATTTTTGTTCTAATGGAATATCAATGAAGTATATTATAATTGAAACAATAAGTGTGAAAGCAGAGCTTAAAATTACAGCAGATAGCTTTGCAGTATGTATGAATCCATGAATCAAATTTTTCTTATTTTCATGTTTATAATAGGGAATATAATGCTGTGGGCTACTATCAAAGCCAAACATTAACACACCAACTAATATTGTGATAACGCTAATGTACTGAATATACACGCCATTATCATGCGGGCTCAGCCAGCGCGCTAGCAAAATTTGCGCGCAATATGCAATGCCTGCCCCAAACACGCGAATGAGAAATATGGTTGTGGCGGGGGAATTGCGCAATCGTGTGAGCATGGGTTTCAAACCAAAGATTTTCTGATATATACCTCAATACTCATGGAGATAGCGTTAAAATATGGCTCAATATCTACAAATTGATACAATTGGCATGGTGTGCCCGCTGCCAATTTTAAAACTTCGTAAGACGCTGAAAACGCTAGCAGCGGGCACAATTGTTGAATTTTGGGCAAGCGACCCAATGGTGCAGGTAGATGTGGCTGTGTTCTGTGCCGAGCATGGCCTCACGATTTTAGAGCACACGCATACACACAATCGCTACCGCTATCTCATTCAGCTTGGGTTGGCCGAAGCCTAGGCGCGGCTTGGCTGGCTGGAATTTTAGTGGGTTTATGTGGTAAAATGCGCCCTTGCAGCCCTGGGTGTGCAGGAAATTTTTTAACAACCGTGCCCTCAATCGGGAGCTTTTGATGTTTCGCAACAGGTGTTGGTGGTTTTGCCTTGGGCGCGTCGTCTATCGGTGGGCGACCATTCCCGCGATCGACAAACGCAGTCACAGGCCCTTTTTTGCCCTGTTTTTCTACCATAATTGGCAGGGTATTCACCTGCTGCGGCTTGGGCGCAAGGCGCGAAGGGTTGGCCATCATCCCGCCCGAAACGCTCACAATGCCTTGCCCGCCCAGCATATCAGCTGAAGGTTCTGAGGTGTTGAGCATGGCCGAATTATCGAATGATTCTTCACTTTCCGAGGCAATTTGCCCACGATTTGGGTTGCATACCGTGGTTTTTAAATTTGCGGGCGCGTCATTCATATTGCGCAAGGCCTGCACCGAATAGCCTCCACCACGTATACCACCCCCAAAAGCGTCATCAAGCAATTGCGCAGCGCGTTCCGCCCGCTTCAGCCCGCTGGCTTCCCCCAATACCACGGCAATATAACGCTTGCCATTGCGGTTGGCGCTGGCCACCAAATTAAAACCAGAGGCGCAAATAAAGCCAGTTTTCATGCCCTGTGCGCCTGCATAGCGGCCGATCAGCGCATTGAATGAGCGCATAATTTTAGTGCCAATTTGCAACCCTTGCACGCGGAAAAAACCTTCATATTGCGGAAAATCATAGAGAATGGTTTGCGCTAAAATCGCCATATCGCGCGCGGTTGTCACCTGTTCAGCCGCAGGCATGCCGTTTGGGTTCACAAAATGCGTGCCATTCAGGCCTAATTCCTGCGCTTTGCGGTTCATTTTGCCCACAAATGCAGGCGTATTGCCTGAAATGCCTTCGGCCAGCACCACCGCCATGTCGTTGGCCGATTTGGTGAGCAGCGCATGCAGCGCCGCTTCCACCGTGATGCGAGAGCCAGGCTTAAACCCCATTTTGCTGGGTTTTTGCGCGGCCGCTGCGGGCGAAACCTTCAAATATTGTAGTGGTTTCAGCTTGCCTTCGCTCAGCGCTTCAAACGCCAAATAGGCTGTCATTAATTTTGTCAGCGATGCGGGGTGCCAGCTGCGGGTGGCCTCCTCCGCGTGCAGCACATTGCCCGTGTCGGCATCGATCACCAATGTTGGGTTGGCGTGCGCAGGCATGGTCACAGACAAACTGGCCAGCAGTGTGCATATGCTGAAAAAGTGAGTCACATTGAATCGCATCATGCTCATTACATGCGGTGCGGGCGGGCAGAAATCAAGCAGTGTTTATGCGAGCGGGCTGTCTTTTGCGGCGGGGCTTTTCAACACGCTGCGCAGCACCAGAGCGCCAACACCAAAGAAAAGGGCAACACCTATAAGCGGTTTAATCATATTAATCGCTTCAGTTTTCATAACGTTTAAGTATCGGCTATAATCCAAGGCTTTATGTTTTGGGTTATAAATTTGAACTTTTTGCACAATCATTTCATCACATTGGCCATTTGTAAGCCAATCATGCGTCGTTTTAATATTAGCACTAAAATTCGTGTTGTGCGTCATTTCTGCGGATAATTTTGCTGATAAGCTATTTGTAAAATGTGCTTTCCCAGCTTGAAAATCATATGTATTAGTTGCAATCATATTGCTATACGACATCATTAAATCTTGTAATGGTTTAATATTCACTATGACTATCCTTTAAACTGTTGTGCTGTCTTGCGGATTGTGAGGTTTTATGAAGTTGCGCATCACCAATGCACCAACGCCAAAGAAAAGGCCAATGCCAACATATTTTTTGAGGCATTCAACTGCACAAGCAACAAGGCGAGATTTATACAGGGCCCGCTTACCAAACATTACTTCATCAATAAACGTTTTTGTTGATATATTTTGACTACTGAAATGATCGTAAGCCAATCCAAAATCAGCTTTATCGTATACACCAGCAGCGCCATCGATTGCTTTAGCAATTTGAATTTCAGCCTGTTGTAAGGACGCTTTTTCTTGGATAATGTTATCATTAAACACTTCTACTAAAAGGTTAATGCCATCAATTAAGCTTGGTTTGCTATTCATTACAATAATTAAGGGTGCCATAATAAAACGCTCTCATCGTAAAAAATAGAAATATATTTGATATTAATTAGAATTGCAACCCCCTTAACATTCACTTAACCTATTCTCTTGGTGGGGTGTTGTCATTTATGTGTCATAAGAATAGCAGATAATATGGATCTACCCTATGCGCGGCGGGAGCGACTGGCTATCATAGAGTATGATTCTGCAATAATGAGACGTTAATGCGCACTTCCCCCACTGGCCCCCGTGTTTTGCTGCGTCGCCTGCGCGAGGTGATGGCGGAGCTTATCAGCGCGCAAGATCGGCTGGATAAGCTGGTGGTGATGATTGCCAGCAATATGGTGGCCGAGGTGTGTTCGGTGTATGTGCTACGTGCTGATGGCATGTTGGAACTGTTCGCCACCGAGGGGTTGCTGCAGGAATCTGTCCACCAAACCAGCATGAAGGTGGGGCAGGGGCTTGTGGGCACCATTGCCGCCGAAGCCAAACCGCTGAGTTTGGAAGAAGCGCAAACCCACCCCGCATTTGCTTATTTTCCAGAAACGGGTGAGGAAATTTATCACTCATTC
>JANPGK010000005.1:0-147781 GCA_031423895.1 Hyphomicrobiales bacterium
CGTTCGCTACGCGCCGCCATAAATTGTTATATCTAATTACGGGTTTAAAAAACTTACTTCGCTCTTTCCCACTTGCTAGCACGAGGCAGGCAGGCCATATTGAGTGCAAATAGATTCTTGAAGCATGAGGCGCACTGTGGCTGAAGACCTGATCCGTTATGATATACTTGCGCAAGAGGCGCTGCGTTCTGTTGTGCGCCGTGTGTTGGTCGATGCTGCTAAAAATGGCCTGCCTGGTGAACATCATTTTTTCATCACCTTTGAAACAAACGCCCCTGGTGTGAAGTTATCGCCGCGCCTGCGTGAGCAATATCCTGAAGATATGACCATTGTGCTGCAGCACCAGTTTTGGGACTTATTCGTGCGCGATGATGAGTTTGAAGTGGGGTTGTCGTTTAACAAAATCGCCGAGAAAATTGTCATTCCGTATTCAGCTATCAAAGCTTTTTTTGATCCATCTGTGCAATTTGGACTTCAGTTTGAAATGATTGAAGAAGATTTTAGTCTTGAAAATTTGCCCGTTTCACCTGCAGAACATGTGGCAAATGTGAAAGACAAAGTGCGTAATATCAATAGCAAAGCCACTCCTGCGGATAAAGATAAAGACAATGCGCCTGTTGAACTGCCCGTGCGCAAAGCTGAAAAGAAACCCGCTAAAAAATTAGAAGCTGCTAAAAAAGCGGACTCAAAATCTGACGATGCGCAAGAGCGTCCAACGGCTGAAATTGTGAGTCTTGATCGGTTTCGTAAGAAAACTGACTAATAACAAGCATCATAGAGACATTATAAACAATTAAGGAAAGCCCTCATTGTTTTATTTTGCGCTTATCACGAAAAACATTTGCAGCATTGTTTTTTTCAAGAAGCGCTGCGCGCGTAAGTGCGATCGCATTTTCTGGCACGTTGTGTGTGATCGTACTGCCAGCCCCAATAATTGCACCATCGCCAATAGTTACAGGGGCCACAAGCGCGGAGTTTGAGCCAATAAATGCCCCCGCCCCAATGTGGGTATTGAATTTATTGAAACCATCATAATTACAAGTGATCGTGCCCGCACCAATATTGGCATGTGCGCCAACGTGCGCATCTCCTATATAACTCAAATGATTGGCTTTTGCGCCTTCCATCATATGCGTGTTTTTAATTTCAACAAAATTACCTACACGTGTGTTGGGTTCTAAAATTGTGCCAGGGCGCAGGCGCGCATATGGCCCAACATTGGCGTGAGCGCCCACATGTGCACCCTCTAAATGGCTAAAGGCGTGAATATTAGCACCAGTTTCAACCGTAACGCCAAGCCCAAACACCACATGATGTGCGATGGTAACATCCTGCGCAATGTGGGTATCTGCTGAAAAATATACAGTTTCTGGTGCGGGCATGCTTACACCCGAAAGCATCATGTGGGTGCGGGTGCGGTGTTGAAACAGGCTTTCTAGCTGCGCCAGTTCCACGCGCGTATTGGCGCCCAATGCCTCTTCAAACGCGCCTTGCACATAAGCAACGTGATGACCTGCCGCACGCGCATGGCGCACAATATCGGTGAGATAAAATTCGTGCTTTGTGTTGTGATTATCAATTTTATTTAATAAGTTCAATATCATAGATGCATCTACTGCCATCGCCCCAGCATTGCATAAGGTGATAGTGCGCTGTGTATCTGTGGCATCTTTTTCCTCTACAATCGCCTCAACATGGCCATTTTCAACCACAACACGGCCATAGCCATGGGGGGCATTCGTTTCAAACGCGAGCACAGCAACTGCCGCGCCGGCCAGCACTGCATCGGATAATTTCTGCAGTGTTTCTGCGCGCATTAAGGGTGTGTCGCCAAATAAAATCAGCACCACACCATTTTGCTGTGCCTCAAGTGCCGCGCGCGCCGCCAGCACCGCATGAGCGGTGCCCAATCGTTCGGTTTGCGTGTAATATTGTGTGTGTGGTGCAAATTTTTGCACTGTGTGCTGCACCAATTCTGCCCCTGCCCCCACCACAAGTGCAATATGCGCATCCTCCAACTGTATTGCCGTATGAATCACATGGCGCAGCATAGGCCAGCCCGCAACGGGGTGCAGCACTTTAGGTATGCTGGATTTCATCCGCGTGCCCTCACCCGCTGCTAAAATTATAATGTGATGATGTACCATGATGAACCCTCAAAATTTAGAAGCATTAACAAATATTAACCAAAAATAATCTTTTGGCCGCCATAATATGAATACGATTCTATAGGCAGAACTGTTATAAATCATGATGAAGCACAAACCAAATCAAAAACCATATTCATTGGTAGACTTAACCGATGAGGGCACTGGGTTCGATGGGTTTATTGGTAAAACCCCTGTAATGTGGAGCATTCTAGCGATGTTTTCTTGTGTCTGTGTCGGCATAATTGCCAGCACAGACTCTGGTCAGCGCCGTGTAGCGGGCATATTTGCACCTCAAGATGAAAACCGCTTTGCAACTGCTAAAATGGGCAAAGACTCTCCATATTCAGTTGACTTGGCGCTACTACAAAATGAACTCAATCGCACCAAGAATGAAATTCGCCTTGCCAGTAGTGAAAAGCAAAAAATTGATCAAAAACTCGCCTCGCTTGAAAATCGCATGCTCGATATGACAACAGGTAGCCTTGGTGACACAACACCGTTGCCAAAACGTGCTGATAAACTTGATGTTCCTATGAAAGACATAGTCACAAGTTCATTGCCTGAAGGAATTGTTGCACCGCCCGAGCAAAAATCAAATGTGGTGATCACCTATACAGACCTGCCCACCTATGTGGAGCCAGAAGCGCCCAAAATGCAGGCTGCACTTATGCCTGAAATTAGAAAAACTAATCAAATGGAAATATTAGCGCCTAAAATTGAATCTATTGTTGTGCCTTCTCCTCAGATGCAACAAACAATTGCGCTCAATTCCGCTGTACCAATTCCAAAAAGTAAACCTATTGAAATCAACAAAGTAGCAGATGTGATCGTGCCGCCACAACAAAAAGAAGCAGAAATTTTTACAAGTTCATTGCCACAAAAGCCTATTACTAATATTGCAACGCCTACGCGCACAACATTTGCCGTACAAATTGGTGAGGATAAATCAATCGCCAGCGTGCGGGCGCGGTGGGACAGCATGATCAAACAGCACCAGGATGTACTTGCAGGGCTTGAACCTCATGTGAATATGGTCGAGCAAAAAGGCAAGCCGTTGAATATGCACCTCACTGTGGGGCCATTTCGCAATGCGCAAGAGGCCGCCACATTGTGCAGCCAGCTCACAATTTCGGGGACAGCGTGCAGCGTTGGTACGTTTAACGGGCAAAGGCTGAACTAATGGCACTTACGGTTGCATTTTTGGGGCTTGGTGTGATGGGTGCCCCAATGGCACGGCATTTGGCTGCGGCTAAGCATAATGTGGTGGTGTATAATCGTACATTTGGAAAGGCACAAAACTGGGTTGCCACTCATGGCGGTTTTGCAGCTCACACACCAGCTGAAGCGGCACATAATGCCGATATTATTTGCGCATGTGTTGGAAATGATTCCGATGTGGAAGATATTACAATTGGTAAGTTTGGTGCGTTTGCTGCGATGAAAATGGGCGCAATATTTGTGGATCACACCACAACCTCTGCTAATATGGCGCGAAACCTCGCTGCACATGCACAAGATTTAGGCCTGCACTTTCTCGATGCGCCTGTTTCTGGCGGGCAAGCTGGTGCTGAGAATGGACAATTGTCTATCATGGTGGGTGGCGACGAAGCCGCGTTTGCACGTGTGCAACCGATTATCAGTGCCTATGCAAAAAGCACACGCTATATGGGTGCATCTGGCAATGGGCAGCTGACAAAAATGGTCAACCAAATTTGTATTGCGGGGCTGCTGCAGGCTCTAAGCGAGGCTGTGCATTTCACGCAAAAAGCCGGTCTGAACCCTGCCGAAGTGCTAGAGGTGATAAGCCAAGGCGCAGCAAGTTCATGGCAAATGAACAATCGGTGGCCAACGATGGCGAAGGATCAATTCGATTTTGGTTTTGCTGTTGATCATATGCGCAAAGATTTGGGCATATGCCTGAGTGAAGCGCGCCGCACAGGCGCTCAATTGCCCGCCACGGCACTAATCGACCAATTTTATAGCGACGTTCAGGCCATGGGCGGCAATGGGTGGGATTCCTCAAGCTTAGTGAAACGGTTTAAGTAAGCTCAAATTACGAATGATCTGTAATCCCCTCATGATCCAGTTAAAACCCTAGAATCTTGTTCTTCAATTTCGTAACCCAGTGTCTATTCTACACTCCGCTCTTCGCTACGCTACGAAACGGCAAGCCTTTCGGGCACTAGGATGACGCTGCACATTCCTCATCCTAATACCCTGAACTCCTTAGCGAACCGATGGTGCGTATTGCAAACCGCCCTTAGTCCACAATGCGTTTTGACCCCGTTTAATGTTCAATTTTGAACCTGAACCTAAATTGCGCTCAAACGATTCTCCGTAATTGCCCACATGGCGAATGACATTAAACGCCCAATCATTTGTGAGGCCAGCACCTTCACCAAATTTACCGTCAACACCCAATAATCGTTTAAGTTCAGGATTGGTGGTTTTCATCATGTCGGCCACATTGGATTTAGTAACACCAAATTCCTCGGCATTGATCATCGCAAAGTGTGTCCACTTTACAATATCAAACCACTGGTCATCACCATGGCGCACCACGGGGCCAAGTGGCTCTTTCGAGATCACTTCTGGAAGTATCAAGCTTTCATCGGGCTTGGCCAGTTTCACACGTTCGGCATAAAGTTGTGATACGTCGGAGGTGAGCGCATCGCAGCGGCCAGAATCAAAAGCTTTGAAGCTTTCATCAGAAGTTGCAAACGCAACCACTTCATATTTCATATTATTTGTACGGAAATAATCCGCCAAATTCAGTTCCGTTGTGGTGCCTGTGAGTGTGCAAACCGTGGAGCCGCCTAATTGCAAAGCACTCGTAATCCCTAATGATTTGCGGACGATAAACCCTTGACCGTCGTAATAAGTAACGCCCGCAAAGTTAAACCCGTTTGATGTGTCGCGGCTCATGGTCCAAGTGGTATTGCGCGAGAGCATATCAATCTCACCAGATTGCAATGCTGTGAAACGATCCTTGGCAGATAGAGGTACAAACTTCACTTTTGTGGGGTCGTTAAACACGGCCGAAGCAACGGCACGGCAAAAATCTACATCGAATCCAGCCCAATTGCCTTTGTCATCGGGTGTTGAAAACCCTGGCAACCCTGGGTTTACACCGCAAGCGATCATCCCCTTGGTTTTAACTGTGTCGAGCGTGCCCGCGTGTGCAAAGGTGGCAATGGCAGAGATTGCAAGTGCAAAAATGCCTGAATACAGTGCTTTCTTCATAACGTCCTCCATCGTGCTCATTCGGCACTTATAGATATGCTAACATGATTTTTCCGGCTGCCTAGTGGAAAAATATCACGCGAATAATGCATCAATATCATCTTGATTTACAACATTATCATCGGTATTGAGTGATGGACCATTGAGCAATGCAGCATCGCCCACAGCTTTTTCTGAATAGGCAGGCACAACCGATTTGAATGTTTCAATACCACCCCAAATTTCAACCATGTGGTTCACGCGGTCTTCAATAAACCGCAGCAATTTGATGACTTTATTGATGCGCTGCCCCGTGAGATCTTGGAAGTTACACGCTTCATACATGCTGGTGACTTGCTCTTGAATATCGGCAGCCAGCCCCTGCTGATCACCTTTTAAACCAGCAATAAGTAGAGATGCGTTATTATCAATCACTTCAACGGCATTTAATAAATTATTTGTTGCCGCTTCCGTGTCGAATACAATCGCATCCAATTCATTTGATACGCGGTTTACAGATCCGTTATCAAGCGCGTTTACATTTAAAGCTGCAATGTCAGATTTAGTTTCGTTAATAGCAGCAAGCATATTATCAATATCGTCTTTAAGCTTTTGCGCCTCAGCCATATTTCGTTTCATTTCTGCCAGTAAATGCGCCGAAATATCTTCAGAAGCACCTCCTTCTGAAACAGAAACACCATTTGCACGTAATGAAGTGAGCGCCGCCATAATTTCTGCATGCCGCTTGGCAGAAATATCACTTGGCACATCATTTGCGCATGTGAATGACTGCTCACCATATGGCAATTGAGAGAACTGCTCAATTCGAAACGCTTTACGCATGTAAATACCCTGTTGTTGATACATCATATAAGCAGCCAGAGTATTGACAAATTACAAACAAATTATGTGCCCCTTATAACGATTAAAAACACGCTTAATTTGCAGTTAATGCGGCGTTGAGAATAAGCGCTTGTTGCGTTACCTGCACATCGTGCACGCGCAGCCAATTTGCGCCATGGGTTTGCGCTTGCAATGCCAAAGCCACGCTACCACCAATGCGCTGTTGCGCATCACACTCGCCCGCAATGCGTGCGATCATGCTTTTTCGAGATGCCCCAATCAATACAGGGCAACCAAGTGTTTTAAGATGTGCAATATTGTGAATGAGTTGCATATTGTGGGCCGCAGTTTTTGCAAAGCCCAAGCCAGGGTCGAGCGTAATACGGCTTGGCGCGATGCCTGCAGCTTCACAAGCAGCTATGCGCTGTTCAAAATATCTATGCACATCCATCACCACATTATCATAGTGCGCAAGGCTCATCATTGTGGCGGGGGTGCCACGCATATGCATCAAAATGACATCAGCGCGTGATTGCGCTACCACATCTAAGCTGCGATCATCATGCGTAAGCGCTGAAACATCGTTGATGATGTCCACACCCAGCTTTATCACAGCTTCCATCGTGCTGGCATGGCGTGTATCGACGGAAATCCGCCGCCCCCGCGCATGGGCAAGCGGCACCAGCTGTTTGAGCACAGGTACAATACGCGCCTGTTCATCATGAGGCGATATTTCAGGCGCATTGGGGCGTGTGGATTCCCCGCCAATATCGATACAAAACGCGCCTTCGTCCATCATTGTCACGGCCTGTACCAATGCTGCCTCCGTGCCATCAAATTGCCCGCCATCGGAAAAGCTATCTGGGGTCACATTGAGCACACCCATGACTTGGGGCATATGGCCGAGTGGTTCACAATAATACTGCGGTGCAGATGCAATCATCTGCTGAACACTCAGTTGTAAGGTTGGGTGCACCCAGTGCGATGCAATGTCTTGGATGGGCCTAAGCACAAACAACCGTTCATGCATGCGCGGGTGCGGAATATGCACCATTTGTGTTATTATATGTGAATTATCATATGCAATTATATCTAAATCTAGCGGGCGTGATGCATTTATTTCTCTGCGTTGCCGCCCTGTCCGCGTTTCAATTTCCAGCAAAAACCTCATCACCGCATCAGGTGAAAGCCGCGTGTTCACCTGCACAACTTGATTATAATAATATGGCTGAGCTGAAATTGGCACAGGCTCGGTGATATACACACGCGATTGCTGCACAACCTCTATTCCATACGCATGCAATTGCAGCACAGCCCAGCGCATGGTTTGATGCGGCAAGCCAAAGGGTGAAGGTGTGTTGGCGCCAAGCGCAATAAAAATCATGGCGTTTCTTTCTGAACAAAGCTCACAGCACGCTGTGCGTTCTTTTCGTTTATTGATACTATTTTTACCATATTGAAAAGTAACAAACGCAATGCGCCGCATGAATTTATACAATTGAAACAAAATTAACCAATACGGCGCAATTTGAATTCATTATCCATACCAAACTGAGTGGCGTATCATGCGTAAAACCCTTCTTCTCTCCGCTGCAATTAGTGTTATTGTGTCTTGTAGTCTTACACATTTCTCACATGCTGAAAATCAACAAGATGGCGGGTTATTGAGTATTTTTGCAGATAAACCAGCTGCTGCACCTGAGAAAAAAACCCGTGTTGCCGCTGTCAACCGCAAAGCGCGCGTTCAGCAGGAACCAGAATCCGACGTAATATCCGTCTATAGTGATCAAGACCCGCGCTTTCCTAGCTATGCGGTGATCAATACGTCTCCCTCGCGCCAACAGCGTGAAGTGGCTGCAATTACCCCCGATATGGCGATGGATCCCAAGTTTGCGCGCCAAGAAGTAGACTTTTCAACCAATGAAGTCCCTGGCAGCGTTGTAGTGAAAACAAGTGAACGGATGCTGTATTTTGTACTCGGCAATGGCCGTGCATTGCGCTATGGCGTTGGTGTTGGCCGTCCGGGCTTTGAATGGCGTGGAGTCAAGCATGTAAGTCGCAAAGCCGAGTGGCCAGATTGGCGTCCGCCTGTTGAAATGCTGCAACGTCGGCCAGACCTACCACGCTTTATGCCCGGTGGCCCTGAAAACCCGCTCGGCGCACGCGCGATGTATCTTGGCAGCTCGCTCTATCGCATTCACGGCACCAATGAAGACCATACAATCGGCTCAGCCGTGTCGTCTGGTTGCTTTCGTATGCGCAATGATGATGTGACTGATCTCTACACCCGTGTTCGCAATGGCGCAAAGGTTATAGTGCTCTAAGCCAACTTAATAAGAAGGCCAATATCACCCTATCATGCCCATGATGGGGGATATTTTTTACCAAGAAGCGCTTGATAACCAAGCAAAAACGACATTTACCTTAATAATTTTCATTCTTCATTTCACTAGCACTAAGTATCACACCCTTTTGGGCAAGACTTATTCCCAATAGATTTTAACACTTAATTCAACATATATTGAGGACAAGACAATAACGCAACAATAACAAAATATGGGGACCCACCATGACAAGTATTACAGCAATTAAAATTGATTCTGGCTCTAGCAGCACAAGTGGATTAGGCAATGATTTTGGCAATACATTGGATAAAATAACGAGCGGTATGGACAGCGGAATAGGTGGCGGCTCATCAAAAGACAAGACCATTAAAGCGCTCGTAAAAGCCCTAGTGGCTATGGCGCAAGAATCTAGTGGGTCTCAAAGCATGGATGATTATAAAAAATGCCCGTGCAAATGCTGCTGCTAAAATTTTGACTTCGACTGCTGTGAACGTTGCGGTCGAGTCTCATACAGTCAATAAAAGCTATAGAAACAAATATTTCTATAGCTTTTATTTTGCGCCACATACGATAGAACTGTTTTCTTTCCACTGCGCTAATTTTTCAGATTTGCGGGCGCATGTTTCTAAAAATTGCGCTTCATTGCAATTATCTGTCTCGCACACTTTCACAGCGTCTTTATAGACCTTCACGACTTTCTTATGGGCGTTACAGGCCTTGGCTTTTGTAGCGGCAGAAGGGTTTTCACGATAGGCGCGCGTCATATTCATCGCAGCAATTTCAAACATCTGCTGCCCCATGGGTGGCATGCAGTGGAACGGGCTTTGATATTCAGCGCGAGCAGAGTCTAAGAATAATGAAAAGACAGAACCAATTATTATCAGATATATTTTTCTCATTTACTACCTCCTACGGGCCAGCAAATAGATGTTTTATCTGACTGAAATGGAACATTGCATAAATATGCATTGCCTTTATTCTGAAGTGTATAGAATATAAAATCTATATCACAACTCGCTTCAGAGCATTTATTTTTAAATATTACATGGCTTGATTTTATATCATAGCCAGAGGAGATCAATGACTTAAAGCTTGAATTATCATCATAGGAGAATGCACTGCTAATACTAGCTGTGAATAAAAGCATGCATATCACTATATAATAACAGCACTTGCTCACCGATCCACCTCACCAAACACAATATCGAGCGAGCCCAAAATGGCAGACACATCCGCCAATTGATGGCCAACACACAAATGATCCATCGCTTGTAAATGGGCAAACCCTGGCGCGCGCACTTTGCAGCGATAGGGCTTATTGCTGCCATCAGAAACGAGATAGACGCCAAATTCGCCCTTAGGCGCTTCCACTGCGGCGTAAACTTCACCCGCTGGCACTTTATAGCCTTCGGTATACAGCTTGAAATGGTGGATCAGCGCCTCCATCGAGCGCTTCATTTCGCTGCGTTTTGGTGGCACAACTTTGCCAATGGACGATGCAATCGGGCTGCGCTCCACACGTAATTTGGTGATGCACTGGCGCATGATTTTTACAGATTCGCGCATTTCTTCCATGCGGCACAGGTAGCGATCATAACAATCGCCATTTTTACCAATGGGGATGTTGAACTCTAAATCGGCATAGCATTCATAGGGTTGGCTTTTGCGCAAATCCCACGCCACACCGCTGCCGCGCACCATCACGCCTGAAAAGCCCCACGCCCATGCTTCTTCAGCGCTCACAATGGCAATGTCGACATTGCGCTGTTTGAAAATGCGGTTGTTGGTCAGCAGGCCTTCCAAATCATCACATACTTTGAGGAATGGGTCGCAGAAGGCTTCGATGTCGTTCAACAAATCATCGGGCAAATCCTGATGCACACCGCCGGGGCGCACATAGGCCGCATGCATGCGCGAGCCTGAGGCACGTTCATAGAAAATCATCAGCTTTTCGCGCTCTTCAAAACCCCATAGCGGCGGGGTGAGCGCGCCCACATCCATCGCTTGTGTGGTGACATTGAGAATATGCGACAATAACCGCCCAATTTCAGAATAGAGTACGCGAATAAGCTGGCCACGCAGCGGCACAGAAATGCCCAGCAAGCGCTCCACCGCCATGGCATAGGCATGCTCTTGGTTCATCGGCGCGCAATAGTCGAGCCGATCAAAATATGGCAGCGCCTGCAAATAGGTTTTGGCCTCGATCAGCTTTTCTGTACCACGATGCAGCAGGCCGATGTGCGGGTCCACACGCGTCACAACTTCCCCATCGAGCTCCAGCACTAAGCGCAAAACACCATGCGCGGCCGGGTGTTGCGGGCCAAAGTTGATATTGAAATTGCGGGTAGTGGGCTCAGGCAATTTCAAGTTTTCAACAGCTTCGACAATCGGTGCTGCGGATTTGTCATTTTCATTCACAGGGGGTTGATGGTCGAGTGTCATTGTGCATTCCCCGCTTTATCAACATTTGCCTTTTCATCACCCGGCAATGGCGCATAGCCATCCCATGGCGAGAGGAAGTCAAATTGGCGAAATTCTTGATTCAACTTTACAGGCTCATACACCACACGCTTTTGCTCATCGTCATAGCGCACTTCCACATAGCCCGTGAGCGGGAAATCTTTGCGCAGCGGATGGCCTTCAAAGCCGTAATCGGTCAACAAGCGGCGCAAATCGGGGTGGCCATCAAAAATAATGCCATACATATCATAGGCTTCACGCTCGAACCACAAGGCGCCAGGGAAAATCGGCACAATGGTTTGCACAGGCAGCACATCATTGGTTTGAGTTTTCACACGAATGCGCAGGTTTTTTTTGGGGGATAGCAGATGATACACCACATCAAAGCGCAACGCGCGCTCAGGGTAATCGGCACCGCACACATCAATAAAACTGATGAACTGGCATTTGCTATTGTCACGCAAGAACAACATCACATCCGCAATCGATTCACGATGTGCATGTAATGTAAGATCGCCAAATGAAATCTCGCTGGCTGTGATTTTAGCGGCAAGTTTTTCATCCAAATAGGTTTGCAACTCTTGCAAAAGCCCGGTGCGGGTTTCATCTGTGACTATGGTCATCGTTTTCCTCAACTTCTTGCCCTTCTCCCCTTGCGGGAAAAGGTGTCAGCGCAGCTGACGGATGAGGGGTTTTCTTGTTATTCTAAGTGACCCCTCACCCGGCATTTCACGCCACCCTCTCCCGCAGGGGGAGAGGGGAAACTCACCGTTCAATCGTCCCCGTGCGGCGGATTTTTTTCTGCAGCAGCAACACACCATACAACAGCGCTTCGGCTGTTGGTGGGCAGCCTGGCACATAAATATCGACCGGCACAATGCGGTCGCACCCGCGCACCACGGAATAGGAATAATGGTAATAGCCGCCGCCATTGGCGCATGAACCCATGGAGATCACATAGCGTGGCTCTGGCATTTGGTCATAGACCTTGCGCAGCGCGGGTGCCATTTTATTGGTGAGTGTGCCAGCCACAATCATTACGTCTGACTGCCGAGGGCTACCGCGCGGTGCGAAACCAAAACGTTCCACATCATAACGCGGCATTGAAAGCTGCATCATTTCCACGGCGCAGCAGGCCAAGCCAAATGTCATCCACATGAGCGAGCCCGTGCGCGCCCAATTGATGAGATCCTCAGCCGAGGTGACGATAAAACCTTTGTCAGAAAGCTCATCGTTCAAACCACCAAAATATGCATCATCGGCACCAAACAGCTTGCCTGTGTTTGGGTCAATAATGCCCTTGGGTGCAGGGGCCACCAATGTATCGCCTAATCCCATGATCTCAATCCCATTCTAGCGCCCCTTTATTCCACTCATAAATAAAGCCTATGGTAAGAACGCCCAAAAACACCATCATCGACCAAAATCCCGCCACGCCCACATCACCAAAGGCAACCGCCCACGGGAACAGGAATGCCACTTCAAGATCGAAAATAATGAAGAGGATCGATACAAGATAAAAGCGAACGTCAAACTTCATTCGTGCGTCATCGAACGGGTCAAACCCGCATTCATAGGCAGAGAGTTTTTCGCCATCAGGGCTTTTGAAGGCCACAGCAAAGGGCGCGATCATCAATGCGCCGCCGATCACCGCAGCAATTGCGATGAAAATAACAATCGGCAAATAGGATTCCAGCAGGTCAACAGCCATGAGTCGCACCATATTATTGAGCTTATGTGTTGAACCAATTTACGCCCGCTTGCAACAAAAAATAGCGCGTATGAGATGAGATTTTATGAACTTTGGCGATCTCGGCTGGATTCGAACACTCCCGCGCGTGAGCGCAAATCATAAATCCGCTGGTTCGGTGTGTGAACTTTGGCGATCTCGGCTGGATTCGAACCAGCGACCCACAGCTTAGAAGGCTGTTGCTCTATCCAACTGAGCTACGAGACCCGCGCATATCTATATATCATATGGAATGTTACATTCCAATTAAAATGCTAAGTGCCAGTGATTGCAGCGCATTATGCTTCACACATCAATCCCACCATCGTCAAAATCACCTTTAGTTGTTTTGCGTGGCACTTTTGGAATGATACTTGTGCTGGGTTTATGGGCCGACTTGGGTTTAACCGCTGCTTTGATCTTTACTGTTGGCTTCGTTTTGGTTTTAGGTTTTGGCGCTGTTTTCACAACCACTTCGGCCTTTGGCATAGGCGCAGTTTCAGGATATTCAAACGCCAGCTTGGCTTTGCCATCATCGCCTTTATCCAATATCACGCGCACAGTGCCGCCATGCTTGAGCTTTCCGAATAGCACCTCTTCGGCCAAGGGCTGCTTGATAAATTCCTGAATCACACGCCCCAATGGCCGCGCCCCCATTTTATCATCATAACCACGCTCCACTAGCCATGCTTTTGCGGCATCATCCAATTCGATAATCACATGACGATCGGCCAATTGCGCTTCTAGCTGCAATACAAATTTTTCAACTACTTGCGCCACAATTTCGGGCGAAAGATGCGCGAATGTGATGATCGAATCCAGTCGATTGCGGAATTCTGGCGTGAATAAGCGATTAATCGCCTCGGTATCTTCGCCCTCGCGCTTGGTGCGATTAAACCCAATCGGCGATTTGGCCATATCGGCGGCACCCGCATTGGTGGTCATAATCAGTATCACATTACGGAAATCAACCGATTTGCCGTTGTTATCCGTCAGTTTTCCGTTGTCCATCACCTGCAAAAGTAAGTTGAATACATCGGGGTGGGCCTTCTCAATCTCATCGAGCAGCACCACGCAATAAGGGGTTTGGTCTACCTGATCAGTGAGCAATCCGCCTTGATCAAAGCCCACATAGCCTGGAGGGGCGCCAATAAGCCGCGAAACGGTGTGACGCTCCATATATTCCGACATGTCGAACCGCAGCAATTGCACGCCCAACACTTCTGCCAAACGCTTCACCACCTCGGTTTTACCCACACCCGTGGGTCCCGAAAATAAATAGCTGCCGATGGGCTTTTCAGGCTCACGCAGGCCCGCACGCGCCAATTTAATGGCGGAGCTGAGCGCTTCAATTGCTGCATTTTGGCCAAAAATTGTGCGCTTCAAATTGGTTTCCAAATGCTGCAATACCTCAGAATCATCCTTCGAAACTGATTTTGGTGGAATGCGCGCGATGGACGCAACAGTTGCTTCTATTTCCTTGAGAGAAATGATTTTTTTACGCTTATTTGCGGGCAGTAATGAAAGCGCTGCACCCGCTTCATCAATCACATCAATGGCTTTATCGGGCAATTTACGATCATGGATAAAGCGCGCTGAAAGCTCCACCGCTGCGGTGATGGCTTCATCTGTATAGCGCACTTTGTGGAATTTTTCGTAATAGCCACGAATGCCCTTCAGAATTTGCACCGCATCGGCCACATTCGGCTCGTTCACATCCACTTTTTGGAAGCGCCGTACCAATGCACGGTCCTTTTCAAAATGATTACGATACTCTTTATAGGTGGTCGAGCCAATACAGCGCACCGCACCGCTGGCCAACGCTGGCTTGAGCAGGTTAGACGCATCCATTGCGCCGCCCGATGTTGCCCCTGCCCCAATCACGGTATGAATTTCGTCGATAAACAAAATGGCGTCTGGCTTTTCTTCCAACTCTTTCATCACCTGCTTCAAGCGCTCTTCAAAATCACCTCGATAGCGCGTGCCTGCCAGAAGTGTGCCCATATCCAGCGAATACACCACAGCATTTTGCAGCGGCTCTGGCACTTCCCCCAGCACAATGCGGCGTGCTAAGCCTTCGGCAATTGCGGTTTTGCCCACGCCTGGCTCCCCCACATACAGCGGGTTATTTTTGCTACGACGACAAAGAATTTGAATGGTGCGTTGAATTTCTAATGCGCGGCCAATTAAAATATCAATTTTGCCTTGCTCGGCTTTTTCATTCAAATTCACGCAATAGGTTTCTAGCGCGCTTGCAGGTTTGCCCTCATTGCGCTGATTATTGTGCGGCTCCGTACGATTTTCCTGCGGGCTGCTATTATTAGTTTTATTCGCGCCATCTGGGGTGCGCAGCACTGTTAAATCGGGCCGTTTGGCAATGCCATGGCTAATGTAATTCACTGCGTCATAACGGCTCATGTCCTGTTCTTGCAAGAAAAACACCGCATGGCTTTCCCGCTCAGCAAATACGGCCACCAACACATTGGCACCTGTTACCTCTTCACGGCCAGAGGATTGTACATGAATCACCGCCCGCTGAATCACACGCTGAAACCCAGCTGTTGGCTTGGTGTCCACATCGCCAAATGTCACAAGGCTTTCCAGCTCTTCATCAATATATAACACCAAGGTTTGGCGCAGCAGCTCCAAATCCACATTGCAGGCACGCATCACAGCCATGGCGTCTGGGTCATCAATCAACGCCAACAACAAATGTTCCAATGTTGCAAATTCATGGCTGCGCTCTGAAGCCAAAGTGATCGCGCGATGCAGAGAGTCTTCTAAGCCTTTAGAGAAACTAGCCATTATTCACTCTCTTTCTTCTCCATCACACATTGCAACGGATGCGAATTTTTTCGCGCGTAATCCAACACTTGAGATACTTTAGTTTCCGCCACTTCATAGGTGAAAATACCACATTCTCCCACACCATGATTATGCACCAATAGCATGATGGCGGTGGCCTCTTCATGTGTTTTGTGGAAAAATCGCTCCAACACCACAATCACAAATTCCATCGGGGTGTAATCATCATTGAGCAACAAAACACGATACAGACTGGGGCGTTTGGTTTTGGGTTTGGGTAATAACGCCGTGCCATGCTCTGGCGCGTCTTCACCATCGCCATGCTCACCGCATAATATCCGTAGATAATGATGTATGTAATGTGCCGTCATATTCAAATTGCTGCCTTTATTCGGAATCAATGGCGTTATGACTATAATATAGCGTAAAATTTATAGATTTAAAGGCCATGAAACCCCCACATGCATCACTTAGATGTGAAATACACATATGAATTGCACTTTAAATTGATTCCGGTTTTTCAAGCGCAATTTTTGGCATCTCATTCGGCCAAAATACAATGTAATTCAGCTGCTGCTGCAATTTAATCTCATCGTCATAGCCCTTAATACGCCCTTTAACAGACATTTTGGCCATATGGACCGTTTCAGGGTCGCCTGAAACCAGCGGGTGCCACCAATAAAGATCCTTACCTTCTTTTACCAACCGATAAGCACACGAGCGCGGCAACCAATTAATACTATTCACCAGATCAGGCGTAAGCTGCACGCACGACGGCACACGAATTTTGCGATTCTCATAATCCACACATTTGCCCGTGCTGTTGCTCAACAAAACACACCCAACAGATGTATACGCCAAATGGCCTGTATCTTCATCAATCAGTTTATTGAGGCAGCACTTCCCGCAGCCATCACACAGGGATTCCCACTCATCTTGCGTCATTGTGTGGAGGGTTTTTGTCTTCCAAAAAGGTGTCTGTGTCATAACTTAGTGCTACCAAAATACATTGCAAAATTCAAGTTGATAAATTTTATATTGATTATGACAAGCGATAGCAAATCAGATTACAATCAAAAAGCGAATACCAAGAAATCAATTTTCGCATGTATGAAAGGTCATTATGCTCAATAACCGCCTTATTTTGGTTGGAATTGCTGTCGCTCTGTGCGTTGGCGTAACAAGTGTATATTTTGCAACACGTCCTGCAAAAATTGTTCTTTCAAAATCACCATTTGTCATTCGTTTTAGCCATGTGGTGGATAACGACACCACAAAAGGCAAATCGGCACTTAAATTTAAAGAGCTAGCAGAGCGCTACACTAATAATTATGTGGGTGTAGATATTTACCCAAACAGCACGCTCCTCAAAGATAGTGAAGAGCTTGAAGCGTTAAGAAATAACAAAGTGGAAATGATCGCGCCTAGCATTTCAAAAATTGAGGCACTGGGTGTAAAAGAATTTGAGGTGTTCGACCTCCCATTTGTATTTTCCTCCCATGCGGCATTTCGCAATGTTATTAACGGTGAAACGGGGCAACTCATCCTCAGTAAAATTAATGCCTCTGGCGTCAAAGGATTAGCATTTTGGGGCAATGGCTTCCAAATTATGTCAGCCAATACCCCTTTGCATAAGCCAGATGACTTCAAAAACCTGAAAATGCGTGTGCAAAATTCAAAAGCACGCATTTCATCAATGCGTGCGCTGGGTGCAACACCCATCCCCATGAATTTTTCGAGTGTGAAAGACGCATTGAAAGATGGCAAAATTGATGGGCTAGAGGGTGTCGCAAATAATTATTACACACAAAAAATATATGAGTACCAGCCCTACATGACACTCACTAATCATGCCTATCTCACCTACGTAGTGCTTGCTAATCAACTATTTTGGGAAAAATTGCCTGAACAGGTACGCTCACAACTCGACCAAGCGATGAAAGAAACCAGTGTGTTTGCCAACTCAATCGCCATTTCTGAAAATGACGAAGATATGCGCGCCATCGCAGCCTCAGGTAAAACGAAAGTGGAGCGCCTCACCCCGCAAGAGCAACGCATCCTGATTAAAACATTACTGCCAGTTCACGCCGATATTCAAAGCCGAACGGGTACTGATATTATACAGCGCATTTATCGTGATGCTGGGTTTATGGGACAATGATTAGAGCGAATGCAAAATCTCGCTCCATACAGGCCAGCCTTGTGATGCAATAAAGGGTGTTGATTGCGTAGGTTCACGCTGCAGCTCAACCACATTCATCCCTGCGGTTTTGGCGGCTTCGAGTTCCTTGATATTATCCGAAAAAAATGTAATGTCACAGGCAGATAGTCCAATTTTCTGCGCAATATTGATGTAAGATTGCGCCTCGAGCTTGCCCCCAATTGTGGTATCAAAATGCCCGCTGAAAAGGGGCGTCAAATCTCCAAAATCGGAATATTTCAGCAGCAGCACCTGCGCCTCAACCGAGCCTGATGAATAAATATACAACGGCAAGCCTTGCGCTTTATAATGCTGTAATGCGGCTGGCACTTCAGGGTATAAATGCCCCTTAAATGCACCCGTTTCATAGCCTACACGCCACACAATGCCTTGCAAATATTTAAGCGGGCCAATTTTCACATCCCGCGCCATCCAATCATCGAGTTGTGCGATCACTTCATCTAATGCGGCATCGGGGCGCTTTATCTCCAATTTCACATCGGCAATGCCTTTGGCCACTTCAGGCACATCTGCATGCGCGCGCAAAAACGCTGGCATGTGCGCCCGCGCATAGGGGAATAACACATCGGCCACAAAGCGAATGTCGGTGATGGTACCTTCGATGTCGAAAATCAGGGCTTTGGTCATAACTTAAGCCACATCATCCAATTTCGGGAAACGCAGCGCAATGTCGTCACCTGTAAAATGCGGTGTCCACCCTTCAATCTGCTCAAAAAACCGAATGGCGGTGATGTTCGGATTTGGCCCCATGTCAAACCAATGCTTGGTGCCATTGGGCACCGAGATCAGATCATCTTGCGTGCACACCACCTTATGTACCTTACCATTTAACCGCAGGTAAAACGCGCCCTGCCCTTCGACAAAAAACCGCACTTCATCTTCGGTGTGGGTGTGCTCATTAAGAAATTTAGCACGAATGGCCTCTTTATTCGGAAAATCAGGTGTCACCCGCAGCACATCAGCCGTTGTGTAACCACCCTCGCGCTTCACGCGCTCCACTTCAGGGCCATAAGCCGCCAACACATCCTCTTGGCTGGCATCGGCGGCCAGAGGTTGCAACGCTTTCCAACGCTCGAATACAACGCCAAGCGCATTGAGCTCTTTTTTGATCACAGCCGCATCATCTGTGTGCAGCAATGGTGTTTCGGGTGCCGTGTCATTATATATAGTGAGCATGGTCATATGGAATATCTCCTTCTATCTAGGTCGAGTTGAAACAAAAATTCCAGCGCCTCCGCATGGCGGAAGGCTTCATCGGCTGTGCGCCCCCATGTGGTGAGACCATGACCCACGAGCAAAAATGCGGGGCATGTGCCGCCTGATGCAATATAGGCATCGGCCTGCGCCGCAATACTGGGAATATGCTGGCTATTGGCGAATACGGGAATATTCAGCGTGGTTTCATGGGTTTTTATGCCTGCAATGGCTTTGAGCAATTCATAGCCAGAGAGGCTGTAAAAACTGGCATTGCCCTTTGCCGCGGAAATGGCCACCAAAATGCCAGCAGGGCTGTGTATATGCACAACGGCGCCAATTTCTGGCAGTGCATTATACAGCGCCAGATGAATGCCCGTTTCAGCCGATGCGCGGGGGTGCGGGGCATCATGCAATGGGTGATACAAAATATCGTCAAGCGCTAGTGCACCCTTATCAGTTCCCGTTGCGGTGATGGCCATTGCGCCAGCATCAACTCGCGCCGAAAAATTGCCGCCCGTGGCCACAGCCCAGCCGCGCACCGAGGCTTTTGCGCCCAGCGCGACAACCGACTGCGCAATTTCGGTGGGCACAGCAGCAGAGGAAACGGGGGCAAGAGTGGCCAAATTTGACTCCATAATTGATGTGTATATATAGCGAATAGATTGCCACGATGCAATCATATTTGCAATCTACGCAGCAACCGCCTACACAAAACACATGCAATACATCGACGAAGGCATTCTGATCAGCGTGCGCCCATTTGGTGAAAATAAGGCGATTGCAAACGCGTTCACACTCCATCATGGCCGTGTGAATGGCATGGTACGGGTGAATAAAGCCTCGCGCCCATTGTTGCAGATTGGCAACACATTGCGGCTGGAATGGCGTGCGCGATTGGCGGATCAACTCGGGCAATTTACGCTGGAACCCATTCATTTGCGCACCTATGAGCTGATGCAAAATCGTACACGCTTGGCCGTGCTGGGCGCAGTGGCTGAACTGCTCACGTGGTTTGCTGAGCACGACCCACATCAAAAAGTATATGCGGCTGCAGCACATGCGCTGGATTCAGGCACCGATTTGCCCCTGCCTATGCAAGCCTATGCGTATTTGAATTTTGAACGCCTTATGCTGGAAGAGCTGGGCATGGGGCTCGATTTATCCGAATGTGCTGCCACGGGCACGCAAGAGCATCTCACCTATATTTCCCCCAAAACTGGCCGCGCCGTGTGCGCCGATGCTGGTGCGCCCTATGCAGAAAAACTGTTTATATTCCCAAAATGTTTTGGCACACTCACCATTGCCAACCCACCTCAATTGGACGATGTGCTGGCAGGGCTAGAGATTACAGGGCATTTTCTGGCGCGTTTTCATTTTGAATATATGCCAAATGCGCATTTTGAAGCGCGCATGGCCTGCGTAAATGGGTTTGAAATTTCAACCGAGTAGGAAAAGCACCACATTCACGCTCACAAGCGAAATAATTGTGCCGATCAACACGCCACTTGCCGCTTTTCCAACAAAAAACCCTGCATTTTGCGCTAAAATATATACGTTTAAAGCAGGGGGCAGCGCCGCCATCAACACCGCTGTTTTAATCCATATGGGGTCATAATTGCCCGTAGTCTTCAAAATGCTATACACTAAAATTGGGTGTAAAATCATCTTCACACACAGGTGAAAGCCCACCTCGGCAGAAAATCCTTTAAATGGCGTGAGGGCCAATGTCACACCCATCGCGAACAATGCACATGGGGCGGCTGCATTTTTGGCCAACTCCAGCGTTTTATCAATCGGTGTAGGCAAAACAATGTGGAAGGCCGCAGCCCCCACGCCAGCAAGGGTCGCCAAAATAAAGGGGTGTAAAATAATCCGCTTCGCAATTGTGAGCGCCAGCCCTTTTTGTGCATGATGAGAAGCCAATGCCGTTAGCAATGGTGTGAGTGTGAAAATCAGCGCATTATCAAAGCAAAATACCAATGCTGTTGGCACTGCCGAGGCCGCACCAAATGCCGCCATCGTGAGCCCAGGCCCCATATACCCTATGTTGGAATAAGCACCCAACACGCCAGCAATTGCCGCTTCCCCAATAGATTTTCGGCTAAACCACCACCCCGCAGTGAAGGATATTACAAATACACATGCTGTGGCAAAAGTTGTGGAGGCAATGAAGTTCCATTGCCCCAATTGCTCAATTGGCGTTTTGGAAAGCAGCTGAAAAAACAACGCTGGTAAAGCAACATAAATGAGAAAAAAATTAAGCCAGCGCATGCCCTCTAATGTAATTTTTTGCGTTCGCCCACACACATACCCCACTGCAATCAATGCAAAAAATGGGATGGTGAGTGCAAGTTGCTGCATTTAATTTATGCTTTCATAGGCCACAACATCCTGTACACAGCCCTGTGCAATCGCTGTGCGAAGCCTGTGCATAAGTTGTTGATAAAACCAAATATTATTCCAGCTTAGTAACATGCCGCCCAGTGGCTCCCCCGCCTTCACAAGGTGGTAGATATAGGCGCGGGAATAGTCGCGCGCTGCGGGGCAATCACTCAATTCGTCTAGCGGGCGCGTATCTTCGGCAAATTTGGCATTGCGCATGTTGAACTTGCCAAAGCGTGTGTAGGCCAAACCATGACGCCCCGCGCGGGTGGGCATCACGCAATCGAACATATCTACACCGCGCTGCACAGCTCCAATAATATCCTCTGGCGTGCCAACCCCCATCAAATAGCGCGGCTTGTGCGTGGGTAAAAACGGCAAGGTTTCCTCGAGCACACTGAACATGGTGGGTTGCCCCTCGCCCACTGCCAAGCCGCCAATAGCAAACCCATGAAATGGCATTTGAGTGAGCCCCTGAGCCGATTCCCGTCGCAATGTGGAATTGTCACCACCTTGCACAATCGCAAACACACCCCGCCCCGGCAATGCCTCAAACGCATCAAGGCTGCGCTGCGCCCAGCGAGTTGATAGCTCCATCGCGCGGCGCATTTCCTTTTCGCTGGCAGGCAACGCGATGCATTCATCCAGCTGCATGTGAATATCGCTGCCCAGCAACGCCTGAATTTCCATCGCACGCTCGGGCGTGAGCATGTGCTCCGACCCATCAATATGAGAGCGGAATTTCACGCCTTGTTCGGTGACTTTAGAGAGTTTCGAGAGCGACATCACCTGAAAACCACCAGAATCTGTTAAAATTGGCCCTTGCCATGTGGAAAACTTATGCAAACCACCTAATTTCGCCACGCGCTCCGCGGTTGGCCGCAGCATCAAATGATAGGTATTGCCCAAAATAATATCGGCACCTGTTTGCTGCACTTGGTCCATATACACAGCCTTCACCGTGCCCGCTGTGCCTACAGGCATGAAAGCTGGCGTGCGAATTTCGCCGCGACCCGTGTGCACAGTGCCCAAGCGGGCATCGCCATTCGTTGTGTGGAGGGTGAAGGAAAATTCGGTCATGTGGGTTCTATAAAGCACGCGTCGCCATAGGAAAAGAACTTATACTGCTGCGCCATGGCATGGGCATAGGCCGCCTGCATATTGGCATGGCCACCCAGTGCGCATACCAACATGAATAATGTTGATTTTGGCAGGTGGAAGTTAGTCAAAAGTGCATCAACACATTTAAATTTATAACCCGGCGTAATAAAAATATCGGTTTCGCGTTCAAATGGCAGAATTTCACCTGCATCCGTAGTAGCAGACTCTAATAATCGTAATGCCGTTGTACCCACAGGAATGATCCGCTGGCCATTGCGTTTGGCCGCGTTCAAAGCATTGGCAACTTCTGGCGTGATCTGCCCCCATTCGGCATGCATAACATGCTGGGAAAGCTCTTCGGTCTTAACCGGCAAGAACGTGCCAGCACCTACATGCAATGTTAGATTTTGTGTTGTAATACCTTTAGCGGCAAGTGCATGCAACAATTCGGGCGTGAAATGAAGTCCTGCCGTTGGTGCAGCAACAGACCCCGCTTCATTAGCAAAAATGGTTTGATAACGCTGCGCGTCATCTGTTTCAACAGTACGTTTGCGGGCAATATAAGGTGGCAAAGGCATGTGGCCAACACGGTGCAAATGTTGTAAAAAATCTACGTCAGATATAAATATTTTGCCAGCTAATTTATTTGTGACTCCAGCAAAAAAAATAAGTTCAACATCGCCATTATCAAATATTTCTACCAGTTCAGCACAGAAATCCTCTGAAAATTCAATAATCTCACCAATTTTTATGCGTTTCAATGGCCTAACAAAGGCGCGCCATACACCAATATCCACACGTTTATGCAAGTTGACTTCTATCTCTGTAGCCACCTCACCCTGCATAGACATCCGCTTGCGCACACCCACCAAAGCTGCAGGAATGACCTTTGTAGTATTGAGCACTAACACATCACCTACACGTAAAATATTTGGCAAGTCTACAATACAGCGATCCGAAAATTTTGTACTATTAATATACAACAATCGTGCTCCATCACGCTGCTTTGGCGGATGCAGAGCAATCAAATCTTCAGGGAGTGTAAAATCAAAGTCGGAAAGTTTCATATTATGCGTTATTACTAACCCCTGCAGATTCAAAACTCGCCATGCCATTCAAACATGCAAGTGCAGCACGCACAATGCTAAGGGCGATTTGTGCGCCACTGCCTTCGCCAAGCCGCATATTCAAATTTAAAATAGGCGCCAACTCTAATAAATTTAGCAGTTTGATGTGCCCTTGCTCAACTGAGCAATGCCCTGCAAGGCAATGATCTAAAGCGGTTTTTTGCGTGAGTTTTAGCGTTGCGGCGGCACTTGTGGCAACATATCCATCAAGTATAACGGGCGTGCGTTGTAGCCGTGCTTGATACACTGCGCCCGCCATTGCCGCAAGTTCACGCCCACCTAAACATGAAAGCAATTCTAACGGCGTCGCAATATTGGATTGATGCCGAGCAATTGCGTTTGCAACAATCTCACATTTATTGTGCCATTGTGCTTCATCTATGCCAGTGCCACGCCCCACAAATTCGCTTGAGGTGCCATTGCACAAATACTGTGCGATAGCCGCTGCAGGTGTGGTGTTGCCAATACCCATTTCACCAATCACTATAATATCTGCATTTTTAGGCACTGCGTTCATACCAATTTCAAATGCAATACAGCATTCCGCCATGCTCATGGCTGGCTGTATGGTAATATCATGTGTTGGGGTCTCCAGTGAAATTGGCGTTACAATTAAATGTGAGGGAATCGCTTTGCATAGTTGATTGATGGCAGCGCCACCAGCCTCAAAATTCATAACCATTTGCGCGGTTACAGTTGCAGGAAATGCAGAAACCCCTTGCGCCACAACACCATGATTACCTGCAAAAATCAGCGTGTAAGCATTTTGTGTTCTTGGTGTTAAGGTTTCTTGCCAGCCACACATAAATGCCGCAATATGTTCCAACATACCAAGCGACATTTGTGGTTTGGTGAGATAATTTAATTTATGCCATGCGCGCTCGACAATCTCTTGGTTTGCTGTAATGTACGAAGTATCAAGGTTTAACTCACTGGACATGCTATGTTATTTTTCCTTGAATTTATATTGAAACAATTTTTGTTTTGTATTGTATTTTTTACAAGAATACAAATCCCTATTCGAATAAATTTTGACGGTATAAATTTAGGAAATTGCACATGGGTTTACCCACTTATTGGTGCGTTGGTGGGCGGAGTTGTTGCCGGTGTGTTTTATATAGGTATAATTGTTGGCCTGCACCCTGCTGCTGCCGCATGGCTCGCAATATTTATGCAAATTTGGTTGACAGGTGGCCTGCATGAAGATGGTTTGGCCGACACAGCAGACGGCATGGCATTTGGCCGTAATGCTACGCAAAAGCTTGATATAATGCGCGACAGCCGCATTGGTAGTTATGGGGTGCTGGCTTTGATTGCCGTAATAGGGTTGCGTGCTAGTTTAATAGGACAACTTGAGGCAATTTACACCAATTGTTCAATAATAATTTGTGCTGCTATTTTAAGCCGCATATCAATTGGTGTGCTTATGTTCACCACACACCGTGCGCGCGCAGAAGGGATGGCAAGCTTGGCTGGTGCCCCAAGCGCTATAAATTTAGTGATGAGTATTGCAATTGGGCTTGGCATTTGCGCTTTTCTATTACCTTTTTATGTTGTCGCGGCAGGGTTTTTTACCATGATAGCAGTGAGTAGTTATGTGCGTTACATTGCAAAACAACAGTTTAACGGGATAACAGGCGATGTTTTGGGGTGTAATCAGCAAATAAGCGAAGTGTTTGTGATGATTGCGCTATATTGTACATTCACACAAATAGTGCTCGGTTGATATATTCAACAGTGGCGCAGCCTGCTTGTGGTGTATAATACTTCACATATGAAATGCTGCCATTATCAATACGAAAATTAAGGGCTTGTGTAGGCGTTAAACTCAGTGCGTGAGCTAAAATTGCGCGGATAGAGCCTGCATGAGCAACCACTATATTCTGCGGGCTATGTGTGTGAAACTGCTGTTCCTGCCATTCATTAACGCGCATACACAGCTGAGCAAAACTCTCGCCATTGTCTGGTTGCATAATTGCAGGTTCATTCCAGTTTAAATTGGGGTGTTGTGCAAACACCTCATCATAGGTTTTGCCTTCCCACGCACCAAAACTCTGCTCACGTAATTGCGGCGAAATTTTAAATGTTCGAGAAATTTTAAGCGTATCACAAATCCATTTTGCAGTTTCCGTGCTGCGCTGCAAATCACTTGTGTGCCACGCGTGTGCATTGTTTAGATGTTGCGCGGCATCAATTAAAAGCGTTTTGGGTTCAATAATCCCTGCATCGGTATGGCCAATATATTTGCCTTTTATATCTATTGCAGCATGGCGAATAAGCCAAAATTCTATTGATATATACTTCATTTTTAATGCAAAATTTGGCTGAGGAATAATTTGGTGCGTTCATGCTGAGGGTTGCTAAAAAACGCATCTGGCGTATTTTCTTCAATAATTTGGCCCTGATCCATAAAAATCACGCGATCTGCCACCTGCCGCGCAAAGTTCATTTCATGGGTTACGCACAGCATGGTGATCCCATCTTCGGCCAAATCCACCATCACATCGAGCACTTCTTTCACCATTTCAGGATCTAGCGCCGAGGTTGGCTCGTCGAACAACATAATGCGCGGTTTCATGCATAATGCGCGCGCAATGGCCACACGCTGCTGCTGCCCGCCTGAAAGCTGCCCCGGAAATTTATGCGCTTGTTCAGGAATGCGCACGCGGTGCAACAGCTCCATTGCCAAAGCATCTGCTTCAACCTTCGGCATTTTTCGAACCTTCATGGGCGCCAGCGTACAATTTTCTAAAATTGTGAGGTGCGGAAAGAGGTTGAATTGCTGAAACACCATCCCCACTTCGCGGCGAATTTCATCAATTTGTTTGACATCATTAGTGATCTCGATGCCTTCAACAAAAATTGTGCCGGTTTGATGTTCTTCCAGCACATTAATACAGCGGATTAATGTTGACTTGCTCGAGCCAGACGGCCCACAAATCACGATGCGTTCGCCCTGCTTCACATTCAAATTAATATCGCGCAGCACATGAAACTGGCCAAACCATTTGTTCATCGCCTGTATTTTTATTGTAAGCGGTGCATCTATGAGCATTAAAATTCCCATTTTTTACAGCGTGACTGAAAATTTGAGTGCTGGCAAGTGCTGCGTTCGGATTGTATTTATGAGCAACAGCTCGCAATATCATTGTATGATTCTATCCATAGAGTGCCAACATGCAACCGTTTGATAATTTCTTCTCTGCAACTCATGAAATCCTACAAAAACCATTCCCGAATGAAGCACACAAACATCAAACCATGTTGCGTGTGCTGGCCAAGCAACGCCTTGAATTGCTCAAGCCAGATTTTATTCAAAAACATGGGCTTACACTTTCTCATGGGCCATTCAAAGGTATGAAATTCCTACCGCGCGCCTCCGATGGTTGCTATATCCCGAAGCTATTAGGTGTCTATGAGCAAGAACTCCATAGCGCATGGTCCATGCTCAAAAGCACGCGCACATATGATGTAATCATCGATATTGGCGCCGCCGAGGGCTATTATGCGGTGGGTTTAGCATTATTATTTCCCAACACACAGGTGTATGCGCATGATACAAACACCTCCGCACATGAATTAATTACCCAATTGGCACAGCAAAATGGTGTGAGTGACCGCGTGCATATTGGCGAGCTGTTCACCCATGCTGATTTTGCAAAATTTGAAGGCAAGCGAGTGTTGCTATTGTGTGATATTGAAGGCGCAGAGAAAGAACTGCTCAACCCTGCATTAGCACCTGCTTTGCGTGATATAGATGTTGTAGTGGAACTTCACAATGTGTTTGACCCCACAATTGAAGAAGTTGTGTGCAATCGGTTTGTGGAAACACACACCGTGGATGTTATCCGCGACCAGCAAACCATGGCAAAATTGCCGCCATTCACCCGCAATTATGACAGGCTCGATCAAATGCTTATGTGTTGGGAATACCGAGCTGGCCCCACCCCTTGGGCCGTGATGCGAGTGAAACCACAAATGCCAGCACCAAAGCGAAGTCAGAACTAATTTACGCCGCTTCCGATTTCTTACTTCGTTTCAGCAATGGCTTCAAAAAGCGTGCCGTGTGGCTGCGTTCAATGTCCACCAAGCCTTCTGGCACGCCTTGATAGAGGATTTCTCCGCCGCCATCGCCGCCTTCTGGGCCAACATCGACCACCCAATCCGCAGTTTTGATCACTTCCATGTTGTGCTCAATCACAATCACGGTGTTTCCATTGTCCACCAGCTCGTGCAGCACTTCGAGCAGTTTGGCCACATCGTGGAAGTGCAAGCCTGTTGTGGGCTCATCGAGAATATACAGCGTGCGGCCAGTTGCGCGGCGGGCAAGTTCCTTCGCCAATTTCACGCGCTGCGCCTCACCGCCCGAAAGCGTGGTGGCTTGCTGGCCAATTTTAATATAGCCAAGCCCCACACGCTGCAAGGTTTCCAGCGTTTTGCGGATCATAGGCACGGCCGAGAAATACTCCACACCCTCATCCACTGTCATATTCAACACGTCAGAAATTGACTTGGTTTTATAGGTAATCTCAAGTGTTTCGCGGTTGTAGCGTTTGCCTTTGCATTGCTCGCAGGTCACATAAACATCTGGCAGAAAGTGCATTTCAATCTGAATTACACCATCGCCCTGGCAGGCTTCGCAGCGCCCACCCTTCACGTTGAACGAGAATCGCCCAGCTTCATAACCGCGCGCTTTGGATTCTGGCAAATCGGAAAACCAATCCCGAATAGGCGTAAATGCACCCGTATAGGTGGCGGGGTTTGAGCGCGGGGTGCGGCCGATGGGGGATTGATCAATATCGATCACCTTATCGAAGAACTCCAGTCCTTCCATTTTATCATGCGCATCTGGCGTGGTGTGTGCACCATTTAATTTCCGCGCCGCCGCCATGTATATTGTATCAAGCAACAGCGTTGATTTCCCCGAGCCTGAAACGCCTGTAACGCATGTAAACGTACCAACAGGAATATTGGCATCCACATTGCGCAAGTTATTACCGCGCGCACCTGTCACTCGAATTTGCTTATGCGGGTGAGTTTTGCGACGCTGCGTTGGCACTTTAATGCTCAACTCACCTGTCAAATATTTGCCGGTAATTGAATCTGGATTGTCCATCACCTCTTGCGGAGTGCCGTGCGCAATAATTGTGCCGCCATGCACGCCTGCGCCAATGCCCACATCCACCACATAATCCGCTATGCGAATGGCATCTTCATCATGCTCCACCACAATCACGGTGTTGCCCAAATCGCGCAAACGCACCAATGTTTGCAGCAAACGCTCGTTGTCGCGCTGATGCAGGCCAATCGAGGGCTCATCGAGCACATACAAAACGCCTGTAAGGCCAGAACCAATTTGCGACGCTAAGCGAATCCGTTGGCTTTCACCGCCAGAAAGCGTGCCCGCACTGCGCGACAGCGAAAGATATTCCAACCCCACATCCACCAAAAATTGCAGGCGTTCCCGAATTTCTTTCAAAATCCGTGCGGCAATCTGGTTGTGTTGATCGCCCAAATGATTTGGCAATTCGCTGAACCAATTATAAGCATCACGCACCGAAAGCCGCGAAATATGCCCAATATGTTTGTCAGTAATTTTCACGGCACGCGCCTCTGCCCGCAAACGATAGCCACCACACGCGCCACAATCGGCAACTGCCATATATTGTGTTACGTCTTCTGGCAATTTGGCGGGGTCGGCCTCTTTCCAGCGTTTTTCAACAGTTTTGAGCACACCTTCAAATGGGCGTTTTTGCGTGAAGGCACGGAAGCCATCATCAAATGCAATCGAAATTTCATCCTCACCAGAGCCATAAATCAGCATCAATTTGACATGCTCAGGCAGTTGGCGCCATGGCGTGTTCAAATCAAATTCATAATGTTTAGCAAGACCTTCAAGCGTTTGGCGATACAGCGGCGAGGCCAATTTTGCCCATGGCGCAATGGCGCCTTGCTTGATGCTGAGTGTTTCATCGGGCACCAACAAATGTGGGTCGATCGCTTGCTGCGTGCCAAGGCCGCTACATTGCGGGCAGGCACCGTGTGGATTATTGAACGAGAAAATGCGAGGCTCAATTTCTGCAATGCAAAAGCCTGAAACGGGGCACGCAAATTTCTCCGAGAAAATCATGCGTTTGGCGTTGCCTTTTTCGTCCTTTTCATCTGCAAATTCTGCAATGCACAAGCCATCGGCCAAACGCAACGCAGTTTCCACACTATCCGCCAAGCGCGTGGCAATATCGGCGCGCACCACAATCCGGTCCACCACCACGTCAATGTCATGCGTAACTTTTTTATCGAGCGGCGGCACATTCTCCAGCTCGTAAAATTCGCCATCGACCTTCACACGTTGAAATCCACGCTTTTGAAAATCGAGAAATTCCTTGCGATATTCGCCCTTGCGACCGCGCACCACGGGCGCCAGCAAATACATCCGCGTGGTTTCTGGCAAGGCCAAAACTTGATCCACCATTTGTGACACGGTTTGGCTTTCAATTGGCAAGCCAGTCGCTGGCGAATAGGGAATGCCAATCCGCGCATACAAAAGCCGCAAATAATCATAAATTTCGGTGACAGTGCCAACTGTAGAGCGCGGGTTTTTGCTCGTGGTTTTTTGCTCGATTGAAATCGCGGGGGACAAGCCCTCAATCAAATCTACATCTGGCTTTTGCATCATTTCCAAAAACTGGCGCGCATAGGCCGAAAGGCTTTCCACATAACGGCGTTGGCCTTCTGCATAAATAGTATCGAACGCCAGCGATGATTTGCCAGAGCCCGAAACGCCTGTCATCACAATCATTTTATCACGTGGCAGGTCGATATCCACATTTTTGAGATTATTTTCGCGCGCGCCGCGCACACGTAAAATCCGAGGTGCAGAGGAAGTGGCCATCAAATGGGCAGAAGTGTGCTTATTCATGAAGTGCAACGCCTTTTGGGTTATCGTCATGCGAAAAAATGCAAAATCCTATTGAGAGCATTTTTGCAGCAAAAGCAAGGGAAAATGTGGGTGCGATTGCATACAGTAAGCCAATGTGTTAATTAAAATGGACTAAATATTTTTTAAGGAGTTCATATGCCCGATATTTCACCCGTTGTTGTCGAAAAACTTGCTCTAGCCTGTGATGCTGTGTTCAATGAGTATGCACCACTCGCAAAAAAAGTGGATGCAAATGAAGCTTTTCTCAAAAATGTGCACCCCAATACATTTCAAACAATTGTAAAAAATTGTAAGCAATTAGAATATTATGCCACAGGAGTTGATGATGCAGTTGCATCTATTCGTTCAGCTATAAATAATGGCACTCAAGATATATTGGTCGTAGTGAATAAAGAAGCTAAATTATTTAAAAATGTAAAGCCTGAAGTATATGCATCTGAAGCGTACAAATTGGGTAATGAATTTTTAGGAAAAATGAAGGACTATCTATCCTTAATCAAAGCTGACGTCGCAAAATGTGGCCTCAAAGCGTTTGCACCTTTGGTTGTAGTAGGATTGGGAATTTTTGCATACTGCAATCAAAAAACACCCGTCAATACTCCTTCTGCATAAAATTTCTACTTTGCCTTCCACTGCCGCATGGCCTGCGCATCGCGCGGTGTGAGGTCTGGGTATTCGGCATCGCTGCCCACATCGGGTGAAATCCGCCATGAGCGAGCGCATTTTTGGCCAATCGCTTTTTGCGACACCACACCAACGCCGCGCACATCGTGCAGGGCATATGCCCCTTCAGGTGCGGCCTGCCCTACGTGGATCTCAATCCCACTAGTGATGCACACTTCGGCCATATCGAGCCCTGCAATGGCTTGGGCAATGAAATCATCCTTGATATACACAATCGGTGCGGCTTCAAGAGATGAACCGATACGTTTTTCTGCCCGTTCAATTTCCAACGCGCCTGTCACCACGCGGCGCAAATCGCGCACCAGCGCCCATTGTGCAATCAAGCCCTCATTTTGCCATGCGGCATTCACCTGCGCCAAGCCTTCAAAATGAATGCAGGCGTTTTCGTCCTGTTTATAATAGGCCCACGCTTCGTCACATGTGAAGCTAAGGATGGGCGCAAACCACGTGGTGACACTTTCAAAGATCACCTTCAGCACAGCTAAACTAGCGCGGCGCGTGGGCGAATTGAGCGGTTCGCAATACAGTGTATCCTTGCGGATATCGAAATAAAACGACGATAAATCGCTCGCGCAGAAGTTTAACAATGCGCGATAAACCTCTTTATAATCATAGGAATCGTATGCCGCCTGCACATGCGTGCCAACTTCAAATAGGCGCGCCAGCATATAGCGCTCCAGCGATGGCAGTGCGGCCACATCGCCCAATGGCGCGCCGTCATCATGCGCCAAGCTGCCCAGCATCCACCGAATGGTATTGCGGATTTTGCGGTAACTGTCCGACATTGTTTTGAGAATTTCCTGCCCAATGCGCAAGTCATCCTCATAATCGGAAGCCGCCACCCACAAGCGCAGAATATCCGCGCCCGCCTTGTTCATTACATCTTGCGGCGCCACCACATTGCCCACCGATTTGCTCATTTTGCGGCCTTGCTCATCAAGCACAAAACCATGGGTGAGCACGCCTTTGAATGGCGCATAGCCACGCGTGCCGCACGATTCTAGCAGCGATGATTGAAACCAGCCGCGGTGCTGATCGGTCCCCTCCAAATATAAATCGGCCTGCGTAGTGCCATGGCGCGGCTCCATCACAAAGGCGTGGGTGCTGCCCGATTCAAACCACACATCCACAATGTCCATAATCTGCTCATAATCGGCAGGGTTATGCTCTGGCTGCAAAAATGCGGCGGCGTCCATGGCATACCACGCATCTGCGCCTTGTTGTTGAAATGCCGCCAAAATGCGGGCATTCACAGCCTCATCCACCAATGTTGTGCCGGTGGTTTTGTTCACAAAAATGGCAATAGGCACGCCCCATGTCCGTTGGCGTGAGATCACCCAATCAGGACGACTTTTCACCATAGAATACAAGCGGTTGCGCCCTGTTTCTGGGTAAAATTTCGTGTTATCAATCGCCCCAAGCGCCACCTCACGCAGGCCGCCTTTTTGGCTGTCTTGCATGGAAATAAACCACTGCGGCGTATTGCGAAAAATCACTGGGGTTTTGCTGCGCCAGCTGTGTGGGTAGGTGTGGCGCAAACGCCCGCGCGATAAAATCCGCCCGCGCTGCGCCAGCGCTGCAATCACCGCCTCATTAGCGGGGCCTGTTTTGCCCGCTTCAGTATACACCTCAACACCTGCAAACAGTGGCACATGCTCATAATACCGCCCTGCCCCGTCAACCGTTTCCGGCACAGTTGTAGTGCCCGCAACTTCAAACGCGGCTTTGTTCATCAAATACAGGCCAAAGTCATCTGGCCCATGGCCGGGCGCAATATGCACAAAGCCTGTCCCCGTATCATCCGTCACAAATTCGCCATGCAGCACAGGCACGGTGAAGTCGTAGCCGTCTTCCGCAAATGGGTGTGCGCATTGCAACCCTTCAGGATTCACATCGCCAAGACGTTTAAATTCCTCCACCTTAGCAATTTTGAAGATATTTTCGGCCAAATTATTGGCCAAAATATATTTTTCGCCAATTTTGCCCCAATTATCCTCTGGCGCAGCCGTGATTTCATACATACCATATGAAATGCGGTTTGAAAAACCAATCGCGCGGTTGGCGGGGATCGTCCACGGTGTGGTGGTCCAGATGATAATGTGCGCGTCTTGCCCCTTCACAGGAAACTTCACAAAAATCGTGGTGCTGGTCACTTCTTGATATTCAATTTCCGCCTCAGCCAATGCGGTGCCTTCAACTGAAGACCACATCACAGGCTTCGAGCCACGATAGAGCGCGCCAGATTTGGCAAATTTCATCACCTCGCCAGCAATCGCGGCTTCCGCCTCCAGCTTCATGGTGGTGTATGGGTTGTTCCAATCCCCGATCACGCCCAAACGTTGAAATTCAGCCGATTGCACGCCCACCCAATGCGCGGCAAAATCGCGGCACTGCTTGCGAAATTCCAAAACAGGAATGTCATCCTTCTTGCGGCCCTTGGCGCGATTCTCTTCCTCAACCTTCCACTCAATGGGCAGGCCGTGGCAATCCCACCCCGGAATATACGGCGCATCATAGCCCTGCATTTGGCGGGAACGGACGATAAAATCCTTCAAAATTTTATTCAGCGCATGGCCAATGTGCAAATTGCCATTGGCATATGGCGGGCCATCGTGCAAAATGAATGGCACTCTTTTGTTTGCCGTTGCGCTGCGCTCCACGGACACGCTTCGCGCTTCGCTTTGCTCGTGGCCTGCAAAATGTGCAGGCGTATAATTGGCTTGCGCGCGCAATTGGCCATAGACATTTAATTTTTCCCATTTTGCCAATAATACAGGCTCGAGCGCGGGCAAATTGCCCCGCATAGGAAACTCCGTTTGCGGCAAAAACAATGTTTGCGAATAATCGAATGGTGCAGCTTCAGACATTGTTTCAACCCTTATGATCAGCAGGGTTTTAAGGGCATATCACAACAAATGTCTAGTGGTTTTCATTTCGGCTCATGCGGCATATGGCTTATCAGCCACGTAATAAATGCTTTTAAATCAACCGTTGCATTCGCCATAGGAAATGCGGGCTTATAACCTTTATTCGCTAAATGCTGTGCCCATTTTGCTAAATTTTGCGCATTCTGTGATATTTCGTGCAAATCTTTTAATGTGACATGTGGATTGGCAGCAAAAAACTTGCCCGCCTGTTCTTGAAAATATGGCCGCATTAAATCAGCTGGTTTTTTTGGCAACTGAATGAAATAAGGCACGATTTTAAAAAAAGAAATCATCATAGGTTCCTGTGAATTTGCAAACTCACTATCCAAATATCCATCTCATTACAAGGTATTATATCGTTAAGACTACGACAAAATGCTGTCGCCCTTATACGTACAACCAAGTGCTGGGTTGTAAACGTCAGAACCAATTGTTATGTATTATGTAAGAACATTGATTGACGCATAATGTGTTGATAATTGTTAGATAATGACCAAAAGGTACATTATCAATCCAATTTATCAAACGTGCAGAAATCTTATGTATTTGTACTAAAAAAAACAAAGCCGCCCGTTTGAAGGGGCGGCTTCGGACTTGGCTAATATAACTTTCGTATAAAAGACTGCACAATAAAACCAGTTATCATTCGGGCGCGAGGAGGTTGCAACCGTGCGTTATCTGGTTACCCTAAGTGCTACATTGTTCGCGGCGCTGTATTACTTAGGTCGTTTCAAAAGCGGGGCAATCTCTTGCTCCACTGATACTATCTATCTACTACGTTCGGATTGCAACAACAATGTATGCATTTCGCCAATAACTTTAGTCTATGCGACTAAAGTTTAAAAAAAATATACAAAAGTCAATAGACCATAGTTAATACACACCAATACGTTGGTATAACGCATGTAACTATATTCTGTATTTTATATTTAATGTGGAATTTAGTTGTGCATATAGCCCTTCAACGCTATGTCTCATTATAATACATTTGCAAATATAGCATTTGCAATATCACTAAAATAGCAGCTGATATGGAAGATTATGCAACTGTGTATGTGCGATTCTGAGCCATACAGTTGCAAATAAGCATATTGCAAGGCAGTTATGCAGCCTTCACGCAATTACGCCCGCCTGCTTTGGCGCTATACAATGCTTCATCGGCACGCTTCACCATTTCAGATGAAGATTCATTGGCATGCAAAACGGTAACACCAATTGAAACTGTAATCGGAAGCGGCGTAATGAGCGGCGCTAACACAAATGAAGAATCGCTAATCTCAGCACGCAAACGATCGGCCACACGCATGGCGCTGTCTAAGTTTGTATCGGGCATCAGCATCGCAAATTCTTCGCCGCCAAGACGTGCGAACAAATCAACCGCTCGCATTTTACGTTTAATCCGTGCAGCAAATTCTTTAAGGACCAAATCCCCAATATCATGGCCAAAGCGATCATTCACTGATTTGAAATAATCAATATCGAATGAAATCAAACTCAAAGGACGATCTTGCGAAATGGCCTCATGGCACAATGCCTGAATATGACTTTCAAAATAGCGCCGATTATGCACCCCAGTAAGCGCATCTGTGATGGCCATTGCCATAGACGAATCGACCGCTACACGCAAACTATCCGCGTAGTGCTTGCGGCGCACTTGGGTTTGCACCCGCGCAAACATTTCATTGGCTTCAATTGGCCGCAGCAAATAATCATTCACACCCAAATCAATCGCGCGCAAAAGACGTTGCTGATCCTCAGCGCTCACCAACACCAAAATGGGCAATTGTCGTAAAGTTTCATCAGCACGAATTTGCGCACACAAGCGCATGCCGTCATAACTGCTTAAATCCAAATTGATGATCGCAAGATCATAATGCTCCGCATGCATCCGCGCAATTGCGTTCAGTGGAATACGCTCCAATTCCGCATCATGTTGCTGTTCCAAACGCTGCACAACACGCCCAGCAATCGGCGAATCATCCACCATCAAAAGCTTACCGCGGATTTTAGATGTGCTGTCCAACGCATCAACCGTTGGTAACCCCATGGCTTTAGAAGTCTCCGCGCGCATGCGCAATTCATCCAGCAACGATTTTAATCGCAACAGGCTGCGTACACGCGTGAGCAAAGCAACATCATTCACGGGCTTTGTCAAAAAATCATCGGCTCCCGCTTCAAGCCCTTGAACGCGATCCGATGGTTGATCAAGCGCGGTGAGCAAAACAACTGGGATGTGCTGAGTTTTTGGGTTTGCCTTGAGCATTTTACAACATGTAAAGCCATCCATGACGGGCATCATCACGTCGAGCAAAATTAAATCGAAGCTTTCATTCGCGCATGCATCAAGCGCTTCTTGCCCGTTCGAAGCTGTTTTGAGTGAATAATATTCCGCACCAAGCCGCGCCTCGAGCAAGCGCACATTGGTAGCAACATCATCAACAATCAAAATTCTGCCCGTCATTGCCCCTGCTTTGAAATGGCACTGAGTTTATCAGCTACTGTTTGTAAAAATTTTACCACTGAAATGGGTTTCGACAGATAATCATCGGCACCACCCGCTAAAATTCGGTCGGCGTCTCCCTTCATGGCATAAGCTGTTACCGCAATCACAGGGATGTGTTTCAAATCATCAGCTTCTTTCATCCATTTGATCACATCCAAGCCTGATACTTCTGGCAACTGAATGTCCATCAACACCAAATCAGGTTTATGAGTGCGCGCCAAATCGAGTGCCTTAAGCCCATCACGGGTTTGCACAACCTTATAGTGCTGACTTTCCAGCAAATCGGTGAACAGCTTCATGTTCAACTCATTGTCTTCAACAATCATTACCGTGTGTTTCATAACCGCTCGCTGCTCAATGATTCGTGAAGGCATAGATAGAATCGCCAATTGATGGCATTTGTAATGTACAGTTACACCTTGCCCTTTAAAATGGCAAAGGGAGAAATCTTTTTCTGAGGAATATCATCCACTCTATGTGGCACTTCAAATTGCGCATTGGGCGCACGCGGAAACGGGTCTGTATGCAGCACCAAAAATTCTGCGATTGTTGCACCTAGTGGAATAAGGCCATCCACCATTTCATCAGGCATATCCCGCTCAATAGCATCTGGATTTTCTTCCATCTCCTTCTCAAACTTGGCCACAATTTCCTTATGACGCGCCGAATCAACATATTGGCAAGAAATTGGTGCCTCAATCACTGAGTCATATGGTGTGAGCGTCACACCGCACTCATAACTTACACGCGCTGTCACATCACCATTGATCCATACATCGCCGCTCGAAGTTGGCCGCACATGCAGCGCCGCCAGCATGCCATACACCTTCAACACGCCAAGATGCAGTGCCAAAGCAATATACTCTTGCTCTGTGCCGCTAATGCGCATGTGCTGGCCAGAAGGTGGAACTTCGCGCGCATGCAAAACCAGTGGTAATGGGCACTCTATGGATGTCTGTTTGGAATTGTTCATGATAACTTTCTAAAATCACTTGCACTGCGCGCAATATCAATTCTAATAGGACAACTCAGCACAAGAGGCAATTCATGATCTTCAACACACAGCACATTTCGTCATCCATTCTCAAAACATCCGCGTCTGCATGCGTGCTGTTCATGCTTGTGGGGTGTGTCACTGGGCAAGATGCCGCCGCCCCTACCGCAAAACCAATTGACGCGCCAAAAATGGAGCTGCCTAAAATTGATATGCCGCAAATTGCCGCGCCAAATTTTCAAATGCCGGTCATAAACGCCGCACAAACCAGCTCAAATACAGATTTTTTCACCGAAAAGCGCGTTCATGGCTATCGTTTCTCTGATGCGAAAATAGCCTCTGTGCCCATTGGAGCCTCACGTGAAAAAGTGCAATCATTGCTGGGCTCACCCTCAACAACGGGCACAACAGGCAATCACACTTATTATTATATCAGCCAAATGAAAGAGCAAACCGCATTTTTATCGCCCAAAGTGGTGGATCAAAAAGTGTTAGCAGTATATTTTGATGGTAAAAGCCGCGTAAGCCGCGTAGCAAATTATGGCATACAAGATGGCCAAATTTTCGATTTCGTTTCGCGCACCACACCCACAGGCGGTGATGAAATGACATTCTTGCGGCAGATCTTTAAAAACTTGCTCAGCGACCCTACAAATGGAAAACCTTAATTCTTGGGCTATGAATTATATATAAAATTAATTTGCAATATTGAATCAGCGGGTTGACGCCACGACTTGCGCCAACTATAAGCAATCAATTTTGCCTATATCACATAAAGACATTCACATGACAGCACCTGCGAGATCACGCACCTCGATCTACGCCGCCTCTCAAGCGCGGCCAACAGGGCTTTTGATACTCCAAGACGGCACAATTATTGAAGGCACAGGCTTTGGCGCAAGCGGCAATGCCGTGGCTGAAGTATGTTTCAATACCGCCATTACGGGCTATCAAGAAATCCTCACCGACCCATCCTACGCGGGGCAAATTGTCACCTTCACCTTCCCGCATATCGGCAATGTGGGCGCCAATGACGAAGATCTGGAATCGCTTCCAGAAATGGCCACCACTGGCGCACGAGGGCTCATTGTGAAGGCAGACATCACCACACCATCGAACTGGCGCAGTGTGCAACATTTAGATGCATGGCTGCACGCACATAATATCATTGGTCTTTCCAACGTCGATACGCGCGCACTTACAGCGCTGATCCGTGAAAAAGGTGCAGTTAATGGCGTGATCGCGCATAGCCCCACTGGCGAATTCGACATCCCTGCCCTCACCGCGCAAGCCGCGGCATGGGGCGGGCTCGTTGGTCTGGATTTGGTGCCCGATGTTGGGAGTACGCACGCATCGAAATGGGATGAGTCGATCTGGAATTTAGAAACGGGATATCCCACAATTTCTAATGGAAAATACAACGTTGTTGTGCTCGATTTTGGCATTAAACGCAATATCTTACGGCTACTTGTGAATGCTGGGTGCGCACTCACCATTATGCCAGCCAACACTCCCGCCAGCAAAATTTTGGCCTTAAAGCCCGATGGCGTGTTTCTCTCAAACGGCCCCGGTGACCCCGCCGCAACGGGCGTCTATGCTGTACCCATAATTCAAGCGATTTTAGAGGCAAAAATCCCCACATTCGGAATATGCCTCGGCCACCAAATGCTGGCGCTGGCGGTAGGCGGCAAAACGCTCAAAATGCATCAAGGCCACCATGGCGCAAACCACCCTGTACAAGATACTACCACGGGCAAAGTGGAAATCACTGCCATGAACCATGGCTTTGCGGTGGATGCCGCAAGCCTGCCTGCCAATGCCAAGCAAACCCATATCTCATTATTCGATGGTACAAATTGCGGCATTGCACTAATTGATCGCCCCGCGTTCTCTGTTCAACACCACCCTGAAGCCAGCCCTGGCCCTGAAGACAGCCATTATTTATTCGCACGGTTTGTGGAGATGATGGAAACGAGTAAGAAGAAGTAACCCATGCCAAAACGTACAGATATAAAATCCATTCTCATCATCGGTGCGGGGCCAATTGTGATTGGGCAAGCCTGCGAGTTCGATTATTCCGGTACGCAAGCCATCAAGGCATTGAAGGAAGAAGGGTATCGCATCATCCTCATCAATTCCAACCCTGCCACCATTATGACAGACCCAGAACTCGCCGATGCCACATATATTGAACCAATTACGCCGGAAATTGTTGCAAAAATTATTGAAAAAGAACGCCCAGATGCGATTTTGCCAACAATGGGTGGCCAAACGGCGCTCAATACAGCGCTCGCACTTGAAAAAATGGGCGTGCTTGCCAAATATAATGTGGAAATGATCGGTGCCAAAGCTGATGCCATCGACAAAGCCGAAGACCGCATTCGGTTCAAAGATGCGATGACCAAAATCGGCCTCGACACCCCAAAATCCGCAGCCGCACACACCCTCGCTGAAGGGCTGGAGGCGTTAGAAATGGTGGGTTTGCCCGCCATTTTGCGCCCTTCGTTCACCATGGGTGGCACAGGCGGCGGGATTGCCTATAATAAAGCTGAATTTTTAGAAATTCTTGAGCGCGGCCTTGACGCCTCACCCACCACCGAGGTGCTGGTTGAAGAAAGCGTGTTGGGCTGGAAAGAATATGAAATGGAGGTTGTGCGTGATACAAACGACAACTGCATCATTGTGTGTTCCATTGAAAATCTCGACCCAATGGGTGTGCACACGGGGGATTCCATTACCATCGCCCCTGCCCTCACGCTAACAGATAAAGAATTTCAAATTATGCGCAGCGCGTCACTCGCTGTTTTGCGCGAAATTGGGGTGGAAACTGGCGGCTCCAACGTGCAATTTGCGGTGAATCCTGAAAATGGCCGCATGATCGTGATTGAAATGAACCCGCGCGTATCGCGTTCATCCGCGCTTGCGTCCAAAGCTACGGGCTTCCCCATTGCCAAAGTGGCAGCAAAGCTTGCTGTTGGCTACACGCTCGATGAAATTGAAAACGACATCACTGGCGGCGCAACGCCTGCCTCATTCGAGCCAACGATAGACTATATCGTCACTAAAATCCCGCGATTTACGTTTGAAAAATTTCCTGGCGCCGAGCCCACCCTCACCACCGCAATGAAATCGGTTGGCGAAGTGATGGCCATTGGTCGCACATTTGCTGAAAGCTTGCAAAAAGCACTGCGCGGGCTGGAAACTGGCCTGTGCGGGCTCGATGAAATCGAAATTCCTGGCATTGGCCAAGGCGATGATAAAGACGCAATTCGCGCCGCAATCGGCACCCCCACACCCGACCGTCTGCTCTATGTGGCTCAGGCCATGCGCCTTGGTATGGATGATGACCAAATCCATGCATTGTGCAAAATCGACCCGTGGTTTTTGGAGCAAATCCGCGAAATTATCGATGTAGAAGCGGAAATCAAAACCAACGGCCTGCCCAAAGATGCCCGCACCATGCGCGCGATCAAAGCCATGGGATTTTCCGACAAACGCATTGGCCAGTTGCTCAATACCCCTGAAGACTCTGTGAAATCGGCACGTGTTGCGTTAAATGTCCGCCCTGTTTTCAAGCGCATCGACACCTGCGCGGCCGAATTTGCAGCACCAACGGCCTATATGTATTCGACATATGAAATGCCGTTTGCAGGCGTTCCAGCCGATGAATGCCGCCCCACCGACAAACAAAAAATCATCATCCTTGGCGGTGGGCCAAATCGAATTGGCCAAGGCATCGAGTTCGATTATTGCTGCTGCCATGCGTGCTATGCCCTGAAAGAGCATGGCTATGAAACCATCATGATCAATTGCAACCCTGAAACGGTTTCAACTGATTATGACACATCCGACAGGCTGTATTTTGAGCCTCTCACTGCTGAGGATGTGCTCGAAATCATCGCCGCCGAGCAACAAAACGGCACACTCAAAGGAGTGATCGTGCAATTTGGTGGTCAAACTCCGTTGAAATTGGCCGAGGCACTCGAGGCTGCTGGCGTACCAATTCTGGGTACATCGCCTGATGCGATTGATTTGGCCGAAGATCGCGACCGCTTCAGCGCCCTCATCACCAAGCTTGGCCTCAAGCAGCCGAACAACGGCATGGCCACCACGCAAGATCAAGCCCGCTCAATCGCCGAAACCATCGGCTATCCGGTTGTGATCCGTCCTTCCTATGTGCTGGGTGGCCGCGCTATGGAGATTGTGCACGACACCACGCAGCTCGAGCGCTATATGCGCGAAGCCGTTGTTGTGTCAGGCAATTCGCCAGTGCTGATTGATAAATATTTGTCGGACGCAATCGAGGTGGATGTAGACTGCCTCGCCGATGGTGAAACCGCATTTGTGGCCGGAATTATGGAGCATATTGAAGAAGCGGGTATCCACTCGGGTGATTCCGCATGCTCATTGCCGCCATTCTCACTCTCTGATGCGCTGATTGCCGAAATCGAACGCCAAACCGCAATTCTCGCCAAAGCGCTTAATGTGGTTGGCCTCATGAATATTCAATTCGCAATCAAAGATAGCGAAGTATATTTGCTAGAAGTGAACCCGCGCGCCTCCCGCACTGTGCCATTTGTGGCCAAGGCTGTGGGCACGCCATTCGCCAAAATCGCGGCGCAAATTATGGCGGGTACCAAGCTAGCCAGCTATAATCTCAAACCACAAAAACTGCCCTATGTTGCCGTGAAAGAAGCTGTTTTTCCATTCGCGCGCTTCCCTGGGGTGGATACAATTTTAGGCCCTGAAATGCGCTCAACTGGCGAGGTGATGGGGCTGGATAAAGACTTCAACGCTGCATTTGCCAAATCACAGCTGGGCGCCAGCAATAAGCTGCCCACCAGCGGCACGGTGTTCATTTCGGTACGTGATCACGATAAACTCCGCATTGTTGATACGGCGCGGCGTTTGGTGGGCCTCGGGTTTTCAATTGTGGCCACTGGAGGCACGGTGCGCGTGTTGGAATCTGCTGGCGTGGCGGTCACAAAAATCAATAAAGTGCTCGAAGGCCGCCCCCACATTGTAGACGCCATCAAAAATGGTGAGATCGCACTGGTGATCAACACCACCGAGGGCATGAAAGCAATTTCCGATTCTCAGTCAATTCGTCGCTCTGCCCTCTTGAATAAAGTTCCGTATTATACCACACTTGCTGGCGCGATTGCGGCAGCTAAGGGAATCGAGGCCATGATCACGGGTCGCCTAGATGTCACCTCATTGCAGGTGCATCACGCAGGCGCAGCAGCAACACCACGGGCGCAAGCATCATCTTAGCCCACATAGGACACACAAAATGACAGAGAGAGTTCCGCTCACGCCAGAAGGGTATAAATCGCTATTGGACGAATTACATACGCGCACGCAGGTGGATCGCGGCCGCATTATTGAAGCGATTGCCGAAGCCCGCTCGCATGGAGATTTGTCGGAAAATGCCGAATATCACGCTGCAAAAGAAGCCCAAGGCATGAACGAAAGCCGCATCAGCGAGCTTGAGGATAAAATCGGCCGAGCCGATATTATTGATATTACAAAGCTTTCTGGTGATACTATCATGTTTGGCGCAACCGCAAAATTGGTGGATGTGGATACTGACGAAGAAAAATCATACCAAATTGTTGGCGAATCCGAGGCCGACATTCGCAAATCCAAGCTCTCCATCACCTCACCACTTGCGCGCGCACTCATCGGCAAGAAAAAGGGCGATAATGTCGATGTCACCACCCCCAGCGGCATCCGCTCCTATGAAGTTGTGAGCGTAAAGTTTGGGTGACCCCGCAATTTACTAGCCGAGCATACAATGAACTCACATTCTAATACATTGCCGCAACTGGTTTGGCGCGTTTTCGTTGGCGCCTATTATCGTGTTAAAATCATTGCACTGCGTCAAAAATATACAACACATGCCTACCCAAAAACTTTTGACTGGCAATGGCGCGAAACCAACTACAACCGCATTGCCGCCGTGAATTTGGTGGTCTCGCAATTCCAAGATTGCCAATATCTAGAAATTGGCTGTGCGAATAATAGCTTGTTCGACTCCGTGCCTGTGCGCGATAAATTTGGGGTGGATCCTGCCCGCGGCGGCACCCATCGCATGACTTCAGATGCATTTTTTGAGCAAAATACCCAAAAATTTGATGTCATTTTCATCGACGGCCTCCACACCTATGAGCAAGTGCGCAAAGATGTGGTGAATTCGATTTCCGCCCTCAACCCCAATGGCTGGGTGCTGATGCATGATATGTTGCCGCGCAATTGGACAGAGCACCATGTGCCAAATCTTTCCGCCAGCGCGTGGACTGGTGATGTGTGGAAGGTCGCTTTTGAACTGGCCAAAACAGATGGCATCGAATTGAGGCTATTGAAAATCGACCAAGGTGTGGCCGCATTCAAACTCACTAAATCCAACCCACAATTGGTGGATATGCAGGCAGAGCTGATCCCCACTCAATTTGCCTATTTCTATGAAAACATATCGCAATTACCGCTCGCCAGCTGGGAAGACTCCTTTTCATGGCTCAGTGGCAAGGCATAAATCGAATTTAACCGCGTAATTTTGCCAATAACGCAACTAAGCCATGTGGCAAAAACTTACGTGCAAAATCGCCCGCTGTTTGCTTATTACAATGCGCAGCAAATAAATTGGGATGCACGCAATTCAAAAACTGAAGGTTTGAAATCGGCATAATGCCACGTTGCTGCAAGCTCTGCGACAGCGCAGTGCCTTTACGCACATATAAAAACGCATTTTGCTGATACCAAAACTCAATATCGGGTCGCCCCCACACGCGCGGCCGAAATAAATCATACACTTCATAACCTTGCTGTTCGAAAAGTTCTGCCCAAAAGCTATGTGGCTGCTCGTTCAAATGATTGACACCACCTTGCTGCGAATATGCGGCACTAAACAGCACAACGTCGGACAAGTAGCACAAAGACTCTATAAACACACCTGCAGCGTGTGGCTCCAAATGTTCAGCAACCTCTAGGGACATGGCCAAATCAAATTTTTGCTCAATTTGAATCGGCAAGTTTAAATTGGCCTCAACAAATTGAATGTCACTATCAACAAGCTTATCATGCGTAATCCATGATCCATCCACCCCTACCAAAGTTGTGGCACCACGCTGCTTAAATGCACGCAACCAAGTACCGTGCCCACAACCAACATCTACAATTGCAATTGGCGCAAATACTTCATGTAATATTTCTGCATAATGAGCAGCACTTTGATAAGATCCACCCACTTGTGATGAATAAAATGATTCATCATAGAAATATTTCAAATAATTTGAATTTGTAGTTTGCAGTAAATTGCTCATGATGTGCATCCAATCAACGTTGATTCTGTTGTTTTGAGTTCTTATAAATCAGTTTGAAGGTGTTTAGAAGCCTTAACATCTTATTTTTTAATCTCGATAAAATGGATGCTTGCGTGCCTTGCCCCACAATATGAAAGTATGACACGTCACCTAATACAGTATCCGCATTTGCACTTAAGAATACAGCGCCGTAATCATATTCAATAACAATATTATGGATATAAATAGTTTGAGATTGCATAATATGTGGATAACGAGCGCATGCTATATCATATATATAATGCTCTGCATTATCATTACAAATTTGTTGTATATATGGAAAATCAAAATTCAATAGTTTTTTATTGTATACCTGTTCAGAATTATTATGCTGCGCATAGCGTAACGCATAGCATGTCACCAACTCATCCGATTCAAATAAAGTTCCCAGCTTTGATAGATAGTCATCAATATGGCGGCCTTCATTTGGTTTGTCGGCATTAAAGGAATGCTGCAACGACTCCTTATAATTCAACAGCTTCATCATAAAAAAAGCGCGACTACGAATTGGAATATGCAACACATATTGATCATCTGGTGTATGAATGCGCACATCACTAGATTTTAAACTTATAACACTATGAGAGCCGCGTTCAACAATATAGGTACGATCAAGCTCGTAGAGTGAGCGAAATAATGTAATTTTTGGCAGTGTTCCAATTTGCGAAAAATAAAATTTCTTTTTGAATAAGTCATTTCCATCAAAGCTTTCTGGCGCAATATTCAACCAATTTAAAGACAAGATTTCGCATCTATTTAATTGTGCTTCTAAATATACTCTAAACTCTGTATTGTTTTGAAAATATAAAAACTCATCTGCATCTAATATTGTCACCACATCTGCGCTGTGCATTTCGAACAAGCGCCGTGTCATCACAGTGGTCACTTCGCGCTGGTGATACCCCGGTGTACGCAAGTGAAACAATTCACCCTTGCCGAAATTTTGCAGATGGTGACGCACAATCTCGTCGCCACCATCAGTTGAGCAATGATTGACAAAACATGTAAAATCAAAGAATTCTTTTATTTGATCCAAAAACGCAGGCAGAATTGATGCCTCGTTGCGGAACATAATAAAGCAGGCTGTTTTCATAATGCATCTCTTTGATGCCTTTATAAACCGCAATTCACATTATATGTAAAGCCTGACATGACACAGATGCAGCGGAGCCATCAATGAACAACACGCCCAACGGTGAACTCGCCAGCTTGCACGCGTTTAGAAACCAATCGCATAAAGCGGGCAACGCCTTCTTCACCATACAAATTCACCAATGTGGCCACTGACTTAAACAATGCAGCGTGCGAAACCACTTCTAAATTCACGCCTGTACGCGCCGCTTCCACCCAAGCATCATCGAGCATGTCGAGTGCGGCATCTTTTTGCGCATCAACTGGCAATTCATCAATTTCAAAGGCATTGCTGTCGAACGAAAGCGATAATGTCATGATGAACTCCTACTGGGTATGGTGAATTATGTGTTAAATTTAGCACATATATTTTGATTTGTCATGTAAATCAGCATATTAAGTATAATACTTTTGGTTAACATACACACGACTAACGTATAAGTTGATTTAAGTTTTACATATTAAATATAATTAAAATTCATATTTTGTTGTTTATTAATTTAAAATTACAACATCGCTATATATAGATTAAAATTCATCAAAGCACACAATCAATATATCGTTAACCCTACCAACACACACATCCCTATTTAAAATGAAAATTGTACGATTATCAGTTTGTTTACTGTGAATTTTAGCCATGACTTAAATGCAATTTGAGATTTTGAATGCGTAGGCCACTTATATGTGGCGGTTTGATGCTGGACGCAAGGAACACAATGTCTGGAGTTTTGTCTTATCTTGCAATTCGTTGGCAACACCATGCTTATGCGAAAACTTGCACTCGTATCCATCATAGCTACGCAATGATAGTGCTTGTGGCACTACCATTTTGTATTGCCTTTATGCCCATGCAAACACTCTCGCAATTGGCGATCTTTGTATATGCAGCTGCACTATTATTCACACATAAAATAGCGCGAGCCATACACACATCCGTTCATAGCGTAGGCTTTGCATTGCGCACGCTAATGCTGTGCAATATTGCTGTGCTTGAAGGTATTTCACCTGCACTGATGATCGCAATATTATTTGAGATCTTGCACCAAACGCGCGCACCATTCCCTAAGCATGAGATGCATCTTTTACGTGCCGCGCTGTGTGCCACTTTAGTGATCATGCTCGCCACTGGTAATGTACATGTGTCGTTCACGTTCTTAAGCGCCATTATTTGTGTCGCCAGCGCATTGAGCTGGCTGATGGTACGCAATGCGCCCGTGTATAAAGCCGCACCTGCGCACATGAATGAAGCACCAAGACCAGTTGTTGCCCATGCAATGTTTACATTTGGGGCCGATGGAACGATCATTTCCTTTAAGAATGATGCTGCAATTTTTGTACATCGCCCTACAAATTTACACGCTTTACTCACGCATTTCACACCCGAATGTCGTCATATCATTCAATTAGGCGTATACTCTGTCACAGAGCATCGTCAGCCCACATGTATTTTGGCCACGCGCATGCATAATGTTGGTGCTCATCACACACAGCCTATAATGGTTGAAATTTCACCTGCTGCCAATGGCCATTATGTATTGCGCCTACACCCAATGGGAATGATAAATTCAGCGCAGACATCACACATTCCTGCACAATTCACTGCGCATTCAGGGCGGGGGCTATTGAGCGAACCTACGATTCACACCACTCACCTCACCCGCACAAAAACACGCTCAAGCATTGCTGTTTAAACACTTACTACATTACAGGACCTACCCAACATGTCGCATTTAGACGCCTATTTTGATGAAGCCGCCCCCACTGCCCGCCAAATGATTGTGCTGGGCATAAAACGCGCTGCGACAAACGGCACAGTTTCATTGATTGCTAAAATCAATAAAAACCCTGTGGCCACCATGTTTTGCATCAGTGGTACACTCATGTCGATTTGGATCATCTCTAACGCCACCATGGTACAAACACAGCGCCACCCCAGCCCTTTGTTTGTGATTCAAACCCAACATGACAAAAGCGCAATACAAAGTGTGCCCGCATTAATGCCGCCAGCAACCCCTGCCCCCACACCTAAATCGCGGCAACCTATTGAACTTACACCCAAAAAGCCGCAGCCAAAAGCAACGGCGCAATTGGAATTTAAAAATATCTCACGCCCTATTGATTACAAATCAACAGAAGGTGTGAAACTTGTGAAAGCGGTGCAAACCATTTTAGCGCAAAAAGGCTTTTACAAAGGCAAAATTGATGGAAAATGGGGCGATAATGCGGCATCCGCACTGCGAGCATATGAAATTTTAGCGGGATTACCCGAATTGGGCACTCCAACTCCTGAAACACTTGCTGGCCTACAAGATGAAGATTCAGGACTGAATACGGCAAGCATACCCGTTGAGATGCCAGTAAACGAAAGGGTTGAATCAAAAATCAAGTCACACGGGCTTACATTCAAAGTCCCCCCACAGCAAAGTGACCCCGCACCACAGCCAATGCCTCGGCAAGAAAATTTAACTCCAATTGCACCTACCAAAAAAATGGCACTCACCACGCCGCATATGCCAGAGCAATCCATTCCCGAGCTTTCAAATCCATGGGGCGCGTCCCTCACAATGGCTGTGGAGCAACGACTAAGAGATATGGGCTATGACACAGGAAAAATTGATGGCAAATATACAACATCAACCCAAAAAGCCATTGAACTGTTTGAGCGAGACCATGATATGCCCATCACAGGCCGCGTAAATGGCCGCCTATTGCAAGAAATCAGTGCCGCCTCTGGTGCACCTGTGTTATAAATTCCGATGTCTCGAATTTCTGTTGATTTCTGGATAGCTGCCTATAGCCGCCGCGTGCAAAATGCAGGTGGATATTTTGCTGTGCTCACAAAAGGCAATACACATGAAGGCAATGTTGTGATTCTGATCACTAATGGCCGCGATAATTTGCATGTGTTTGAACCAATAACCGATTTTAACGCACCAGAGCGCGCGCACGAACGATTGTGGCATAGCACGCACCGTTTTACGAGCTTAGAGGCAATTCAAAAATATGATGATACATTAGCGCGGATGCGCAAGCGTGACCCTGATATGTGGGTACTAGAAGTAGACGACCAGCAATTGCGGCACTTTCTCAGCCCTACAGAATTGCTATAATCTAAGCCGCATTAGTTTCAGATGATGGCGCATCGGCTGTAGCCACTGCCGCAGACTGCCTAATTTTCAAGAAACGGATAACGCGATGTGCCATATCAGGCGTAAGTGCATTAAATGTTGCCAACAAAGCATCATTACGATTGGGTAACCCAAGCCGCTTTGCGCGCATTTTCAAAACGGCTTCCATACCACGCTCGGTGCAACCAGCCGCTTTCATCAGCAACATCATTGGCTCAACTTTGGTGTTCATCAGCGCTTCAAAACCAGCATCTGCTGGCAACTCATGTAATTCTGAAAGCAGCATCCCCACATCCATAAATTGGTCTGCATTCGAAAGCGTAATAAAAATCCCGTCTGGCTGCATTTCATTATTGCGCACCTTGTGGGCTATCAGCTTCACATTTAAACGTTCAACCTTGTCTTTAAATACACGGCCCTGCACTTCCTCACTCAGTAAAGAATCAAAAAACACATCGCTGTCTTTATCCATAATTACATCTTTATCAGCCAAACGTTTTTTGAGCTCAACGTTTAAATCATCGACTAACGATTCTATTAACTGGCTTTGCTTAGCCTTTTTTTCCTGTAATTTTTTCAAAAGTTCAGGGTTTTTTTGCGAAAATGACAGCATGAATGGCATTTTCACATCTGAAATTCGTGCGCCATCATTTTGTACAACCGCATGATGTACCCGCGCATCCCCTTTATCAATCAACACATCGGTCACACGTTCTGAAACATATTTACGATTTGAAATTGCATATAGATGCTCTTGTGATTTATTATTTGCAACTTTTATCAAGTCTTCGTCAGTTAACACAGGAGAAAGCCGCAATACATGCGCCGCAACATCAATAGAATCATTTGCTAATTTTAATATAATGCCTTTTGGTGCATGAGGCGATGGTGCGATCCGCTCTGAGAATTCATTTTTAATACTATGTTCAACTTGCCCTACAATTTTACACAAAATATCATCATACAAACTCATTTGTATTTGTGTTTTTTTCTCAGGCTCCAACATAAACGAATCAGTGAGTTTGTGCAGCAGCTCTCTGCGGCGATCGCTGGATTTTTCACGGGCTAGATCTTCAAGTTCTGATAGCATCTCATCCTCAGGAATCTGTATGCATCAAGAGTAGATGATAATTCTAAATTTTATGTATCTTTATTGCACAAAATTTCGCGCCATAGGAGCAGTCTGTCGCATAAGCTGTATTTGTGACAGTAATTTGCCCGACTGCACATCAATCACATACACGGCTGTGCCTTCAGGCGTATCTACAGAAATGGCCACATCGCCGCGATTGCCCAGCGCCAATGCCTGCACTTTACCTGTGCTGCCGCTAGGTAATAATAAACGTATGGCGTCTTGTGATGTGCGATTTGCGGAAACTGGTGCAAAACCAAAACCTGCTAATTTCGCCACCAACACGACCAACCCTATGCAAATTAACGTGCTCATCACCACAATCGCACGCTTGGCCCACTTGAGTTTCGACTCATTAGCGGGTGTATAATGCGTTTGTGGGTTGACGTTTGGTGCATCCATGCTCCATGGCTACCATATGACCACAGATGACGCCACAATTTTTGACTCAATTGTCACCGAAGAATTTGCAACCAAGCGGATTGATCAATATCTTGCGCAGATCCACAATGAGTATAGCCGCACGCGGTGGGCACAGCTCATTCTAGATGGGTACGTTCAATTAAACTATGAACCCTGCACCAAGCTGAGTACAAAAATGCGTATGGGTGATGTGCTCAGTGCTGCCCCGCCACCCGCTGAAGTGCACACACTAGAGCCTGAAAACATTCCGCTTGAGGTATTATTTGAAGATGCCCATCTCATAGTTATCAACAAACCAATTGGCTTGGTGGTGCACCCTGCCCCTGGCCATTGGAGCGGCACATTGGTGAACGCATTGCTGCACCATTGCGGCGATAGCCTTTCAGGCATTGGCGGTGTCAAGCGGCCCGGCATTGTCCATAGATTGGACAAGGATACATCGGGCGTGATGGTGGCGGCCAAAAGCGACAAGGCTCATGAAGGCCTCAGCGCGCAATTTGCGGCACATGGCCGCGATGGCAAACTAGAGCGCGAATACTTAGCATTATGCATTGGCCAGCCCGCACGCGACAGCGGCACAGTGCATGAAGCCATTGGCCGCGACCCACGCAATCGCCTCAAAATGGCGGTGGGCGGCGCATCCCCGCGCGATGCCATCACACATTGGCGTTGCGAAACACACTTTGGTACATACGCATCGCAGCTGCGATGTACATTAGAGACAGGCCGCACCCACCAAATTCGCGTGCATATGGCGCATATTGGCCTGCCGATTATTGGCGACCCACTCTATGGCCACTCTGTGCGTACTAAGCTGAATATTTGGCCAGAGCCTGCAAAATCAGTCGCGCAAGCCTTTACCCATCAAGCTCTACACGCCGCTGTATTAGGATTCCAACATCCGCTGACGGGCGAGTCATTGCGTTTTGAAACAAGCGCTCCAGAGGATTTTACTCTATTAAAGAATATATTCAGTACCTAATAATTATTAGCTGAGCCAAAACTCCTACCAATTATAGTTCATATCCACATTATATCATGGCATTTCAATATGCACCTAATGTATTTGTACTATGCAAATTTTGCACTTCCCACAATTTAATAAGAGTATAACCTCAATGTAAGTGCCAACTTAAATTGAGAATAATAATGGCTACTGAAATATTTAATTTAAAATGCATAAAAAATGATGCATACGTAAATAATGAGGATGATTTTTACAAAAACGCAAAAAAAACTGCACATTTAGTATCAAGCCACTTTTCAGAAATTGCAAATACTCATAAATACACATCGTTGTTTAGTAGCAATAATACGCAAGCAATTGCTTGGAAAAACTTAAGCCTAATGCAAACTTACAATTCACACAAATACAATGCTTTTAAATCCAATTTAAAATATTTATTACTTCGAGTCGACAATCAAGATGTTGTTAGAATACTAAAAGACAACAAGATAATCTATATAGCATTAATTATAGCACCTAAAGTGATCAATTACTACAACAGATTTACTAGAAAGACTGAGAATTTCAACTGACATTTTGATTACAAAGCGCATATTATGATAAATACAGCTTCCCATCTATTTTCTAGCACAATGAGAATAACAATTTTAAATGCCCAACCAGAGCATTTTGAATCCTATATAAACACAATGAAGCCAACGGCTGTAAGCATAAAAAGTGTATATGATGATATTTTGAAAGATCCTCATATTGGTACATTATATAAATCTAATTATTTAAATATAACTTCAATGTGTGATCAACTTATAAATTTTAAACATGATTGGGTTGCCTATGGCAATAATGAGAACTATAAGAAAATATCATTATTCAATACTATCATTGCTAATATTGTTCAAAAAATAAAACACCCTCACGCCATAGACATAGCCAAAGCCGCTAACTGGATCAAATAACCCCTCACTAAAGTGTGAATTGAACTTTGTACCACTACGCTGTATAAATCACTCACAATTTAATATTGGAGTGTTCATGTCGGCTTCAACTGTACCCGTTTTATCCGAAGACTCTGGCCTCACCCGCTATTTGCAAGACATACGCCGCTATCCAATGCTTAGCGCCGATGAAGAATATACTTATGCCAAGCGCTGGCAAGATCATGGCGACACAAAAGCTGCGCACGCTTTGGTGGTTTCGCACCTGCGATTAGTGGCCAAAATCGCCATGACCTATCGCGGCTATGGTCTGCCAATTTCCGAGGTGATCTCGGAAGGCAATATTGGCCTCATGCAGGCCGTGAAAAAATTCGAGCCCGAACGTGGTTTCCGCTTGGCCACCTATGCCATGTGGTGGATCCGCGCCTCAATTCAAGATTACATTCTCCGTTCGTGGAGCTTGGTCAAACTTGGCACTACTTCGGCGCAAAAAAAGCTATTTTTCGGCCTGCGTCGCGCCAAGCAAAACATTCAAGCGCTGGAAGAAGGCGATTTGCGCCCCGAGCAAGTGGCGGCCATTGCCAGCACCATGAATGTGCCCGAGCAAGATGTGATCGATATGAACCGCCGCCTGAAGGGCGACCGCTCCCTCAGCGCACCCGTGGGCGTGGAAGGTGACGATACATGGCAAGATTGGATTGCCGATGAAGGCGCCACGCAAGAAGTGGCACTAGTAGAGCGCGAAGAAGCCGACATCCGCCAGCACGCGCTATTATCGGCTATGGCCACATTAAATGAGCGCGAGCGCGATGTGTTCGTCAAACGCCGCATCAACGACCCCGCCATCACGCTGGAAGAACTGGCCACCACCTACAGCATCTCGCGTGAGCGCGTGCGGCAAATTGAAACCCGCGCCTTTGAAAAAGTGCAACAGGCCGCCGTGGCGGCGCTAAAAGCACGCGAGTTGGTGTAACTCACACTGATTATTTTTATCCCATTCGTCATCCTCGGGCTTGACCCGAGGATGACAGTGTTTGGGGATATTACTCTCGCTCACGCCGCGTCTTCATAGCTTTCGCCCGCATCTAGCATCCCCAATGCAATGAGGTATGTTTCCAAAATAGCTTCTTCTTCCATACGTTCTTCTTTTGGCTTTTTGCGTAAGGATACAATTTTACGAATGGCCTTCACATCAAAGCCATGGCCTTTGGCTTCGGCAAACACATCTTTAATATCATCGCCGATGGCTTTTTTCTCTTCTTCCAATTTCTCCACCCGTTCAATAATGGCCAATAATTGGGCGCGGGTGCTGGCATTAATTTCTGCGTGAATGTCGCTCATTGTCATCTCCTGTTTGAATTGTTGGCACATGAATGCGCCATTTTATGCTGTGAGGCAAGCGCGGCAAATTCGCACTGTGAATAGTGGGGAAAGATAGAATTTAGGCCTTCTTGCCCAATTCCTGCGCGCGCGTGAAAGCAGCCACAACCGTTTCATTCATAAGGGTTTGCAGCGTATCGCCCGCCATTAACACCTTCAAACCCGCTTCGGTTGTACCAGCGGGGGATGTCACCCGCGCGCGAAATGCCGCAGGGCTGGTTTCAGTTTCCGCCGCCAGCATACACGCCGCGCCGATGAAGGTTTGCCGCGCCAGCAACTCGGCCTCGCCCTTGGCAAAGCCCAAATGCATCGCGGCCTGCTCAAACGCTTCCACCACAGCAAATACATAGCCTGGCCCGCTGCCGGAAACGGCTGTCACCGCGTCGATCGAGGTTTCATCGGCCAACCACATCACCAAACCAGCGGCATTGAGCAATTCAGTTGCGCGCAAAGTGTATACACTATTGGCATGTGCGGCCGCATTTGCACACGCACCTGTGAGCCCCGCCCCATACGCCGCCGGCAAGTTCGGCATGGTGCGCACCACAGGCACATCGCCCAAATGCTGCTCATATGTAGCGATAGAAATGCCCGCAGCAATAGACAAAACCAACGTATTGTCACTCACAAATTGTTTTAATTCTGGCAACACCTGCGCCATCAATTGCGGCTTGGTGGCAAGCACCACCACATCGGCACTGCGCAGGCCAATATGCAATTTATGGGTTGAAATCAGCTCACGCCCTAGCGGGCTTGGGGTTGGGTCTTGCACCGCAATGCGCGCGGGGGCAATGCCAGCCGCCAACCAGCCCTGCAGCAACGCCGCGCCCATATTGCCCGCACCAACGAGCAAAATTGTGTACGTATCTTCAGGCATTGCCGTGGGTTTCCATCAATATGGCATCGAACGCATCATTGGCGTTTTGCCCCGCCCACAACACATATTGAAATGCGGGATAATATTTATCGCATTGCTCCACCGCGTGGTTCATGAGCCGTTGCACCATTTCTTGCGGCAGCTCTTGGCCATTCATCAACAACTGCGAATGACGGAACATAAGCACTTGCTCCTGCGACCATAAATCGAAATGCCCCAGCCAAAGTTTTTCATTAATCTTTGATACTAAATCAATGATTTCTTTGCGTTTTCTCTCAGGAATTTTACACTCAAAGCCGCATAAAAAATGCAAGGCTTCCAAATCTTCCAACCAGCTGAACGAAAGGTGATACCCCGTGTGCTCACCCACAAAGCTAATGGTGATTTCGGTTTCAGCCACACGGTCAAACGCCCAATCATTTTGCGTAGCAATATGTTCCACCACATCCACGGGGTTCATGGTTAATCGCTCGCCATCATGTGTCACCAACATATCCATAATGTCCCCGTACCTTGTATGCTCACTAACAACAGAATCGATTGCGTTCCAATCAATTTGTTGTGAATTTCAATTTAATGCGTATGGCCAGTAGCTTCCAATGCAGCAATGCGCGCCTCTAGTGCAACAACATGCGCCTTCAATGCTTCAACCTGTTCGGTATTGGCCACATTCATGTTGGCGAACAGCTTTTCCGCTTGATCTTTCATCACCGTGGCCATCTCATCACGAATGCCTTGTGTCATTTGAAGGCCATCGGCCATCACTTTGGTAAATTGTTCTAGCATTGGGTTGGTCATCGATACACCTTTTGAGTTTTCCAAGACTCACTATAGACATAAGCTGTCGCAATTGCGAGAGGCACTCTCAAATTTGTTGATAAATGGTAAACGTGAGGACTTATGACCTACCCACTGATAGACCCAATTGCACTTTCCATCGGCCCGCTCGCCATTCGGTGGTATGCGCTGGCCTATGTTGCAGGCATCATGCTGGGCTGGTGGTGGATTGTGCGCCTGCATGCGCGCAGCTCATTATGGCATAACAACACGGCCAGCTTCACCCGCGCGCAGGTGGAAGATGTCATGCTGTGGGCCACCATCGGCATTGTGCTGGGAGGGCGCCTTGGCTATGTGCTGTTCTACAACCTGCCCTACTACATTGAAAATCCAGAACAAATTCTCTACACATGGAATGGCGGCATGGCGTTCCATGGCGGGTTTATCGGCCTTGTGCTGGGCATATATCTATATTGCCGCCGCCAACGCATTCCATTCTTCGGTTTGATGGATGCCATCGCTGCCGCTGCCCCCATCGGGTTATTTTTTGGCCGCATTGCTAATTTTATCAATTCTGAGCTGTGGGGGCGCGTCACTGAGTCCCCACTAGGCATGGTTTTTCCAAATGCGGGGTTCGCACCGCGCCACCCCAGCCAGCTCTATCAAGCAGGATTGGAAGGTGTGTGTATTTTCGCCATCCTCACCATCGCTATTTTCAAATATAACGCCCTCAAAACCCATAGCCGCGTGAGCGCACTCTTTCTCATCAGCTATGGCTGTGCGCGCATTATTGGTGAACAGTTCCGCGAACCCGATGCGCAGCTGGGCTATCTCTACCACGGCCTCACCATGGGCATGGTGTTAAGCGTACCGATGGTGGTATTGGGGCTTTACCTATATCAGAATAAGAAGAATTGACGTAATACGCATATTATGTAATATATACCCTATAATAAACGAGACCATATTATGAATGATATAGCAAAAGTCTCACATGTAGTGATATAAATATAATCTTTTGAATTAAAAACACAATTTAACTAAGTGCAATAATGAATAATTTCAACATACCCACCAATTTCCACATCCCCACTTTGCAATCCCTTGGCGATGTGTCAAACTTCCCTACGCCTCAAGCGCAAAATGGCAGTAAACCAAAGCCCACACCCCAACCCACTCCTGAATGGCAACTTCCAAATCTAAAAGTGGATGATTATATTGAACTTGGCGTCAAATCTCTATTCGCAATTGGTGCGGCAATATGCAGTTATAAATTTGTCATGTTCTTAGTGGGGCCAAAGCGCTCAAATGCCAGAAATTTTTCTGATCGAATAATAGAAAATGCAATCCATCAAACCAACTATAATAAAAGCAATAACTGGCCTGATAAAGTGATTGCAATACTTGGCGCACTGCTAGCTGGGTGGGGTGTGATAAAAATTACTACCTGTAATAACCGCTAACACCTCTATACACATAGCACCACTGCGGTGTAGCACTACACCATGCAATCAATAGAAGCACACATCCACACCCACATCACCGCCCTTGGCCCCATGCGGCTGGGGGAATTTATGGCGCTGTGCTTAGGGCACCCGCAATTTGGCTATTATCAGCAACAACAACCCTTCGGCACATCGGGGGATTTTATCACCGCGCCACTGCTCACGCCCCTGTTTGGCGAGATGCTGGGCGTGTGGGTGGTGGAGAAATGGCACGCGATGGGCTGCCCCACTGCACTGCAATTGGTGGAAATCGGTGGCGGCACAGGCGTGTTGATGGCCGATATGCTGCGCATTATTGCCCGCCTTGCCCCGCAGCTGTATACCAATTTGCACGTGCATATGGTGGAGTTCAGCCCACGCTTGCAAGCCATTCAACGCGCGGCAATTGCCCATCATACTTGCACGCTCACTTGGCACACCGCATTATCGCAGGTGCCGCATGCCCCCACATTGCTGATGGCCAACGAGTTATTCGACGCCCTCCCCATATATCAATATGAGTACCACAAAAATATGTGGCATGAGCGCTGCGTGGGGCTCGATGAACATGCAAACCTCACCTTTACCCTCTCCCCCCGCGCTGAAATTCTCTATCCATTCCCGCCCGCGCTTACACATGCGCACAATGGCGCCATTGTGGAATATTGCCCAGCAGCGCAAGGGCTGATGGATGAAATCTGCGCGCGCATCACATCGCACTCAGGCGCGGCACTCATCATCGATTATGGCTATGAAGGCCCCGCGTTTGGCGACACATTCCAAGCCCTGCGCGGCCATGTCTATGCCAACCCGTTGGAACATTTAGGCCAAGCCGACCTCACCGCTCATGTCGATTTTGGCGCGTTGAAATTATGGGCGCAGCACTATCAACATCTAGTCACAACCCTCTCATCTCAATCAGAATTTTTGCAATCTATGGGCATAATTCAGCGATATGAGCAGGTACTGCATACCCTCCCCTCCGACCAGCAACCCATCCTCACTTCGGCAATCGAACGCCTGCTCTCTCCACAGCAAATGGGCACATTATTTAAGGTGTTGATGATTGAGAATATTTTAAACTCCCCTCATACTGGTTGCCTTTAGTCCTCGGGCTCTTGACCCGAGGATCAACACCAGTATTGCTTAATCAAGCCACACCATGAAGGAATCAAATGCACATTTCACGCCGTTCACTCCTCAAAGCCACGGCAATTGCCAGCATGGCCAGCCTATTGCGCCCTACCCTCTGCTTTGCCGCACAAAACAATACAAGCGGTAGCATTTCAGTGCGTAAGCTCACCCCCGCAACAGGCGGCGAAGCGATTGAAACACTCATATTCACCCCCGATGGCGCCACCAGCAATTTTATGCCCCTCACCACCACAGAAAATACCCCAGTTCAATGGACGCTTCGCAATGAAACTGCCGCGCCTATCAGCGTTCGCTTGCAAGGCATTCGCGCCACTTTAAACGTGGACGGCAAACGAGTAGATGGTGCACTGGCCACCATCGCGCCAAACGCCACCACCACGCTCGAATTTACCCCGCCCGATGCTGGCACTTATTATGCCGCAATCGCCAGCGAAAAACTCACAGGCACTGTGCCGATAATTGTGAATGGCGCATCACCTAAATTCGAACATGACCTCACCATTTCCATTAATGATCAAACTGGCAGCACCCCTGCCTTGCAATATTTTGTCAATAATTCTCAGCTCCTTGCACCCACCTTCTCACAAGGCGCATTGGTGCGGGTACGGCTGCTCAACACCACGCGCAATTCGCTGATGCCGTTTGTATTTGCGGGCGGGCTGCTGCGCATCATCGCGTTTGATGGCCACGCCATCGAACCTTATGAGCCCTATAATGGCCGTGTGACCCTCAGCCCTGGCCAAAGGGCCGATGTCGCGGTGTTCATTCCGCAAAGCCAAATGCAAAGCTTCAAAATTGATACCATGCTGGGCGCAACGCCCTATCCATTATTCACGGCGCAAATTCAGCAATCGCTGCGAGAAAAAATTGCATTTCATGAAAAACTGGTAGCCCTACCGCCCGCCAAAGTGCCCGACCGCTACCCGCTGGAGGATTCCGTGAAGGTGGATTGGAAAATTGATGAAGCCCCCGCGAAATCGCCCCTATTCAGCGCCAAACGCGGCCAAACCATTGTGCTCACACTGAATAATCCTCGCGATAAGCCCGTGATCACCCTATTTGAAGGCCATTGCATGCGCCCGCTCGACCTGCTCGATGATGGCATCAAGCCCTATGTGCGTGATGCGGTGGTGCTGAAGCCAAAACTCAATAATAAATATGCCTTCGTCGCCAATTTAGAAGGCACATGGGCCGTGCGTACATTTAATGTGACCGACGGCATGCTTCTGGGCGAGATGAAATTTGCGGTGGTGTGAGCTCGTTAAAACATTTACTTCCGCTCCCCCCTTGCGGGAGAGCTGTCGAGCTAATTCTATATTAGCGAGACTGAGGGGGGTATTCTGCTTCTGAATTAGATAAGAAAACCCCTCACCCGCCCTTCGGGCACCCTCTCCCGCAAGGGGAGAAGGAAGGATTGCACACTCACACCAATTCTTCACCCTTAGCGCCAAACCATGATTTGAGTGACGGCATGCTGGCGTATAAACCACCAATAACTGCAAATGGCATGAGAATTTTGAGGACAATATTGTTTTTCTCGCAGAGGGTTTTGAAGTTGTTTATGAAAATACCCCAATCACCCGCTGTTAAAATATTATCCTTTTGTTGCGACACAATTGCACCTGCTGTTTGCTCAATACCTTTTCCTATTGGAGTAACATTAATTAATTTTCCTAGAAAAGTGCCATTTAAAAAATTTCTCTGTTGTTTTGCTATTAATTCTACTGGCTCCAATTGATCCATCGCGCTTAACTTCAAATTATGCAGCTGTTTAGATAATTTATAATTTCATGAGCAGTAACAGCTCCATCACCCTTTGTTATAACAAACTCAATAGCTTTATCTGGATTTGGCGTAACACCATTAGCGCGATCCATTTTCAAAAAATTATACATATTGTTTATTCCTTTTAACTATTTTTAGTTATAATATAATACAAATTTACTTCCCTACGCAAGTCCTTTGTTCTAGTGCTTTAGTATAATGGGAATGTTAGGCTGTCACCCCGTGTGCTGTGCAGCACGCAGTGATGCGCTGCTAACACGGGGGCTTACGACGATTGAGCTCAATCGGCTTAATATCCCGCATCTGCGTAGCACAATTGCGCTTCGCTGATTATGCAACGCGTGCGGGACGACACCCCCATTAACATCTCTCCACCTGCCCATTTTTTATACAAACTACTCATTTTCTGCCCAAAATATAGGCAATTCATCCCATTCATCCACAGCATTTGCCCTGCACACACCCAAAAACGCGGCAAATGAAACAAAAACGCATTTGGCACGGGTTTTGCTCTTAATATATCGTTTACAAACTTAAACCCAGCGCGTAGCGTTTAGCCACTCGCCACAAACATAAAGTGTGTCCCATGAAAAAAATCGAAGCGATTATCAAACCCTTCAAACTCGACGATGTAAAAGATGCGTTGAACGCGCTTGGCATTCAAGGCCTGACCGTAACCGAAGCCAAAGGCTTTGGACGTCAAAAGGGGCACACCGAGCTCTATCGTGGCGCAGAGTATGTGGTTGATTTCCTACCAAAATTAAAACTCGAAATTATTGTGAACGACGACATGCTTGCGGGCGCCATTGAAGCGATCCAAAAAGCTGCGCATACAGGCCGAATTGGCGATGGCAAAATATTTGTCTTGCCAGTTGAGAATGTTTTGCGTATCCGCACTGGTGAAACTGGTCCAGAAGCTGTATAAGCTTCTGAACCAACCACCTTCCACCCCACCCTACCCACAAAGGTTTTAAAATGAGTGCTGCAAAATCAATTATGAAACTTATGAAAGAGAAAGATGTTAAATACGTCGATTTTCGTTTCACCGATTATAAAGGCAAATGGCAACATGTAACATTCGATGTTACAATGGTTGACGAAGATTTGTTCAATGAAGGCATTATGTTTGACGGCTCTTCAATTGCTGGCTGGAAGGCCATCAATGAATCCGACATGATGTTGAAGCCGATTGCCGAAACAGCACAAATCGACCCATTCTTCGCACAAACCACGCTGTCAGTGGTGTGCGATATTCTCGACCCAATCTCTGAAACGCCCTATAATCGTGATCCGCGCTCAATATGCCAAGCGGCTGAAGCCTATATGCGCAAGCTCGGCGTGGCCGACACTGCCTATTTCGGCCCAGAGGCTGAATTCTTTATTTTTGACGATGTGCGTTTCAGCGCAACCCCATACGATATCAGCGTAAAACTTGATGATTTCGAATTGCCGACCAACAACAATCGCAAGATTGAAGGTGGTAACAATGGTCACCACATCCCTGTAAAAGGCGGCTACTTCCCAGTGCCGCCTTTGGATACCTGCCAAGATCTGCGCGGTGAAATGCTCGCAGCTGTTGCGGCAATGGGTGTGACTGTTGAAAAACATCACCACGAAGTGGCCTCGGCTCAGCACGAATTGGGTATTAAATTCTCCCAAATCACCACCTGTGCCGACCAAATGCAAATTTACAAATATTGTGTACACAATGTTGCAAATGCATATGGCAAAACCGCAACCTTCATGCCGAAACCAGTCTATGGCGACAATGGCTCGGGCATGCATGTGCATCAATCCTTGTGGAAAGATGGCAAGCCAGTATTTGCTGGCAATGAATATGCTGGCCTGTCAGAAACCTGCCTCTACTACATCGGCGGTATTTTGAAACATGCCAAAGCCCTCAACGCCTTCACCAACCCATCCACAAACTCTTACAAGCGTTTGGTGCCAGGGTTTGAAGCGCCAGTGTTGTTGGCCTATTCTGCACGCAACCGTTCGGCCTCTTGCCGCATTCCGTTCAGCAAATCGCCAAAAGCAAAACGTGTTGAAATCCGCTTCCCAGACCCAACCGCCAACCCATACTTGGCATTCTCGGCCATGTTGATGGCTGGTTTGGATGGCATCAAAAACAAAATACACCCAGGCGCAGCCCGCGATGAAGATTTGTATGAATTGCCAGAAGCAAAATTGAAAAAAATCCCAACTGTTGCCGCATCACTGCGTGAAGCATTGGATTGCCTGAATAAAGACCGCGCATTCCTCACCGCAGGCGGCGTGTTCTCCGACGACATGATCGACTCCTACATTGAATTGAAAATGAAGGATGTGATCCGTTTCGAACATACCCCACACCCTGTGGAATTCGAAATGTACTATTCCGTATAAGCGTCTATCGTTTCTCCATTAAACTTAAGCGCCTCATATGAGCAATCATATGGGGCGTTTTTTTGCGCAGAAAAAATATCCACATACAATTGGGTGCATCAAGCCGCACGAGGGAATATGCACTATTCCGCCGCGTTGTCTGCCAATTGCACATGAATAATCAATCTCCACGCGCATAGTTTTATTCACCTGTCAAAGAGCGTGAGCGCATCACTTCACAGCAATACATTCAACACTCATAATATCATGGCGCGCGTAGGGGTGGATAGATTGGGGTGAAATTGAGGGATATCAAAGGGATAGGTGGTGGAAAAACGCAACGTCATTGCGAGCGTAACGCAGTGAAGCGCGGCAATCCAGAAATTGAAGAACTGGATTGCGTCGTCGATAAAGGATCTCCTCGCAATGACGTAGTAAGATCAGCTCCTACTTAGCCCTTCAAAATGCTGCGGCCTGCATAGACGGCTTGCGTGCCAAGTTGCTCCTCAATGCGGATGAGCTGATTATATTTCGCAAGCCGATCAGAACGCGCGAGCGAGCCCGTTTTGATTTGCCCGCAATTGGTGGCCACAGCCAAATCGGCAATTGTGGTGTCTTCGGTTTCGCCAGAGCGATGCGACATCACAGCGGTGAAGCCAGCGCGATGCGCCATATCCACAGCTGCCAAAGTTTCAGTGAGAGAACCGATTTGATTCACCTTCACCAAAATAGAGTTGGCTTGTTTTTCGGCAATGCCTGTTTTCAGGCGGCTGGTGTTGGTCACAAACAAATCGTCCCCCACCAATTGCACTTTTTCACCAAGGGTTTTGGTCAGCAATTTCCAGCCTTCAAAATCATCCTCGCTCATGCCATCTTCAATCGAGATAATGGGGTAACGCGCGCATAAATCGGCCAAATAGGCCACCATGTCTTCACGGCTGCGCACTTTGCCTTCGCCTTCAAAATCATATGTGCCGTTTTTGTAGAACTCGGTTGAGGCACAATCGAGCGCCAAATAAATGTCTTTACCCGCCACATAGCCCGACTTTTTAATCGCATCCATCAGTAGTGAAAGTGCCGCGTCGGCCGATGGCAAATCAGGGGCAAAACCACCTTCATCCCCCACATTGGTCGATAATTTGCGGGCTTTAAGTTCTTTTTTCAAAATTTGGAAGATTTCGGCGCCCATCCGCAAACCTTCCGAAAAGCTAGACGCGCCCACAGGCATGATCATAAATTCTTGAAAATCAATTGGATTATCCGCATGTGCACCGCCGTTGAGCACGTTCATCATAGGCACAGGCAGCACATGGGCATGCGCGCCGCCCACATAGCGCCACAAAGGCTGACCAGCGGAAATGGCTGCCGCTTTGGCCACAGCCAGCGATACGCCCAAAATAGCATTGGCACCCAGCTTCGATTTATTCGGTGTACCATCCAGCTGGCGCATGATGCTGTCAATATTCATTTGGTCTTCAGCGTCCAAACCACACAGCGCATCAAAAATGGTGGTGTTCACATTATCAACCGCTTGGGTTACGCCTTTGCCGACGAAGCGTGTGCCGCCATCGCGCAATTCCACCGCTTCATGCGTGCCAGTAGACGCACCTGATGGCACAGCAGCTCGGCCAAGAGAACCATCCTCTAGCAGCACATCCACCTCAACAGTGGGGAAGCCGCGGCTGTCCATAATTTCACGGGCGATGATGTCTACGATTGCGGTCATTTGCGAGGCTCCGATTAAGTTACATTTTGCGCGTTGTTACACCTTTGGGGCGTAGCCGTAAAGGCGAAAATTCAGAAACAATGCCCCATGTATGTGAGTACACAGGGCATGATTTTTTGATATTAGAAGTAACGATTATTTGCCGCCTGTCATACGCTGCAACACACCATCTTTATCGATAAAACGATGCTTCAAACCTGCCAAAATATGCACAACAATCAACGCAATAAGAATATTGCCGCCATAGCCATGTGCTGCGCGGGCAAGCGTGCCGAGCACTTCATCTTTCGTGGCAAATGCTGGAATTGTGAACAGGCCGAACACAGATGTGGGATAGCCTTTTGCCGCGCCCATGATGAGGCCAGAAATTGGCAAGGCAATCGCCATCACCATCAGCAAGCCATGCAGCGCGTGCCCCAAACCTTTTTGCATTTTGCTGATTGAAAAATCATAGGATGGGAAACCATTTTTCAAACGCCACACGATGCGCCACAACCCAAGCACCAACAATGTGGCGCCAAATGATTTATGCAAACCCACAAGCGCCGCTTTATCTGGGCCTTTTGGCATATCTTCAAACAACACGCCGCTCACCAACATCCCGATGATGAGCAAGCCAATCACCCAGTGATTAAGCTTTGAAATGCCGCCATATTTTGTTTCTGTATCTTTCGCACACATAGTGATTCCTCCATTTTTGAATAACCCTAACCACTGCTATGGAGAATGTCAGTAATAAAATTTGATGTATGTCAAATACTGTTGACTTGCCTCATTCTCCCTTTTATGGAGATAATCCATCATATTACAGTATAAAAATTTGTGGATACTACCCTTGAGGGGTATGATGAGGAGCTATTTCATTTACCAATTGCGTATCAGTCAAAAAGCTAAGCGCTTTTTGCGTCATTTCCTACAGCCGATTTATTCAATAAACTGGGCAAAAATGCAAGTGCAAGCAAAGCTATAGATGCAACTTTAAAGTAAATATTAGATCCATTTTTGCTGAGCATTGTAAATTCACCTTGCATATTCTTTCTTACTGCATCAACTGCATGTGTTTCCGCTAGCGTCCATTCAGCTGTTTTATCAACCCACAAACGAGCAGTTGTTACGCAAGGACCGTTTTTGTCTACCCACGAATTGCCAAGAGCATTAATACCTGGACAATCATACATTTGCTCTTTGATATTGGAACCAGCAAGATTCTGAACGTAATTAACATATTTGCTTGAATTCTCTACTTTCGCTAAATCAAGCTTAAATGCTCCACTAAGATTTTTTAAGGAAAAATGATGTGTAGGAACCCACCCATCGACCATTAAAGATTTAACAGTTTCAATACTCATTTTATCCTCATATCTCTAGTTAAAACCAATTATTGTAAAATAAGTTACATATGAATAACATCGCTTTTATGCAATGTCAAACTTAATATTTATTTTTGGAACTAACCAACAACAGCGATTACACAAACATGCTCATTGGCTTTTCAATATAGCCTTTGAATGCTTGCAGCAATTCGGCCCCCAGCGCGCCATCCACAGCGCGATGATCGGTCGAAAGCGTGACAGACATAACGTTGGCCACAACGATTTGCCCTTTTTTCACCACTGCGCGCTCTTCTCCAGCGCCTACAGCCAAAATAGTGGCATGTGGCGGGTTGATGATGGCGGCGAAGTCTTTCACGCCAAACATGCCAAGGTTGGAAACGGCAGTTGAGCCGCCTTGATATTCATCAGGTTTCAACTTGCGTTTACGAGCACGGCCTGCAAGGTCTTTGATATCATTGGAAATTTGCGAGATCGACTTGAGATTTGCTTGGCGCACCACTGGGGTGAACAAGCCACCTTCTACCGAAACGGCCACACCCACATCGGAATCCTTATGCAGCAAAATGGCGCTATCGGTCCATGACGCATTTGCGGCAGGCACTTTTTGCAGCGCCATGGCGTGGGCTTTCACCACAAAATCATTCACGGAAAGCTTATAGGTGGGCTTACCATCCACTTCTGGTGCGGCAGCGTTCATGTCTGCACGCACTTTCAGCAATGCGTCTAGCTCGCAATCTACAGTGAGGTAGAAATGCGGCACGGTGAGCTTGCATTCCATCAAGCGCTTAGCGATGGTTTTACGCATGCCATCATTCGGAACTTCAGTGAAGCTGCCGGCAACATAGGTGGCGCGCACTTGCGCCTCTGTCATGCCGGTTGGAATTGCACCGCCCGAAGCCGCTACAGCAACTGGTGCAGCTGGCTTTAGGCTTGGGTTGGCAATGTCGGCCGCAATCACACGCCCACGTGGCCCAGAGCCCTTTACGGCAGCAATATCAATGCTTTTTTCTTTTGCCAAACGCTTGGCAAGGGGGGATGCGAAGGTTTTAGCGCCAGAAGCAACAACGGGAGCCGCCACAGGTATTGGGGCTGAAGCTTGAGCGGGTACCGCTGTGGCAGGGGCTGCCGCAGGTGCCGCTTTTGCGGCAACAGGAGCTGCTTTCACATCCCCCGCACTCTCACCCTCTTCCAAAATCACGGCGATCAGCGTATTCACGGGCACATCTTGCGTGCCCTCCGCCACAAGAATTTGCCCCAACGTGCCTTCATCCACCGCTTCCACTTCCATGGTGGCTTTGTCAGTTTCAATCTCGCACAATACATCGCCAGACTTCACTTTATCGCCAGTTTTTTTCAGCCATTTGGCCAAATTACCCTTTTCCATGGTGGGCGAAAGTGCAGGCATAAGAACGTTGATGGGCATAAGATCCTCACGATTTATCTGAAATTATGTGTTTAGGTATGATGTAACTAGAAAAGAACACACCTAAACCTGATAGAATAGATACAAAAGCAGCCAATCTGCTTGCTGCTGTATACTTATATTGAGGTGCCTTGCCTGTCGTAAACGCATCAACAGCACGATAGCACCACTGATTACTTGGTTCACTTGATAATTCAGCACTGGAAGCTATAGTTGAAAAACCTCTAGCCACAACTGCATGATAAATCAAAGATGTACCACAAGCGATGCGCCCAATACTCTGCGGTAAACTGAAATCATTATCCGCCATAATTTATGCCTTATAACACACGGTTTTTACAGCAGCCACAACCTCGCCCACATTTGGCAAAGCCAGTTTTTCCAAATTGGCAGCATATGGCATGGGCACGTCTTTCCCTGTGATGCGGATCACGGGCGCATCGAGATAGTCGAACGCGCGCTCCATGATGGTGGCAATAATTTCAGCCCCCACACCCGATTGCGGGAAGCCTTCTTCCACGGTCACGCAGCGGCCCGTTTTCATCACCGATGCGATGATCGCGTCTTTATCCATGGGGCGGATGGTGCGCAAATCGATAATTTCTGCATCAATGCCTTCAGCCGCCAAAATTTCAGCCGCTTTATTGGCGTATGTATTGCCGATACCAAATGTGATGATCGACACATCCTTGCCCGCACGCGCCACACGCGCTTTGCCGATGGGCACTGTGTAATCGTCCATCACGGGCACATCAAATGTTTGCCCATACAAAATTTCATTCTCTAAAAAAATCACAGGGTTGGGGTCGCGAATGGCCGATTTCAGCAAGCCTTTGGCATCGGCCGCCGTATATGGCATCACCACTTTAAGGCCTGGCACGTTGGAATACCACGCAGCGTAATCATGGCTGTGCTGCGCGCCCACACGGGCGGCGGCACCGTTTGGCCCACGGAACACAATGGGGCACCCAAGCTGGCCACCCGACATATAGAGCGTTTTTGCAGCGGAATTGATAATGTGATCAATGGCTTGCATAGCGAAGTTAAATGTCATGAACTCCACGATTGGCTTGAGGCCAACAAAGGCCGCGCCCACACCAATGCCGGCAAAACCATGCTCGGTAATCGGGGTATCCACCACGCGGCGCTCGCCAAATTCTTGCAGCAAGCCTTGCGTAATTTTGTAGGCGCCTTGATATTCAGCCACCTCTTCACCCATCACAAACACGCCTTCATCGCGGCGCATTTCTTCCGCCATTGCATCGCGCAAGGCTTCACGCACAGTAGTCGGCTTCATTTGTGTACCCGCTGGCACATCCATTTCAGGCGCAACGGCGGCAATAATTGCGGGCGCGGCAATAGCTTCTGCAACTGGAGCTGCCACAGCAGGGGCTGCGCTTGCGTTTGGTACGGCGCTTACACTTTCCCCATCCTGCGCAATAATCGCGATCAGCGTGTTGACAGGCACATCTTGAGTACCTTCTGCCACCAGAATTTTGGCCAAAACGCCTTCATCAATCGCTTCAATTTCCATGGTGGCTTTGTCGGTTTCAATCTCAGCAAGCACATCGCCAGATTTCACAACATCACCCTCTTTTTTTAGCCATTTGGCCAAATTGCCCTTTTCCATTGTGGGCGAAAGTGCAGGCATTAAAATATCGACTGGCATAGGGGAAACTCCAACTTACAGCAAAATGTCGGTGTAAAGCTCAGACGCATCTGGCTCAGGATTTGTGGTCGCAAATTCGGCAGAGGCATTCACCCGCTCGCGAATTTCACGTTCAATCGATTTGAGGGTGTCCTCGGTGGTCATGCCATTGGCCAACATGCGCGCTCGCACCATGTCGATCGGGTCGTGATCCGCCCGCATTTTTTCCACTTCGTCTTTCGCGCGATATTTGGCAGGGTCACTCATGGAATGGCCTCTATATCTATACGTTTTCATTTCCAGAATATAAGGGCCTTTGCCGCTACGTGCATGTTCAATGGCGCGCAAACCCGCCTCGCGCACGGCGCGCACATCCATGCCATCCACAGCTTCACCAGGGATGTTGAACGAAATACCGCGTTTGTAAAAATCGGGCTCACTTGAGGCGCGATGCACCGATGTGCCCATAGCATATTGATTGTTTTCAATCACATACACCACTGGCAAGTTCCACAGCTTCGCCATGTTAAAGCTTTCATACACCTGGCCTTGGTTGGCCGCGCCATCCCCAAAATAGGTGAGGCTCACTTGCTTCGAACCATTATATTTATTGGCGAAGGCCAGCCCAGTGCCCAGGGCAACCTGTGCGCCCACAATGCCGTGGCCACCATAAAAATGCTTCTCTTTCGAGAACATATGCATCGAGCCACCCTTGCCTTTGGAATAGCCACCAATACGGCCTGTCAGCTCGGCCATCACGCCGTTCGGGTCCATCCCCGCAGCCAGCATATGGCCATGGTCGCGATATGCGGTGATGAGCTGATCCCCATCTTGCGTGGCCATTTGCATGCCCACCACCACAGCCTCTTGGCCAATATAGAGGTGGCAAAATCCGCCGATCAACCCCATGCCATAGAGCTGGCCGGCCTTTTCTTCAAAGCGACGGATCAACAACATATCCGCATAAGCGCGCACTTCATCGGCCTTATTAAAGGCGATGTTATGCCCGATTGCAGATTTTTCCGTGGTGGCTTGGTTCGTTTTTGCCATATACGAGGCTCCCTAAAACGCATCATTTTATAAATATTACGTGCGATACCCTAAGGTCGCGCTGCACCTATACACGCCTTGGCATAAGTACACAAAGGGTTCAATCATGTTATGCACATTTTGTAACGCTGCAACGCAACAAAAATACGCGATTTTTTGGGGATTTTTGGGGATTGTCGTGAATTTAATCAGAAATTTCAAATGGAGCGGTTTAGCAGTGCTAAAAATTTCGCTTGCTCCGCGGCATCATCCGCAAATGCGCCCATAAAACGGGTGGTGATGGTTTTCACACCCTGCTTTTGTGCGCCGCGCATGCTCATGCACATATGCTCGCCTTCCAAAATAAGAGCCAGCCCACGCGGGTTGAGGTGCTCCATAACGGAATCAGTGATCTGCTGGGTGAGCGCTTCTTGCGTTTGCAGGCGGCGGGCGAAAATATCCACCACACGCGCCAATTTGGAAAGCCCAACAACGCCTTCGCGCGGATAATACGCAATATGTGCCTTGCCGATAAACGGCACCACATGATGCTCACAATGCGAGAAAAACTGAATATCGCGCAACAGCACCATGTCGTCATAGCCGCTCACATCATCAAATACGCGCTCGAGTACATCCTTAGGCGATTCAGTATAGCCCTTGAACAGCTCTTCATAGGCCTTCACAAAGCGTTTTGGCGTGTCGAGCAGGCCTTCACGCTCAATATCCTCACCAATGTAGCTCAGTAACACGCGCACTGCATCTTCTGCTTGTGCACGCGATGGTCGCGGATGTTCAATTTTTGCTGCTTTTTTACAAGGAAATTGTGTGATGCGATGGTCCATTGAGGCGCACTCATTATTTGCTGACAGAAGCCTGCCATTGGGTTACAGTCGCGTATATACCACATTTTACATGGCAGCGATAGAAAGAAATCCACTTGACGATCACAAATCCGTTATACACGCAGCGCTTGGTGCAGTTGGCGCAAATGAAGCCCCCCGCTTTGCCGCTTGAAAATGCCAATGCCCGCGCCACAGCCCATGCCAAAATGTGTGGCTCCACCATCACAATTGAGGTGCGGATTGAGAATGACGCCATTGTGGCGCTTGCAGGCGATATTGACGCCTGCGCGCTGGGCAAAGCCGCCACAGCCATTGTGTGTACGCACATTCCGGGGTTGACGTATGCAGAGCTGATGCAGGCCAAAGGGTGGTTAGAGGGGGTGTTGGGGGGGGCTTCACTTTCGCTCCCCCCTTGCGGGGGAGCTGTCGAGCGCAGCGAGACTGAGGGGGGTAAATCTAATAAGAAAGCACAAGAAAACCCCTCATCCGCCCCTTACGGGGCACCTTCTCCCGCAAGGGGAGAAGGGAATCCCACATGGGCCGACCTCGCTATTTTCGAAGCCGCGCGCGACATCCCCTTACGTCATGCGTCTGTTTTATTGATATTTACAGCGCTGGAGGGTACGTTTGAAAATTTACATCGCAGTGAATCAAAAATATAAAATAATAATCACTCGACCCCCCACACAGCACTTGAGATTCATAGAGAGTTGGCGTAACACCTAAGCTTGCGGATTCACTCTTTATGGACAGTACAATGTCGCGACAACTTCCAAACCAAGCGTTCCTCGATACAGCCTTTTTAGATGGCGGCAACGCCCGATATTTAGAGGCCATGTATGCGCAATATGTGCAAAACCCTTCAGCGTTCGACCCCTCATGGGGTGAATTTTTCGCCCAAATGGGGGAAGACACCGCACAAGTGGCACAAAATGCGGCTGGCCCAAGCTGGAAAAAACCCAATTGGCCAAAGGCGGCAGATGGCGATTTGATCTCGGCGCTGGATGGCAACTGGGCGGCTGTTGAGCAAAAACTCACCGATAAAATCAAAGGCAAGGCTGAAAAAGCAGGCGCGCCCCTCACGCCAGAGCAACTTTCGCACGCCACGCGCGATTCGATTCATGCTGTTCATCTCATTCGCTGCTACCGAATCAATGGCCATTTGCTGGCGAATCTCGACCCGCTCGAGATGGAAAAGCGCGACATTCCGCCTGAATTAGACCCTGCCTATTTTGGATTTACTGAAGCAGACTACGATCGCTCCATTTTCTTGGATGGAATGCTGGGCTATCAAACCGCCACTTTGCGCGAAATTTTGGCCACCTTGCGCCAAACCTATTGCGGCACGGTTGGTTATGAATATATGCATATTTCCGACCTCACCCAGCGCGTGTGGTTGCAGGAGCGGATTGAAGGCGCCGATAAATCTATTAAATTCACCGCGGAGGGCAAACGCGCCATTTTGCAGCGCTTGATGGAGGCTGATGGCTTCGAAAAATTCCTCGATGTGCGCTACACAGGCACCAAGCGCTTTGGGCTGGATGGTGGCGAGTCGCTCATCCCCGCGCTCGAGCAAATCATCAAGCGCGGCGGCGCTTTGGGCGTGAACGAAGTTGTGCTGGGCATGGCGCATCGTGGGCGTTTGAACGTGTTATGCCAGGTGATGAAAAAGCCATTTCGTGCATTATTTCATGAGTTTAAAGGTGGCTCTTCACAGCCCGATGATGTGGAAGGCTCCGGCGATGTGAAATATCACCTCGGTGCATCGGCCGATCGTGAATTCGACGGCAATACTGTGCATTTATCGCTCACCGCCAACCCTTCGCATCTTGAAATTGTGAACCCTGTTGTGCTGGGCAAAGTGCGCGCCAAGCAGGATCAACGCGGTGATCGCGAACGCAATACCGTGCTGCCACTCTTGTTGCATGGCGATGCGGCGTTTGCTGGCCAAGGCGTTGTGGCCGAATGCTTCGGGCTTTCCGGATTGAAGGGCCATAAAACAGGCGGTTCAGTACACTTTATCATCAACAACCAAATTGGCTTCACCACCAATCCGCGCTTTTCGCGCTCGTCGCCCTACCCTTCCGATGTGGCGAAAATGATTGACGCGCCGATTTTCCATTGCAATGGCGACGACCCAGAAGCTGTGACATTCGCCGCCAAATTAGCGATCGAATTCCGCCAAGCGTTCCACAAACCTGTGGTGGTGGATATGATCTGCTATCGCCGCTATGGCCATAATGAAACGGATGAGCCTGCGTTCACCCAGCCCATTATGTATCGCAAAATTCGCGCCCACCCCACCACGATGGAAATTTATAGCCAGCGCTTGATTGCCGAAGGAGTCATTTCAGCTGCCGAAGTGGATGCGTTAAAAGCCAAATTCCGTGCCGATTTGGAGGTGGAATATACCGCCGGCCAAAACTTCAAACCCAATAAAGCCGACTGGCTCGATGGGCGCTGGTCTGGCCTCAAATCTGCCGACCACGAGAACGACAAAACCGTGCGCGCAGGGGCAACAGGCGTTGATGTGGCGATTTTGAAGGACATCGGCGATAAAATCACCGTTGTGCCGTCCGATTTTCAACCCCATAAAACCATTCAACGCTTCCTCGATAATCGCAAAAAAATTATGAACGAGGGCAAAGGGCTCGATTGGGCCACGGCCGAAGCGCTTGCGCTGTGCTCATTGCTCAAGGAGGGGCATAATGTGCGGCTTTCAGGGCAAGATTGCGAGCGCGGCACCTTCTCACAGCGCCACACAGTGCTGTATGATCAAGAAACCGAAAAACGCTACAAGCCATTCAGCAATTTGGGCACTGGCCAAGCGCGTTATGAAGTGATCAACTCCATGCTCTCGGAGGAGGCTGTGCTGGGCTATGAATATGGCTATTCCACTGCCGAGCCAAAAAGCCTCACCATTTGGGAAGCGCAATTTGGCGACTTCACCAATGGCGCGCAAGTGATTATCGACCAGTTTATCTCATCGGCGGAGCGTAAATGGCTGCGGATGTCGGGCTTGGTGATGATGTTGCCGCACGGCTATGAAGGCCAAGGGCCAGAGCATTCCTCCGCACGGGTGGAGCGATTCTTGCAACAATGTGCTGAAGACAACATGCAAATTGTCAATTGCACCACGCCTGCCAATTATTTCCATGTATTGCGCCGCCAATTGAAGCGCGATTTCCGCAAACCGCTGGTGATCTTCACGCCAAAATCACTGTTGCGTCACAAGCGCTGCGTGTCCGATTTGGTGGATATGGGGCCCGATAGCAAATTCCATCGCATTTTGCGCGACGATGCCGATTATCGCACTGGCACATTGCCGCAAAAAATGAATGCCGATGATAAAATCCGCCGCGTGGTGCTGTGCACGGGCAAGGTCTATTATGATCTGCTGGATGAGCGCGAAAAGCGTGGGCTAACGGATGTCTATATTTTGCGCGTTGAGCAGCTCTATCCGCTGCCGGCGGATGCGATTGCCACCGAGTTGCAGCGCTTCAAAAACGCCACGGTCACATGGTGCCAGGAAGAACCCAAAAATATGGGCGCATGGAGCTATATCGCTCCACAATTGGAAATTATTGTGAGCGACTTAGGCGCAAAAAACACCAAAATTGCCTATGCGGGGCGCGCCTATTCGGCGTCCACCGCCACAGGGTTGATGAGCAAACATCTGTTACAACTTGCCGAACTGCTAGAAGCGGCACTGGGTTAATTCATTGAAATAAAAGGACACACAACAATGGCCATCGAAATTCGCGTACCAACTCTTGGGGAATCTGTATCGGAAGCCACCATTGCCAAATGGTTCAAAAAACCAGGCGAAGCGGTGAAGGCCGATGAACCATTGGTGGAGCTGGAAACCGATAAGGTGACCGTGGAAGTGCCGGCCCCCGCTGCGGGCGCAATGGGCGATATTATCGCCAAAGAAGGCGAAACCGTGGCCGTTGGCGCGATTTTGGGCACATTAATTGCGGGCGCCGCTGGCACTGCCGCTGCCGCACCCACTGCAAAAGCCGCTGAAGCACCAAAAGTCGCGGCCCCTGCTCCACAAGTTTCAGCGCCAGCCGTTGCAACTCCAAATGCAGCTGTTATGCCATCTGCTGCGCGCATTGGCACAGAATCGGGAATCAATCCTGTGCTTGTGCCTGGAACTGGTAAGGATGGCCGTGTGACCAAAGGCGACATGCTGCAAGCTGTACAATTTGGCACCCCTGCCGCTGCTGCACCTGCCGCAATTCGTGTGGCCTCAGCCCCCGCCGATGCTGCCCGCGAAGAGCGCGTGCGCATGACAAAATTGCGCCAAACCATTGCCCGCCGCCTGAAAGAGGCGCAGTCTACTGCCGCCATGCTCACCACATTTAACGAGGTGGATTTGACAGAGGTGATGGCGCTGCGCAATCGCTACAAGGATGTGTTCGAGAAAAAGCACGGCGTGAAATTAGGCTTCATGAGCTTTTTTGTGAAAGCCTGCACCAATGCGCTGAAAGAAATTCCTGCCGTGAATGGCGAGATCGACGGCACCGATTTGGTCTATAAAAATTATTACCATATTGGCGTGGCTGTGGGCACAGACAAAGGACTTGTGGTGCCTGTATTGCGCGATGCCGACCAAATGGGCTTTGCGCAAGTGGAACAAACCATTGCCAATTATGGCAAAAAAGCGCGCGATGGGCAATTATCGATGGACGACATGCAAGGCGGCACGTTCACCATCTCGAATGGTGGAGTCTATGGCTCGCTGATGTCCACCCCCATTCTCAACGCGCCGCAATCCGCTATTTTGGGCATGCACAAAATTCAAGAACGGCCAATGGCTGTGAATGGACAAATTGTGATCCGCCCCATGATGTATTTGGCGCTTTCATACGACCACCGCATTATTGATGGCAAAGAAGCAGTGACCTTCCTTGTGCGGGTGAAAGACGCACTGGAAGACCCAAGCCGAATTGTGCTCGATTTGTGAGGATCATATGTTAGCAGCACTCGCGCTTTATTTACAATATATTGCCCTGTATTTGGGCGTTGTGCTGCTTGGTGGCTCGATTGTTCACATGCCTGCAGACCCTGCCCGCTACACAATTCTGGCACTTATTGGTATCGGCATTTTTTTGGCAGCCTCATTTAATGAAGTGCGATTGAAGCGCAAGAATGAGCCAGAATTCTCGGCTGTGCGCTATCTCATTATTAGTTTTTTTATGTCGATTGGCTTGGGCATGATGAGCGGTTCAATCCAGCATTTTCTCGATACGCCGCTATATTCCACAAAATTGCTCACAATTGGGCTATTCCTCTCGGCGATCACCTATTATATTCGTGAACATACCGAAAAATTCTCTAAAATTGCCCTTCAGTACACTCTCACCATAGTGGTTGTAACTGCGTGTATCGGCGGCGGATTATACAGCTATGCCACCGCATTAGAAGCAGATCGCACACAGCAGGCCGCCAAAGAGACTGCAGCAATAATCGCGCAAGAGGCCGCGTATAAAGCCCAATTACGCCAGCAGATTGAGGCGGAATTGAAAAATATTCCCGTTGCGCCAAATACAGTAACTGCGCCTATAAAAAAACCTCAAAAAGCATCAGACGGCCATAATCATACGCATTAATAATTACAGAAATTGAATTTATTTCACCACTTCTGCCAAATAATCATGCATCAAGTTTTGCGTTATTTCACCCACAGTGAAGGTATACTCACCAATTTCAGAAACAGGTGTCACTTCCGCTGCCGTACCGCAAATAAAGCATTGCTCAAATGTGCCAAGTTCTTCAGGCATAATATGGCGTTCAATCACGTTAATGCCACGTTTTTTGGCCAATTCTATCACGGTGCGGCGCGTGATCCCATCCAAAAAGCAATCTGGCGTGGGGGTGTGAAGTTCACCATTTTTGACAAAAAATACATTGGCGCCCGTGCATTCTGCAATATACCCGCGATAATCATACATCAACGCGTCGGCATAGCCTTTGCGCTCGGCCTCATGCTTAGAGATGGTACAAATCATGTATAACCCTGTGGCTTTGGCCTTGCAGGGAATGGTTTCGGGCGATGGACGTTTATATTTTGCAATATCCAAGCGCAAGCCCTTCAGGCGCTGCTCCATAGCAAAATAACTTGGCCATTCCCACACGGCGATGGCCAAATGAATGGTGTTGTGTTGGGCAGAAACGCCCATCATCTCGCTGCCACGCCATGCGATGGGGCGAATATAGGCATCTTGCAGACCGCTCACCTTCAATGCTTCGTTGCAGGCCGCATCAATTTCCTCAGGGGAATATGGAATTTTCATGTCCAATTCACTCGCTGAGAATATCAAGCGCTGCGAATGCTCATGTAATTTGAAAATTTTACCATTATACGCGCGCTCACCCTCAAACACGGCGGAACCATAATGCAAAGCGTGCGTGAGCACATGCACTTTCGCATCTTTCCACGGCACCATTGCGCCATCAAACCAGATGAAGCCATCGCGTTGATCAAATGGAACTGCAGACATAGAAGCCTCTTACATTTTTAGGATTATTGCGTTAGCCTGCAGTACTAATGGCACTTAACACCGATGACAAGCCCAAAATGGATATAAATATACACGAACCCACTGCCAGCATAGCTCATATATTAATAGTGGATGACGATGCCCGCATCCGCGCATTATTATGTCGCTATTTGCAGGAAAATGGCTGGCGCACCTCATCGGCTGGCACGGCACATGCCGCACGGCACCTGATGGACAGCCTCGCATTTGATGCCCTGATTGTGGATGTGATGATGCCAGATGAAACGGGGTTCTCATTCGTCAAAAGTCTGCGCGCAGCCGATGTGCGTGTGCCAGTGCTTATGCTGACCGCCAAAGCCGAGGTGGAAGACAGAATCATGGGGCTGGAATTGGGGGCGGATGATTACCTGACCAAACCATTTGCCCCGCGCGAGCTGGAGCTGCGCCTGCAGCGCCTCATTGCTAAACCTGCGATGATAGAAGCGCCCGCAGCGCAAGAATTGCGCGCCATTCATTTTGGCAGCTATCGATTTGACCTCACAACAAAAGCCCTCAGTAGTGCGGGGAACGCGGTATATATTACCGAGCGAGAACGGCAAATTTTGGAAATATTGGCCAATACGCCCAACCAGATTGTGCCGCGCCGTGTGTTTTTAGCGCAAATTCAGCTGGATACACGCGCGCTCGATGTGGCGATGAAGCGCCTACGTGATAAACTCGAACACAATCCCGCAAAGCCGCATTATATTCTCACGGCACGCGGGGTTGGGTTTCAGCTTGCGGGGCATGGCATCTGAGCGCTTAGCTTACTTCGGCAGCGGCTTTGGTGTATCAGATTGCCCGCGCAAATACGCGATCAAATCTGCGCGATCTTGGGGTTTTTCTATGCCAACAAAACTCATGGTTGTGCCTTTGGCAAATTCTGATGGTTTTTTCAAATAGGTGTATAGTGTGGCATAATCCCATTTACCAGCTTGTTTTGCGGTCATAGCCGCCGAATATTTGAAGTCTGGCGCGGCAGCAATTGGTTTATCAACAATATCATATAAATTTGGGCCAATTTTCTTGGCGCCACCTTTATCAAAACTATGGCACGAAACACATTTTTTCGCGATAGACTCACCCTTCACCTTATCGGCACTTGCAAGCAATTGTGCAATCGGAAGCTCAGCATCGGGTGCAGCTGGCGTTTGCGCATGGGCAAGTGGTGCACAAAGCATAGACATACACACGCATGCTGTGCACGATAACATCTTGATATTTATGGTGTTCATAACTGTTCTCCAAAGCCAATAAGAAGGCGCATTCCGAATAGCATAAGCAGCATAAAAAGTCTTGATACAAATCAAGCATAGCAGTTGCTTTATATCCGCAACCTTCATATAAATTACGAATGTTACACGAACACCAAACTGAACAACACTTTCCGTTTGAAGATGCGCAGACACTCTTACGCGCATACCCTGGCATTTATGAATTGTTGCGCACCCATATGGATGAGCGCCGATTTCAAAAAGATCATCCCGTATTTTTTCATGGTGATGCCGCACATAGTTTTTGGTATGTGGTGCAAGGTTGGGTAAAACTGGCGCGACAAACGCCAGACGGCAAAGAAACCGTTGTTGCGCTGTGCACTGAGGGTGATTTATTATCGGATTGCGCCTTATTTGAAAATTCTAATTATAATACCAATGCAAATGTGATTAGCGAAACCGCTATTTTGGGCGTAATTCCAGCTGTCCAACTGCGCAGGATTTTAAATGAGCACGCAGATATTGCGAAACAATTTATGCAATTGATGCAACACAATGCCCAGCGCACACAGTTAAATTTTGAACATCTTCAAACCATGTCGGCGGCACAGCGTTTGGGCTGCTTTATTATGCGGCTGTGTGATCGGCAGAATAAAGGCCCTGAAACGATCTATATTCCAGTTGAGAAACACATACTCGCCAATCATTTGGGAATGAAGGCTGAAACGCTTTCGCGCAGCCAGCAACAATTGCGAGACATCGGTGTATATATCAACGGCAACGAAGTGCGCATTGATAAAATTGAATCACTCCTCAATTTTGTGTGTGTCAGTTGCTCAGATCAAGGCCAGTGCACTGTGGAGCAGAAGCTGTGTGCTCATTCATCATCGTGCAAAATGCGTTGAGCGGCACCGTCTAAATCCTCAAATTGGTCATTCTTCATCGCCCAAAAAAATGCAGCAAGCCCCGCAAACCCAAGGGTAAATGCAATCGGGATGAGGTAAACGAGAATGTTCATTATTTCGCCTCATAAATATTCAATCGCAGCGCGTTCAGCACCACTATAATTGACGAGCTCGACATAGCAATAGCGGCAATAATTGGCGTGACATACCCCGCCATTGCCAATGGGATTGCCACAATATTATACAGCATGGCCAATGCAAAATTCTGTTTCACCAACACTTGAGAAAATTTAGCGATACGCCATGTGGTATACACTGGCGCGAATTTATCGCCTTGAAACACAATATCGGCTGCATTTTGCGCAATATCGGCCGCGCTGGCGGGCGACATTGAAACCTGCGCCGCCGCCAGCGATGGCGCATCATTGAGGCCATCCCCCACCATCAACACATGGGCGCCATTGTGTGCAAGCGTTTGCAAATATTGTGACTTTTCAACTGGAGAAACATGCGCCAACGCATTTGTAATGCCAACCGCTTGCGCCGCAACATTCACAGCCTTGGGTCGATCTCCCGAAAGCATGGTGAGCGTGAGCCCTGATGATTGTAATTTTTGCACCACCTGCGCCGCATCCTCGCGCAAAGCATCGGTAAATGCAAAACGCAATGGTGCGGTATCCCCATCATAAAGCCATAGCTCCAAAGCGTGGTCGTTTACATGCACCACATCGGCTGCGCCACTCCACCCGGCCTTGCCAAGACGAATTGTGTGGCCATTATACCCAGCTTGCAGCCCCTGCCCTGCAATTTCTTGCACATGTTCAACTGGTAATAGCGCACCTGAATATGCGCGGCACACTGCACGCGAAAGCGGATGTTTAGAATGTACGGCCACTGAGGCCGCCAATTGCAATTGCGATTGCGAATACTGCGCGGCATCCACCAGTTCAGGATGGCCTAATGTAAGCGTGCCCGTTTTATCCAGCACCACATGGGTAATGGTGGCCAAGCGCTCGAGCGCGCTGCCCGATTTGATGAGCACGCCCATACGCATTAATTTACCTGTGGCCAGCACTTGCACCACGGGCACTGCAAGCCCCAATGCACATGGGCAGGTGATAATCAGCACAGTAGCGGCATACAGCAGCGCCACTTGCCATGGCGCGCCGCCAAACCACAACCACCCCAAAAATGTGATGGCCGCGAGTGCGTGTACGGCGGGCGTGTACCAGCTTGAGATTTGATCAGCGATTGTCACATATTTGGCTTGGGATTGCTCCGCAGTTTCCATCAACCGAATGATTTCGGCCAAAAGGGATTGATCCGCATTTTGGGTCACCCGCATTGTGAGCGGCGCCGCAATATTGAGTGTGCCTGCAAATAATTTACTGCCCACTATCGCAGTTTGTGGCAATGTTTCACCTGTAATAAGGCTCGTATCAATTTCTGATACGCCTGTGATCACCTCTCCATCAGCCCCAATTTTTTCGCCCGCCGCCACAACTAATATCATGCCTGTTTCAATATTGCCCAACGCCACGCGCTCGTGTCGGCCATCACTATGTAGCACCGTGGCAAAGCCTTGCATCATATGCAGCAAATCTTTAGCGGCGCTGCGGGCTTGACCCCGTGCACGCGCATCTAAATAGCGGCCAATGAGCAGGAAAAATAGAAGCATAACGCCTGAGTCAAAATATGCGTGTTCTCCGTGATTATAGGTTTCAAACAAACTCATGGCTGTGGCCAAAACCACCGCAACTGAAATGGGCACATCCATATTGGTGCGATATTCTTTCAGCGCCGCCCATGCAGATTTGTAAAACGGCAAGCCGCAATAAATAATTGCTGGCATTGCGATAAACGCCTGCACCCATTGGAACATGCTGCGGGTGGCCGCTGTCATTTCCACAGAATCGGATGTCCACAATGGAATGGAAAACAACATAAGGTTGCCACTGGCAAACCCCGCCACCGCCAAGCATTTGAGCAAGAATTTTTCCTCGCGCGTATCCGCTGCCTCACTCACTGCGGGGTCGTATGGCATGGTGCGAAACCCAAGCCCTTGCACTAAGCTCACCCATGTATCCGCCAAATTGGCACCGCCACGCCAAATGATCTTCAACCGCCGTGTAGAGAAATTCACCCGTGCACTCACAATATCGGCCTGCTCTTTGAGTGTGCGCTCAATATTGGCGATGCACCCCGCACAGCGAATGCCATCGACCAGCACGCACATGCTATGTGTGCCGTCTGGCTCGTTGATGATAAATGGTGCGGTGGATATGGAGTGTGTCATTCGATCACAACCCGTTTGGCAATTTGGTAGGTATCATCATTTGAACGTGCATAGGCGCGCACTTCCCATACTCCTGCCAAGGGGAAAATAACATTGGCACTATAGCCCTCGCCCACAGACGCTGGCAAAAGTGTGGCATCAAAACTACCGCGCGCATCGACAGGGCGGCTCAATTTCACGATAACATTGGTCATTGGCACTTGCGCACCAGCGGCGTCTTTCACAACAAGGTGTACCTGCCACTCTAGCTTGCCATTGGGCAAGGGCGTTGTAGTGAGCATCCCCTTCCAGCCCAATTGCTGCTGCTGATCATAAGCTGCAACAGTTTTATTATAGGCCAACCCTTCTTCATAAGGGTGCTGCGTCACAATTCCCGTGTGGGTACGCACCGCAAGTGTTGTGAGTGTGGCCAACACCGCTGTTATAAGGCCAAAAAACGCGAGAAAATATAGGAATACGCGGCGGCCTGTGAGTGGTTTTATAGGAGGCTGTGTCATTTGTTACCGCTTACAAATAATGTTTTTTTGGTATCTTGCTCACCCGTTTCAACATCTGTGAGTGTGAACACAACATCCTTCCGCGCAATGGCTTGGGATGGTGCAGTAACAAACACACGAAAATGCCCCACACTATCGGCTAAAACTGGCAAATGATCTGCGGCTTCTTCATGATAGGATTGCACCCGAATCTGCGCAGTTTCAAGCCCTGCAACATGCAAATGATAATGCTTATCGTGGTGCGCTTTGTTCAAAATGGTGATAGAATATCCATTGCGCAACTCTCCATCCGACAGCTTCACAAACAGCGGATTACGGTCGTGGGTGACATTTAAGTCGAGCTGGGCGCGGGTCAAAAGTGTATAGAGCATAAGCCCCCCCACCGCCGACATTACGGTGATATACCAAAATGTGCGCATGCGCCAAAAATGCAATTTGGGTGGTGTGCCTGTTTGTCGCGAGATTTCAGTTTGGTAGCCCACCAATCCACGCGGCAGACCAATTTTATCCATCACATTATTGCAGGCATCTACGCATAGGCCGCAGGCGATACACTCCATTTGCAACCCCTCGCGGATGTCGATCCCCATTGGGCACACCACAACGCACGAGTCACAATCAACACAATGGCCTTTATTGAGCCAGCTTTCGCCCGCCTTATGCTTGCCGCGCGGTTCACCACGCTTTTCATCATAGGAAATCACAAGCGTTTCTTTATCAAACATCGCCGATTGAAAGCGTGCATAGGGACACATATAGGTGCACACTTGCTCGCGCGCAAAGCCTGCCATGAGATAGGTGGAGAAGGTCAGCCCCAAAATCCAGCTCATTACAGACCACGGCACATCCATATGCAGGATTTGATCCATCAATGTGGGGGCGTCGTTAAAATAAAACACCCACGCACCGCCCGTGAATAAGCCGATCACCAACCATGCGGCATGTGTAACACCTTTTTTATAAATTTTATTGAGGCTTAGCGGCGATTCATCAAGCTTTTTACGCGCATTTCTGTCCCCCTGCACAATGCGCTCTACCCACACAAACAGGTCGGTCCACACAGTTTGTGGGCAGGCATAGCCGCACCACACACGCCCCAGCAGCGAAGTGACAAAAAACAGCCCCACCGCCGCCAGCACCAATATGCCTGTAATATAATAGACCTCTTGCGGCCAAATTTCGATCGCAAAAAAATACGCCCGGGTATGCTCTAGGTCAATTAAAATGGCTTGGCTGGGCGCGTGCGGGCCACGATCCCACCGAATCCAAGGCGCAAGGTAATAAATCGCCAATAACACGATCATTGAAACCCACTTCAGCTTGCGATAGCGCCCCCACACACGGCGTGGGTAAATTTTCTTTTGCTTTGCAAACAGTTGAATTTCAGGGGTTTGGTCGGTCATGATGTATCTTTCAAACACGTCATCCTGAGCGAAGTCGAAGGATCTCCCGCCGATTGAGCGCTATTTGTAGGAGATCCTTCGGCTGTGCCTCAGGATGACACTTTATAATATGACTACCACAAAGGCGGCCATGACGTCGTGATACTCACTTCTTCTTTTCACCACCGCCGAGTGAGTGGATATACACAGCCAGCTGCTTAATGGTTGCATCGGGCATACGGGCTTCCCATGCAGGCATCACACCATGACGTGGCGCATGGATTTGCTGCATGATGCTGTTTTTATCCGCGCCATAAAGTGCAATTGAATCGGCTAAATTGGGCGCACCCACTTCACGATTGCCTTTACCATCTGCCCCGTGACACGAGGCACAGTTTTCTGCGAAGAGTTTTTCACCTACAGGTGTTGCACCTTTGCCAGTTGAAAGGCTCAGCACATAATCCGCTACTGACGCAATTTCTTCCCGCTTCAGTACGCCATCCTTACCAAAGGCAGGCATCATCGAGGCACGCTCATTGGCATTACCAGAACGAATACCCACTTTGAGCGTTTGATAAATACTATCAACATCACCACCCCAAAGCCAATCATCATCGTTTAAATTGGGGTAGCCTTTACCGCCCTGTGCCCCTGTGCCGTGGCACGCCGCGCAATTTTCTTTAAATAGCGTTTTTCCACCTGCCACTGCGAAGGCTTGCAGGGCTGGGTCGGCTTGAATCTCTTGCAGGCTGGCTTTGGCCACTTTGTCGGCAAACACACCACGGCGCGCAAGAATCTCCGATTGTTCCTCGGCAAGCTTTGTGTATTGTGTCCACCCTGCAGTGCCTTTGGTGTGGCCAGAGAGGGTTGGCCACGCGGGATATACAACCCAATAGCCAATCGACCAAATACAACAGACATAAAACACCCACAACCACCAACGTGGTGCTGGATTATTGAGTTCTTTAATGCCGTCCCAATCATGGCCTGTGGTTTCAACACCAGAGTGTTGATCAATTTCTTTTTTATGGTCATCAACCATGATCATCCTCCTTCAGTGGAATTTTACCATAGGCTTCAATTTTTTGTTTATTGGATGGTTTAAGTGCCCAAATTGCGATGCCCAAAAATGTGATGAAGAAAAACACCAATCCAATTGTTGGGGCAATTTTTATGAATGAATCACTCATTTTTTGCCTCCAACTTGCATGTCTTGGGGTTTGTAATCCTTGATGTCGGCCAATGTGCCCAAGGTTTGAAGATAGGCCACAAGCGCATCCATTTCAGACACTTTGCGCGGTTGCCCATCAAAGTCGCGTTGCTGCACTTTTTTGCCATAGCGCGCGTTCAGCCCTTTTGCGTCTGCATCTGGGTTGGCTTGCGCGCGCGCATCCGCCACTGCATTTGCAATCATGTCATCGGTATATGGCACACCCACCATGCGAAGGGTTTTCAAATGCGCGGCCAGATCCGCAATTTTGGCCTCGCGGTCGAACATAAACACATAGCCTGGCATGATAGATTCTGGCACCACATCGCGGGGATTTTTCAAATGGGCAATGTGCCATTCATCAGAATATTTGCCGCCAACACGTGCCAAATCTGGCCCTGTCCGTTTAGACCCCCACAAGAATGGGTGGTCATACATGCTTTCTGCCGCCAATGAATAATGGCCATAGCGCTCCACCTCATCGCGCAAGGGGCGAATTTGCTGGCTGTGGCATGAATTGCAATTTTCACGGATGTAAATATTCTGCCCTGCCAATTCCAACGGTGTGTAAGGCCGCATGCCACTGACTTTTTCAATGGTGGTTTCAATTCGGAACAGGGGTACAATTTCAACGAGTCCGCCGATCGATATTGCAATCACGATGCCAATGAGCATCCAGATTGAGTTTTTCTCAAGTTTAGAATGATGCTTAAGCATGAACTGCTCCTTTTTCACACGCGCAATTTGCACAGTCTTGGCTGCAGCCTGTGATGGTTTTATAACAATTATAGATCATGATGAGCATACCGATCAGGTATAAACCACCGCCCAATGCGCGGATGATATACATGGGGTGCATGGCCTCCACCGACTCCACAAAGGAATATTCCAAGAAGCCCATCGCATCATAGGCGCGCCACATGAGGCCTTGCATAATACCCGCCACCCACATGGATGTGATATAGAGCACGATGCCAATAGTGGAGACCCACAAATGCACGTTCACCAATCGCATGGAGAAAATTTCTTTTTTCTTCCACAGCACAGGTACAAGGTGATAAATCGCACCAAAGCTGATGAAGGCCACCCAGCCCAAGGCACCTGAATGCACGTGGCCAATTGTCCAGTCGGTATAGTGTGACAGGGAGTTCACGGCCTTGATCGACATCAACGGCCCTTCAAAGGTGCTCATGCCATAAAACGCCAGTGCCACAATCATAAAGCGCAACACGGCATCCTCACGCAATTTATCCCAGGCGCCTGAAAGCGTCATAATCCCGTTGATCATTCCGCCCCAACTTGGCATCCACAGCATGATGGAAAATGTCATGCCGAGCGTTTGTGCCCAATCTGGCAGTGATGTGTAGTGCAGATGGTGAGGCCCAGCCCATATGTAAATGAATATAAGCGACCAGAAGTGCAAAATTGACAACCGATAGGAATAGACAGGTCGATTGGCACGTTTTGGGATGAAGTAGTACATAATCCCCAAAAAGCCAGCTGTGAGGAAGAAGCCCACCGCGTTATGGCCATACCACCATTGAATGAGCGCGGATTGCACACCGCCCCACACTGGGTAGCTTTTCACACCAAACCAAGACACAGGAATGTTAGCGCCATTGACCAAATGTAACACCGCAACAGTCACGATAAAGGCGAGATAGAACCAATTGGCCACATAGATGTGCGGCTCCTTACGGCGCGCCAATGTCATCACAAATACCAGCAAATACGCAACCCACACCAGCGTGAGCCATAAATCGACAAACCATTCAGGCTCGGCATATTCTTTGCCTTGTGTCACACCCAGCACATAGCCCAGCGCCGCCATAACGATAAATGCCTGATAGCCCCAAAATGTAAATTTGGCCAAAGCCGTGCCCCATAATTTTGCGCGGCAGGTGCGCTGCACCACAAAATAGCTGGTGGCAAACAACACGTTGCCACCGAACGCAAAAATCACACCTGAAGTGTGCACAGGGCGCAAACGACCAAATGAGAGATATTCCCCCAAATTCAGCTGAGGCCATGCCAATTGCAGCGCAATGACCAGCCCAACGAGCATTCCCACTGCACCCCAAAAAATGGAGGCAAGTGTAAAACACTTGACGATATCGTCATTATACAAAGTCGGTTCGTTTTTCATTTTACCTCACAGTTCGAGTGGCCATCACCAAAAGAGAAATGCCATTAAATGCCATCATAGCGCGACCCAACAGGAATGCGGGGTTGCGCCATTTTTGGCCGATTAGGTGCGCACCAAGCCCCGCCATAAGCAGTGCGGGCATAGTACCCATTGTAAACAAAATCATTGCGATTAAGCCATCCAAAGGTGTTGGCAAGGTTGCCGCCATCATCAATGCCGCATACAGCATGCCGCAGGGCATAAACCCCAACAGCACCCCATGAGCAAAATTCAGCGGTGTTACGCGACCATTCCGCCCGAGGCTACCGTTTAAAAACATAATGCCTGCCATGCATAGCAGCGCGGCACTTACCCAAGGCCAAAACACAAAGCCAGAGAGCTGCCGTGCTAGCAATGTTACAAGAAATCCAAAGGCGCCATATGTCACTAGACGCCCAAAATGATATGATAATTGTGAATGCGCTGTGTTGAGCGGCAAGTGTGCCCCCGTTCCACCACTTGCATGTGCACACCCACAGCAACCAGCCGCACAACTATTTATTGCGCTTGCGGCCACGATTGGCCCACACATAAGCAAACAATGGGTAAAGCCAGCCGCCAGCCCCGCGAGAAAGAATACGGAGAATACCCCGCTGTTTTGGGCAAAGGCTGCTGTACAATAGGTTAGGAACGAATCCATGCGGCGAACTTTCTTAGTCAACACCATATAATGATGTACCTATATCGCCTTGATGTAAGTCAATTCCACAAATATATGCCTTTAAACATTGCATATTCAGATCATTTATCCACAATTTGCGGGGATAAACATTGCATTATAAAAAAACATTTGAACAAATTTTAAAAATCATGCGGTATTGTATCGATACACCCTTTTTGAAAAGATTCGCTATGATCCCCAAACGCATTAAAAGTTTTACCAGTGATAACAACGGCGCGTTCGCTATCATGTTGGCGGCCAGCATCCCAGTGATTTTTGGGATTGCAGGTTTGGCAATTGATTATAGCCGGCTTGCGGCTGTACGCACCCAAATGCAAGGTGCTGCGGATGCCGCTGCGTTGGCAGCAAAAAATATTGAAAAGAAAAATGAACATTTAGGTTTAGATAAAGCGCGCGAATTGGGCAGCGATGCCGCACAAAAGTTTTTGACAGCGAATATGGGTGATGATGCCCTATCAAGGGGCAATATTAAACTTGAAACTGTACAAAAAAATATACGGTGGATAGATGATGCAGATAAAGTAACAGCTGATGCCGTGAATGCAGAAGTGGAATTTGTTGCGGATGTGAGTTTATATTTTGGTGGGTTTTTAGGTCGCCCCACTACTACTGTACGTGTGAAATCTCTTGCTATTGAAGAAAAAATGAGCTTTGCCGAAATTGCTTTGGTGCTCGACAATACATCTTCAATGTTTCGCGCTGACGGTCGTGTCAACACACGTTTTACTGAAATGCGCAATGCGACCAAGCAATTTGTGAACGAGATCTATGATTTGGTGTTAAAAACACCTTCTGCGCCAGAAAATGTAATTCGTGTCTCAGTGGTTCCGTGGGTGACAACTGTAAACATTCTTGGCCAAAAGCCTGATGGATGGAATCCATCGTCAGCTGGGAATACAGGTGTGTTGCCAGATTATGGTTCTCGCAGTTTGCCCTCAAACCCCATTAACAGATATTCAGCGCTTCATGAAAGTACATCAACCTTAAGCACTATGTTTCGGCCTGTTTTCTGGCGCGGGTGTGTTTCTGGACAAACAGAAGTGGGCATTACAGATGACAGCCCTGTCACAAAATGGAACGCATTGAAGTCCACACCGTCAGACCTTGAATATGTGCAGCAACCGCCTGAGGTTGATAATGGTTCGTGTGATTGTAAAACTGAAGATGATAAAGCATGCCCAAGTGGCTTCACAACTAATTACGGCCCGCCGCCGCCGCCTGGGTGTATTTATCCACCAAATATTAATACGTGTACAGTGATAGGGCAGCCTGATAAAGATGTGCCGAACTGCACAATCAATTTAGAGTGCTCGTGGTCTTGCGATGCGCCGCCACCACCACCACCACCTGGCCCACCACCTCCGCCGCCCCCTGGTCCGCCGCCTCCACCGCCACCGGCACCGCCACCTCCTGGTAATGGCAATACGTACTTGGCACCTCAAACTCCAGAAGCGCCATCTGCGACTGCGTTAGCAATACCTTTAGCAGTGAAATATGAACTGAATAACGCGCAAGTCAACAGCGCTGCTCCACATATTGATACTGTGGCATACACAGGCTCTGTCACCTCTCATATGGTGCCTTCAATCCGCAAATTTATGAATGTGCCTGCGATTTCAAAAATTGAGTATCGTCCACTCGGAAAAGAGTCTTGTGAATCCACAGAGGACTGCTCTTGGATTTCTAGCTTTCAATGCACTGGAGATTTGCAGCGATATGATAAATGTATTCAATCCCCGATTCCACATCCTGTTTCAGGGTTACCAATTAGCCATGGAAAATATTTCCAAGATTCAGTTCAATGTGCAACTGGTGCTTCCTGCGGTCTCAGTGTGTCCACACCATGTGTGGCTGATTACAACGAGATTGACTGGAACAATGCAGGTGGGGAGTGGTGCTCAAGTACCGGCGGTCCAGTTTACCCTTTAACATCTTTAAACGGATGGCAGTATACTGGAAATGACATAACACCAGGCCCCGCAATTACTGGGCCAAATACCAGCTGCCCCATGCCTATGTTGGGCTTAAGTGGCAATAGAAAACAACTTTTAGAGACGATCGATAGAATGTCTCCCGCACCTGGGGGGACGCATGTCGATGTTGGTTTACGGTGGGGGCTTCGTACCTTATCACCTCGCACTGAATGGAGCAGTTTCTTTGGCCTCAATACACCGGCTGCGCCTTGGGTAGACACGACTAACAATACGATTAAATATCTGATCTTAATCACAGATGGTGAAAACCAAACGACGGATTATTGGAATGGATATTGGGGGTCAATCACGAGCCCAATTGGCGGCATTATCAAACCAAACGCTTCAGAAACCAAATCAAATTTAGACAATGCGATGCTATCATGGTGTCAGTCTATTCGAGATAAGGGCATCACAATTATTACCGTGCCAATGAATTTCTCGAAAACAGCTGAAGGCACTGCTGCGAGCAATAAATTGCTTGAATGCAACGGAAATAAACCTGAAAATCACTTTGCAATTGATGCATCAAAATTAAGTACAGTGTATCAAGATATTATAAATCGACTAAGTATACATAAGTTGCGTCTGAAAAGGTAATTGAATACTATGACTTCATGTGAAATACCTACCAAAATTGGCTTTGATACTTTGGCCATTCATGCAGGTGCATCGCCCGACCCTGTCACGGGTGCACGCATCACGCCAATTTACCAAACCAATTCGTTTGTATTCGAGGATTCAGACCATGCCGCCGCGTTGTTTGGCCTGCAAACTTTTGGCAATATTTACACCCGCATTGGCAACCCCACGCAGGCCGTACTGGAAGAACGCGTGGCCGCGCTTGAAGGCGGCACGGCCGCGCTGGCGCTGGCGTCTGGCCATGCGGCGGAATTTGTGGCGCTGCATACGCTTATGCACGCGGGGGATGAATTTGTGGCCGCGCGCCAGCTCTATGGTGGCTCGATCAATCAATTCAACCATAGCTTCAAAAAATTTGATTGGCATGTCAAATGGGCCGATATCGACGATTTAAGCAGCTTTGAAGCGGCCATGTCGCCCAAAACAAAAGCCATTTTTGTGGAAAGCTTGGCGAACCCAGGCGGCGGCGTCACTGATATTGCCGGTGTTGCGGCAATTGCCAAAAAACATGGTGTGCCACTAATTGTGGATAACACCATGGCTTCGCCGTATCTCATCAAACCCATCGAACATGGCGCCGATATCGTCATTCATTCCCTCACCAAATTTATGGGTGGGCACGGCAATTCTATGGGCGGCATCATTGTGGATGCAGGCACATTCAAGTGGCTTGGCAACCCCAAATACCCATCACTTTCAGCCCCGCGGCCCGATTATCAAGGCATCATCATCGCAGAAACCTTTGGCGATTTTGCCTTTGCCATTGCGTGCCGTGTGCTGGCCCTACGCGATTTTGGCCCCGCCATTTCACCATTCAACGCGTTTATGATCCTTACGGGCATTGAAACGCTTGGCCTGCGCATGCAGCGCCATGTGGAAAATGCAATGGCTGTTGCGCAATTTTTGCAAGCGCATCCTGCCGTGGCCTATGTCAATTATTCCAGCCTTCCTGGAAATACATATTACAATATGGCACAAAAATATTGTCCTAAGGGCAGCGGTGCCGTTATGACATTTGGCCTCAAGGATGGATATGATGCTGGTGTAGCGTTTGTACAAAGCCTGAATTTATTCTCGCATTTGGCCAATATTGGCGACACACGTTCGCTGGTGATCCACCCCGCCTCCACCACACATCGCCAACTCACAGATGAACAAAAAGTCGCGGCTGGCGCAGGGCCTGAAGTGGTGCGACTCAGTGTAGGACTCGAATCAATTGCCGATATATTGGATGATTTGCGCCAAGCGCTGCAGGCGGCAGCTGAATAAGTCACAAATTCCTCACAATCACGCCTTTATTTTGACGCAGATCAAGTGAAAATAATGCTTGACAGCTATAAGATCATGTTGTCATTTGATGTAAACAAAAGGAGAACATCATGCGTCGATTCACTTCAGCCTCTGCATTTTTTGGTATGGCCGCGCTAATTGCGGGCACAACCATCATCGCACATTCGCACGCTCAGCAAGCATCAGCTCCCACCACACTTCCTACTGCATGTACTGGCCAAGGGCCAGATGGCAAAGGATGTCCCAATTCTGGCCAAGGCTGGCGCAATGGTGGCGAAGGTAAAGAGGGTTATGGCCATCGTGGCGGTCGGGTTGCTGAGTATATTAAAGAGCTCGACAAAAATAACGACGGGATCATATCCAAAGAAGAATATGATGTTGGCATGATTGAACGCTTCAAAAAAGCGGATAAGACTGGTAAAAACCAGCTGTCGCGCGCCGATGTAGAAGCCATGGTGCGGGAACAGCTTGAAAAACAAGTGCAACGCATGAGCGACGGCATTTATCGTTACACCGACACCAATAAAGACGGCATCATATCGAAAGATGAGTGGGATGCCTCACAAAAAGTGAGGTTTGAACGCATGGATAAAAACAAAGATGGCAAAATTGATGACACGGAAATGAAACATCGTGGCCGTGGTCGCGGTGGTGAAGGTGATGATGAGCGTGGCAGATATGAAGGGCCAGGCAAGCGTTAAACCACTTTTGTGAACAGCCGCAGGAAATTGTCCGTTGTATGTCTGGCAAAATCTTGCGGCATTTCGCCCATAAATTCTGCTAAATAAGTGCCCGTATGTATGACAAACGCAGGCTCGTTCAACTTTCCACGGTGTGGTGATGGCGCCAAATAGGGCGCATCGGTTTCGATCAAAATCCGATCGCGTGGCATGGTGAGAATGATGTCTCGCAACGCCCCCGATTTTGGGAATGTCGCAATGCCTGAGAGTGAAAAATAACACCCCAACTCCTTGCCACAATCGGCCAGTTTTTGACCAGAGGAATAGCAATGCAGCAGTGCTGGAAACGGCCCTTTTTTGGTTTCATGGGTGAGGATCTCAATCATGTCCTCGTCGGCGCTGCGGGCATGAATCACCAGTGGCAATTGCGTGTGGCGCGCGGCTTCAATATGCGCGATAAATTGGCGCTTTTGCAGCACCTTTGTGCTGGCATCATAGAAATAATCGAGGCCCGATTCCCCTATTCCCACCACTTTAAAATTCTGGGTGGCCGCAATGATCGCCTCAAGCTTCACATCACATTCGGTGGGTTCACTCACTTGCAGCGGGTGGGTGCCGATGGTGCAAAATACATTCGGAAATGGCTGCACCAAATCAATCAACGCCGGCACTGTGGCCATACGAGTAGAAATACTGACCAGTGTTTGCACGCCGGCAGCATGGGCGCGCGCCACCACATCGGCAATTTCAGGCTTCAATCGTTCATCATCCAAATGGCAATGGCTATCAATCCACATGTGCGCCTCATTCTTGATGGGTGCATCTCATATTTTGAGCCCAAATACCACAATTCTTTTGCGCCGCGCACCTTTTCGCTTGAAGCTGGCGCGGCATTCATGCCAATACACTGATAGAAACTATAGGGGAACACAATGGCAGGCAGCGTAAATAAAGTGATTTTGGTGGGCAATGTTGGGCGCGACCCTGAAGTGCGCCACATGGCCGATGGCAGCCCAATTGTGAATTTGTCGATTGCCACATCCGAAAGCTGGAAGGACCGCAACTCAGGCGAACGCAAGGAAAAAACCGAATGGCACCGCGTGGTTATTTTCAATAAGAATATTGCTGATGTCGTTCAAAAATATGTCAAAAAGGGCTCGAAGCTCTACATTGAAGGCGCCTTGCAAACCCGTAAATGGACTGACCAGAATGGCGTTGAAAAATATTCCACTGAAATTGTGATCCAACAATATAACGGCACACTCACTTTACTCGATAATGCGAATAACAATCGCGGAGACGATTCTGGTGGCTTCAATGACGACCCTATGAACTCCTATCTTAATGCACCAAATTCTGAGGCCTCATCCTATTCAGGTGGCAGCAGCTATAATGCAAAACCAGCGGCCGCTGGCGCGTCCAAAAAAATGTCTGAAATTCTCGATGACGACATCCCGTTCTAGAATGCTCATCAGAATTCAAAACTTGGCAAGCGACCGCGCCACGTTTTAAGTTACGCTTCGCGGTTCGCTATCGCTCTTGCCAATGTTTCAAAAACATTGGGTCTATCAATTAAGGCAAACTATGTGCGGTATTGTTGGCATTTTGGGCACATCGCCCGTCGCTATGAACTTGGTTGATGCGTTGCGTCGGCTGGAATATCGCGGCTATGATTCTGCCGGAATCGCCACTCTGTCTCATGGTTGCATTGCTCGTGCGCGCGCTGAAGGCAAAATCCGCAATTTGGAACAAAAACTACTTCAATCCCCGATTGATGGCAGTTGCGGCATTGCACACACACGCTGGGCAACGCATGGCAAACCCACCGAGGAAAATGCCCACCCCCACGTTACGGCACGCGTGGCTGTGGTGCATAATGGAATTATTGAGAATTTTCGTGAATTGCGCACACAGCTTGAAGCTCAAGGGGCTATATTCACCTCGCAAACAGATACGGAAACTGTGCTGCATCTGGTTGATCGCGCGCTGCAAAATGGCATGAACCCAGTTGATGCCGTGAAAACCACCCTGCCCCAATTGCGTGGCGCATTTGCCTTAGTATTCATTTTTGCAGATCATGATAATTTGATGATTGGCGCGCGCAAAGGCAGCCCGCTGGCCATTGGCTTTGGCGAAAATGAGATGTTTTTGGGCAGTGACGCCATAGCATTAGCGCCCCTCACCCATAATATTTGTTATCTTGAAGAGGGTGATTGGTGCGTGCTGACCCGCACATCCTGTACAATTTTTGACGAACACAACGCACCCGTGCAGCGCCCAACTATTACTGTTCCTGCCCATTCGATGTTGGTGGAAAAAGGCAATTACCGCCATTATATGCTCAAAGAAATTCATGTGCAGCCCGAGGTGATTGGCCACACCTTCCGCCATTATGTGAATTTTGCCGGCGGCACCATCGATCTTGCCCCCGATGTGGTGGACGCACTGAAGTCGGCCAGTCGCATTGTGATTTCGGCCTGTGGCACTGCCTATTATGCGGGGCTGGTGGCGCGCTATTGGTTTGAGCACTATGCCAAATTGCCAGTGGATATTGATATTGCCTCGGAATTTCGCTATCGCGAGCCGCCACTCGACCCTAACTCTGTGGCGCTGGTCATCTCACAATCAGGCGAAACGGCCGATACGCTGGCGGCGCTGCGTATGTTCAAAGCGGCAGGGCTCAAAACGGGTGCCGTGGTGAATGTGCACACATCCTCGATGGCGCGCGAGGCGCATTTTACAGTGCCCACCTTTGCAGGGCCTGAAATTGGTGTGGCCTCCACAAAAGCCTTCACTTGCCAATTGGCCGCATTGGCCAGTTTAGTTGTGGGCGTGGCACGCTTGCGCGGCACCATTACCCCCGCGCAAGAACAAGAGATTGTGGCCGCATTTGCCGAATTACCGCGCCTCATCAATGCTGCATTGAAGTTGGAACCAGAGATTGAAAAGCTCTCACATCTTCTCGATAAAGCTACCGATGTACTCTATCTCGGGCGCGGCGTGAGCTTCCCCATTGCGATGGAGGGCGCGCTCAAACTCAAAGAAATTTCCTATATCCATGCCGAAGGATATGCAGCGGGCGAGTTAAAACATGGGCCAATTGCGCTCATTGATGATACGCTGCCCGTGATTGTAGTGGCGCCATTTGATGAGCTTTTTGAAAAAACGCTTTCCAACATGCAAGAAGTGGCCGCGCGCGGCGGGAAAATCATATTATTGACCAATGAAAATGGCGCGCACCACGCGGGCGATATTTTCAGCACATTAGTTTTGCCGAACGCCCACCCAATTCTAGCGCCTTTCATTTGCACAGTGCCCATTCAATTGCTGGCCTATTACACCGCCGTGCAGCGCGGCACCGACGTTGACCAACCCCGCAATTTGGCCAAATCAGTCACAGTCGAATAATCACTGCCGCGCTGAGTTTTCTGGCCGTTCGGGGTAAACCCTCACGACATGCGGCACCGACGTTGACCAACCCCGCAATTTGGCCAAATCGGTGACAGTGGAATAACTGTACTTTTTAACGAACGAATTGATTGACATAGCACTCCATATATTTTATATAGAACGATATAAGGTATCTTCCTTTCTTATCATTCGGCTATCAATGTTAATAATTTCAGCACTCCAAAAATCTCGCATTCCATACTCAAACCTGATTTTCTTCACGGGTGCTGTGGCATCAAATTATTGCGGCTATCTTTCAGGTGAGGCGGAGCACAACCAAAATCGCCAAGATGCCGCGGTCAAATTTATGACGGCAAACGGTGCCGCATTGGCGGGCAGCGCGCTTGGTGCACTCACTGGCATTCAAGATATTACTGCGTTGAGCGGCGCATTTGCCAAAATTTTTAAACTTTCCGGCGCGGGTGCAAATGTCAGTTCTCCTGGTCAAGACAAAGCTAGAGAGGCAAAACCTAACCAAAAGAAACGCAACCCCATTTTTGAAAGCATCAAAGTATGGGCGCAAACCGTGCGCGACGCCACACAAGTTGCGTGCATGTTGGGGCTTATGCCCAAATTTTGCAAACCATTTTCAAAACTTGTGATGACCATTTCTCAAATCATCATTCCGCTTGGCTATATGGGGGACGGCATTCTCAATAAAGACAAATATATGTTTGCTGCGGGTGTTTGCCATGTAGTGGGCATTCCATTTGCCGCGCATTTGCATAAGGTTGATAATTTGCCGCGTTATTTGCACGGAAAATTACCAATATTGCGCACGCAGCTGCAACCCGTTTTTGCGCGTTTCCAACGCTAGAGAATTCAAGCGATGGTTATGATTGCCCATAATCCATGTCCTTGATTTTTTCACAACAATATGTGCATAAAGCGCCATCAACGTGATTTGAGGACATTATGCGCGCAGATTTACAAAATATGGTCGACGACATTCGCCAATCCATGAGCCTTGTGCGGAGGTTTCTTTGACTGGGATGCCACAACCAAGCGCCTTGCCGAGCTGAATGAGGCGGCTGAAGATCCAAATCTGTGGGATGACCCCACGGCAGCGCAGAAAATGCTGAAGGAGCGCCAGCGCTATGAAAGCAATATCACAGGTGTGTTGACACTTGAAAAAGACCTCGCCGATGCGATCGACCTGATTGAATTGGCAGAGATGGAAGGCGAAACTGAACTGTTAGACGATGCGCAAAAGACATTGAAAATATTGCATAAAACGGCAGGTACGCGCCAAGCCGAAGCGCTGCTTTCAGGTGAAGCCGATGGCAATGATGCCTATTTGGAAATTCACCCTGGCGCGGGCGGCACCGAAAGCCAAGACTGGGCCAGTATTATGCTGCGCATGTATGTGCGTTGGGCGGAACGCTCAAAATATAAGGTAGAGATTATTGAGGAACAAGCGGGCGAGGAAGCGGGCATTAAATCCGCCACCATTTTGGTGAAGGGTCTGAATTCTTATGGCAAGTTGAAAACAGAATCGGGCGTTCATCGCTTGGTGCGCATTTCGCCGTTCGACAGCAACGCCCGCCGCCACACCAGTTTCTCCAGCGTGTGGGTATACCCCGTGGTGGACGATAATATTGAGGTGAATATTGCGGAATCCGAATGCCGGATTGATACCTACCGCGCGTCTGGCGCAGGGGGGCAGCATGTGAATACCACCGATTCTGCGGTGCGGATTACCCACTTGCCCACGGGCATTATGGTATCGTGCCAAATGGGGCGCTCGCAGCACAAAAATAAAGAAACCGCATGGCAAATGCTGCGCGCACGGATTTATGAGATGGAGCTGAAAAAGCGTGAAGATGCTGCCAATGCGCAAAACGCCAGCAAGTCGGAAAATGGCTGGGGGCACCAAATCCGCTCCTATGTGATGCAGCCCTACCAAATGGTGAAGGATTTGCGCACGGGCGTGGTGTCGTCCAGCCCATCTGATGTGCAAGATGGTGATTTGGATGCGTTTATTGAAGCCGCGCTGGCCTATCGTGTGACAGGCCAAAAAGTGGGCGATACATCCGACGTTGATTAATCGTCAACACCGCTTGATAAGCCGCGATTGCCGAGTTTGCCTTTAAGTGCGCGCAGCTTTTGCGCCAATTGCCAAAGGGTTTTTGAGGCTTTAATGCGATGTTTTAGGCTGCGTTTGACATGTGTTGCCACAGCAAATGCTAGCCCTTTGAGTGAAACCGGCACTAAAATTGAGCACATAGGCATGGAATATTTCAGCCATGTGTGTTTATAGCGTGCATCTCCCGCGCCAAGATCAAACATATGCACACCACTCTTGCAATACATCTCGATCTCGTGCCGCAATAGCACCAAACCTGGGTGGATCACATTCTCAAATCGTGGGTCAATTGCGTTGAACATACCCGCATTATGGTGCGTGCCTGAAAGGCTTGAGGTCACGGCGATCACTTCACCATTGAGCGACAGTCCAAATAATCGCACATATGGGCTACGATCATCACGGTGCGTCATCTCTAAATTGCGGATAAAGCTTTGAATTTCAACATTATCAAATGTGGAGGCAATGCCTTTTCTGGCCAACCGCTGCGGTTTCATTTCATAAAAGCGCCGCAAAATCAGGGCGCGATCTTGTGGCGTTGTTGCTTCAAAACACTGCCATTCGCCTAATTTTGAAATGGCGGCCATTTGCTTGCGATCGCGCTTTGCGCCCGACCCCACACGCGTTATTTGCACCAGTGCCTGAAAATCGGGCGTCAACGGTGTATACAGCAGATCTTCGTATGTACAAAACCCTGCCAATTTTGGGAGTGGATTGACCGCACCAGCATATTCGAGCAATTGCCGCTCACAATCAAACACATCAATACCATGCTGGCGCGCGCATTGGCGCAATACAAACTGCAATTCCTCAATCGCGCTGGCACTCCACTCAAATGGGTGCAGTGCAATGGGCATATAATAATTGGCGTGACTTTCCCCAATCAACTGCGCGCACACAAAGCCGCACATTTTAACACGCTCTAATGCGATGAATACGCACGCATCATCATCTTCATGAATGAGAATGCCTAAAAATTGACGGTCATGGTCACCGCTATAGGCCTCGCACCATGCCTGTGCCCATTCCAAATATGCATAAGGCGCAACCGCGCCAATGCGTGGCAAAGCTTCGATTGCTGCGCGTGCATCGGCAACTGTTGTGAATGTGGTGAAGTGAAACGCCATGGAACATGATATTAAGAAACAAATCCTAATATACATAAAATACAATTCGTATCACGAAAAGAGTGTTTCTTATGACGATTACGAAATATGATCTGATCCATACCGCGCTGCAAATGGCGCATAAATCTGGCATTCCTTGGCTGTTATCGCCTGTTTTGGGCGGCATTGGTGCCATTGTTACATTGCATCATGTGCGGCCGTTAGTTGCGCATGAATTTGCACCAAACCGAATTTTAGAAATCACACCCGATTTTTTGGGTGAATTGATTCTGGCACTCAAATTTGAGGGCTATCATTTCGTGAGCATGGATGAAATGGCGCACGCCATTGAGGCGGGAAACTCCACACGCAATGGCCGCTTGATCGCCTTCACGCTTGATGATGGCTATCGCGATAATGTGCAACATGCACTGCCCATTTTTGAAACCTTCAAAGTGCCGTTTTGCCAATATATCCCCACGGCATTTCCGGCGGGTGATGGGGTGCTGTGGTGGCTGGCGCTGGAAGAGATCATCCGCAATTGCGAGCAGTTTACATTTTCAACGCATGGGAAGCCTGTCACACTACCCTGCACAACTCTTGCTGAAAAACACACGGCATGGGACGCGGTGTATATGGATTTGAAAACGCTTAACGAGGCGCAATTGGCGCAAATGCTGGCGGAAATATTCCAAACCTATGGGTTTGATGCGCGCGCGCATTGCCAAAAATTCATCCTGTCATGGCCAGAATTGCAGCAATTGGCACACCACCCGCTGTGCACATTGGGCGCACATACGGTGCACCATGTTGCCCTCAAGCGCTGTGGCGATGCGCAGGCACTTGAGGAAATGGTGGCCAGCGCGGGAATGCTTGAACATCATACTGGAAAACGCCCTGTGCATTTTGCCTACCCTTATGGCGGCGCGCTGGATGTGGATGCACGCAGCTATAATTTGGCGCGTCAAGCGGGGTTTACTACCGCCGTGACGACTAACCCTGGCGTGATCACCCCCGCGCATGCAAAGCGCATGATGCACCTACCGCGAATCTCGGTGAACGGTTTATTTCAAAATGTAATGGAAATGAGCACGCTTATTTCAGGTTTTCCTGTTAGGCTATTGAATAACTGAGGAACAAATTTCTTCAGTTGTGAACCATCAGCGGGAGCGGCCCTCACTTTGAACGGGAGGGAACATTATGGGGGCTGCTCTACGCGCGATTTCCACTACGTCATAATTCAGCACCAGATGGCAGGAGGCCAGCATGGTTGAGTATAAAATTAACGAGGCGATAACTGTGCCTCAATTTATCGACATCCTCGAACGCTCTCAACTTGCTAAGCGCCGCCCTGTGGGAAATATTTCGCGCATCACCAAAATGCTTGAGCATGGTAATTTGACCATAACTGCATGGGACGAAAACAAACTTATAGGTGTGATGCGGGCGGTCACTGACTTTGCCTATTGCTGCTACTTATCTGAGCTGGCTGTCGATGTTGAATATCAAAGCCACGGCATTGGAAAATCACTTTTGAATGCAACACACACCCATTTAGGTGATGGTGTGAGCATATTTCTATTGGCGGCACCAAATTCAGTGAGCTTTTACCGCCATTTTGGGCTAAAAAACGTCAGCAACGGATTTGTTTGGGGGCGAGAATTCTAACATTGGCTTGACTTACTCGATATAAAATTGCAAATTTATAAGGCAGGCAATTATTTATAGCAGAGTTACGATGAATATTTTAGGATTTTCGACTGAGAAGCAATCTGATTGTGCAACCCTTGCCGCTTTGGTATTTTCAGCGGCTACAGCTATTGGCGTGTCTGTTTTAACGCGCCGTATACCGCCCAATTCATTTAATTATGCAGTGATTAAACATAATTTTGGACAAAAATCCTTAAGCAATAATATTTTGAATTTTTCAAAAATTTTGCGCGCATCTAGAGAAAGATTTGAAAAATTAATCAAAGGCGCGACAGAAAAAAAGAATGAGTATTTAGAATTATTCACTGAAACAAAAAAAGCAATATCTAATTTAAACATAGAAATTAGTAAAAAAGACCCTATAAATGATAATAAAATAATATTATACCTAAATACTTTAAAAAGCTCCGCATTGATAAGAACTAAATATTTAGCAGCGCAAATTGCTTCACTTGAAAAACGTTTATCTGAACTCAATCAAGATTTGATAATAGCAGTCAGAAGTGAAAATAGAGCTGTACGTTTTGAAAAAAAGTCAAAAAAATAACCTCACGTCCCGCCGCGCATCCAAAGCATGAGGGGCTTCAGTATGGGTGCCCACACAACGCCTGCAAACATGAAAAAGGCAATTTGCACAGCCCAATGCTGCTGTGCCATGATGGGGCCAGCAAGTGTTGCGATTGCAACCATATACCCAAACACGAATACGACTAAAATAAATGAGCCGATCATAGCGCGATATTTGCGTTTCATTTGAGCTCCAATGCGGTACGGGCGCGCTCGAGGGAAAGCACGGCGGCGTTGGATACGTTGAGGCTTTTGATTTTGCCAGGCAAATCGATCCGCGCCAATACATCGCAAGTATCGCGGGTTTTCTGGCGCAAACCTTTGCCCTCAGCGCCGAGCACCAGTGCCAAAGGTGCACGAATTTTGGTGTGTGCCAAATCGGCTGGGGCTTCCGAATCCAGCCCCACACATAAAAAGCCTTGATCCTTGAGTTCATCCACTGTGCTGCTGAGGTTTGTCACGCGGATCCATGGGACCAGCTCGAGTGCACCCGATGCCGACTTGGCCAATACACCCGTTTCGAGCGGACTAAAGCGATGGGTGGTGATGATGGCGCTCACATCAAACGCAGCTGCAGTGCGGAAAATTGCGCCAATATTATGTGGGTCTGTCACCTGATCAAGCACAAGCACAATTGCGGCATGGGGCAATTGAGAAAAATCGAGAAACTCCAGCGGCGCGCATTCCAGCACCATGCCTTGATGCACCGCGTCGGGCGTGAGCATTTTATCAAGCGCCTTAACGGGCATAATTTCAATTGGGCAGCCAATGGTGACATTCGCCTCGTTCAAGCGATTTTGCCCATTTTCGCTGGCGTATAAGCGATACAATGTGCGATTTGGGTTGGCCAATGCCGCACTTACACTATGCAGTCCATAGATCAACACGCTGCCTTCATGCAATATGCGCGCACCTGTTGATGTGGGCGCTGGCTTTGCACCAAACGGCTTTCGAGGCGCGCCATATCGTGCGGTTTTATCGTAAGTGCCACGCCCGCCGCCATCGCGCCCTCGACCTGCACCACCCTCTTTTGAAAATCGTTCCCGCATATGAGCTCCTGTGGCCAACACTATACAGGTGTGGCCACAATAATCGAGTGAAATTATTAAAGATTATCGACGGGGGCTGCGCGATACGCGCTCAATTTCTTCACGCACCAAGCGCTCCACTATGGAGGGCAGATTTTGATCGATCCAAGATTTAAGCATGGGGCGCATCATTTCTGTCACAATATCATCTAATGTGCGACTATTATTGGCTAAAATCACGTTTGATAAGGCATCAAATTGCGCTGAAACAGTTTGCCCAATGTCATAATGTTGTTGCGGTTTGGGTGCAGGCGCAGGCGGCGCTTCGTAGCGCATTTGAGGGGCAGCTGGGGCTTGCGGCATTACAAATGCGGGCGCCACAGCAACGGGTTCAGGCTCAGGCTCGGGCTCTTCGTCCGCCTCCGCAAAAATAATATCACTTTCATCTTCAGGAATTGACATTTGCGCGACAGGAGCATCTTCAGACGCCATGTCGTCTGTCAATTCAAATACATCTTCAACGACGTCCTCTTCAATGCTCACAGCATCAAATGGATCGATTTCTGCTACTGGTTCTGCAGGCGCATCCTCCATTTCAAACGCCGCCATTGCAGCGTCAATTTCCGCTTGTGAATTTGATTCCGGCTCTGGCACTGGCACAGCTACAGGCTCATCATCTGAAATGATTTTGCGAATAGACGCCAAAATGTCTTCCATTGATGGTTCGGCAGCAGCTCCAGCTTTACTCATATTGCACCCCATTGTGTCATTTCACGCGCTCAACAGACACATCACGCACGAATCATACATAATACTATTGTGCTGCGCTGTGCCACCCATGTGCAATACCATAGCCCATTTATAAAGTGGTTATGCACAGCTGTGCAGATGTTGTTATTAAAACACAAATTGGTCTGGCGCTTCAAACCCCGGCACCACAGGGGCGCTGGCTTCAAACAAAGTGGTGCGGCTCACATTGCCATCAGTTTTGATAAACCGTGTGACGCTGCCCATATGCCCCGCACCAATGATAGTCAGCAGCTGACCACCTTCGGAAATTTTATCTAATATAACTTGCGGCACAGCATGAACACTGCCTTCTATGATGATGATTTCAAATTGCTTTTGCATTTCTGGCGCCTCAATGCCGCATTCTACAACGGGGATTGAAACAAAGCCGGTGCTGGCCAAGGCGTTGCGGGCAAATTGCGCAATTTCAGGGTGGCTTTGCACAGCCACCACCTGCGCGCCCATATGAGCGAGTAGTGCCACACTATAGCCAGTAGCGGCGCCATACACTGCAACGGATTTGCCGTTCACATTTGGCAATGCTTGCAGAATTTTCCCCAGCACCAATGGCGCCAGCATAAAGCGACCTGCCCCAATTGATATGATGCTGTCGCTGTAGGCAATGCTTTGAGACGCGGCAGGCACAAAAGCACCGCGCTGAACGCTTAAAAACGCATCAAGCACAGGAGCAGCGAACACGCCCGCCGTGCGCAATTGATTATCCACCATATGCGTGTTGAGCACGCTGGCGTGGAGTGTGTTCAGTTCGGAAGTTTTAACAGCCGTTTTTGGCATGGATTCGCCCCTATTGGATGTATTATCTATTGTCAAACCTGTGCACACGTCAAGCTAAACTCGAAATAATTTCAGCGATTACATCTTCCACATTGCAGGCGTTTGCGGCATTTCAATTTGTTGCGCTAAAATGCGCGGGGATCGTTTGTGGACAATATCCTCTAACAATTGCAATGTTCGCGGCAGGCAGATGTTGTCCATATCATAATGATCAATAATATATTGCCGTGCAGCCTTGCGGATATGTGCAAATTTCTTAGGTTTTTCAAGCACTTCTATCACCTGTGTGGCGATCTGCTCATGCGAGAAGAAATCGACCAGCAATCCATTTTTGCCATGCTCAATCACTTCCATCACTGGCGCGGTGGCAGAGCCAACAATGAGCGCTTCACATGCCATCGCCTCAAGCATGCTCCATGACAATACAAACGGAAATGTGAGGTAGACATGCGCACAGGTGATTTGCAGTAGTGCCGTGAAGGCATCATGCGGAATGCTCCCAACAAAATGCACGCGAGAGGTGTCGATTGGCACTTCGCGTACCATTTTTTCCTGCCAGCTGGGCGCATCCATCGGCGGGTTACCATATGAGATGCCGTGCGCGCCAACAATCACCACATGAGCTTTGGGTCGCGCTGCCAAAATTTCAGGCAATGCACGCATAAAGCTGGGGAAGCCGCGATATGGCTCTAAATTGCGACCCACATGGGTGATCACCTCATCGCCTTGCTGTAATTTGGTGCCATCTGGCAATGTAATCCGCACAGTTTTCTCCGGCGGAGCAGAAAGCGAAGTGCGCACGCCCTCATGGATAATGGCGGTTTTGTCCTTAATAAATTGCGGATGCAAACTGAACTGCCATTTGGTGGGCGTAATGCAATAATCGGCCTGCTCGAGCGCCAAAATCAACCGCGCATTTTTCGCCCGCACCGCATATTCATGCCATAATTGCGAGGAGCCAGGGACAAACCCAACATCGGCGCCTTTGCCACGATAGAAAAACTCGGTATACGCCAAATAGGGCACATCGGGGTAAACATCTTTGATAAATAACCCCTCGCCCCAACCCGGGTGGCAGCAAATTATATCAGGCGTATAGCCATCATTTTTTAGCTTCACCAATGCTGCAGCAGCAGATTCCCCATATGCGCAGGCTTCTTCAAAGGAAATGAGCAGTGGATTTTCTGAGGTTTTATGCTTTTTTTCAGGCGTATGGAACGTGTAGCGCGCCCCCCCAACGTGTTTATTTTTGTGGGTGCCCATAATCAATACATCATTGGCGGGGTCTTTGGCCAAATGCCCCGCGATATGCCGCCACTGCCCTGGCGCATTTTGATGGATGAAGAGATATTTCATATTCGCTCGTTTACACTCACACGCTACTTATTGCTTATCACACGATTCGGAAGCTGTTGTGCCACGCATAAAATGCGTTTGGCATTTGATTTTGCATCAAATCACAGATAATCATACACAGATGAAATGGCTACTCATCATTCCTATCAAATTGTACCGCATTTTTCTGTCGCCGCTCACTGGGCGATGGTGCCGATTTGAACCCACCTGCAGCTGCTATGCGATAGAGGCTGTGGAAAAGCACGGGGTCATTCGCGGTGGTTTACTCATGATATGGCGCATTGCCCGCTGCAACCCGTGGGGCGGGCATGGCTATGACCCCGTGCCAGATGTGTTGACGAAATTAAAAAAATGAGATATTGCCTATTATACTAAAGACTAAAATGTCGTAAACCTTATTTTATTTTGGAGATGATAATGAGCACAATTCAAGAAACAATGGAACTTATTAATGCGCAGGCACAAGAATATTGGAGCAACACAAGTAAAAAACCACCGTTTTTTGACAGTTGTATTAATAAATTTAAAAATTTGCCCAATGAAGGCGACAAACTCGCTGTTAAAACTAAAATAATGACTGATGCAATTAAGGCACGTAACGATTATAACATAAGCACTGGAGTGAATGAATTATCGCATGGCACTACTGGCGATATTCGCACAAGAAAGTTAGCAGAGTTTCTTGAGGGACTTTATAAGAAAATTTCAAAATTAAACGTGTGGGTAGGCCTTGTGGTATTGGCAGGCTTGGGAATGTCGATAGTTAACGGCAAAAATTCAAATATAAACTCACCAACTTCATAAGGCACATTATGCAATTCTCAGACCCCACATGGAATCTACGCGAATGTATTTTTACGGCAAAAAAAATGTTGAGCTTTTTGGCATGAAATTTGCTGATGCAACACAAGGGCTAAAAGTGCAGTTTGATCAATTGCCTATTGAAAAAAAACCTGTGATTACAGCGTATATTGCTGAAGAAGTAAATAATGAAGCGCTCGCGAATAACCTACTGGTGCGCAATGATAATTTTTGGAAAAAGCTCTCAAAATCATTTGGCCTAAAAGCCATCGCTGGCCTTGCTATTTTTGCGATGGTTGCACATTGGTCAATGCAAGCGTTAAATAAGGATACTTCTAATACGTAACAAAAGGAGCGGCACATGCAATTCAATAATCCTGGTGATTATATTAATTTCATAACGGACTATGCTGAAAATTGCACAAAATTTCCTAATAATGTTACTGAGCCAGAATTTCTTAAAATTTATGAAGGTTACACATCATTGAGTAAACCTGCACAAATAACTGTAAGGAACTTTGTAGAGAACCAAGTAAAAACTGTTGCTACTATCAGTAATATGGCTGCGAACAACCGAGATTTGGCACTTTTGATTGCTAATAATAACACAAATACCCTAGCTGTTACTGCAGCCATCGGCTCTGTTGAAACTGCTGCCAAACGCAACCATTTCTGGAGTGCCTTTGCAAATTTGATTCGAAAAGGTGGGGATTTCAATGGCAGTTATTATTATTCAATTGCTACAGCCGCACTTGCTTTTGTGGGGCTTTCTGTGCTGAATAGGGGCGTAAAACCCACTGATTCAGAAACAGCATAAGCAATGATCACACTCTCTCTCGCAAATGGCACAACGAAACAATTTGAAGCGGGCATCACAGGGTTTCAACTCACGAAAGACACAGACGTGCCACGCCCACTTAAGCGCCCTGTGGCCATGTTGGTGGATGGCAATTTGTGCGATTTGGGCGACAGCCTGCACGCCGATGCGGCGGTGGAGCTTGTCGATCGGTTCGACCCTCGCTGTTTAGAACTCATCCGCCACGATTGCGCCCACGTGTTGGCTGAGGCGGTGCAAAGCCTATTCCCCAGCACGCAGGTCACCATTGGCCCTGTGATTGAAAACGGCTTCTTCTACGATTTTGCGCGCGATAAGCCATTTTCGGTGGATGATTTCGCCGCCATTGAAGCCAAAATGAAGGATATTGTGAAGGCAGGCGCCCAATTTAAAAAAGAAATTTGGAGCCGCGACCAAGCCAAAACCTATTTTGCCAGCAAGGGCGAGCATTATAAGGTGGAGCTGGTGGACGCCATTCCTGAGGATCAATCCCTGAAAATTTATCGTCAAGGCGACTGGCTGGATTTGTGCCGCGGCCCACACATGACCAATGTTGGCGAAGTGGGCACAGCCTTCAAATTGCTGAAAGTGGCGGGTGCCTATTGGCGCGGCGACAGCAAAAACGCCATGCTCACCCGCATTTATGGAACAGCATTTGCCACGCAAGAGCAGCTTGATGAGCATTTGCACAATTTGGAAGAGGCCGAGCGCCGCGACCACAGGCGCCTTGGCACCGAGATGGACCTGTTCCACTTCCAACATGAAGCGCCAGGCAGCGTGTTTTGGCACCCCAAGGGCTGGACATTGTTCCAAACCCTTGTGGACTATATGCGCCGCCGCCAGCTGGCCAATGGCTATAAAGAGGTGAACAGCCCCGATATGATGGACCGCGCCTTGTGGGAAACCTCTGGCCACTGGGAAAAATATCACGAAAATATGTTCATCACCCAAACTGAGGATGAGCGGATTTTTGCGTTCAAACCCATGAATTGCCCCGGCCATGTGCAGATTTTCCGCAATGATTTGAAAAGCTACCGCGATTTGCCCTATAAAATGGCGGAATTTGGCAAAGTGCATCGGTATGAACCTTCAGGTGCGCTGCATGGATTGATGCGCGTGCGCAGCTTCACACAAGACGATGCCCATATTTTTGTGACCGAAGACCAATTGCGTGATTCAATTCTCGAAATTAATGAGCTGATCCTGTCAATTTATGAGGATTTTGGCTTTCCTAACATTCGCATAAAATTCTCCGACCGCCCCGAAAAGCGGATCGGCGCCGATGATGTGTGGGATAAATATGAAAACGCCCTGCGCGGCGCCATTGAAGCCAGCGGCAAACCATGGACACTGAACAGCGGTGAAGGCGCGTTTTATGGGCCGAAGCTGGAATATGTATTGCGCGATGCGATTGGCCGCGATTGGCAATGCGGCACCGTGCAGGTGGATCCCAACCTACCCGAGCGGTTTGGCGTCACCTATGTGGGGCCAGATGGCAACCGCCACACCCCTGTGATGATTCACCGCGCTATGTTTGGCTCGCTCGAGCGCTTCACGGGGATATTGATTGAGCATCTTGCGGGCGCCCTGCCCTTGTGGCTTGCCCCTGTGCAGGTGGTGGTGTGCACCATCACGCAGGATGCAGATGAGTATGCACAACAGGTGCTTGAAGCCTGCAAAGCCGCTGGCCTGCGGGTGGAACTTGACGTGCGGAATGAGAAAATCAGCTATAAAGTGCGCCAACACATGCTGCAAAAAGTGCCTGTGGTGCTGGTGTGCGGCAAGTCGGAAGCGGCGGAAGGCAAAATCTCGGTGCGGCGTTTAGGTTCACAAGACCAAACCGTGCTGCCGCTTAGCGAGGCCTTGGCCATCATCGCCGATGAAGCCACTCCACCAGATGTGAAACGCGCGCGCGGGTGAGATTCTCTCATGCTACCTACACAGCCTCATGGTCGGGCTTGACCCGACCATCCACCTCACCAATTTAACGTCTCATACAAATCATCCCAACGAGGATTCGTCGTTTCAATCAGTTCGACTTTCCATTTTCGATACCAACGTTTGATATTTTTCTCACGTTGAATGGCAGTTGTCATCAAATCATGCGATTCAATATACACCAATCTATGAACACCATATTTTTTGGTAAACCCTTCATAAAACTTCTGTTTATGTAAATAAATGCGGCGCGGTAAATCCCGCGTTACACCTGTGTAAATCGTGCCATTGCGCTGACTTGCAACGATATAAACCCAAAAGGACATATTTATATTTTAGTATTCTGGATCCCAGTGTCAAGCACTGGGATGAGGCCTCACGTGTAAGCTTTATACCGCCTCATCCTCGGGCGAAGACCCGAGAATCCATCTTAATCACACCACTTCGTTATTCGCCTTCTTATCAAACAACCCCATCGCCCATGCACCGCCTGCCATAACGGCAAGGCTGATGAGGGATTTAAAAGATAATGTATTAGCGGCTATAGGCCAATTTGGAATGTGTGTTTTTATTTTCAGACCAATTGTCTTGTATTCTGCAAAGATGATTTGCTCAATATCATCTTCTTTATAAGTCCTATCCAGAACCTCATTCCAATTGGCCACATTGCGTGATGTTGGATTTCTCTTCTGTGCCAAATAGGCTGCCTTATACTCAGAGTCATCTTGTGTAGCATTGGCTAACACTTTCAAAGTCGCAGCCTTAGCATGAAATAACACGATCAGTTCATCGACAGACTCTTTACCAGTTAATCCAGAACTGGGAATAGGTGTTATATCCTGCATTTTTCTCTCTATTATGTGTATGAATATCGTCAAAAACATAGCCATGAGTACAACATCTCCAATACATGCCACACTTTTTGTCGCATTTCAACACCCCGTTAACGAAGCTTTGCTAGACTCTGTTCACCATGTATTGCGTACCCTCCCTTTTGCGCGGCATTGCTGCGCGCCTCAAACTGCTGTGTGGCGTAGCCTTGTGCTGTGCCCTCACCCTGCCGCTGAGTGAAGCGCGGTTTTTCGACCCGCCGCACACCATTTCGTTGATGCACATGCATACGAAAGAAAAAATCACCATCACCTATAAGCGCGATGGTCGCTATGATAAGGTGGCGCTCGATAAGCTCAATTGGTTCTTGCGCGATTGGCGCCGCGATGAGCCCACAAAAATGGACCCGCGCCTATTTGATTTGTTATGGGAAGTCACTCGTGAGCTGGGCACAGATGAATATGTTCACGTGGTTTCGGCCTATCGCTCCCCCCAAACCAATGAAATGCTACGTTCACGTAGCCGTGGTGTGGCCAAGCAATCTCAGCACACCATGGGGCGGGCGATGGATTTTTATATCCCCGACATGAACCTCTCGCGTATTCGCTATATGGCGGCCAAAAAACAACTTGGCGGCGTAGGGTTTTACCCATCCGCGGGCAGCCCATTTGTGCACCTCGATGTAGGCAGTGTGCGGGCGTGGCCGCGCCTCACGCGCGATCAGCTCGCCAGCATATTCCCAGATGGCAACACCATTCATATTCCTGCGGATGGTCGCCCCATGAGCGGCTATGAAGCCACTGTGGAGCGCATCGGCAAAGATGGCAAAAATGGCCCCGAGCGCGTGGCAGAATATGGCGAGCAAACTGTGCGCGGGCTTGTGCCTGGCAGCAATGGCGGGTTTTTCGGACGTTCAAAAAACCTATTTACAGCGCTGTTTGGTGGCGGAAATGATGAAGATTCTGATGAGGAAGCCACGCCAGCCGTGATTCCTGATAAAAAACTGGCACGCAATCAACAGCTTGCCAAAAATATTGAGGATGACGCGGATGAAAAGCCCGCAGCGCCGCCCACAGCAATTGCCAAATCCGATATTCCAATTCCTGAGCCACGTGCGGCAACAGGCGCGCCAATTGCATTGCCAATTGCTGGGGCAATTATTGCAAATGCATTTGATGCAGATGGGCCTATTGTACCTACGCCGCGTCCTAATGCTGGTGCGCAACAAGTGGCAGCCATTGAAGCGCCCAGCCCCATTAATTCTGCAAGTACTGTGCCTGTCCCCACCCCGCGCTTGGTGTGGGAGCAAGGGCCACAAGGCATTCCCATCAAAACACCCTCAATTGGCGAAGCTGCGCCTGTGGTTGCAGCAATTGCTGGCAAGCCTATTCCACGGGCGCGGCCATCGGCTATCGCCGCAGCGCCTAGCCCTGCCCCACAAATTGCGCGCGCGCCTGAACCAGAAAAACCGCAAATGACATGGAATGTGGGCGATCAACCTGTTGCCAAACCCGCAGCGCCTGCGCCAACAAAAGTAGAAACGGTGAACACAACGCGCACACCTGCTGGCCGCACACCCAAGGGGGATAAAGGCAATTTTGCCCGCACAACGGCAACAACTAAGCCTGAAACCAGCCCGCAAGCGCTGCTGGCCGCCAAGCCATTTGGTGCGCATGACAGTTTCGCCTCCCCAAGCTCAGTGGTGGACAAATCTCAGGTGAATACGTTTCGGTGAGGGGTAGTGGGGCGCGTACTTCATACGATGAACACTCTCGGCCGCTCGTTATTGCAAAGCACAACATCACCACAGCCCCGTAATTGCGAGCGAAGTGTAACGCAGCGCGGCAATCCAGAGATTTAAGAACTGGATTGCTTCCCCCTTCACACGTCGTCGCAATGACGGCGCTTGGGGGCACGACCTCCTTGCTACAGCGCAACGGGGATGGGGTTATTGGAGCGACATGAGGGATTTAAGTGTGGTTGCCATACCCGTAAATACTTTTCCGACGATACCCAAATTAGCATCATTCAAATGAAATCGCGATAATCTTTGAGTAAATTCGATTTTCTCAAGCATGAGCTTAGCGGATTCTCCATGAACTGGATCATTAGCCAGTGCACGCACCGCCTTTTTGGCTTTGGCGTGCTTCGCATCGAGGTCTTTCTTAAATGTAGAATGATCTAAGCCACCATCAATAGTAGATAAGGCGCTATCATACATTTCACTTCTACCGCTTTTAGCAGCCGATATGAACTGCTCAAAATTAGGTTTGGTGGAAGCTTGAGTGCCTGCACCTGAAGCGGCTCCGACCATATTGACGTTGGACATTACATTTACTCTCCCAATCTTAGTACTATATACACAGAAAAATAAAGATTTCGTCAATCATACATGCGGATTAGACCAAAGGATGAGAGTATAATTGTTGAAATTATGTTGACACTTTAGGAACCAAATGTTAGATATTATCCATCGACAGGCTCTAAGGAGGACACTATGAGAAACAAACCAAACAAACTCTACGCACAAGAAAGTGACGCTGCAGGCATTGATGGCGCTAACAAAGCTGCCAATTCAGCCGCTTCCCGTAAGGAAATGTCAAGAATTAATGATATCGCTGCTGCATTTGATGTTGCTGCAACAATTCAAAACAACATTGCTTCAGGCAACAAGCAGGCTGCTTCTAAAATCGGCCAGTAAGTAAGCATCTTAGTAAGATTATTAGCGCCGCAAGTCATTATTTGTGGCGCTAATTTTTTTAAAATTATTTATGTATATTTGATATGCTACAAAAAAATATTGATAAGATTTTTATATATGCACTTTAATGCGTTTTGCGTAAAAATTTAAGTGCCAATTCCTCTAGAAAATCCTCGAATTCGGTAATCGGGATGAGTGCGTTTTATATCATCAAGTATTTGTGATGTATTACGATTATCTTGTTGATCTGAGTTATATTCATCTTCTGGATAATTTGCTTGTACATATTCTAATACTGAAACTTCCCCATCGTGATTAGAATCTAAGTCATAACCAGATACTTGTGATAAATATTCATTGAGCTCATCTGGCATGTAATCATAATGCGCCGGCATTTGCGCCATCGCCCTCTGCCGCAATATCTCATTTTGCTGCGCCATTTGGGCTTCAGTCATTTTCGATTGCGTTTTTGCTGGTGTTTTTGTTTCAGCGGTCGTGTCCACTGGCGTTGCGGTTTCAGTGGGTTTCACATCACCCTTGGTTTCATTCACCGCCCCATCAAACTCCTGCGCTTTCACGGCAGGGGCTTCCTGCGCGGGGGCGGGTGTCGTTTGAGTGGTGTTTTTTACATCTGGCGGTGCCATGGCGGCCTCAATATATAAAAATTGCGTACGAAATCGCACAATGATTATTGAATATTACAATAAATTTGCACTCGTTTCAACTCATAAAGTGTTTGTTTACCTTATCCTTAAGTATAATACAAAAAACGACGCCCGAAAGCGCCGTTCATATTAAGTGTGTACTTTATACGCGCACTCTCAAAATTTCTCTTTCATCGAGTGATGCGCTTTGATGTAGCGGATGGTGCCGGTTGCGGAGCGCATCACCACCGTGTCGGTTTCAATGCCGTGCGCGGTGAAGCGCACGCCGCGCAAGAAGTTGCCATCCGTCACGCCTGTTGCGGCAAAAATCACGTCGCCGCTGGCCAATTCCATCATATCGAATTTTTTGGAAGGGTCGGCAATGCCCATTTTAATGGCGCGTTGGCGCTGTTCTTCATCTTTGATCACCAAACGGCCTTGCATTTGCCCGCCCATGCAGCGCAATGCCGCCGCCGCAAGCACACCTTCAGGCGCACCACCAATGCCGATGTAAATATCAATGCCCGTTTCATCTGGGTTCACAGTGTGGATCACCCCTGCCACATCGCCATCACCAATCAAGCGAATGGCCGCGCCAGTTGCACGCACAGCGGCAATCAATTTATCATGACGCGGGCGATCCATAATGCAGGCGGTGATTTCAGAAATGGGCACGCCTTTGGCTTTGGCAATCGCTGAAATGTTTTCTGCTGGTGTTTTGTCAATATCGATCACACCTTCAGGATAGCCTGGGCCCACAGCGATTTTATCCATATAACAATCAGGCGCATTGAGCAGGCCGCCCGTTTCGGCAATGGCAATCACTGCCAATGAGTTGGGCAGGTTTTTCGCACAAATAGTGGTGCCTTCTAGCGGGTCAAGCGCAATATCCACTTTAGGGCCAGTGCCTGTACCGACTTTTTCACCAATATAGAGCATTGGCGCTTCATCGCGTTCGCCCTCGCCGATCACCACCGTGCCATCAATGGCCAAACGGTTGAGCTCTTGACGCATGGCATCTACAGCCACTTGGTCGGCCGCCATTTCATCGCCACGGCCACGCAAGCGAGCGGCCGCAACCGCGGCGCGCTCTGTAACACGGCCAAGTTCAAGCGCCAAAACGCGATCCAGCACACCACCCGTTAAACCAAAATTCGACATTACACACTCCTCATCGTGTTGATTATGATCAATTCTTATAGAGATTCAATGCACATAGACTGCGGCTTTGTGGCCAAAATATGAGCATTAGAAATGGCATCCAGCGCTTTATGCAGCGCGGGGGCAGTGGTTTTGTGTGTGACCAATATCACTTGCGCAATGCCGCTGCTAGACGATTGTCCATGCTGAACAATGCTTTCAAGCGAAATATTCTGCTGCGCCATATGGGTGGCAATGGTGGCAAACGCGCCCGGCTTATCCTGCACAGCAAAGCGCACATAATAGCGATGGCTGATAGCATCCGCCTGCGCAGGCAGCACTACAGGCATATGCGCCACGCTTTGGCCAAAGGGCAAAATATGCAAGCCGCGCGCAATGTCGATAATATCGGCGGCAACGGCCGAAGCAGTAGGGTTGCCCCCAGCACCTGCACCCACCAGAAGCAATGATGGCATAAAATCGGCGTCGATCAAAACCGCGTTGGTGGCACCGCCCACATCGGCAATTGCGGCATTGTGTGGCAACAATGTAGGTTGCACGCTTTGAGAAATTGTGTTGCCAATGCGCTGCGCAATGCCCAGTAACTTTATGCGATAGCCAAGGTCGCGCGTGGCGGCAATGTCTTCATATGTGATGGAACGAATGCCCTCAAGCGTTTGAATTTCCGAATGAATTTGCGTGCCAAATGCCAAAGACGTGAGGATGGACAGCTTGTGCGCGGTGTCGAACCCATCAATATCGAACGTTGGGTCAGCCTCGGCATAGCCCAATTCTTGCGCGGCTTTCAGACACACATCAAATGGCTCCGATTGCGCCTCCATCCGCGTGAGGATGTAATTGCAGGTACCGTTCAAAATGCCCATCACCCGCGTGGGCGAATTGCCGCACAGCGATTCACGCAATGTTTTCACAATGGGAATGCCGCCCGCAACAGACGCTTCAAAATTGAGTGACACGCCTTTTTGTTCGGCCAAAGCCGCCAAGGCATTGCCATGTGCAGCCAGTAGCGCTTTATTGGCAGTCACTACATGTTTGCCCGCATTCAATGCCGCTTCAACCGCTGTGCGCGCAACACCTTCTGAACCGCCAATCAGCTCCACAAACACGTCCACATTTGGCGCATTCGCAATTTTCACAGCATCGTCACACCACAACATTGAACTGGAAAGCGTGATGCCGCGATCTTTATTTTTATTCCGTGCACATACCGCCACCAGCTCTATAGGTCGGCTAGATCGCGCATTCAGTCCACGCGACTGAGCTGACGCAAGTAAATTGACAAGCGATGCGCCCACATTGCCAAGGCCAGCAATGGCGATCCGTAATGGAGTGGTGTGAGGGTGATTATGCATATGCTGTAGCTACAAAATTGACGTGCCCTGTGCAAGCACGAAATTAGCGTTGCGCTGGTTTGGGTTTACCCGTTAAAGGTTTTTCAGGCGTTGGTTTTGTGCCAGCTGGCACAGTTGGTGCTGCAGCATTTGGGCCATCATCATATCCAGTTTTTGGGCCTTCTTCAATTACGCCTTGGTTACCGCCTTTACAGTCCTTCAACCACACGTCATATACCGAATGCTCCACACCATTAATGCCAGGGCTTGCTGCAAACATCCACCCTGTGAAAATCCGCTTGGTTTCGCCTGTCAGCCCCACTTCATCCACTTCTACAAAGGCTGTCGTTTGTGGTGTATCAGAAAATGGGCGCGTGTAACACACACGCGGCGTAACTTTAAGCGCGCCAAATTGCGATTGTTCACCAATTTTTGCTTCAAAACTGGTGACGCGTGCCGTGATTTTATCGAGGCCATCCATCACAGCCACTGGGTTTTTTACGCGCTCAGTTTTCTTTTTTGCAGCTGCGATGGTTTCACGCTCTTGCTTCGATTTTTTAGATTTTTTTGGTTTTTGGGCTTCTGCATCAGGTTCAACAGGCACAGGATTAGAAAATTCTTGCTGGGGTACTTTTGGCTGCGGATCAAAAAAGAATTGCGCTTTTGCAGGCGCTGTGCAGCTTACAAATGCGCCAGCAACAAGTGTTGATAAAAGACGAAGCGTGCACGCCATAATTGAAAAACCCTATGCGCAGAATCAACGCATTATAGTAATACCATGCCAAGCAAATTTAGCACAATTGTGGCGATACGAGAATGTGCACTTTATTGTGGCTTACCAACAGCTGATACCTTTCGGTATCAAAAACATGGGATGCTATCGCTCCATGTTTTCAGTTACGCTCTCTTGAATTTCTTGAAATTCAAGAATTTCAAGATGCGGTTCGCTATCGCTCCTGCCAACGTTAAGAAACGTTGGGATTAGAGTCCCAAAATTGCACGATCTGCTGCCAGACTGCAGTATTGAAAGCAGCGGGCTGTTCTTGGCGCCCGCACATCCACGCATACATATCGGCATCCGCTTCATCCAACAAGGCTTCGAAATCATCCAGCTGCTGCGGCGATAATGTCGCGCCATGGGCATCGAAGAAGCGGCCCAATACAAGGTCCATCTCCTTCATGCCTCGATGCCATGCCCGAAATTTGAGGCGCTTGAGCCGAATGTCTGCGGATTCTATCATCAGCCTTTAAGCACTTCCACCAAGGTGGAGCCCAAGCGCGCTGGCGATGGTGAAACCACAATACCAGCGGATTCCATCGCCGCAATTTTGTCTTCCGAACCACCTTTGCCGCCGGCAATAATAGCGCCCGCATGACCCATACGGCGCCCTGCAGGAGCTGTACGCCCTGCAATAAACCCAACCATTGGTTTTTTGCGACCTTTTTTGGCCTCAATTTTCAGGAACTCAGCCGCTTCTTCTTCTGCACTGCCGCCAATTTCACCAATCATAATAATGGAGAGAGTAAGCGGATCAGACAAAAACAGGTCGAGCACATCAATAAATTCTGTGCCTTTTACAGGGTCACCACCAATGCCAATGCAAGACGATTGACCAAGGCCCGCCACAGTGGTTTGCAGCACCGCCTCATAGGTCAGCGTGCCAGAGCGCGACACAACACCAACAGAACCTGGCTTGTGAATGTGGCCCGGCATAATGCCAATTTTACACTCGCCTGGCGTGATCACACCTGGGCAATTCGGCCCGATTAAGCGTGATTTTGAACCCGCCAACGCGCGTTTCACCTTCACCATATCCAGCACGGGAATGCCTTCGGTGATGCACACGATCAGTTCAATTTCAGCGGCGATGGCTTCTAAAATCGCATCCGCTGCAAATGGCGGTGGCACATAAATCACCGATGCGTTGGCATCTGTAGCTTCGCGTGCATCCAAAACGGTGTCGAACACAGGCAAATTCAGGTGTTTGCTGCCACCTTTGCCAGGAGTTACGCCGCCCACCATTTGCGTGCCATAGGCAATGGCTTGCTCGGAGTGAAACGTGCCCTGCGCGCCAGTAAACCCCTGGCAAATGACTTTAGTATTTTTATTTACGAGAATAGCCATTATTGAACTCCAGATTCGCTTGGTATATTTTTAGGATTTGCCTTGCAAATAAAATTGCGCAAAACAACAAGTAGTCTGTAGAGATAGTATAGGATATAGCATCCAGCTATTGGCCAACTGAATAAGCCTTGTAATATGCCAAGCCAGCCCGATTCACCCCATCCTAATTCGGAATTAGGTAAAAAATGGGGAGCAACCAAAGCTACTGCTAGCATAGGGGATCCTATCAAGATTATTAAAAACGCGACTACATTGAAAATTATTTGATAGTCTTTTTTTTTGTAAAGCCTAACGTATGACCAATAAGCAATAGATAAATCAAAGATTGTAACCATCGCAATAGCAAGAAGTGGATCCTTTATTATTGCCATTACGCAGCCTCCTTCACAGCTTTTACAATTTTTGCGGCCGCATCGTCTAAATTATCGGCTGGCAATACAGCTAAGCCTGATTCTTTGAGAATTTTTTTGCCCAACTCCACATTTGTGCCCTCTAGCCGCACAACCAGTGGCACTTTGAGGCCAACCTCTTTCACCGCTGCCAGCACACCTTCAGCAATAATATCGCAGCGCATAATACCGCCGAAAATATTCACCAAAATGCCTTTGACGTTTGGATCCGAAGTGATAATTTTAAACGCCGCCGTTACTTTTTCTTTGGTGGCGCCGCCGCCCACATCGAGGAAGTTGGCGGGCTCAGCACCATACAGTTTGATGATGTCCATTGTGGCCATCGCAAGCCCTGCCCCGTTCACCATGCACCCAATGGTACCATCGAGCGTGACATAGTTGAGGTCGTATTTGCTGGCTTCAATTTCCTTGGCATCTTCTTCAGTTTCATCGCGCAATTCGAAAATATCGGGGTGGCGATACATCGCATTCCCATCAAATGACATTTTGGCATCGAGGCACAATAAATTGCCATCACCTGTGATCACCAATGGGTTAATTTCGAGCATTTCCATGTCTTTAGCAATGAATGCTGTATAGAGCTGGTTCAGCACTTTGCCTGCCTGTTTTGCGGCGGCGCCTTCCAATTTCAGCGCTTTCACCAAGCTGCGGCCATGGTGTGGCATCACGCCAGTGACAGGGTCGATTTGGAATGTGATGATTTTTTCGGGCGTGTTATGCGCCACTTCTTCAATATCCATGCCGCCTTCGGTCGACGCCACAACAGCTACAAAGCTTGTGGAGCGGTCAACCAGCAAAGACACATAGAATTCCTTGGCTATCGAGCTGCCTTCTTCCACATAAATGCGGTTGATTTGTTTGCCCACTGGGCCAGTTTGATGCGTCACCAAAGTGAGGCCAAGCATGCGCTGCGCTTCGGCTTTCACATCGGCTACCGATTTGACCACCTTCACGCCGCCCGCTTTACCACGGCCACCTGCGTGAATTTGCGCTTTGACCACCCACACAGGGCCACCCAAAGTTTCTGCCGCTTTCACCGCTTCGTCCACCGTGAAGGCGGGCAAACCATTGGCCACGGGCACACCAAATTGTTTGAGTACGGCCTTGGCCTGATATTCATGGATATTCATGAGTGTTTCCTTTATTTATTTCCCTTCGCCCCTTGCGGGAGAAGGTGGCAGCGTGAGCTGACGGATGAGGGCTTTTCTTATTTATACTAAGTGACCCCTCACCCGCCTCTTCGAGGCACCCTCTCCCGCAAGGGGAGAGGGAAGAAATTTACTTCAACGCAGGTGCAATGGTTTGACACGCTTCAACAAGCCCACGAACGGCGCCAACTGAATGCTCGAACATTTTGGTTTCTTCAGCATTGAGGGCAATTTCAACGATTTTTTCAACACCGCCCGAGCCAATCACAGTGGGTACGCCCACATATGTGGCTTTCAGGCCATATTGCCCATCCACATAAGCGGCGCATGGCAATACGCGTTTTTTGTCTTTCAAATAGCTTTCGGCCATCATCACAGCTGAAGCGGCAGGTGCGTAAAATGCTGAACCTGTTTTGAGCAAGTTCACAATTTCTGCGCCGCCATCCCGCGTACGTTGAATGATGGTGTCGAGTTTTTCTTGCGTGGTCCAACCCATTTTCACAAGGTCTGGCAAGGGGATGCCCGCAACTGTTGAATAGCGCGCCAGCGGCACCATTGTGTCGCCATGGCCACCGAGCACAAATGCGGTCACATCTTCAACCGAAACATTGAACTCATCAGCCAAGAAGTGGCGGAAGCGCGCGCTATCGAGCACGCCTGCCATGCCAACCACTTTATTGGTCGGCAGGCCAGAGAATTTTTGCAATGCCCACACCATGGCATCTAGCGGGTTTGTTACCACAATCACAAATGCGTTCGGGGCATATTTTTTAAGGCCTTCGCCAACCGCTTCCATCACTTTCAGATTGATGCCCAACAGATCATCGCGGCTCATGCCTGGTTTGCGCGGCACACCAGCGGTGACGATCACCACATCGGAACCCGCAATGTCCTCATAGGAATTGGCGCCTTTAAGTGTGCTGTCGAACCCATCCACTGGCGCCGATTGCGAAATGTCGAGTGCTTTACCTTGCGGCGTACCTTCAGCGATGTCGAACAAAATAACGTCGCCCAACTCCTTTAATCCGATGAGGTGAGCCAATGTGCCGCCAATTTGGCCAGCCCCAATCAAAGCAATTTTACTGCGCGCCATTTTACACTCCATATAGTTATGCGTGAGTCTCTCGCGTTTAGTTAACGCCAATTTACGCGTAGCGCAAGCCGTGAAACACGTCTAACACGCAACTTCGTTAATGTTTTATAAATAGACACAGTTGCATTTTTGCCACAATAAAAATTTGCTTCGCACACGCACACTAAGATCTATTGCATTATATATAATTTTATAGAATGAGCTTACGATACTGCGCGTAGTGTGCGTGCTTTTTTCGTCTTCAGGTGTAAAATGATTCAGTTTGGCCTAAAACTTTTAGCAGGGGTCGCCATTCTCTCAGGAATTGGGTGCAGCTCAACACATGCAAACTCTATTTTCGACCCTGCCCCACAGCAACAAAACTGGTTTGGCGGTAATAATGCTGCAAACGCAAATTCGGAATATGCCGAGCCAATTCGCAAAGAACTGGTGGCCTATGATGGCCCCTATGGCGCCAACACAATAGTGGTAAATACAAAAGAACGCCGCCTGTATTTGGTGATGCCAAACGGTAAAGCCATGAAATATGGCGTGGGCGTGGGTCGCCCAGGGTTTCAATGGGGCGGTGTGAAGCATGTCACCCGCAAGGCCGAATGGCCCGATTGGCGCCCACCTGCACAAATGATCAAGCGCCGACCAGATTTGCCACGCTTCATGCCAGGCGGTGAAAACAATCCGCTGGGTGCACGCGCAATGTATTTGGGTTCAACGCTCTATCGCATTCATGGCTCCAATGAGCCAGAGTCAATTGGCCAAGCGGTTTCATCGGGGTGCTTCCGCATGACCAATGAAGATGTGGAAGATTTATACGAGCGCGTACGCGTGGGCACACGGGTTGTTGTGCAGCGCTAAACACATCGATTGTTAACAAAAAAACCGCGAGCTTTCACTCGCGGTTTTTTTGTTGCTAATGAATCAGCTCACTTTTGCTCAGGCACCTGAATGACATAAGGCGCATTGCGGCTGGGCGCTGTGCCACTAAATGAGTTGGGGTTGATATTGAGCGGCAACGCGTTTTGATTGGACAAAACCCCACCCGGAATCGGGTTAATAATGCGATATGAATTTTCAGGGCTATTGCCTTGAATGAAGGTTTGGTTGAAATCCACACCTGGTTGCGCGATCAATGGCATGGGTTTTTGATTGCCGCGAATGATTTTTGGCGTGGCCGTTTGTGTGCCGCCACCTTCGCCAAACCCATACGGCAATGTGATATATTTCACTTCACGTTGAGTTTTTGGTTCGCCTTCTGCCTTCACATAATACACATATTGCGTGCCAGTAATGGGTTGTGCGGCTTTTAACTCAGGATAAACAGGCAGCATTGCAACTTCCACTGAAGGCTCCACTGGCTTGGCAACAGGTGCTGCAGGTTTGGCCACCACAACTGGTTTTGCTGGTTTTGGTGCCACTGGTTTGGCCACAACAGCTGGCTTTACAGGCTCAGGCTTTTTGGCTTCAACTTTAGGTGCTGCAGGTTTAGGTGCTTCAACCTTAGGAGCCGCTTTTGGGGCTGCAACTTTCGGCATTTCAGCAACTTTAGCGGTCACCACAGGTTTTTTCATGTCAACAGGTGTTTTGACCTCAGCTGCTTTTGCTGGTGCGGGTTTTGCAGGCGCAGCAGCAGCCGCCGCTGGCTTTGCCACTTCCGCCACCATCGCTTGAAACGCCACTTGCGCGCACGAAACATCATTAATCGCCGAGCTATCTTGCGCGATCAAAGCCGTGGTGCCAAACAATGCTGTGGCCAAGGTTTTAGGTGAATTCAGGCCAACGGAATCGAGTGCATATTTGGCAATGAATTTTTGTACGCCTTCATTGATACCCGAGCGCACGGTACTATCTATAAAATCAATGTTGGTATCTGTAGCTTTGAGTACTGATTTGAGCACTTGCAGGCGTGCATTGCGTTCTTGCGGGGCATCCGAACCCATCCAAATAATGCGCGCGCACACATTGGCGTTCACAGGCTTGGCTTTATCCGAAGTGGCAAATTTACCTGTCCAGCGTGTTGAAATATTTTGGCTGAGGGTTTGGTTCGGGCTTTTGCACACCCATGCATTTTCACGCCCTTCGCAGCTCCAATTTTCTGGGCTCACAAACTCGAGCTTCCCTTCAGCGGCGCTGGTGGTAAAGGCCACATAAAATGGCCCTTCCGCAGGAAATGCCGTAGCATTATCAAGTGTTACGCTCACAGCGCAGCTTTGCCCAACCGTACAGTTGGCAGGGGTTTTGAGTGATACACCAAGGTCGTAAGGCGCTTTTTTCACATCCGCAGAAGGGGCGGCAAGCAATGCCGAAACCGTTGGTGATAATTTTACATCGCCAGAGGATTGCGCATGCGCAACGCTGCCTAATGCCAGCGCACTCACCACACCAATTGCACTTAATTTCCAAACTGCGTAACTCATGGACACACCTCTAATCACAAAATTATTGTTTCAAAAATTAAAGCTCACGCCAAATTTTTGAATGTACGCTTCGCGCTTCGCTAGCACTCGTTCCAATTCATGCTATGAATTGGGCATAATCTACTAAAAACATATTTTTTAAGTGAAATCAAATGTTTTTTGTTAAAACTTCGTTAAAATTTAATTCAAATTTTATTATCTTATGTATCTAAATCAAAGTGTGCAATAATATTATTAGCAATACTATGATAATGCTGCGCTGCATCATGAGGTTTGCTATTCATTATAATGGGCACGCCTGCATCGGAGCGCTCGCATATTTCTAATGTCAGTGGAATTTGCGCCAAAAGTGGTACACCAAATTTCTCGGCCACATGCGCAGCACCATTGTGGCCAAATATATGCGCCTCATGCCTACAATTGGGGCAGCAATATAGGCTCATATTTTCCACAATGCCGATAATTGGCACATCCACCTTATTGAACATGGTGAGACCGCGCCGCACATCAGCCAATGCAATTTCTTGTGGTGTGCTCACAATCACAACCGCGTTGAGCGGGATTTTCTGCACAATACTCAAATGGGCATCGCCTGTGCCTGGTGGCAAATCGAGTACCAATATATCGAGCGGATTAGCCGCCGTGCCCCACTCCACCTCAAACAACATTTGCGTGATGGCGGAGGTCACCATGGGCCCACGCCAGATGAGCGCCGAATTTTCCTCGAGCAAAAAGCCGATCGACATCAACTTTACACCATGCGCGGAGATGGGAATGAGTGTAGCACCATCATCCGCCAATGTTGGTTTTTCCAACGGCACGCCAAATAATGTGGGCTGCGAAGGGCCATAAATATCGACATCGAGCAGGCCAATATTCAGCCCCTTTTGCGCCAAAGCACAGGCCACATTGGCCGCGATGGTGGATTTACCCACCCCGCCCTTGGCCGATGAGATGGCAACAATATGCTTCACAAATGGAATGGATTTTTGCTGTGGTAGCTCGCCACGCTTAGCATGTGGCTGTGGTTTTTGCACAGCAGAGTGTTGCGCGGTGAGCGTCACCAATACCTTCTCAACATTGGGAATACCCCCGAGTGCGCTTTGCAATTGCGGCACAATGGCTTCAAATTGCGCCTGAAGCTGGGGCGAAATTGTGAGCGCCACATACAGCGTGCCATTGTTCTGGCTGCATTCAATTGTGGGAGATGACTCTGCCGCAATGCCTTGGCTTTGCATCAATTTGTGCACAGTGTTGGCAATGGTGCGCTGCAGGCCTTCGCTCATATTGTCCTCACATGCAATGGCAGCCGTTCTTGCGTTGTGGCATCGAACAGCATCACATTCTCCGCATTGCAATATAGCCACACCACCTGCCCTATGGCTTCGCGCGTGCGACCTTCGCACATCAGCATGTCGTCGCTGGCGGCAAGGCGAATATCGTAATGGTAATGGTCGCCTGCAAATGAGCATTGGTTGATTTTGCCATGCTGGCAGCCAATGCGCTGCGCTGCGCTCAGCTGCACATCATGCGGGTGCACCGCCATAGAGAGTTTCGTGCCATCGTCGCAGCCATCCACCATAAACACGCCAAACATGGTTGAGATCTGGCCATGTGCAACCGTGACATTTTGCACAACGGTTTCGGACAAAAAGCTGGCGGTGAACACATTGGGCGGCGCGCGATAGAGTGTTTCTGCCTGACCATGCGCCACAATCCGCCCTTCATCCATCAAAATTAATCGGTCAGCAATGCGCATCGCCTCTTCAGGGTCGTGTGTCACAATGAGGGTTGTTACATTGGCCTCACGCAGAACCTGCAGCGTTTCTCGACGAATGGCCTCTTTCAAGCGGCCATCAAGCCCCGAAAATGGTTCATCCATCAGCAATATTGAAGGACGAGTGACAACAGACCTTGCCAAAGCCACACGCTGACGCTCCCCACCTGAAAGCTGAATGGGAGATTTTTGCGCTGCATGGGCAAGCCCAACACGTTCAAGTGCCCGCATCGCTTCGTTTTCAGCTTCCACATTCCCCAACACGCTGCGCAGGCCATAAGCGACATTTTGCAACACAGTGAAATGCGGAAACAGGGCATAGTCTTGGAACACCATGCCGATATTTCGTTTTTGAGTTGGCACACAGGTGTTTGCATCACACATCACTTTGCCGTTGATGCGCACACTGCCGCCATCGGTGCACTCAAGCCCTGCAATCAACCGCAATAGGGTAGATTTCCCACAGCCAGAAGGCCCGAGCAAACACACCACCTCACCCGCCTTCAGCGTGAAGCTGATGTCATGCAAAATTTGCCGTGCGCCATAAAAATGTTGTACATTTTCAAGGGTCAATTCGGCCGCATAGGTGATAGGTGTTTTATTGCGATGAAGCATGGTAAGCCCGAGTTCACGGCGTTTATATATGAGAATAGTGGCGCTGGCGAGCACAATTGCACTTATTGCTGCAATTCAGCTGGTTTGAGCTCTTGCTTGCCCAGTGGCCTTGGTTGAAAATCAAATATACGCCGCAAAAATCCAGGCGCCATGGCCGACATTGGGTTGAGCTGTAACACAGGGGCATTCAAATTGCCGCGCACGGCATAGGTTACGCCCAAAATGCCCTCGTTTTTATCACCCCCGCCTAGCAATGTGCCCAACAGGGGAATTTTCGTGAGTGCATTATTGAGGCCATACAGCGGCACAAATGTACCTGTAAAATCAAGCAATTGCCGCTTTGTATCTAGCTGGCCTTCAAATGTGAGTCCCATCACACCACCGCGCATCACCGAATTTTGAATGGTGATAAGGTCGGCTTTGCGCACAAATTCCAGCCGCAGCTTATCAAAACCCATGGGGGCTGAGGTGGAGATTTTCGCCGCCTCTTCCCCTGTTGGCGGCACAGCACTCACAAGGCCAGAAAGCGTTTTGTTATCTTCAATCACAAAATTTTCGACAAATAATATGCCTGAAACCTCTTGCGCACCCGCTTTGGGGATATATTCGCTAAATTGCAAAGTGCCACCGCGCACCGATTGCGACAAATTGATAAATTTCAACAATTGCCCCGCATTGGTGCTGGTCACATACATGTAAGGCCCCACACCATCGCGCTGAATTTGCCCCACAAGTACAGGTGCGCCATTTTTGGAGGCAGAGAGTTTAAAACTTGTAATTTGGCCATTGCGCTTTTCACCCTGCAGCACAATATTATCCAGCGTTGCCTCACCAAACCCCAACGCTTGGGTGGCGGTCATATCCAGCACTGCATCTTTAAATTCATCGCCTGTGTCGGCCTCACCTGTCATCAGCTTGGTGATAAATGGCCGCGCATCCAATTTTTTGGCGCGCACTTGAATGTGTGGTCGGCCATCCTTGGGGGTAATAGTGAGGGCAAAATTATCCTTGACTGCCTGCCCCCAGCTGATATTGGGCATATCGAGCTTTTTGAGCTTCCCACCCGCGCCATACAGCACTGAACCTTGCATATTCAGCTCGCTCGATGAAAATGTGAAGTCGTTCAGCGCAATATCACTATCTACTTTCACCGCATCACATTTAAAATTGGCGGGCACACCTGGCTTTTTATCATAGCCCACTGGCAGCAATTTCACGCGGGCATCTTTCAAATCCATATCAATGCCAAAAGTTTTACTGTCCTTATGTGCGCCTAAAATCAGTTTCACTGGCACATTGCCTGTGAATGGCAGCGTGGCCGTGGGGAGAATTTTCTGACGTGCGGCATCGGTCAATGTCACTTGCACATTGGTGGCTGCACCTTCTCGCACCAGCTCAAATGGCATCTCAATGCCTTTTACTAACCCTTTGCCTTTCATAGAGAATTTTTGATTATCTGATTGAATATCAGCCTCCGCATTTTCTAAATTTACACCTTGCCAGATGTCGGTTACTGCAAAATTTTGCACGCGGCCGCTCACATTAATATTCACATCTGAGGGCTTTACCTCAACATTCACTGGCATTGTGAGAGAAAATTTGCCCGCAAATTCACCCTTGGCGCGCCCCATCAACGCCATTTCAGCTTCATTCCCAGTTATAAACGCGCTGGTTTTAAGAAATTGTAGGAGCGAATGCACATCTCCCGCCATCTGTGCGCCAATCACACCTGTTGGGCGTCGCAAATGTGAATCGGCAATTACATAGGAAAGATTTTTGACTTCAATACTCGGTAAGCCCGAATGTTCAAGCGTTGCGGCCTCTTGTCGATATTCAAAATGCGAGCCTTTGGTACGCAATTGCCCCAGCGGTGCGCGCACAAGCGCAGGTGTGCCTTCAATGAGATAGGCCAAATTTTGTACATCAGCACTAAAATCAAAATGCTCCGCTGGCAATGGTTTATGGGTGGCAATTGCCTCTAAATCGCGCCGCGTGAACTCCCCACGCACGGTTGTATTGATGATCGCGCCAGAAAGTACGTTTTTCAATGTCCATTCCCGCGCTTCAGGCAACATCCCTTTTGGCCAGATGGCTTTTACAACCTTCGCATCAATAGGCTGCAGGGCATTGAGTGCAAACCGTGTAGCGATTTCGTCACTGTCTAGAGTTGGCGTGAAATCAAAAGAACCCGCCCCTTTTAATTGCAATTGCGGGCTTTCCACCGCCAACTCATCAATCGCAATATTTTGGTTGGCCAGCTCTAACGCACCCCGCACACTTATGGTCTCAATTGTCACCAGATCGGGCGTATTTGTATTTTCGACATGGTCTTGCGGGTCGATAAATGTGGAATTGTCGGCCCGAAGCTCGATCACCAATGGTGCGGCATTATCCTGTGGGTGCGGCAATCGCATACGCCCAGAATAGGTAGATTTAACACCCTCCACATCCACACGAGATGGCTGAATCAGCAAATTTTGCGCGGTTTCATCGGTGGCGGCATTGAGTTCAACCCGCTCGATATGGGATGTGATCTGTTGATCCTCCCCCCATACCAACACGCCCCTGTCCATATAGCCGTTAATTTTGGCACCACGCACGAAGCCATTGGTGTCGAGCTGCATATAGGCATTTAGGAACAACGGCACATCGAGCCGCCCCCATGCCGCTGTTGGCATTATATCCTGCAATCGCAGATGCTCCACCGCAATTGTTGTGCTATAATTTTGTGGGTCGATTTTATCGGCCTGCAACCGCGCGCGCCATGTGCGATCTTCCACTGAGCCACTGGCCTCTAGCTGCAAATGGTCGTTGTCATAGCGCGATAACTCAATTGTAAATGGCCGCGAGGCAATATCTGGCTTCGCCCCATTATAGAGCACCTGAAATTGTGTGTTTTGCGCTGTCAAAGTCTCCACCTGCAGCGCACCCCATATGGGGTGCGTGAGGAGGCTTTGAATATGCGTGACAAAATTTTTGAGGGTAATAATGCCCGTTTCGCCATTGAGTTGCGCATTTTTATCATTTTCGCGCATTTGCTCTAGCACCTCGTTGGCTTCGCTCAACACAGCCTCGCTAATATCAGGCTGCGCGGCGACAGTCTCACCCCCATTGGCGTTGAGTTGCGGGCGCGGGCGCGGCAAAACATAGGATTCAGCGGGTTGCAATTCGGGCAATTCATTGCCTTGTGCGGCTTTAAGTACAGGCGGCAGCTTATCCACAATAATGCGCGCACCCACAAATTTCACCGATGTGGGCTTGGCCGTAAATCGCCAAATATTTGCGAATGTATAGGCCAGCTCAATACGCGGAATCACAATTTTTGTGCGGCTATTGCGCAATGTGATTGTAGCATCGCGAATGAGCATCCCTGGTTTAAAATCGAGCGGGGTGAGGCGCACATGCTCAAAATCCAAATTCCAATCTGCATCTGGCATGTTGGTGAGCGCTAAAATCTCCGCTTTTTTATCGGTCAATTCAATCGGATTCAGCTGTAAATAAGCATATCCCGCCAATACGGGTACGCACAGCATAGCCAACGCACCTAAAACAGCACGGCCACTCCATTTGAGAATGCGTTTATGCGGCATATAAAGAATCTCGTGTTCTGTCTGTTATAGTGTTGCGCGGCTTCAAGGTAAAACCTATAACAGCTGTGTATGAAGAATTATGAGGACACAATGACCACAATATCCATAAATGCCCCTGCACCCGATTTTTCACTCACCGCCGACGATGGTAGCACAGTGAGCTTGTCATCATTACGTGGCAAAAATGTGGTGTTGTATTTTTATCCCAAAGCCGACACCAGCGGCTGCACCATTGAAGCGCAAGACTTCACCGCACGTGCCGCGCAATTTACCGCTGCAAACACCGTGGTGCTCGGAATTTCGCCCGATGAGGTGAAGGCATTGTGCAAATTCCGCGATAAATACACGCTGGGTGTCACGCTCCTTTCCGACCCTAATAAAACCATGCTACATGCCTATGGTGTGTGGGTGGAAAAGTCGATGTATGGCAAAAAATATATGGGTGTGGAGCGCTCAACAGTGCTTGTAGATACCAACGGTGTCATCACACGGATTTGGCCAAAGGTGAAAATTCCTGGCCACGCGCAAGAGGTGCTGGAGGCTGTGCAGAACGCTTGAACTCAACGCCAAACCGCGGTATACTCGCCCCATGAACGCACCCTATACACGCCCCAATATTATTACCCTTACCCCTGCTGCGCGCACCCGCGTGGGCGAGCTGATGCAAAAGTCGGGCGAGCCTGTGCTGGGCATTCGTGTGGGCGTGAAAAACGGTGGCTGCGCGGGCATGAGCTACACGGTGGACTATGTGCGTGAAAGCACTGTGAACCCGCTCGATGAGGTTGTGGAAAATGGCGGAGTGCGGGTGTATGTTGCCCCCGCTGCGCTGATGTTCCTCATCGGCACCACACTCGATTTTGTGACTGATGAGATGTCGTCCACCTTCAAATTCATCAATCCTAATCAGGTTTCAAGCTGTGGCTGTGGTGAAAGCGTGGAGCTGAAGGCGGCGATGTAATGTTTATTGCACAATTTGATACAAGCAATATATCGGACTATATTCGTTGTAAGAACGATGTTTTTCCAAAACTATCTCACTACAACCAAGAACAAATTAATTTTATACATGATTACGCACAAAATTTTGCGGATGTTCAAGCACCAGATTTTTTAAAACAGTGGAAAGCGCTAAAGAAAAGCGCAACACACAATAAAAAATATGCAGGAACTGGCGCATTCGCGATTAAAACCGATAGTTTTTCTACCGAAACGATTCAAAATGGCATTACAAAATCTCGCACATCCATTGCGCGCGCCCGTAAAATTGTGGCTTTTATTTCGAAAATGAAGCCATGCACTGAATGCATCGCTGGCATTTCAATAGTCTGCTTAGCAATCTCTGGTATTTTCAAACCTAAGCCCGAAGCCGCACCAACACACACGCTTTAAACACCCAATAGCACACACACGCGTTCAATATATGCCACACAAAATGCAGCCCAATGGGGATGGCCGCGCATAAGGGCGTATCGAGCGCGCGGGTGATGGTGGCCATAGCAAACACGCCTGAGGCCAATGCAAATAGGCGTGTCATCGCGCGAGAATGGGATGAATATGGCTGGCATGCATATAATATACTGAAAATTGCGAGTAACACTACCACCGGAATGAATAAAAAGCTCACCCCAATTCGGAAATCGGCAGGGCCTGCCCAGCGGCAAAATATCATACTGGCGAATAAGCATGCAACCCACCCTGCCCTGCGCCATATTGGCACATCAAATCCATATTTAAGCAAAAATGTGAAGCTAGCGGCGATGAAAACCGCGATGGGCACCACATCCGCCGCGAAGCTATAGAGCGATGGCCCCGTGTGGAAGATGAACGACCCCACGCCAATCACACCAATATTGGCGGCCAATGCCCACAACCACCTGTCGCGCAGACCATGGGTGCGCAGCAACTGAACGGCATAGAGCGCCGCCACCAAAAACGCCGCATTGCTGATGGCGTTGAACGGCTCGCCCCAAAATTCAAGCGTTGTGCGTTCGCAATACAGTTGTGTGATGTCGCGCGCCATGTGGCTTACTCCCGCAAAAACCCAAATTCATACACTTGCGGCACAAGTTTTTCGCTGAGGGCTTTATAGGCGGCTTCAAATAGTTTGAAGTCAATCTCGCGCTCATTGCCTTCAAGATTACGCTTTTTCAGCGCATTGCGAATTTGATACCAGCCCACATCGGAGCGGTTGAGTTTATACTCCTCGCGCACCAAATATGTATCTGTTTTCGTGAAATATTCCCGCCACAAATCGCGCCCTGCGTTGAGGACAGCAAGGGCTTCGGGAGAGAATGCGCTACTCTTCCCCTTCTCCCCTTGCGGGAGAAGGGGGCGTGAAACGCCGGATGAGGGGTTTTCTTCTTTCTTATTAAGAATACCCCCCTCAGTCTCACTGCGTTCGACAGCTCCCCCGCCCATCCTATGCCCTCCGGGCTTCGGAGGGTAAAAACAAGTGGGGAGCGGAGGCAAATCAGCCAAATACTGCACCATAAAATCGCTTTCGAAGCGTTCGGGCGCGTTGACTTCAGTTTCGGTAAACGGAATGAAATGGTTGACGATTGACCATGTTGTACCATTCCACTCTAAGCCATTCGCGCTGGCGGTGAGGTTGCTGCCGTTGAACAGCATCCACATGAGGCAATCGGTTTTAAATTCTTGCGTGAGTGGCAATGTGGGTTGCAAAAATTGGTCGCGGTCGTTGATCCAAGTGGGTTTAATCAGGCGGCGGACGGAGAATACAATGGCCGCTTGCCACAGGTTTTCGGGAGTGATGTAAACACCGCCGCCATTGCCACCTGTATAAATCGATGAAGTAATGCAAGTTTCTTGTGACGCATGTTGTAAATCATTGTTGCTGGCATATAAATATCCAACCATGCCATCACTAGATTTTTTTAATCGTGGATTTGTTGATACACTTACTGCATTTGATAATGGCAAGGCTAAATTTTCATTCATTTTAGACTTGTTAATCCAAACATTCAAAAATGATTTGTTTGGCAGATTATAGAATAATTTGCTTCCAATTGGTTTTGCGTACTTATCTATCACTTCGGTTTCAATTTGAGTGATTGGCTTTTTCTGTTTTGCCAATTGGTTGGTTTGCCACACCAAAAACCCAATTGGGAAATTGCCGTTTAAGCCATCAAATGCTTTGGAATGGACAATAAAGCCGCCTTTATAGTCGGCATTCCACTGCTCACGAAATTTCTCAAAATTGGGGGCATTCACATATTTTAATGTGCTGAACATGGCGATGGTGGCGGTTGGCATTTCTTGCGCAATACGAACTAAAAACTGAACAAAAAGCTCTTTGCTAGCATAGCCAGTTTCGTTGATTTTCATTAAAGCATTAATTTTTGTCTGCTCAACTTTCTTTTTATTGGTATCACCCTTGGATACCCCTGATCCTGCCTCCGCATAAGGCGGGTTAATCAGCACCAGAATTTTCTTTCCTTCCGCAATCGCCTGCTGCAATTCCTTTGGCACTTTATTTGTCAGCCCATAATCGATTTGCCCAAATTCGTTGATGTCATCATTCAAATAATCATATTGAAAGCGGGTGGCGGCCACGCAGGTTTTGGTGGCGCGCATCACGTCCACATCGGCGGCGTCCAGCGTGCTCATAAAAATATTGCGGGGGTTGGAGTGTTTCACCTCCAAATTGCCCACGCCGCAGCACATATCCCACACAATATAATCGCGCTGCCAATTTTTGCCCAAGGTTTGGCTGAGTGTGTCATAGGCTTTGTCCACCACATGCAGGGGCGTGTAATAAGCGCCCTTAAAGCTGCGTTCATCCAGCGGAATCAAACTATCGCGCCGCTCCAGCAAATAATTGCGATATTCAGCCTTAGGCGGGCGGTGATAAATTTGCCAAAATTGGCGGTAGCCTTCCTTATTGCCCAGCGCGTAAATGTGCCCCTCGAGCGCAAAGACGGGCGCACCGCCTTTGTGGAGCAATTCGGCAGGCAAATTCTCGTGCGTGGAAATTGTGCCATCGTGCATAATATCGGCGAAAAATAGCAGCGCATATTGCTCGGGCGAAACGCCGCCAATTTCGCGGCCAATCATCTCCACCCATTTATCAAACACTTGCTTGAGGTTATCGGGCGTGATTTGCGTTCGGATAATATCGCCCGATTTAATCGCTGCCTTCACCGTGGCAATAAATTCTTCCTCATGCGTGGAAATTTTATAGGACACAAAATGCGTGCCGATGTGGGTGGAAACCTCGTCTAGTGCTTCTTTAGTGAATTGGCTGGCAGATTTGCCCCATTTAATGGTTTTTTTCTTCAAAAACGGCAAAACATCCGCCGTTTTCATAATCGCGGCTTTTTCCGTATCGATCACTGCCAAAAATGGCGGAATATGCTCGCCTTTATTCAGCGCCACCTGCACATAATGCAACAATTGCGTGAACATGGCATAGCTTGAAGTTGGTTTGTCCTTTGCCTCAAACCAAATTTCCTTCGTTTGAATGTCAATGAGGTTTTTGCTCACATTTTTAAGGCTCAACGCCTTAATGTATGCATCCTTCACATCTTCTTCTGTGCGGGCAGTTTTGAGGTGTTCATAGAGTGTGGTCATGTGCCTTAAAACACCCTTTGCGGCAGATATTCCGCCTTGGCCAAGTTCGAGAATCGCGTGAATTCCGATTCAAACTGCAGCTCCATGGTGCCGGTGGGGCCGTGGCGCTGCTTACCGATGATGACCTCGGCCTTGCCGGCGGCGGCTTCCATCTCTTGCAACCATTTTTCAAATTCGGGCGTGCCCTCGCGCGGCTTTTTGCCCTTCACATAATATTCCTCACGATACACAAACATCACCACGTCGGCATCTTGCTCGATCGAACCCGATTCCCGCAAATCCGACAATTGCGGGCGTTTGTCTTCGCGGTTTTCCACCTGCCGCGACAGCTGCGACAGCGCGATGATCGGCACTTGCAGTTCCTTCGCTAAGGCTTTGAGTCCCGTGGTGATTTCGGTAATTTCCTGCACACGGTTTTCGCTACCGCGCTTGGAGGACCCCGTGAGCAATTGCAAATAGTCCACAATCAACACATCCAACCCACGTTGGCGTTTCAATCTGCGGGCCCGCGCCGCCAGCTGCGCAATGGAAATGCCGCCAGTTTGGTCGATATACAGCGGCGCGCTGGAAAGCGTTTGCGAAACTTGTGCCAGTTTGGCAAATTCATTGCTGTCAATTTTACCACGACGAATCCGCTCCGACGAAATCTCGGCCTGCTCCGACAAAATCCGCGTGGCCAGCTGCTCAGCCGACATCTCGAGCGAGAAAAACCCTACTACGCCACCAGCCGTGCGTTTTTGCGTGCCATCTGGCTGCTGCACAAGCGTGTATTGATTGGCCACATTAAACGCAATATTGGTGGCCAGCGCGGTTTTCCCCATCCCTGGGCGGCCCGCGAGAATGATCAAATCCGACGATTGCAACCCGCCCATCATGTGGTCGAGGTCGGACAAGCCTGTGGCAATTCCAGAAAGCCGATCATCACGCTCGAACGCGGCGGCGGCCATGTCAATCGCCACTTTAATGGCATCGCCAAAGCGCAAAAAACCACCATCATAGCGGCCATTTTCTGCCAATTGATACAGCTGCCGCTCCGCCGCTTCAATCTGCTCGCGCGGGCCCAAATCCACGGGGCTGTCAAACGCCACATGCGTGAGCTGCTGGCCAATGCCGATGAGCATACGCCGCAGCGCCAAATCGCGCACCGTAGCGGCATAATCTTCCGCGTTATACACACTCACGGCCTGGCTGGCCAATGCCGCCAAAAATTGGGTGATGTTGAGCTCGGCCAAGCTGGCATCATTGGCCAAAAATGTTTTCACTGTAATGGGGGTGGCCACCTTATTGGCACGCACCAAAAGCGCAATGATCTCAAAGATTTTGCGGTGTAGCGGGTCGTAAAAATATTCCGCCTGCAAATAGTCGGCCACGCGGTCGAACACCTCGTTATTCACCAACAGCGCGCCCAAAAGCGCCTGCTCCGCCTCAGGGTTGTGCGGCACAATGCGAAACCCCGCATCGGGTGCGGCAAGGGCATTCATCGAGGGCAAAAGCGCAATATTTGTGGCCATACGCCACTGTAGCGCACACAGCTTTTTACGCTAGCTATACATAGGTTATACACAGTGATTCACAGGTGCTAGCTTTTATACCCATGCGTAATTGGATACCTTCGATCCCGCCCAAAATTGCGGCGGGTGAGCTTCACGCCGGGGGCGGCTTGGCGGCGTTTATATTCGGCCAAATTCAGCAAGCGCTCCACACGGCGCACCGTATCATGCGCGAAGCCTTGGTGAATCAAATCATCGACTGATTGCTCATGTTCCACCAGCCCTTCCAAAATCGCATCCAGCACATCATAGGGCGGCAGGGAGTCTTGGTCTTTTTGGTCAGGCCGCAGCTCGGCACTTGGCGCTTTGGTGAGAATGCGGGCGGGGATGGGGGGCACAAAACCGCTCCCCATTGAGGGGGGAGCTGGCGAGCGAAGCGAGACTGAGGGGGTGATTATTCCAAATGTGGTGTCACTCACCCCCATCCCCCCGCTATGCGGGGTACTTCCCCCCTCAAGGGGGAAGAGGTTTAAGTTATGCCCATTCCGCCACTCACACACACGATACACCTCGGTTTTATAGAGGTCTTTGATCGGGTTGAAACCGCCGTTCATGTCGCCATACAACGTGCAATAGCCCACCGCCATTTCCGATTTATTGCCCGTTGTCACCACCATATGGCCAAATTTGTTGGAAAGCGCCATCAGCACCATGCCGCGCACGCGAGATTGTATGTTCTCCTCGGTCAAATCGGCTGTGTGGCCTGTAAATTGCGGTGCGAGCATAGTTTGCATCGCCTCCACCGCAGGTGAAATGGGGATGATTTCATAGGAAATGCCCAAGTTTTTGGCGCATTCCGCTGCATCCTCAAGGCTTTCCTGCGCGGTGTAGGTATACGGCATCATCACGCCATGCACGCGCTGCGCCCCCAACGCATCCACCGCAATGGCGGCACACAGGGCCGAATCCACCCCGCCCGAAAGCCCCAGCACCACCGATTTGAAGCCGTTGCGGTTGACATAATCCCGCACGCCCACCACGCAAGCGGTGTAGAGGGATTTTTCACGCTCCCCCTTGAGGGGGGAGCTGTCGAACGCATGTGAGACTGAGGGGGTGATCATAGCAGGTTTCACCCCCACCCCGCCCCGATCGGGCGTACCTCCCCCCTCAAGGGGGAGGAAGTTTAATTCCACAACCTCCACCCCCTCAACAAATTCAGCCATGTGCAGCACTTGCGCGCCATGAGCATCCAGTACAAATGAGGCGCCGTCGAACACCAGTTCATCCTGCCCGCCCGTGCGATTTACATACACCATGGGGATGCCTGTTTCCATCACACGCTGGCGGGCAATCGCCTCACGCTCAACGCTTTTGCCCTTCCAATATGGCGAGCCATTGGGCACCAAAAACAGCTGCGCGCCCATGGCCGCTTGCGCCGCGCATACATCCGCATGCCAAATATCTTCACAAATGGGGATGGCGCATTTCACGCCGTGAATTTCAACCGGCGCGGGGATTTCAGCCGCCGCGGTGAACACCCGCATTTCGTCAAACACACCATAATTGGGCAATTTTGTTTTGGGGATAATGTGCAAAATGGTGCCTTTGTGCAGCACGGCTGAAACATTATAAACCTTGCCGTCCATCTCCCACGGCGTGCCGATGATGCAGGCCACATCGGGCGGCAATTGCGTGGTGAGCGATTTCACCATCGCCATGCAATCCGCCACAAATTTGGGCTTAAGCACCAAATCCTCCGGCGGGTATCCACACATCACCAATTCAGGGAACAGTACAATCTGCGCGCCTTGCCCCGCGGCATCTATGGCGGTATCCACAATCAATTGCGCGTTTTCTACCAACGCCCCAACAGCAGGGTTGATTTGCGCGAGGGCAATTTTTAAAGTTGGGGTGGGGGTGTGGGGCATGATCATTCAGGAACGTGAATAGCAACAGTTTGAAAATAGCGCCTGTATAATTTAGGATCACGCGTAAGAATTGTATATTCCATTGCCGCCGCATGCGCACCTATGAAAAAATCTGGCAATGTTGAAGTTTTTTTACCACCTGTGTTTCGGTAGGTTCGAAAGGCCTGTGCTGCCAAAGAGCTTGATTTACATGGCAAATCAACTTTCTGGATAGACAATGCAAATAGAAAATCATCGAGGGCTTCAATTTCTACAAAACCAAACGCCAATTCAGCATAAATTATGGGGTTGATCAAAAAAGTTGAATAGTGCGCCATGTCTCGCAACGCACGTTTTGAAATGTCTGCCCAAACAGTATTTGCATTAATAATATCAATAATGATATTTGTATCGACAAGTATCTGTTTTATTCCCATCCGCGTGTTGCCCGCATCACATCTTCAGTAGTAAGGTTTTTTGTCCAAGCCGTTCTAGCCTTTAGCAATGCACGCTCTATTTTATCCTCAGTTGATGAAGCTGAATCTTGATTCTTAGATGATTTTCGTACGATAATCTCATCACCTCGCATTTGTATATCAACCTCAACATGCGGTGTTAACCCCATCGCCTTACGAATGTGATGTGGAATGGTCACTTGGCCTTTTTCGCTCATATGCATGTGATTGCCCTCAATTATGACGATAATAACCGATAAATTGGTATGAGTCTATTACACACTCACATTCCGCGTCCGTTCTTTTTTCAATAACGCCGCCACTTCAAATGCGAGCTCTAGCGCTTGCTCAGCATTCAGGCGCGGGTCGCAATGGGTGTGGTAACGGTCGGCCAAATCGCCATCAGAAATTGCCCCCGCACCGCCTGTGCATTCAGTTACGTTTTGGCCTGTCATTTCAATATGCACGCCGCCGGCATATGTGCTTTCTGCTGCATGGATGTCGAAAAAATCACGCACCTCGCGCATAATTTTATCGAACGGGCGAGTTTTATAACCCGAAGCCGCTTTCACCGTGTTGCCATGCATGGGGTCGCACGACCACACAATGTGCCGCCCTTCCGCCTTTACAGCACGTAGCAATGCCGGCAAATGCGTACCAATTTTATCATCGCCAAAACGGGCAATCAGTGTGAGGCGCCCCGCTTCATTAGCAGGGTTCAGTACATCAATCAGCTTCAACAATTCATCAGGCTTCAGCGATGGGCCACATTTCAACCCGATGGGGTTTTTAATGCCACGAAAATATTCCACATGCGCGCCATCAAGCTGGCGGGTGCGGTCACCAATCCACAGCATATGCGCGGAGGTGTCGTACCAATCTCCCGAGGTGCTATCAATGCGTGTGAAGGCTTCTTCATAGCCCAGCAGCAGCGCCTCGTGGCTGGTGTATAGGTCTGTGGTACGCAATTGCGGCACGGTGTCAGCATGAATGCCGCAGGCTTTCATGAAATCCATCGTTTCTGAAATGCGCTGCGCCAGCTTTTCATATCGCGCCATTTGCGGGCTGTCTTTGAGGAATGAAAGCGTCCAATTATTGATTTGTTCCAAGTTGGCATAGCCGCCCTGAGCAAACGCGCGCAGCAAATTCAGCGTGGCGGCAGATTGACGATAGGCCATCAACTGGCGGCGTGGGTCGGGGTTGCGGGCGTCTTCTTCAAACGCAATATCGTTGATAATATCGCCGCGATAACTGGGCAATTCCACGCCATCAATGGCTTCCATCGGCGCACTGCGCGGCTTGGCAAATTGGCCCGCAATGCGGCCCACCTTCACCACAGGCGATGCTGCGGCAAATGTCATCACCACCGCCATTTGCAAAAACACGCGGAAAAAATCACGGATATTATCCGCGCGATGCTCGGCGAAGCTCTCGGCGCAATCCCCACCTTGCAACAGGAATGCTTCCCCCATTGCCACACGGCCAAGCTCCTTTTTCAGCTTGCGCGCCTCGCCCGCAAACACCAATGGCGGAAACGTGCCCAACTGCGCCTCAACCGCTTCAAGTGCAGCCATATCTTTATAATCGGGCACTTGCACAATTGGTTTTGAACGCCAGCTTTTGGGAGACCAGTTTTGAGACATCGAGAAATCCTTACACAGAGCGTACACTATATACGCAATCGCGGCGCAAATTCAATAGAAATGGAGGCGCATTAAAACGCCTTTTTGAGGCCAGCTTGTTTTAAAATTGCATTGGCCGTGATTGTGTTTTCAATGCCTGCTGGCACAACCACATTGCGCTTTGAAATGGGGCTATACCACACCTCATGGCTGCCCTTGCCTTGGCGCACGACATAACACCCTGCAGCACGCAACAATTTGATAATATCACGATAAATGCTATTACCCATACGCCACCAATATTTTAGGCGTAGCTTTGTGCATAATCAGGGCACGCAGGTGTATCCACTACAAATCGCAAATGCACATCCGATTCCTGCGCGCGCAAGCCATTCATCACAGCGATCTCAGGCGCAATCGCCCAAACACGCTGAATGAGCGCTTCATAGGTGCAAGCTTCAGTCGCAATTGGAATATCGTCACAAATTGCGATCCAAATATCCCCATCTTTTAGAGTGGTGACTTCAAAAGATTTCGACGTTCGTTTCATGGCTAACCTCATATCAAAGCGAGTATACCATATGTATAGTTGAGAATGAAATAATAAATTTATGCCGCATCCACCAATTCAATGGCCTCACGCAATTGCACCGAAACCACCTGTGAAACGCCCCGCTCGCGCATGGTGACGCCATAAAGCTGGTCCATATGCGCCATGGTGATGGGGTTGTGGGTAATGGTGAGGAATCGCGTGGCAGTGGTGCGCTTCATTTCGCTAAGCAAGCGGCAGAAGCGTTCCACATTTGCGTCATCGAGTGGGGCGTCGACTTCATCAAGCACGCAAATGGGGGATGGATTGGTGAGGAAAACCGCGAATATTAGCGCCATCGCCGTGAGGGCCTGCTCCCCGCCTGAAAGTAATGAGAGCGTTTGCGGCTTTTTGCCAGGCGGGCGCGCGATAATTTCAAGGCCAGATTCTAGCGGATCTTCGCCTTGCGTGCGCACAAGTTCGGCCTCACCACCTTCAAAAAGAGTTGTGAACAACCGCACAAATTGTACATTCACCGCATCAAATGCCGCCTGCAAACGCGCGCGACCTTGGCGGTTCAGATCCTCAATGGCGGCGCGGAATTGCGAAATCGCCTGCTCCACATCGGCTTTATCTTGCTGCAACGCGCTCCATTGCGCCTCAATCTCGCGCAAATCCTTGGCCGCAATCAAATTGACCGCGCCAAGGCGTTCTCGCTGTTGACGCGCGCGGTTGAGATGCTCATTCAATATCTCAATATTATCAATGGATTGTTCCCTATCATGCACCTGAAATTCCAGCTGTTCAGGCGTGAGCTGATGCGTTTCAAGCAGCACCTTCACATTCGTACGCGCGCGCGTGAGCGCCTCGGTTGCACCTTCTTGCTGCACCTGCAACCGCGTGACACCATCGCGCGCCTGCAATGTGGCCTGCCCAGCGGCACGTGCGGCACTTTCTGCTGTGCGCTTGGCAATTTCGCACTCTGTCATGGCGGTTTGTTGCGCCATCAATTCAGACTGCGCACGGGCAATTTCATCATTGAGCTGTTGCAAGCGCGCCTGCATGGCGGCAGGTGTATGGGCATGAAATTGCGCCAGTTCCGCCTCCAGCGTGGTCATGCGCTCTTGCACCCGCAACAGTGACCATTCTGCCTCATCGCGCCGGCGCTGCGTGGTATGAATTTCACCATGCACGCCTTGTGCACGCGCGGCCAGCGCATCGGCTTGGCGTGCCAATTGCTCATGTTGCACGCGGGCGGTGGTTGCGGCTTCAAGGCGTATTTTCAATTCAGTTGTGGCCAGCGCCAGTGTATCCTCTAACCCCTGCAATTGCGGCGTTTGTGTCACATCATTTTGACGCTGCGTCAGCATTTCATGTGCATTGGCAAGTTGCTGCGCAGCCATATCCAGCGCCGCGTGCTTGGCTGTGATGGCCAACGCGGCACGTTGCGCCTTTTGCTCAATTGCCTGCATCTGCGCACGGGCCCCATCGCGCGCGCGCATCGCTTCGGCCTCTGCCTGTTTGGCGTGCTGCAGCTGTGTTTGCGCCTCATTATATGTGGCCTGCGCCTGTGTGTGCGCGTGCTCTGCCTCACTCACCCGCAATTGAGCATCAGCGATTAGGTTTTCAAGTTCAACCAATCGATTTTTATGCTGCAAAAATTGCGCTGCACCTTGCGCCCGCGCGCTGCTGATATGCAGCCCATCCCACCGCAGCACGTCGCCCGCTAATGTCACCAATTTTTGGCCAGTTGCGAGCGCCTGTGGCTGATATTCGGACAAATTTTCCACCACACCAATTTGCGCCAAACGCCGCGCCAGCGCGGGCACACCCTGCACATAAAACGCCAAAACTGTAGCACCCGCAGGCAATGGCGCATCATTCGTTTGCGTGTCAATTGCCTGCACATATAGCGGCGCACCCATGTGCGTGCTGGCTGGCAATTCATCCTGCAAAGCGGCGGCCACTGCAATTTCAAAGCCCGCACTCACAGTGATAGCATCGCGGAATGTGCTGTGGTGCGTGCTGTGTGCTGGCGTCAACATGCGTTGTAATGCGGCACGTTCTAACGTTAAGGCCTGCAATTGCGTGCGATATTGTGCCAAATGCTGCTGCGTATTTTGGCGCTGCACCATGGCCACATCTTGGGCGGCATGCGCGGCGTCCATCGCCATTTTTGTGCGTTCATGCTCTGCTTGTGCCTGCTTTGCGTATGCGTGCGCGTGCGAAACATCTGCCGCTTGCCCGTGCGTATGCTGCGCCTGTTCAAACGCGTGCAATGCACTTTCATGGCGTGCCTGCGCAGCCGCGACAAACGCCTCCGCTTCAGCCACTAATTTTGCACTCATTTGGCTGTGGGTTTGGGCCTGCGCAAGCGCCACCGCCGCCGCATTTTTTACAATTTCAGCCTGTTGCCGTGCGGCCTCTTGCGTATTGAATGCCTCTAGCGCCGCCTGCGCGAGCGCCTCCAGCTGCGGCAAATGCGTGGCAATATGCGCCTGCTCTGCCTTCAACGCTTCAATGTGCCCGCTGGCCTCATATAATGTGGTGCGCGCGCGGTGGAGATCCTCCTCCAATCGCAATTTTTGCGCGGTGCTGCCCTCCACCCGCTCTTGCAAACGCGCCAATTCAATACCCAGCATTTTATGCGCGGCTTTGGCGTCTTGCACCATGTGTGAAGCCGCTTCGAGCTTTTTGCGTATGTGCTCCACCGACTGCAGCGCTGCGGTTGTGGCGGTATTGGCCTGCAATTCTTGGGTTTGCGCTGTGGCAAAATCCGTTTGCGCCACCTCTAATGTGTGCATCAGTTGTGTTACGATTTGATCCGCATATTCCAACTGTTTACACGCAATTTTCACTTCAAGCTGTTGAATTTCATGCGATATTTTTGTATATCGCTCGGCTTCACGTGCTTGTTTTTGTAAGGCCTGTTGCTGTTGTTGCAAGCTGTTAAGCGTTGTATCGAGCTTTTCCAAATTCGCCGCCGCACCATTCAACCGCAGCTCTGCCTCGTGCTGGCGTGCCGCAAGGCCTGAAATACCCGCAGCATCTTCCAAAATGCGGCGGCGCGCTTGCGGTTTGGCGGCAATGAGCTCGGCAATTTGCCCTTGCCGCACCATCGATGGCGAACGCGCACCACTGGCGGCATCAGCAAATAGGAGCTGCACATCACGCGCGCGCACCTCACGGCCATTCACGCGGTAAGTTGACCCAGCACCGCGCACCAATTTGCGGCTAATCTCCAGCATCGGCTCGTGATTGAAAATGGCGGGCGCGCTACGGGCATCATTATTGAGCACAATAGACACTTCAGCAAATTGACGCTCGGCACGCCCTGCCGCGCCCGCAAAAATCACGTCATCCATCTCACCGGCGCGCATGGCTTTCGATGAGCTTTCCCCCATCACCCAGCGCATGGCCTCCACAAGGTTCGACTTGCCACACCCATTGGGGCCAATCACACCTGTAAGCCCCACAGGAATTTGCACCACAATAGGCTCGGCAAACGACTTAAACCCTGTAATTTTCAGGCGTTCGAATTGCATGTATGATTATTTCTTCCCGGCAGCCGCTATCATACGATCCAAAATTGGTGCCATTTCATCCATTTTCATCGCGCCCGTGTGCACTTCGCCATTGATGATGAATGTTGGGGTCGATTGCACACCCAATTTTTTCTCGGCATCATCCCGTACCGAAACAATGCCCGCTTTAATTTTGGGGTTCGCTAAGCATTCATCATATGCTTTTTCATTAATTCCCATTTGCTGGGCAATGGCTTTGAGCGTGGCTTTGCGGTCGGATGATTTAAAAATCACATCCTGTTGGGAAAAGAACATATCCTGCACCGCATAATATTTATCGCCAGAGCACCACGCCAAGGTTGATTCTGTTTGGGCAATTGGGTCCCACCAAAAATCGCGATGAATAAAGCGCACTTTGCCCGTATCAATATATTGTGCCTTCAATTGCGGATATGTATCTTTATGAAATGTGGCGCAATGGCTGCAGGTCAACGAAAAATATTCCACAATCGTGACGGGTGCGGTTGCGCTGCCTTGCACTTTTTCCCCTAAAGGATGCGGCACCAAAACGTCTTTAATATTAATAGTTTTGATTTTTTCTTTTTGCACTGGCGCTGCCATTTGCGCCTGCGCACCAATAGCCGCAGCGCTCAATATGGTCACTACGCCTAACCCAATGATAATATTACGGATTGATTGTTTCATGCTCAACTCCCTCAAGACTCAGAAATGACACTTACTTCTGCGGGGCATTTGTGCCTTTTTCAAGGCAGAATATTGCGTTTCCCAAACGTAATAATGAGTTCCGCAATTCATCATCACCTTGGGGCACAATATGCTCCACATGCTCGGCAATTTCGGGCGGCACAACCAAGGGTGCGGCTTGAACAGGCGCAGCACGCAATTGCAACACTTGCTTAATTTTGAGCGCCCCCACCGCTTTCCAGCCGTAGAGTGCATTAATCCGTTGCAAAATTTGTGGCGTATCTTGTTGAATCTGTAACGCAGTGCCGCCATCGCTCACATGCAATACTAATGTGGCGGGGGCGCGTTCATCAACACCTTCTTTCTGCCGCGGCCACATCAGCTTTTGCGGCGCGCTGCAGTGCGCCAGTGCATCGCCCATCACGCGCGGCCATTGCGTGAGCAACACATAGGTCATTGCGCCATGATCCGCCAATATTGGCTTCATCAATTTTTCTACCAAACTATTCAGGGGCTGCGGGTCTTTGGGTTTATAAGCCATCGATTCAAGATGGTTCCATTTAGAAATGAATGCAATAGTTATACTCAAAACATTCATGTTTTGGCACAAGCGCATGCGACTTGTCCGCCGAAGCCATGGCGAAGGGGAAGCGCGCAGCGTAAAATGAAAATTGTCGTATAGCGTTTCAATTTTCAATATATAAATGTCTATGGAATCGCACATCCCCGCATTATTGGCATGGTACACAGCGCATGATCGGCAACTGCCATGGCGGGTGCGGAAGGGGCGCGCTAATCCATACCATGTGTGGCTGTCAGAAATTATGCTGCAACAAACTACCAGCGCGGCAGTTGCGCCTTATTATGAAAAATTTTTAGCGCTCTGGCCCACGGTGCAGGCCCTTGCTGCTGCTGAGCAAAATGCGGTGCTGGCGGCGTGGGCTGGCCTTGGCTATTATGCCCGTGCCCGCAATTTGCATGCCTGTGCACAGGTTGTGGTGCAACAATACCAAGGGCAATTTCCGCTGTATTATGATGATTTATTGAAATTGCCTGGCATCGGTGCCTATACGGCCGCCGCCATAGCCACCATTTGCGCGGGGCAACGCGTGGCGGTGGTAGATGGTAATGTGATGCGCGTGATCGCACGCGTATTTGCATTGGATAGGCTCAAGCCCAAGCTAGAGCATGAAGTGCGTGCGCGCCTCACCCCACTCATCCCGAGTGACCCTGCGGCCTTCGCCCAAGCATTGATGGATCTCGGCAATCAGGTGTGTACACCCAGAAATCCTAAATGTGAAGTGTGCCCAATGCAGCCAGCATGCGCAGCATTTTCTGCAAAAACACAGGAACTATACCCGATAAAATCCATAAAAAAATCAAAAGAAACGCGCAATATCGCCATATTTGCCGTTATTAGAAATAATACCGAAATTTTACTTCGTCAACGAACTGAAAAAGGTTTGCTGGCAAATATGATCGAGATTCCCTCAGCTGGTTGGCAAAACGGCTATGAGGCCAACACATCGCATGCCCTGAATGATGCACCGTTTCGCCTGCCCTATCAACTATTGCCCACCAGCTACACCCATGTCTTCACCCATTTCACTGCGCATGTGCATGTGTGGCTGGCACATGTGGGCAGCACTATTGATGCGCCTTCGGACATGTGGTTTGACTCGCTCACTACCGCTCACACCCACGCCCTGCCCTCAATCATGAAAAAAGGGTTGGAGATTGTGATTACACATAAAAACAATATCGTTTCCCCTACCCCTTGTGGGTAGGACCCAACTTGTTAGAGTAATTTATAAATTGATTCTGGATTCTCAGGTCCTGCTCAAAATTGAGGACTATCATGACCAAAACGCCCCCGTCCCTTTCGCTGCTCAAATCGCAGCGCGTGCCGCTTGAAAATCCGCATATCGTTTTGCGACGCCGGCTTACCCGCGTGCAAAAATTCGCGGTGTGGATCACCTCCCGCATTGGCACAATGGGGTTTTTCTTCATTATTGTGACATGGACTCTGTGCTGGCTGGGCTGGAACCTACTCGCCCCTATTGAATTGCGGTTCGACCCCCCCATGGGTTTTGTGTTGTGGCTGTTTATTTCCAATCTCATTCAAATATTCCTGATGCCGCTCATTATGGTGGGGCAAAATATTCAAGGTGCGCAATCGGAAGCCCGTGCCCAACACGATTTAGACGTCAATATAAAAGCCGAGCATGAAATTGAAGTGGTGCTCACGCATTTAGAGTACCAAAACTCACTGCTCCTTGCTATTGTAGAAAAAATTGGGTTAGATGTTGCGAAAATTGAGCGGCACGAGCGCAAATAAAATATACAAATTTATATATTCATAGTAAATACACAGACAAAATGCAAATGCGCCTAATATATACTATAAAACACCATGCGTGGCGTATTAGTTCTCATCATCACATCTGTTCTTACCATGCCCATGGTGCGTGCCAGTGCGCCTGCACCATACCATGGCTTCACGCAATATGATGTGAATGCTCGCACAAAAACCTCCACCAGCGGTGCGGAATTTGTGCTGTGGCAATTTGAAATCATGCCGCTATTGCTGCACACAAAATATAGCCATGCCCTTGAAACCACAAATGAATCGATTATTCATACCTATCGATATACCGCGCAATTGGGCAGTGTGTTGAGAACCCCTCCCCTCACCCATGCGGTGTATGCGGGCGGGATTTTGCAATATAAGGATGGCTACCGCTCCATCGCGCCCGTGCTCACGCTGAATAGTGTGTGGGACGTGCAATCTCTAGGCTTTGTGCAATATTACATGAATGTAGAAGGTGGCACAACGCCGCGATTGTTTCAAAAAATCGCATGGGGCTATCCCGTACTGGGTTTCAAACTTGGCCCATTTGTGCAGGGGCAAATTGAACGCGGCCAACCCACCCAATATGCGGCTGGTATTTTTGCTGCAGGTTTAACGGTTTGGAATCTAGAATTTGTGCCGTATGTCGGTGTGGAATGGCGAGATCGTCGTTTTGGATATATGGCTGGCATTTATAACAAGCGCATGTTCACCAGCTTTATGCCCGCATTTTTAGAACCAGAGCCGCGCACCTATATTCCCGTGCCCATTGAGCGCCTGCGCCCGCACCATGTGCGCCCCAAAATGGTGCGCTTATCCAAAAATCGCATCCGTTATATTATGCCTGTGCGCCAAACGCGTTCATTATTTGAGTGAGCGCGGCCGATTGCACATCGCTCAGCTTTGCATTCACACTGTGCCATAAATGCGCTTCCGATTCCAAAATCACGCCGTCATCTAAAATCCGCAAGCCATTGGCTTTGAGCGTTGCCCCAGTAGAGGTAATGTCCACAATCACATCCGCCTGCCCACGCGCGGGTGTGCCTTCGGTGGCGCCAGCGCTTTCAACAATGCGATAATCCACCAGCGTGTGCTTGGCAAAAAAGCCGCGCGTGATGTGAATATATTTTGTAGCGACACGCAATCGCTGCCCCGTTTTTTGCCGCATGATAATGGCCACCTCATCTAAATCGGCCATGGTTTGTACGTCCAGCCAAAGCCTAGGAATCGCCACCACAACGTCGGCCTTGCCAACACCCAGCGGTTTAAGCGATTTCACCGCATTTATAGCCTGCGGGTGGGTTTCGTGGATTAAATCTTCACCTGTAATGCCCAAATGCACCTGCCCAGTGTAGAGCGCACCCGCAATATCACTGGCAGAAAGCAGCGCAATCTCCACATTGGGCAATTCCACAATGCTGGCGGTATAATTGCGGCTGCCTTTTTCGTGGTTGATGGTAAGCCCAGCCTGCGCAAAAAGCTCTTTTACCTGCTCCTGCATGCGGCCTTTGGAGGGGATGGCGAGAATGAGGGGTTTTTTCATGGTATAAACCTTTCATTCCACACGGCAAAGCCCACCGCAGGGGTGGGCACATTATGACCATGAGCAAGCTTTGTGATTAAATCATCATAACGCCCACCGCCTGCTAATGGCTTATCAGGAGAATTGTGCGGCAGTGTGATGTTGAACACAAAGCCCGAATAATAATTGAGGCGACGGCCGAAACTTCCTGAAAACGTAATTTTTGATGTATCAATGCCCGCTTTTTCAAACGCGGCAATGCGGGCTTCGAATTGCGTGATGGCTGGCGTAATATCGAGCTTATGCGCGGTAGCAAATGTTTTTAATTCTTCTACCGCTTCACTTAATTTACACTCAATCTCAACATAGGCGCGAATTGTAGCTATCTGTTTTTGTGATAAATTTTTACCTTGTAGTTGCCTTAATGCATGAAACCTAATCGCAATATCTTCAGGGGTTCGATTACCGATAGGCTCTTTTTCTTCTGCAAACATTCTATTCAAAGCCCCAACAGAAATTAGAATGTCTAATGTTTCTAAATCTTGTTTTGTCTTTTCAAGAGCTTCATCTAAAAATTTATTACGCAAATTACCCTTTAAATCCTCAACCAATTTATCAATACGCCCTAAATCTTGCTTCAACTTGGCAGCTGTGTGCGGCGGGCAATTTACGGCGTTCAAAATTGCGGTGAACAATCCTGCATCGCCCATTTCAATTTTAATCCCCTCATCCTCGGGCTTGACCCGAGGAT
>JANPGK010000006.1:0-1884 GCA_031423895.1 Hyphomicrobiales bacterium
GCCGACGCGGTGCACGATGCGCGTCCAACGCCGATCTATACTGTCAGCGTCGATGAGAAACCTGGCGTGCAGGCACTGGGTACCACTGCGCCAGATTTGCCTCCTGTGCCTGGCAAGTACTCCGGCATTGGGCGCGACCATGAGTATGTCCGTCATGGCACCTTGTCGATTCTGGCGGCGCTGGACCTGCACACAGGAGAGATCATCGCCAACGTCGAGCCCCGCCACAGAAGCATTGAATTCATCGGCCTGCTGCAGCGACTGCATGAGCACTACCCCGCCGGCGCAATCATCCGGGTCGTTCTGGACAACCATAGCGCGCATATCTCCAAGGAAACCATGGCTTGGCTGGCGAGTCATCCGGGCCGCTTCGAATACGTTCACACCCCAAAGCACGGCTCGTGGCTGAATTTGGTCGAGTCTGCTTTCTCCAAAATGGCGCGCTCCTTCCTGCGCCACATACGCGTTGCATCGCTCGATGAACTCAAGCAGCGCATCCTCAAAGGCATCGACGAAATGAATGCTCACCCGGTTCGCTTTCAGTGGAAACGCTTTGACTTCCAAATGACGCAATCGTAAATATTTAATTGAAACGAAATACTAGTGTGCGAGCGCTTTCAATGGCGAATCGTGCGGAAGGTACGGCAAAGCCCGGCGAGCGACGGACTCGGCTTCCTTGGCTGCGTACGCGAAATCGGCGCTGACCTCGGGGAACCTGTCCCCGCAGTGATTCCGCAGGTACGCGATCTGCTGTCGCACATAGCTGTCGGCTACGCTGTCGGTCATTTCGCTGCCAAGGAGCGCTGCCATTGGATCAAGGCGATCATCCATCACGCCCTCGGCGAAGTATACCTGCAAGCTGTGCAGCATCTCCGCGAGCGGCCTGCGTTTTGAGTGCCAATGCGGGTCGGCGCTTTGTGCCGCTGCCTTGCCGACGATCACGCCGCCTGGCTCCATCGAGAAATCGATTTCGGTTTCAACGCCTGCGCCCCAAAAACGGGCGCGGCGCACCCGCTGCTTGGAATTTCTTGACAGGTTTGCGCTGACCGTCATTTCGCCGCACTCGTAACGGACGTTTACTTCGCTGCCGCCGCGCTGGACGACGAGTTCCGATGCCCCCGGCGCTATCGCGCCGTGTGTGGCGACTATGATGCAGGCAATGTGTGGAAGCACGTCGTGGATGATCGGGACGCCGGAGTCATAGCTCTTGGCTTGGCCGTAGCGCGTTTCGGTGGTGGCGTCGGACCATGTGAGCTGAATGTCGGAGTACCGTTTGCCGGCCAGCCAGTCGCGCTTGAACACGCGCAAGTAGTCCGCGAAGAGATAGGTGTTGGTCGGGAACAGCTTGAGTCGGGCGCCGGCCGCGGCATCCAGGAGACGCTGGATTTCACGTCGCGAAAACGCGAGTGGTTTCTCGCTAGCCACATGGTAGCCGGCGGCGAATGCGGCTTCGATCGCCGAAGGGTGCAAGTATGCCGAATTGGCAATTAGCGCCACGCCGATTGTCGGGTGGCAGCATGGCCTCGGCGCTTCGACGATCTCGATTTTCTGCATGTACGGGGAGGCGCGCCACCATGCTTGCAAGTCCGCATCGTCGCGGCTTGCCTGCAACTGGACCGATGCTCCGCGCGGCAGCGTCGCGCAAAGTTCCGCTGCGATGATTCTTGCCCAGCGTCGCGCGCCGACAACCAGCCAAATGTCAACCCCGGCCACTGCATCCTCCTCCGCTGTCAGACGATATGCACCAACCGGCCCGTGTAGCCGTTGCCGCGCAAATAGGACTCGATCTCTGCGGGGATATGCCATGCGAGATTAAGCATGACGTCGATGGCGGCGAAGCAGCCGAACAGTTCTTCGTCGGAGCGGATCGGAATGCGGGTGCCG
>JANPGK010000007.1:0-1532 GCA_031423895.1 Hyphomicrobiales bacterium
GTTCGAGCGGTTTGTGGGGGGATTGCGGTGAGTTTTCAGCTCAACTTTGCCTCGCGTTGCTGCCTATGCTTGGCGGCACTTTCTGCAACCCCGTCTGAAGCGCAGTCCAACTTCTGGTCATTGACCTATCAAGGCAATGGCTGGAGCGCGTCGCTAGAGACAAGTACCGAGGGTCCCCGGGCGACACCGATTGTGGACAAGGTTTTTTGTCATGCCCAAACAGACGACATATCTTTTTCGATCGACGAAAGCAGGGCGATCTCGCGTGTTACGTTTTGGTTCAGAACGTCCGATGAGTATCGTTATGACGGCGGTTCATCGGCGTCGTTGGCCGACCTTGTCTGGGTACGGATTGGATCACGGCGCGTTGAAGTCGCATTTGTGCCGGAAAATGAAGCGCGCCGGAGGCTGAGCAACGTCGACTATCCAGAACCAGCCATCCGACCGGGAGAAGATATCATATTGGTAGCTCGGGGCGAGCAAATGCATCGGTCCTCTCCGACGGCAAATTGGATGTCTAACAGCCGCATTTTCAATGAGCTTTTGGCGGCTCCCAACTTGCGCTGGGGATTTGTGAGCAGGCCGATGGGCGACGATGTCGAGAGCAGAGAGGATTTGCGTAATTGGCAGCACAGCAGTTACGTCTTGAAAAACGATAAGGTGGCAGAGGCACTCGCTTGGTGCGACGCAAACATAGACGCGCCCGAAGCGCGTATCCTCCCGCCAAATAGAAACGGCTGAGTCCAAATGCCCAAACGCACTGACATCCACTCCATCCTCGTCATCGGCGCTGGCCCGATCGTCATAGGGCAGGCGTGCGAGTTCGATTATTCGGGGACGCAGGCGATCAAGGCTTTGCGCGAGGAGGGGTACCGGATCGTTCTGGTCAACTCCAATCCGGCGACGATCATGACCGACCCGGAGCTGGTCGGGCCGGAGGGGGCGACTTATGTCGAGCCGATCACGCCTGCCATCGTCGCCAAGATCATCGCGCGCGAGCGCGGGCTGCATCCGGGCGAGACAATGGCGATATTGCCGACGATGGGCGGCCAGACCGCGCTGAACACAGCGCTGGCGCTCGATGCCGATGGCACGCTGGCCAAATGGAACGTCGAGATGATCGGGGCGAATGCCGAGGCGATCGACAAGGCCGAGGACCGGATCAAATTCCGCGATGCGATGTCGAAGATCGGGCTGGAAAGCGCGCGGTCGGGGATCGCGCATAGTATCGACGAGGCGTTTGCGGTGCTGGAGCGCACCGGGCTGCCGTCGATCATCCGGCCGAGTTTCACCATGGGCGGTACCGGCGGCGGCATTGCTTACAATCGTGAAGAGTTCGAGCACATCGTCCGGGGGGGACTCGATGCGTCGCCGACCACCGAGGTGCTGATCGAGGAGTCGCTGCTGGGGTGGAAGGAATATGAGATGGAGGGGGTCCGCGACCGCGCGGACAATGCCATCATCATCTGTTCAATCGAGAATATCGACCCGATGGGCATCCACACCGGGGATTCGATCACCGTCGCGCCGGC
>JANPGK010000008.1:0-129872 GCA_031423895.1 Hyphomicrobiales bacterium
GTTCGACAACTTCCAAGACTCTAACCATTATAATAATTGGAATTTTAACTTCGGCTTCGACACCGCCGCCTTGGTGGGCAACGCGCCCGCGTGGCAAAGAATTCTCAACTCGCTCTCGGGCGGCTTCCACCGCGATTATAAAAACGTCAACGGCATCACCTTTGCCACGCTGGGCACAGGCGAGGTGAAACTGCGCAATGTTGTGGGCACACCCGATTTGTTCAATCTCAACCGCGACCCTTACGCCATGCAACGCCTCACCCGCACCTCTAGTGGGAATTTTGGCGTGCCCGAGCTTAATTTATTGAAAGTGTATGAGGATGTGAAAGCGGCTGGGCGGGTGATTAATGCGCTGACGGCAAACGTGCCAGACAGCATCAAAGAATCTGGCCAATTCGAAGTCAACCGCTACCAATCCATGATGATTCGCGGTGCAAGCCGCGAGGCGATGGCGGCATTTGTGGCCAGCGGCGGGTTTCAAACTACAGGCCGCCTGCGGGAAACGATCGAGAGTGCACAGCGTGCGGGCTATCAGCCCCCCACCTCCGAGATGTTAATGGTGATGCAGCTTGAAGGCGCAGTCTATCATCGCTCGGAAGCGGGCGAAGTGACCATTCAATTCCCATGCCCAACACTGGGTGTGTGCGGCTACACACTGCAGCAGTTTAACGCGATTTTTGGCGATAATGCTAAGAAAATTGCAGTGATGGATGTGCTTGAAAAAGGTGAAGATTATCGCAAAACCATGACGCAACTTGGCATGCAAATTGGGGCAGATCAAGCGAGCTATTTAGACATGTATTTCCGCACCATGCTACGCTGCGCATGGGAAGAACCCGAAGTCTTCCGCCAATTCATCACAAAATACCCTACGGCACTCACCTCAGCCGCAAATTTGATGGGGATTGAGTCGACTGCAATTCAGAATATTACGAATGAAGCGTTCCGCGCAGGTTCAACAAAAGCCAGCACTTTGGCAGTTTATAATAATCAACTCAGCACCAATGCACTGTTTTTGGGTAGCCTTGCCAATTCTGTGACAGAAATCAAAATGATTGCTGGCACAGCCTACCGCGCTTATTTGGGCAATGCAGCTGCACAACAAAAAGTGGCAGAGTTCACTGTGCTCACCAATGAGTTTTTGCGGTACGCGGGTGAGCACCCCAATGAAGTGAGCCAAACCATGCTCAACCAATTTGCAGAATATGCAGGGCGTGTGGCAGATGGCGACATTGATGCAATTACCAGTTTGGGGGCAGATTTAGCATTTTTTACAGCTGTTACAAAAGCAATTAATGCTGGCGCGGCGGCTGGAAGAGTGAGTGCTGGGACTGCAAGTAAGATTATCAATGAAACGCTAACTACGACTATACAAAGAGGTTTTGATATTTCCAATTTGGAAAGTAAACTATCTATTTATTTGTTAAATCCATCACATCCAAAAAATCAATTCAAGGCAATTTGGTTTGAAAAGGCTCTGGGGTTTAATCAAAATAATTGGCAACAATTAGCAAATCAGCTATACTTTAATGAAAGTACTGCTGTTTTAAGAAAGACTACACAATACGGAACGGAATATAATCAAATTATTCCAATTACTGGAACAAATGGACGAGTAATAAATGTTGAGTTTGGATTCACAAAGTATGCAGATGGAAAAGTTACTTTTAATACGGGGATTCCAACAGAGAAAAAATGATGGAAAAGTTTAAGGAGAATGATTTAGCTAAACTTAAAATAGCGGTTCATGGAAAATCCCTCCAGGAACCTTATGATGATATTTTAATACCAAAAGAAAGTGTAGGCGTAATATTATCTGTTTTTGATTATCCAAATTTACCACTGGCTTACTTATTAGAGTTTTATTTAAATGATGGGTATGTTTCTGCAACTGTAGAAGCAAAATACATTATTGGAACTTGTTATAAATCTACTAAAAATGATAAGGCAAATAGACGTAATAGTAAGAAATAAATGATATGAGCAAAATCGAAAAAATTCTTAATAATTTTTCTGAGGCAACAGGAACCAAATTGGTTGGTTGTAGCGATAAAGAAATTTTAGACATTGAAAAATATTTTGGTGATAATTTACCTAAAGAATATGAGAATTTTATGCGAATTGCTGGGAAAAAAGCAGGTGAATTGTTCGTTGGTTCTGATGTTTTTTATCCAAATGTATTAAATACAAAAAGAGGCACTAAAGATTTACTAGAAGAAAATAATCTTGTTGGAATTATACCAGATAATGTCTCTCCATTTTTTATGCATCAAGGTTATATAATAAATTTCTTTCTTGATAATTCAGATGATCCTAAAGTTTATGAATTTATGGAAGGAGATGCTAAACCAAAACTTCTATATGATAGATTTTCAGAATTTTTAAATGATAATATACAATCGTATATTAAACATTTGTCAATTTTAAAATCATCTTAAATGCGCCAATTCCTCTCCCTCCTCCTCTCGCTCTTAATTCTTTTCAACAGCATCGTGAGCGCGCATGCGCTGCCGTGCGGGCTTTAGGCATGGTGTTCGCTGTCACCAATGGGGCGAAGCTGTTGGCGAGAATGAAGTGTGTCTATTTGCACCATAGGACACATCCCTTGCGCTTCTATGAGTATATTTGAACTATCATTCGCAGTTAATTCACATTGATTGGCGGAGATCACCTCACCAACCCCTTGGCCTTTAATTTTTCGCAGGTGGACGTCTCAAGGCGTTTTGGTGTGAACCAGATATAGTCGAACAGTGGCGTTGTAAGGGATGTTTCGTTTGGGAGTTTCAAATACTCTTGCGGGTTTTTGCTGTCTTTAAGTTCAATAAATGCAACTGAAAGTGTGGTTTTGCCTGTGATGTGGGCGGGGATGGAGCGGTCTTTTCTCGCGTGGGCGCGGCCAGCGATGATGAGCGCAGGGGAATTTATTTGGGCGGCGCGGGCCATTGATTGATCACGCGCGATTTGCAGCTTTGCCAGCGGCGCAAGCGCTTCAGGTGTGAGCGTGTTGCAATGCGCGGTTTGCAGTGTGGCGTTCCATGAGTTGGTTTGTGAAGCAGTGATGTTTATTGGCGATTTCCCCGCGCGAATATCCTGCTGCTCTTGTGCTGGAATATCACCGCCAATGATTGGCCAGCGCGCGCGCATTGCGGCTTCAAACACGGGTTTATACAGGGTAAAATCTGGCCAGCCAGAGGCGCGCCAATTCAGCGCTGCGCCCAAATTGGTGGCATCTTCAGGGCTGGATTTGATAAAATCGTCAGCGGTTTGTGTGTGGGTGCTGTCAAGCATTTCAAGTACAAGCGCGGCATTTTTGCCTTTTTCACTCAGCGCATTGATCAGAAACACCTGCCGGGCGTGATGGTCGGGGTTGCCATGGGTTTCGCCAATTATTGTTACATCAGCCGCCATAATTTTTGCAACCAATTCTTGTTGTGAGATGGCACTGCGCGCTTGGACATCCCAAATTGTGTTGAGGAGCGGATGGGCAGGCTCTGCATGAACTGGCGGCGTTTCAAGTGCGACAATAGATAGGTACAAGACCGCTAGGCGGCACATTGTGCGCAGCAGCAAAAAAAACGGTTGCAGAAGTTGTTTATGCATCTTAAGGTTTTATTAATATCTTCTAAAGTTGAAGTCAAGCTGAGTGCCAAATGCGTAGAATGGTGATGTGGGGCGTGCTGTATTGCGTGATGTGCAGTTTTGCGCAGGCGCAAGCCATTCGCGTGGATGGCAGCACAGCCACCAGTGTGAGTGTGGCGCCAAGTGGCAAACTCACAGTGCAGATTGCTCCCAAAAATTCTGGCGGCGTCAGCCTCAATAAATATCAAAATTTTAGCGTGCCAAGTGCAGGTGCAACGCTCAATAATAGCGCGCAATCGGCCAAAGTGATTGTGAATGAGGTCACATCAACCGCGACATCAAGCATTAATGGTGTGCTCGATATTGCGGGTGCGCCTGCGCATGTGATTATTGCGAACCCAAATGGCATATCAGTGAATGGTGGGCAATTTGTGGGGTTTGGTGGTGTGGCACTCACCACAGGCGTGCCAAATGTGAGCGGTGGCAATATTGCGCTTTCCACTACGCAAGGGCGTATTGTTATAGATGGTGCGGGGCTGACGAGCGATGGCGGGCGGCTCGATATCATCGCCAAAGATGTGGAGATTTCAGGGCCAGTGAATGCTGGTACTGGCGTATTGAACATCATCGCGGGGCATAGCATCCATAATTTTGATGCAAATGCGGCAGCAAGCGATTGGGTGAGTTATCAATCGCAAATCCTGCCGTCTCGCACCGATATTGCTCTTACCATTTCTCAAGGCGCGGTGTTGAACGGTGGAGCAATTCGCCTGCGGGTGACAGATCAAGGCGCGGGCGTGCGCTGGGCGGGCAGTACAACAGCAGGTGCCCAAGGCGTGCGCGTGCAAAGCAATGGCGTGCTGACACTGGCAGGCGTGAATGTGCAAAGCGCAGGCAGTGTTGAATCGAGCGCCAAAGCAATTGCGACGGATGGCACAGCCCGCACAAATATCACCTCCGGCCAAAGCGGAGTGCGTTTGCTCAGCACATTGGGGGATATTGACCTGTCCAACATTGATATTGCTGCGGTGACGCGCGATGTGAGCAGCTTTGCGCCACTTGGCGGCATAAGTATTGAGGCGGCGCAAAATTTGCGGCTTGTGGGCACATCAGTTGCGCCTTCAACATTGAATGTGAGCGGTGATAGCCTTGCCCTCACAGCGCAAGGGGCGATGTTTATTGACTATGTGACAGCCAGTGCTGTTGGCACGCAATCGAGCATTATCAATGCTGGTGGTGTAGCAACTTTCAATAATTCCGCGCTGAATTTCAATGCGGTGTCGCTGTTGTCGCAAGGCGATGTAGCAGTAAATAGCACGAATGTAATCGCGCAAAATGGCGCGAATTTTACGGCGCCATCATTTGTCTTCACCTCTAACCCGCTTACACAAAATACACTGCAAAGTGTTGGGGCGGGCGTAAGTATAGTGGCGCAAACCGGTGATATTCACAATAATGGCATGCTCATCAAAGGTTATGCAACAACCGCGGGGGATTCCAATAGTAAAGGCGGGCTGACCTTACTGGCGCCGAACGGCAATATTCTCAACACAAGTGTGAACGGCACTGCGCTTGGCACGTTAAGTGCGGATATTGAGGCATTAGTGTTAGAGGCTGGTGGGTATATTCGCAATTTATCAGGTAAGTTATTGTCTAATAATGCCATCACACTCACATCCACAGGTGAGGTGCGGAGTGAAACACTGATGCAAGGCACGGCAGATGTGCAAAATCGCACTAGCAGTTTGGCATTGGGGTTGGGCACAAAACAGGTCCATTCTGCATTTTACCCTGCACAACTGATCGCTAATGAACGCGCCACAATTTCAGCTGGAGAAGATTTGACGATCAACGCGGCGTCACTCACCAATAGTGCTGGCATTGTGGAGGGGCGCAAAGTGAATATCACAACCACAGGTGATGTGCGCTCATCCAGCGTGGTGAGTGGTGATGCGTATTTTCGGCGGCGCTGCATGATCTTCTGCCGCGCAACAGGCCACGCCAATATAGCACTGGTGGAAGGCAGGCTCACCTCGCAAGACACACTCACCATTTTGGCAGGCGGCACGATTGAAAGCCTTGGTGCAATCTTTATTGGTGGGCTCGATACGCAGTTAACGGCCGCGCATGTAAGGTTTGGCAGTGTGCTGTATCCATCGCTGATGTTCCGCCCTGCTGGTGTGCTTGGTGCGTTTCATGGCAATGATGGGTGGGCGAGCTTGGCGTATAATGGCGGGTTTGTGTCGTCCACGCTCGGTGCAATCAACATCGCTTCGCCTGATATAGTTTATGAGGGCGTGAATGTCGCGGCGTTTGGCGGGGTGACAACAAGCTCAACAGTACTCAAGCGCACCGTGCCAATTGGTGCAGGGATTATCAAACCGCGCCCCATTGGCTTTTTTGCTGGGGTGCTGAAATGAGAATTTCATTTGCGCATTTAAGTGTATTTTGCTTTTTCTTGGGTGTCAGCCCTGTTTTGGCCCAACAAGATCTCGGTCTCGATTTGCTCAAGGCGCAAACACAGGCGCAGCGTTTGCAACATTTAGAGCGTGGGCAACAGGGCAATGCACTGGCGGGTGAGCAAGCCCCCACTGCCAAAAGCCCAGTGTGCTTTGATATTCACCACATTAATATTACGGGTGTAAATGCGCTGCCAGCGAGCCAAGTGGCGGAATTTGCCAAACCCTATCGTGGTACATGCATGGGGCAGTTTGAGATTGAAGCGCTGATCACGAGTGTTAAAAATGCCTATATCAAGCGCGGCTTAATCACCACCCAATTGGTTGTGCCGCCGCAAGATTTAAAATCGGGCACGCTCAACATGCAGGTGGTGGAAGGCATGGTGGAGCGGTTGGAATATTACCGCGTGTGGGATGCTAAAAATACCGCTCGCCCTGCCACACGATTGGCGCGCGACATAGCCTTTCCCTATGTGGAGGGGTATCAGCTCAATTTGCGTGATATTGAGCAAGGCATTGCACAAATCAATCGCAATTCTGCCTCGCAAGCCACGGTGGATATTTTGCCTGGCACGCAAGTGGGCACTAGCGTGGTGCGGGTGATTGAGCGCAAAACGGCACGGTTTCACCCCAGTTTTGGCTTTGATACGCGCGGCAGCAAAGATGTGGGGCATAATCGCATAAAACTTGGCTTTGAGATGCAAGATGCGATTTACCCCTTTGATGCGTGGAATTTTACCTATTCTGGCACGCGTGCCTCCAACGCGTTGGCGGGGTCAGTGAGTTTGCCTCTGGGGTATTTCACTCTGCAGGCCAATGGTTCCTATTCCGAGCAAGACAAGGCTGTTTCTGTGCTGGCCAATAGTTTTTCGCAAACGGGCACGGGTTCGGTGGCGATTGATCGGGTGATGTATCGCGACCAAAACATGATTTTCCACCTCAATCAATCTATGAACAGTTATTGGGGGCAAAGCAGCATCAATGCGGCGCGGCTGACACCACAACGCTTTTCATGGCTGCGCTCTAGTGCGAATGTGGAATATTTTTTGGAGAAAACCAAATTTGTGGCCGATGTTGGGGTGAGTTATGGCCTGCCGCAAATGGCGGGTGGCTCGGCCGAGTTTGGTGGGGATCAATTCACACCACGCGCAAATTTTAAAAAATTGGATGCAGCACTCGTGGCCATTCACAGTTTTGGCGAGAATTGACAGGCGGTTGCGCAGCTGAATGGTCAATATGCCCCGCGTGTGCTGTTCAGCCCACAAGCCTTAGGCCTCACCAGTTTTGAGGCCGTGCGTGGGTTCAGGGACATTTCACTGCAAGGTGATGTGGGCGGCTATGGGCGTGTGGAGGTGCAAAAGAGTTTTGCGCTGATGCAGCCACTGGAAAAAGGAAAATCACCTGATTTATTATATCAAACGCAAGCTAAACTCGGCCAAAGCGCATCTCTATTTGGTTTTGTTGATGGCGGCGTGTTGCGACGCTATTCCACCCATTCAGGCGATCAATTGCTTTCCACTGGGCTAGGTGCACGCCTTAATGGCGCCAACTTAAGCCTAGATGCCGTGCTGGCCGTGCCACTTATTCACCCTACTACGTTTAAGGGGAAACCCGAGCTTACCATGTCACTCACCTATAAATTCTAAAGGAGCATCCCATGAACCGCATTCTTATCACAACATTACTGGCAACTGTGTGCTTCAGCGCAGCTTTTGCAACGCCACTGCAAGATGGCCTGAAAGCCATTGATGCCAAGGATTACCCCAAAGCCAGCAAGCTATTGGCAGAAGCTTTTGAAAAGGGCGAGCCAGATGCCGCATTTTATATGGGGCGATTGTTAGAGGTGGGGATTGATGGCAAAGCCGACCCACAAGCGGCTGTGGCAATGTATGCGGCGGGCGCTGCCAAAAACAGTGCGATGGCCAAAAACCGCCTTGGCGTTCTGCACATGGAAGGCACAGGTGTGTTGCAAGATTATGAGCAAGGCAAAAAGCTCATTTGTGAAGCCGCAGAAGCGGGTGACGCCAATGCGCAGTTCAATTGTGGTGCGCTCTATGATCAAGGCAAAGGCGTGACCAAAGACACAAAAAAAGCCATGGATTGGTATAAAAAATCAGCTGAAAAAGGCAATATTGCGGCCAAAAATAGCCTCGGAATTATTTATGCTGATGGTGCGGAAAAAGACACCACAAAGGCATTCCAAGTCTGGCAGCAAACCGCCGCTGTTGGCAATCCATTTGGTTTATTTCGTTTGGGAGATGCCTATGGGCGCGGTGTTGGCACTCCTAAAGACCTTGTGAAGGCGCATGCATATCTCAATCTCGCTTCTGCACGCGGTGTGAATGAAGCACAGGCCATTCGTGCGGAGCTTGAAAAGCAACTCACACCTGAACAAATTACCCAAGCCCAGCAAATCGCCCGCAGCTGGAAACCAGTGGAGGATAAGGGAAAGAAGTGAGAAAAAACGCGAAAATTAATGAGTTCTGAGCCTAAGCAATCCACGTGCATGTGGATTGCAACAGCAGCACATTCTTGCTATTTGCCTTGTAACTGCTGCACAGCTGTGGTTAGCGCCGCGCCTTGATGCTTCAATAGCCATGAGCCCGACACCAGCACATTTGCGCCTGCCGCTACGCACTGTGCGCCTGTGATGTCGTTCACGCCGCCATCCACCTCAATATCAATTGCCCGATTTCCAATCATCCCGCGCAGTGCGGCAATTTTGGGCAATACCGATGGAATAAACGCTTGCCCACCAAAGCCAGGGTTTACGGTCATGGCTAAGATCAAGTCCACGTCGTCTAACACATGAGCCACGGCGCTTTCGGGAGTGGCCGGGTTGAGGGCAACACCGGCTTTTTTGCCCAGTTCTCGTACCATTTGCAGGGCGCGGTTCAAATGCGGTGTGGCCTCGGCATGCACGGTGATGATATCGGCACCCGCCGCCGCAAATTCCGCAATGTAAGGCTCAACAGGCGAGATCATCAAATGCACATCAAACTGCATTTTTGTATGCGGGCGCAGCGCCTTCAAAATGGCAGAGCCATAGCTGATGTTCGGCACAAAATGGCCATCCATAATGTCGAAATGCAGCCATGGGCAGCCAGCCGCTTCCAACCGCTTAACATCGGCCAACAGATTGCTGAAATCGGCAGCCAATAGGGATGGGGAAATGATAATGCTCATTTGAAACTTCCTATAGCGGCGGCGCGGCTTTTTGTCCTACCGATTGCGACACTTTTGTTTCGCCCAATGTGCGCAAATTCACGCGGAACATAATATCATGTGTTGGCACATCCACAATATTGCGCACGCGGGTGCCTTTATATTCTACCGATGCGGTGGTGCATTCATCTTGATAGGTGATGCCCATATATTCGCTGATGCGCTTATTGCTCTCTAAATTATGGTATGCCCCGCCATAAACCGACCATTGATCGGTGAGTTTATAGCGCAAATGTGCGAACAGCGCTTGATCATAAGTGTAATTGCCAAGCAATTCTTGCGGCGCTACATTCAAATACCCTAGATTAGCGGTCAGTGGGCCAAAATTACCCGACACATCAAACGCACCGCGCTGCATGGCAAATGTCTCTTTATCAAAGCGCATGCGCGCCGAGAATTTTAGCGTTTCATTGGGTTGGAACGAGAGGCGGCTGACATAATCCGACGTGTGGCTTTGCAAGCCAGAATCAAACCCAACCCGCAGCAAATCTTGTGTGCCATAGGAATTGCGCCCCATCACATGGAAGGATTCTCCGATCATCGCACCAATATTCATACCGTTATTCATTAGCAATGAATATTGCACGCCTGCATTCACGCGCGTGCCGCCTTCCATGCGGTCATACCCTGAGAATTTATTGGTATCGAACAGGTTGGAATCGTCAAAAATAAAGCTTTGCGAATCTTCATTTGGTAATGAGCCAATGCGGCGCTCATTGGGGCGCACCACAGCTTGCACAATTGGTTCAATAATTTGCGTGCCAATATCGGACGCGCTGATGAACGGATAGCGATATTCCATGCCAAATGCGGGCATGCCGCGCAATGTGACAGCAGGTTCGTTGCGCAGTGGGTAGGGCAAAACGGCGTCATATGCAGCGTTAGAATCAACCTCGTAACGCACCAAATCGCTGCGCAGTGAGGCAAATGGCATCCAGACTTGCCCCAGAGGATCAATAAAATTCTGCTTCCAGCCCAATTGCGTGCTCAGTCGTGTGGAATTGCCTGGCATACCATAAATGAAATTATACGCGCCCGTAGATGTGGTGCGTGCGGCATAATCGAGGCCATTGCGGGTGACGCTGGTGAAGTTTGTATCAAATGAGAATTGCCCGCCGATCAACTTTGGCAGCGAGAACACCGTGGAATAATCCACAACAGGGTGAACAAGCGGGAAGTAGCGGTCGACATCGGCACCAGAGAGCCCTGTGAACTTCATCAATCGAGCGTCAAAATAACTGTGCTCACCCATGCCGCGCAAAAACACTTCCGATGTCAGCTCGGTATCAGGCCCAAGGCGATAATCGCGCAAATAGCGGCGGTCGCTCAACGTGGTGCCATTCCAGCCCCATTGCCAATTTTGGTTGATATTGAATAGGCCAGAGGTGCTCACCGCACCGCGCCATTCACGATTGCCAGGGTAGCGCATGGCTTCAGGGTCGAGCTGATAAATGCCGCTGGCGCGCACCGCATATTCGCCCGTTTCAAACCGCTGGCGCCATTCCGTTTTCATATGCAGCCCTTGGCGGCTGGTGATCATCGGCGTGATGGTGGCATCGTAATCGGGCGCAAGGTTCAAATAATAGGGTGCAGAAATAAACGCACCCAGCGCTGTTTTATAGCCATACACAGGGTGAAGCCAGCCAGAGCGGCGGCGTACGGTTGGGTCGGGCGCAGTGAAAAACGGAAAATAGCCAACGGGAAAGCCCCATAGTTCCAAGCGCGCATCGTGATAATACACAGTGCGCTCGGTTTTATTGTGAATCACCTTGGCCGACTTCACCTGCCACAGCGGCGGCTTTGATGGGTCGTCCTTGCACGGCTCGCACGCAGTATACACACCCTTAGTATATTCGGTGAGGTTGCCATCTTGCCGCTCCGCCCGCTGCGCCGCAAAATGGGTGCGATCAACAGGGTTGTCCGACTTCATGGCATTGATGAAGCCTTTTTGGAAGTTTTGGGTGATATCGGCATCATTGGCGTAAATCACTTGACCATTGGGCTCGATCAACTTCACATTGCCCACCGCCACTACGCGCTTGGTTTCGCGGTAAAATGTGATGGTGTCTGCCAAAACGGTGTGTCCTTGGCGATACACTTGCGCCGCGCCGCGTGCCACCAATGTGTTGGTGTCTTTATTATTGATCAGCTCATCAGCTTCCACCAACATTTCATCGGATGCAGGGTCTTTTTTGGGTTGATCGTCGCTCAAAACAGCATTCAGGGCATTTGCCGCATGTGCGCTTGACGCATTCAATATGCTGCCACCACACAGCACAGCCAGCCCCAGCGCAAAACGCCAAGATACTGTGCTCAATAGGGATGCCCACGATAAACGCATGCCCTTGGTTAACTGCTTTTTAACAGTTTGTCACGCCCGATTGCCACGAAATATGCGCTTGATTCCCAACAAAGTTAATGAAATGTGAATATCGTTAACGCTTAGGGCTTGCCTGCACTTCTGTGCGTTGGGGCCTTTTTGGTAGGATGTGCATACGTTTCCAGCCCAAAAGTGCGAAAATACTTACCAGCAACACGACAATCGGCACGCCATAGCCTAAAAACACCCCTGTCATCGAGCGTGCGGCCATGCCCGATGCCGCAAAGCCAAAAATCCGTAAGCTCAGCGCAATCCCCACTGCGAGCAACAAAATTTGCAAGCGATTCTGCCGCGTGGTGCGCGCTTTGCCCATAAAGGCCAGCGCTAGCAATGGCATCACAAACGCATAAAGCGGCGCGATGAACCGATCATGCAGTTCGGCACGAAATCGCCCAACCATAAACCGTGAAACTTCATCTGTGCCTGTGGGCGCCATCAATTCCGACGTGCGGCGCTCGCGCGGTTTATAATTCAGCTTGGCTTTGTCGGAGGTAATATCAGACAAATCAATGGCATAACGCACAAATTGCACCTGCGATTCCTTCCCATCGGGCGCATTACGATACAACATCCCGTTATCCATGATCAAAAAGCTACCATTGGCGTTTTTGACAATCTGCCCCGCTTCGGCAAAATAGCTGGTGGTAAGGTTCACATCGCGTTTATCTTGCAAAAATATCCCCGAAAGCGTGCCGCTGGGCGCGCGCGCGTGCAGGTGAAACACCACGCCTTCATCCAGCGTGAGAAATTGCCCTGGCCGCACCGCATTGGTGATCAAATCCGCCCGCACAGCGCTCAAGTAATGCCGCAATTCCCGCTGGGCGCTGGGGCTCACCTCAAGGCTCATCAATGCCACAAATGCCGCGATCAAGCTTCCCAACACAACAAATGGCTGCGCCAACCGCCATGGCGAAGCGCCACTGGCCACCATCACCACCCATTCACTATCCGCCTGAAATTTATTCAACGCCGAAAGACACGCAATAAACAGCGCAACGGGCAAAATAATCATCAAAATGGTGGGCATAGTGAGCCACGTAAGGGTGAACAATAGCTCGAGCGATTGCCCTTTATTGGTCACCAAATCCAAATCGCGCAGGGCTTGACTCACCCAAATAATACTCACCAACACGCCCAAAATCGACATGAATGTAAGCGCCGCCTGCGTGAAGATATAGCGAAAGAGAAGTGACACGAGTTTGCCTTTTTTGTCACCACATCGTTAAACAGGAATGGCCCATCGCGCAAGTGGTGATACGATGATTTCAACGTAAGGACACCATATTTGCTATCTAAAGACGTAAGTTACTATTCTTAATAAACATGACTAATTTTCAAATAAGTTAATGAATGTTAATATTATAAATGAAAATGATGAAAGGAAAAGCCATGTCAAAAATACCTTCGATTTCTGCGAGTGATCTTGTTGGTGGGATATATCAACCAAATAACAGTGATGAGGCAGGAAAATCAGCAGCATTAAGTGAATGGCGTCGTGCTCAAATTCTTACACAGCGTCAGAATGCGGATGGAGCAGGCGTGAATGGCAAGAAAGATAATCAGATTACACCAGATGAAGCGCGCAGTTATGTCAGCACAACCAAAGCAGAGGCTCACAATTTAGCGCAACGGCTTGGGATTTCAATGCCGAAAAGCAACGATTTGAGTAGCAAAGAAATGACTCTAAGAGCGGCTCGCGAACATAAACAAGATCAGTCAACATTCGATCAGTCTTTTACCAAAGGAGAATATGACAGAACAAGCCTAAGATTTGCTTATAATAATTACAAATATGGAGATCTAAGCAAAGATGAAGCAAATAAAATATATGCATATCTTGTCGATGGGGATTTAAAAAATCCGCAAGATGTGATTGGGCAATTTGGGGACGACATTCCCAATATGGCCAAATTACAAACCAAGTATGATTAAGGAGGTGCGCATCAAGATTCTTTAGCGCTTTACGCCCGCAAAAAAGCCCGCTAAGGCTTGGCTATGAAAAATCAGCTGAAAGAATTATTGATGCGCCCATCCCTTCGTACGCCAGAACAAATGCGCCCCATTTCCATTGAAAAATCGGTCACACGTTATGCTGAGGGCTCGTGTTTGGTGAAATTTGGTAACACCCATGTGTTAGTGACAGCCAGCGTAGAAGAAAAAGTGCCACCCCATGTGCGCGGCACTGGCAAAGGCTGGGTGACCGCGGAATATGGCATGCTACCCCGCGCCACACATGAGCGCATGCGCCGCGAATCCGCCGCTGGCAAACAATCGGGCCGCACGGTGGAAATTCAACGCCTTATTGGCCGCTCATTGCGCACGGTGGTGGATTTGAACGCACTTGGCGAACGCCAAATTTTGGTGGATTGTGATGTATTGCAAGCGGATGGCGGCACGCGCACCGCCGCAATTTCTGGCGCATGGGTGGCGCTGCATGAGGCCTTCACGTGGATGGAAGCCCGCAAAATGGTGAAATCGAACCCGCTGAAGGATCATCTGGCCGCCGTTTCTTGCGGTATATACAACGGCACGCCGGTGTTGGATCTCGATTATTTAGAGGATTCCGCCGCGCAAACCGATGCAAACTTTGTGCTCACTGGTTCAGGTAATATCATCGAAGTGCAAGGCACTGCCGAGAAGGACCCATTCTCTGAAGCGGAATTTTTGCAATTGCTGGGCCTTGCCCGCATCGGCGCTGCAGAAATTATCGCAGCGCAAAAAGCGGCGGTGGGGGTGTAATTTAATCAATCGAACGCAGAAGGTTATTCTGGTGCTCGTGATAAGTTATATTCGTGTCCTTAACCTTCCACTCTATACGACCATTTGATGACCGTCCGTTGATCATACATGCCGCTGTACTTGGGCTAGTAAACTCAACGTCTTCTTGAAATATCCCTTTTTTGTATTTGGATCAAGCATAATTTTATTGCTTTCATAAAGTTGATCCATTTTTTTTGCTGTACTGGGATTGTAGTCTCGCTTTGCGAGCCAACGCGGCTGAGCTATTGAGCCTTTGAGAACAATAAATATACCATTTATTTCTTGTGCGTGGGCAACTAAATTTTGTTTTTTGTTTGTAAGTACAAAAATTGGTGATGCTTCATTTGATATATTTTTGTTTTGATTACTATCATTAACATTAGAAACTTGAATTTTTTCTCGGAAATAATCTAACCCAAGAACTGGCAATATCAATTGAATTTGAGAAATAAAATATTCCATATCCGCAATATCGGCCTCTGGAAGCAAATCATACACTGGTGCGGTGGAGTTTATAATTTTTACAACTCCCGACTTCTGAACAATATTTATAAGTTTGCTTTCTAAAAAACGTGCGTGAGATTTGGTAATATTCTGATCTTTACTCGTGATCACACATGTCTTTTCCCAAAAATCTTTCGATGAATCACGGTTGTGCTGTGTTAAGCGAGCACCCACATTGTCGCTTTCACCAATATATACTTGCGTTGCACCAGAACCTTCAGTATCATTTCCAGTAAGCAAATAAACACCAGTCTTTTTCATTTCTGGGCGCAAAATTAGCTCAGCAATTTTACTACGTGGTGAACACAATACGTGCCCTGTCCAATTCATAATCTCAGCTGTAAGAATCCCATTTGGTGATCCATCTGCCAGAAATATTTTGATGGATTTACCTTTCACAATTTCCCCCTCACCGCACCAGCTTCTTATACTTCACCCTGCGGGGGTTCACGCTGTCTTCCCCAAGGCGGCGTTTTTTGTCTTCTTCATATTCCGCGAAGTTGCCTTCAAACCATTCCACATGGCTGTCGCCTTCAAAGGCCAGCATGTGGGTGGCGATACGATCGAGGAACCAGCGATCATGTGAGATGATCACAGCGCAGCCGGCGTAATCTTCGAGTGCTTCTTCCAGCGCGCGCAAGGTTTCAATGTCGAGGTCGTTGGTCGGCTCATCGAGCAGCAGCACGTTGCTGCCTTGCTTCAGCAGCTTGGCCATATGCACGCGGTTGCGCTCCCCGCCTGAAAGCACGCCCACTTTTTTCTGTTGGTCAGCCCCTTTGAAGTTGAAGCTGGAGCAATAGGCGCGCGAGTTCACCTCTTTTTTGCCGAGATAAATCACCTCATTGCCGCCGGAAACTTCTTCCCACACGGTTTTGTTGTCATCCAAACTATCGCGGGATTGGTCCACATAGCCCAATTGCACGCTGTCCCCAATGCGAATGCTGCCAGAATCGGGCACTTCGCCACCTGTGATCATGCGGAACAGAGTGGTTTTCCCCGCGCCGTTAGGCCCAATTACGCCCACAATGCCCCCTGGCGGCAGCTTGAAGGTGAGATTTTCAATGAGCATCCGCTCGCCATAGCCTTTGGTCACGCCTTCCATATCCACCACCACATTGCCGAGGCGTTCAGCGGTGGGGATGATGATTTGCGCGTTCGAGTTCATTTTGTCAGCCGCTTGTTTCACCAAATCATCATAGGCGCGAATACGGGCTTTGCTTTTGGCTTGGCGCGCTTTGGGGCTGGCGTTGATCCACTCCTCCTCGCGGCTCATGGTGCGCTGGCGGGAGGCTTCTTCCGAGCTTTCCTGTGCCAAGCGTTTGGCTTTGTTCTTCAACCATGCGGTGTAATTGCCTTCGAACGGAATGCCTTTGCCGCGATCAAGTTCTAAAATCCAACCCGTCACATTATCGAGGAAGTAGCGGTCATGCGTCACAATCAAAATGGCGCCGGGGTAGGTGCGCAAATGATGCTCGAGCCACGCCACAGTTTCCGCATCCAAATGGTTGGTCGGCTCATCGAGCAGCAGCAATTCAGGCTGTTCCAGCAGCAGGCGGCACAAGGCCACGCGGCGGCGCTCACCGCCTGAAAGCTTCGATACATCAGCATCATCGGGCGGGCAACGCAGTGCTTCCAACGCTTGGTCGATCTGGCTATCCAAATCCCACAAATTTTGCGCGTCGATCTGGTCTTGAAGGGCTGTCATCTGCTCCATCAACTCATCGGTGTAATTTTCACCAATCGCCATGGCGGCTTCATTATATTTGGCCAGCAATTCCACCTTGCTCGCCACGCCCAGCATCACATTTTCGCGCACGGTTTTGGTTTCATCCAGTTGCGGCTCCTGCGGCAAATAGCCCACGCGCGCGCCTTGCGCCACCCAGCCATCGCCGGTGAATTCCTTATCAATCCCCGCCATAATCTTCAAAAGGGTCGATTTACCAGAGCCGTTAACGCCCAGCACACCAATTTTCGCATCGGGGTAAAACGACAAATACACGTTTTCGAGGATTTTTTTGCCGGTGGAGAACGACTTTGTCAGCCCTTCCATGTGATAGATAAATTGCCGTGCCATGTGCTGCGCCTCATTGATATATGGTGCACATGGCTAGAGGAAATTGCGGGGAAGCGCAAGATAGATTGAGCGGATATACGAATACGCAGGCGTGTAAGCCTATAGTTGAATTGTTGCACAGCGCATAAAATGATAAATTGAGGCCTGCTAATGCTATATTGGAGGCCTTTTTGGGCAAAATTGGCGCAACAACGCATATGAAAGAAACGACACCTCATCACGGTGGTGGGGCATTTAAGCAGGCTGTGCATAAGGCTAAAGCGCCAACTGCGCACAAGGATCCATTGCATTCATTGTTCAGCAGGCTCGCAACAAGCAGTGCGCAGCAAAAAAAGTTCAATATAGAAAAAATTCAGGCCGTTAACGCACTCAAAATTACATCGACACCTGATGGCCGCACCCCTAAAAGCTTTTCGTTTGTGCTGTCATACTCAAAGGATAAGACATCAAGGGCACAGTTTGAGAATTTGAACGCAAAAACAACACCCTATTTTTATCATGACATTAGAGCATCAGAAAAATCTGATATGGTCTATGTTTTTAAGAAAACGCTCAAAGAGCATATTCTGAAATATGGCCTGCCTTTAGAAGAAGTTATGTTTGGAGCGCATGGCGGTTCAATGAAGGTTTATGAGGAAACGCCTGTAAACAATAATAGCGATCAATCTGAAAACGTAGAAAATATGATTGATGCGATTAAAGAGCTGCAGTCAGAATTTGGCGGAATGCAGATTACTAAGAACATTGTAATCCCAGGATGTCAGATTTTTACACGCCTAAGTGAAAAAAATGTACATTACTTACATACATCAGCGCAGCAATTAAAATCAAAAATAGCCTCAGATACAATTGTAGAATGGGTCTGTTCTCAAAATTTAGGTCGCTTCTATGAATTTACAGGTGATCCCTGTAAGCCCTTACAAATAAAGCGTATTTACAAACGAGATGACATATTGGCCCCGCTGGGGGCAGGATTCTCAGAGTTATTTTTGAACACCAGAAAAGATACAGAGTGGATCAAATTTTACAATAATCACCGCGAATACAAAAATACAGATTTTGAAAAAGGTCAGAAATTGCACAAAGCATATGATGAATGGGGTAAAAATAAACGCATTGAGGATGCAAAAAAGGCTAAAAAAGCACAAGAGCGATTTGAAGCTGTAAACTGGTCTAAAGCGGGGCTGCCTTTCTAGGTTGAGCACCCCCATTTGCATTTTCCCCCATTTTCCGCCATAGGGGTGGCATGAACACATCGCGCCCCAACACACCGCCTAAGAATTTTTCCAATAAAAACGCTCAACAGGGCGGAGCCAAATCTGAAGGTGGAGGGCGGTTTATGGGCAATGCGGGTGCGCCGCCGTTTCAAAAGCGGGCGAAAATCCGCCCCAATGCGCGCTCTATCGCGGCCGATATTTTTGAAAAAGTGTTTGAAGATGGCACCCCGCTCGATGCCGCCACCGACCAAGCGCAAATGCTCAACACGCTTGAAGCGCGCGACCGCGCCTTTTGCATGGCCATTGTGCGCGCCAGTGTGCGCCATGCGGGGTGGTTGAACCTTGCATTAAAAGCACAATTGAAGCGCCCGCTGCCCAAAAATGCCACCTATGCCAAGGCGTTGCTCATCACCGCACTTGCGCAAAAGCTGATTTTGAACGTGCCCATGCACGCGGTGGGCAGTGAAACGCTGAAGCTTGCGGGGGGCAACCAACGCACGCAGCATTTAACGGGGCTCATGACCGCCATATTGCGCAATGCTGAATTTACCAGCGATTTTGCGCTCGACAATTGGCCGGGGTGGCTTGGCCATGGCTGGCGCTCGGCCTATGGCGCTGCTGCCGCACAAGAAATTGCTGCGGCCAGTATGCAGGAGCCCGCGCTTGATATTATGCCAAAATCGCACCCGCAAGAATGGGCCGAAAAACTGGGTGGCACGTTGTTGCCCAATGGCACCATTCGCGTGGCAAGCGCCGGCAGTGTGGAGATGTTGGAAGGCTTTCATTCGGGCGATTGGTGGGTGCAAGACGCTGCCGCCACCATCCCCGTGTTGATGCTGGGCGATATTGCGGGCAAAACCGCGCTGGATATGTGCGCTGCCCCAGGTGGCAAAACCGCGCAAATGTGCGCAGCAGGTGCCATTGTCACAGCGGTGGATAAAGACAAAAAACGCATGGCGCGCTTGCAACAAAACATGGCGCGGCTTGGCTTCGCCCCCACCTGCGTGGTGAATAATGTGGTGCGGTATAAGCCTGAAATTAAAATTCAAGAAAAATCTGGCTCCCCCCTTGCGGGGGAGCTGTCGAGCCAATCCTTAATTGGTGAGACTGAGGGGGGTATTTTTCCTATTTCACAGAAAGAAAACCCCTCCCCCTACCCCCTCCCGCAAGGGGAGGGGAGGATTTTGTTCGACGCTATCCTTCTCGACGCCCCATGTTCAGCCACGGGCACATTGCGCAAGCGGCCCGATGTGGCGTGGCACCGCCGACCTGCCGAAATCACCAGCCTCGCCACTTTGCAGGGCGATTTGATCGACCACGCCTTCACGCTGCTGAAGGATGGCGGCACGCTGGTCTATGCTGTGTGTTCGCTCGAACCAGCTGAGGGGGAAGCTGTGATTGCGGCATTTTTAGAGCGCACCCCCACCGCCGTAGTGATGCAGGATTGGGCGCAGGGCGCGCTGACAGAATTTAAAACGGAAGCGGGCTATATGCGCACATTCCCCCAAAATTGGGCGGAGCACGGCGGCATGGATGGCTTTTTCGCGGTGAAACTTATAAAGCATGTTGAATAAATAGTCATTTCCGTAATTTTAACATATTTTAACCATATCGCTTAAACTGCAATTTATCAATTTACTGTTTGATAGGGTTATTAATGTGGAAACGAGTACCCCCAATGAGCACAGCTATGCGTAAAGAAATTGCGTCATTTTTCAAAGCCCGCGCCCTGAATATGGTGTCTGCGGCGGTTATTCTCATGGCAGTTGCAGGATGCAGCACCGAGAATATGCGCGTGAAACAGCCATTACTGAGTTCGAGCGATGGATATCGCCAAACCGCGCAACGCTCTGGCCCTGCGCCTGAAGCACACGCGTGGGACATCGCAAAAAACTACAATTATTCTAAAGGCCAAGCCGGTTTTGAAAATGCTTCAAGTTTTGGCAGCAGCAATCAGCAATATGCCTATCAAAAACCTAAAATGAACTCAAATTATGGTTCAAATGGCAATTTTGACGCCTATATGCCCAATTCTGATGTAACTGGTTCACTCGGCGGCGTCAATTCGCAATCACTTGGGTCGATCAACAATAGTGCACCTAGCAATTCGTGGCAAAATGCTGCGCCCGCCGCCGCCAGCACCTTGATGCGCCCTGCGCCGCGCCCACAATCTTCTAGCAGCAATGCATGGCAAACAGGTGCGCCCGCACAAAACGTGATGGGCAGCGCGGGTGCCGTGCAAGTACAGCAAGGCGATACGCTGATGAGCATATCGCGTCGCTACAATGTGCAGCCAGCGGACTTGCTGCGCGCTAATGGCCTGAGCAATGCCAGTGAAGTGCAGCCAGGCCAAATGTTGAATTTGCCGACCCAAAATTGGGGTGGTTCTGCATCAGCGGCGCCTTCAACAGGCAATGTGGTCCAAAAACTACAAAAGAATCTGCAAAAAAATGATGCCATTCAGTCGATTCAAGATGGCGCCTTGCAATTTCAAGACTCACCAAAAGCTTATCGCCCACCAGCCGTGAAATACGAGCCATGGAAGCGCTCTTCCTCTTTAAATCGCGTGCAATTGGTGCAACTGGCCGAAAATAACGCGGTGATGAGCGACGCTGCCCCCGTTGGGTTTGTGGGTGCAATTGCCCCACGCCCTTCTGGCCGCCCGCAAATGGCTGAAGCCGCAAAACCTATGCAATTGGCACAAGCTAGCCCAAGCTATGCGGTGCATGACGCCAAAGGCACCGAAAGCTATGCGGCTTTGGCCAAGCAATATGGCCTGAGCGCATCGGTTATTTCTCATGCCAATGGCGCAACACCCAGCACACAGATTGCTGCAGGGCAAAAAATTATAGTGCCTGGGCTTAATGCGCAGCAAATGCGTATGCTGCAGGCCTCAAGCGTGAGCAAACCAGCCAAACAGCAAGTGGCAATATCTACCAAAGCCGCAAATGATAATGATGTGGTGACAGGCAGCGTTGCTCAGCCACAAGCCGCAGCTGTTGAAGCTAAACCCGCGGCCAAAAAGACGGCCGTGCCAGCCCCAAAAAAAGCTACGGCGCAAAAGCCAGCCCCTAAAAAGGCGGCATCTATTAAAACAGAGACCGCAAAAGATGTTGTCACCAAATCAGCTACAAAAGCGGAGTCTAAAAAATCGGCAGTGATTGCAAAGCCAACACCATCAAAATCCACGATTGCCAAAATGGCTACCAAAACTGTTGTCGCGTCGAGCGCCACTAAAGTGGCCAATGACAATGAACCGCTGCATACCAGCTCGGTGCCTGCAAGCGAAGCCGTAGCAAAACCAGCACCGACTGCGCCAAAAGTGGTTGGCGCCACCAGTATTTCGGATGAAACAGCCTCAAACCTCAAATTCCGCTGGCCTGTAAAAGGCCGTGTCGTTTCAGGCTTTGGCTCGAAGCTTTCGTCTGGCCAAAATGATGGCGTGAATATTGCCGTGCCCGAAGGCACTGCAGTGAAAGCCGCTGAAGATGGCATTGTGGCCTACACAGGCAACGAACTCAAAGGCTATGGCAATTTGGTGTTGATTAGCCATTCCGATGGATCTGTCACTGCCTACGCCCACAATAGCGAGATCCTCGTGAAAAAAGGTGAGAAAGTTTCGCGTGGCCAAAGCGTTGCCAAAGCGGGGCAAACTGGCTCGGTGAACCAACCGCAAGTGCATTTTGAAATTCGTAAAGGCTCAAAACCTGTTGACCCTATGAAATATTTGCCGAATGCGTGAGGTTTGCACATAATCATGAAAAAGGCGTCATATTGGCGCTTTTTTTATCACCCCTTATTCGCCCTGTTTTCCACCAAATCCTTCACCACATTTGGGTCGGCTAAGGTAGACGTATCGCCCAAGTTGCTGAAGTCGTTCTCGGCAATTTTGCGCAATATGCGGCGCATAATTTTTCCAGAGCGGGTTTTGGGCAAGCCTGGCGCGAATTGGATCAGGTCGGGTGCGGCTATAGGGCCAATTTCCTTGCGCACATGCGCCACGAGTTCCTTACGCAGCTCCTCAGATGATGTTTCACCCTGCATCAGCGTGACATAGGCATAAATGCCTTGCCCTTTGATCGCGTGCGGATAGCCCACCACTGCGGCTTCTGACACTTTCCCATGCGACACAAGCGCCGATTCAACTTCCGCAGTGCCCATGCGGTGGCCAGACACATTGATTACGTCATCCACGCGCCCTGTGATCCAATAATCGCCGTCTTTATCGCGTTTACAGCCATCCCCCGTGAAATATTTGCCGGGGTAGGTGGTGAAATAGGTTTGGATAAACCGCTCGTGGTCACCATATACGGTGCGCATTTGCCCCGGCCAGCTATCAGTGAGGCACAAGCCACCTTCACATTCACCTTTAAGTACTTTGCCTTTATCATTCACAATTTCAGGTTTCACGCCAAAAAATGGTTTGGCAGCCGCACCAGGCTTTAGCGTATGGGCACCAGGTAGTGGGGTCATCAAAGTTGCGCCCGTTTCCGTTTGCCACCATGTATCTACAATGTGGCAGCGCTTTTCACCCACCACATTATAATACCACTCCCATGCTTCAGGGTTGATCGGCTCACCCACGCTGCCTAAAATCCGCAAGCTTTTGCGCGAGGTGCGCTTCACTGGCTCATCACCCGCGCCCATGAGAGAACGCAATGCGGTGGGTGCAGTATAGAAAATGGTGACTTTCCATTTGTCCACTACATCCCAAAAGCGCGAAATGCTAGGGTAGTTCGGCACGCCTTCAAACATCAACACTGTGGCGCCATTGGCCAGTGGGCCATACACCACATAGGTGTGGCCTGTGACCCAGCCCACATCGGCCGTGCACCAGAAAATATCGTTCTCGCGCAGGTCAAACACTTGCTCATGCGTGTAAGACGCATAGACCAAATAGCCGCCCGATGTATGCAGCACGCCCTTTGGTTTGCCGGTCGAGCCTGACGTGTAGAGAATAAATAGTGGGTGCTCCGCTTCCACTTCAACAGCGGCGCATCGGGCTTTGGCGCGGCTCATGAGCTTGTCATACCAAAAATCGCGCCCCTTTTTCATTTTTACCTTATTGCCAGTGCGCTTCACCACTACCACGCTGGTAATTGTGGGGCATTTGGCAACAGCAATATCGGCATTTGCTTTGAGCGGCACAGGTTTGCCGCCGCGCAGGCCTTCATCGGCGGTGATGAGCAAGGTGGATCCACAATCTTGAATGCGCCCCGCGAGTGCATCGGGGCTGAAACCGCCAAACACCACCGAATGCACAGCGCCAATGCGCGCGCAAGCCAACATCGCCACCGCCGCTTCAGGGATCATCGGCAGGTAAATTGTAACCCTATCACCCTTTTTCACGCCTTGCTTTAGCAGCACATTGGCGAATTTATTCACATCCTTGTGCAACTCTTTATAGGTAATTGTGCGGCTTTCGGCGGGATTATCCCCCTCCCAAATGATCGCAATTTTATCGCCCTGTTTGCGCAAATGCCTGTCCAAACAATTTGCAGATACATTCAATGTGCCATCTTCATACCATTTAATGCGGAAATCCTCCACATTGAACGAGGTATCTTTCACAATGGTGTAGGGTTTGATCCATTTCAGGCGCTTGCCAATTTTGCCCCAAAATTTGGCGGGGTCTTTGACCGATTTTTTATAATCGCGTACGTAGCTTTCCGCTGAAACGCGCGCCCCAGCCGCCCAGTGTGGTTTAATATCATGTTCGTGTGGATTAAAGGATTGATGTTCACTCATGTTTCGCTCCCATTTTTTATTTTTTCTTATTATGGATATGAATATGCATAATCTTCAAGTGTTTTTATGCGGTGTGGTCGAATATCTCTCAATATTGTATCAACACTCTGTATCAATTGGTGCGCCGCACATTTGTTTGGATACTGACGAAAATCCAATAGCGAACGACTATATTTTATGTCAGGTTTGAATATATCCATCTGTAAGGAATCGTGCCATGGCTGAAATTGCAATTCAACGCAGTAAAAACCCTCGTATTCAGGAGCTTCTCACGCCTGAAGCGGTGCGGTTTGTGGCCGAGTTGCATGGCTTATTCGAACCAGCCCGCCGCACACTGATGGAGCTGCGCGCCACGCGTCAGCGCTTTTTCAATGAGGGCGGCCTGCCCGATTTTCTGCCTGAAACCAAGGACGTACGCGATGGTAGCTGGGTTGTGGCGCCTATCCCCGCCGATTTGCAAAATCGCCGTGTGGAGATTACAGGGCCGGTTGACCGCAAAATGATGATTAATGCGCTCAATTGCGGCGCCAATTGCTTCATGGCCGATTTTGAGGATTCCCTCGCCCCCACATGGGAAAATGTGATTGATGGCCAGCTGAATGTGAAGGATCGTTGGGGCGGCACACTCGAAATTAAGGACGGCACGGGCAAGCATTATAAGCTCAATAAAGACCTTGCCACGCTCATATTGCGCCCACGCGGCTGGCATTTGATGGAGCGGCATTTTCGGGTGGATGGCCAGCCAGTGGCGGGGGCATTGGTGGATTTTGGCCTGAGCTTTTTCCACAATGCCAAGGCGCAAATTGCCCAAGGTACGGGTCCTTATTATTACCTGCCGAAAACTGAAAATCACATTGAGGCGCGTTTATGGAACGAAGTGTTCATCCATGCGCAAAAGGTGCTAGAGCTGCCAATTGGCACTATTAAAGCCACAGTATTGATCGAAACGCTGCCTGCCGCATTCGAGATGGATGAAATTCTATATGAACTCAAAGATCACATCGCAGGGCTGAATTGTGGGCGGTGGGATTATATTTTTTCCTTCATCAAAACCCTCAGCGGCCATAAGGACTTTATCTTGCCTGATCGCGCACAAGTAGTTATGGGCAAAGACTTTTTGCGCGCCTATTCGCTGCTGCTTATACAAACCTGTCACAAGCGCGGGGCATTTGCTATGGGTGGCATGTCGGCCTTTATCCCCGTGAAAAATGATGAAGCCGCCAATGCGAAAGCGTTTACCAATGTGAAGGCCGATAAAACCCGCGAAGCCACTGATGGGCACGATGGCACATGGGTGGCGCACCCCGATTTAGTGCCCGTGGCCAAAGCAGTGTTTGATGAGTTGATGCCAACACCCAACCAGGTGCATAAGCTCAAACGCGAATTGGTGACCAAACAGGCGGATTTACTCAAGGTGCATGATGGCACCCGCACCGAGCACGGCTTGCGCGAGAATATCCGCGTGGGCGTGCAATATATCGAGGCGTGGCTGCGTGGGCGCGGCGCTGTGCCGCTGTATAATTTAATGGAAGATGCCGCCACCGCAGAGATTTGCCGCACGCAAATTTGGCAATGGTTGCGCTATGGCGCGCAATTAGAGGATGGCCGCGTGATCGATAAGCAATTGGTGGATGCGCTCATTGCCGATGAAATGAATATTTTGCACACCACATTGGGCGACACCTTCACCAAGGGGCGGTTTAAGGATGCGTTGGGGCTGTTTAACGCCCTCATTTACGCGCCGCAATGTGAGGCATTTCTCACATCGCGGGCGTATGGAATGATATGAAAATATCCAGTAGTTATACATAACACCAAGAGACTCCTTTATTTTTCAACGCTATATGCTTTATTTTGATACAGTTATTGTCATAATAACTGTGAATCACCGCAATTTTTGGAATTTTAATCGCAAAATTTTATTGTTTTTTTATAGGAACACTTCACACTGATGCGAAGAAATACGGATACGAGGGGGTAACGTATGTCAGAATTAGCAGCACCTTATTCGCAAATAGGTGAAGACCTTTCCAGCACAATGAAGCTGAGATTGGGGGAATGTCCAGTTTTAGATTCAATCTGCGCGGTGGAATATCGTTGGGATTTAGAAACTGACGACATGCAAATTGCCGGCGATTTTAATGGCATTTTCCAAGAAACTGCGCCAAATATTCACACGGGAAGCCAATTTTCGGAGTTGCTCACAGTCGATAGTGCCGCATTGTTTCATCGCATTCGTACCGAGGTGGTGGAAAGCTATGCCAATGCGTCCACGCCTATCACGCATGTATATTGCGCTTATCCTGATGGCCATCGCCAAGCAGGGCGTGTGTGGTTTGAAAATATTGGCCGCATTTTTCGAACAGAAAATGGCCGCCCACTCATGGCCACTGGCATTGTGCGTGTGCTCTATGCAAAGCGCGTTGGCGGCAGTTCTGGCTTGGCGATTAACGACATGCAGGAACATTTGATGGGGCCTCTTGGGCGCCGCATGTTCATGGATCTGCTCAGTGATAGCCTTGAAGATGCCAAGCAAACCAATAAACCTGTTGCCGTTCTCATGGCGACTTTGGCCAATTTAGATGACATTAATAGTCAATATGGGTTCGATGCCGCCGATGAGGTGATTGAAGCTGTAATTTTAAACTTACGCAATATGATGCGCAAACGCGATTATATCGGCCGCATTTCTGGCGCGCGCATTGCGTTGGTGCTGCATAGTTGTGACGAAAAAGCGGTGCAGGTTGCTTTCGAGCGGTTTTCAAGCAATATTGCAAAAACCAAATTTGTCAGTGAAGGCAATAACATCGAAACGCAGCTGTGCTGTGGGTGCATCATTGCGCCGCAACTTGCAGCAACTGTACAAAACGCGCTTGAACGCGCTAAGCACGCCTTGGAAGATGCAAAATTGCCAGTGAATAAAGGTTTTGCAATTTATACCGCCAGCCTTGAACGTACAGTGTCTGTTCAAAAATCGAAAGAAGCCAGTGAAACATTAATTTCAGCATTGAACGAACGGCGCATTGAGCTGGCTTATCAGCCGGTACTTAATGGAAACGGTGCAGGCGTTTGGTTTTATGAGGCGTTGGTGCGACTGCGAGATAAAGAAGGTCGGTTAGTCACGGCAGGCGCTTTTGTGCCCGCAGCTGAGAAATTGGGGCTTATGCCGCTCATCGATCATCGTGTGTTAGAAATGGCGCTGCTCACACTTGATCAACACCCCGATATTATGTTGTCGATCAATATAACACCTTCCACCACCAGCTCACTGGAATGGATGGCCACGTTAAAATCGGCACATCAAAATAATCCTAAGCTATTGAACCGTTTGATAGTGGAGCTCACAGAAAGCGCCGTGGTTGATAATCTGGAGTGGTGTAAAGCATTTCTCACTGAGGTCAAAGCATTGGGGTGTCTTGCTGCGATTGATGATTTTGGCGCGGGCTATACCTCATTTCGATATTTGCGCGCGTTCGATGTCGATATAGTGAAAATTGATGGGGGGTATATTATGAACCTCTCCAACAGCGCCGACGATCAAGCCTTTGTCAAAACATTGGTGACACTCTCAAAAAGCCTCGATTTAAAAACGGTGGCAGAGTGGGTTGTGAACGCGCAAGATGCAGCGTTATTGCGCGACTGGGGCGTAGATGGCTTGCAGGGAGAATTTGTCTCTATGCCTGTGTCGAGCATTCAAGACGCCCTTCATGCTGTACTAGGGCAGGGGCATACACCGAAAGTGGTGAATTGGTAATCCATACCCTTACACATTGCACAAAAAAAGCGCTCAGATATTCTAAGCGCTTTTTTTGTCGTTTCAATTGCGAAATTATGCGGTTGTTGCGTCTGTTTGCAAAAAGCCAAATTTGTTGTTGAATTTCGATACGCGACCACGTTTCGATATTTTTTGCTCGCCACCTGTCCATGCGGGGTGAGAGTTAGGGTCAATATCCAATTGTAGGCGCGCACCAGGCTTGCCATAGGTCGAGCGGGTTATAAATTCTGTACCATCGGTCATTACAACTGTAATCTCATGATATGCTGGGTGGCCTTCTTGTTTCATTGTATTGCCTTTTTGAGTCTAGGCTGCACTGTTGCACAGCAAAATAGATTGATTGCAGCTGCATATCGTTTTTTGCCTGCAGTGGCAAGCCTTATTTATGGGTTTAAAATCACAATGCCCGCATTGAGCGTGAGTGCAAAGCACACCCAGGCCAAATAGGGCAATAATAAATTGGCGGCCACGGCATCATGCATGCGAAATGCGCGATAATTGCGATAAATGGCATAGATGAGTGGCAACATCACGATCAAGGCCAATTGCGGGCTGCGTAAACCGAAAAACGCCACGCTCCACAGTAAGTTCAGCTGCAATTGATACCAAAACCACCCCAAACTGCGCCAGCTGGGGCGGGTCACACGCCACACGCGGCACGCAGCCACCGTCATCAAAATGTAGAGTATTGTCCACACTGGGGCAAACACCCAATTTGGTGGGTTATGAGGCGGTTTCACAAGGGTTTGATACCATGTGCTCACCGAGCTGGCTGTAGCCAAACCGCCAATAATTTGCACGAGAATCACCGCAACGATTATGGCGGTGTAACCAAGCCAATTGGGTATGCGGCGCGCACTCACTTGAGCAATTCCATCATTTGTTTGTGAATATATTCATTGCCGCCCACAATATTGCCCGTTTCCAGCATGGTGGGTTTGCCGTCGATATCGGAAATAAATCCGCCCGCCTCACGGATTAGCACCATGCCAGCGGCGATGTCCCATGGCGCTAGGCCACGCTCCCAAAAGCCGTCAAATCGGCCAGCGGCCACATAGGCCAAATCGAGCGCTGCAGCGCCAAAACGGCGCACACCCGCCACATTGCTCATCACGCGTTCAAGCTCTTGCAAATATAGTGCATGCTGGCCACGCGCGCGGTGGGGGATGCCTGTGCCGATCACGCATTCCATCAAATCGCGGCGGGCTGCCACGCGCAGGCGGCGTTCATTACAAAACGCGCCAAGGCCTTTTTCGGCCACAAATAGCTCATTCATCACGGGGTTATATACCACGCCCGCCACCAGTTGGCCTTCACGCTCGAGCGCAATTGAAATGGCAAAGAACGGAATTGAATGCAGGAAATTGGTGGTGCCATCCAGCGGGTCGATAATCCAGCGGTGGGAAGGGTCGGTGCCTTCAATCACGCCGCCTTCTTCATTCAAAAAGCCATAGCCAGGGCGCGCTTTTGAAAGCGCCTCCACCAAAATTTCTTCCGAACGCTTATCAGCGGCGCTCACGAAATCGGCCGGGCCTTTCATCGAAACTTGCAAATGCTCCACCTCACCAAAATCGCGCGTAAGGCTTTTGCCGGCTTTAATGGCGGCGGCGGTCATCACATTCATCAAAGCAGTGCGGATCATTGGGTGTTCCTTTGGGTTTGACTTCCCCTCTCCCCTTGCGGGAGAGGGTGCCTCGAAGAGGTGGGTGAGGGGGATTCTTAAATTTTCACCCTCATCCGGCCTGCGGCCACCTTCTCCCGTCAAGGGAGAAGGATTTCTTACTCAATCCGCTCTACGCACATACGTAATTTCGGTAGTATCCACCACTATGCGTTCGCCAGCGCCAATAAATGGCGGCACCATAACGCGCAGGCCATTGTCCATAATGGCGGGTTTGTAGGAGGATGAAGCGGTTTGGCCTTTCACCACAGCGTCGGCTTCCACAATGGTGAGGGTGATATAATCGGGCAATTTAAAGCCAATCGGCTTGTCTTCATGCATTTCAACGGTCACCAGCATGCCGTCTTGCAGGAATGCGGCGCGATCTCCCACAAAATCCTTCGGCAATTCCAACTGCTCATACGTATCCGTATCCATGAACACCAAGGCATCCTCTTGCGCATATAAAAATGTGAAATCTTTTTGCTCAAGGCGCACGCGCTCTACTTTATCCTCAGAGCGGAAGCGTTCATTCAGCTTGCGGCCATCGAGCAGGTTTTTTAGCTCCACCTGAGCAAATGCACCACCCTTGCCTGGCTTTACATGCTGAGTTTTCACCACAGCCCATAAGCTGTTTTGATATTCCAGCACATTGCCGATCCGAATTTCATTTGCGCCAATTTTCATGCGTGAGCTCCCGTGTATAAATTTATATTGCGCCCTCTATGCAGGGATTTTGTTGCAAAAAGCAAGTGTTAGTTCACGTAATGATGAATGCTGCACATGGTTAGGCAATATACGCCAAAAACTCAGCTTTTGTGGCAAGAATGGCGGCTTCGTCTTGCGGGGTGGGGACAAGGCATGCGCACGGAATCTCGGCGATTTCCACCCACCATTTGGCCAATTCTGCCAGCGGCGCAATGGCGTTGCCAGGGCCTGTGGGGGCATTAACATTACCGAATAGAATATAATCGAGCCCATGTTCTGCTGCGGCAAATGCATCATCTCGATTGCGAATATCACCGCCACCCACAATAAATTTGGGCTTTAAATTACCAGCGAATGCTTTGAGCTCAGATTCATCATGGCCATGCACATTCACATGAAGCCCGTCCGCACTGGTATATTGCACTGTAGCTGGAGAACCTGTCACTAACGCGGCAATATTGAGTGTTTGTGCAGCGGCTACTAGTGGCGTTGCCGCATCAATATACGCGCGAGCGTCGATTTGTTTGCCTGTAAATATCACACTTGCCACATCACGGCTTTGTGCGGCTGCGTGTAAACGGTTCAAGGCATCTTTTAAAAACACATCGAGAATAATGATACTGCGTGGGGGCTTCATTTTAAGTCCTGTTATAAATGTGTAAGAATTGAAGTTTCACTTCCATTTTTGCTAAAGTTGCTGTGGATACGTCAAAGATCACTATAATTTCCCCCAAAACATGATGTGTTTTGAGTATATTACGCCACTTCATGCGCAATTGGTGCTTTTTTTGCAAGCGCCACAGCGCCTGTCTCACCCGATGGCAAAGCGAAACATACTGAATTTTCATATTTTTCAAAATTCAAGTTAATCAATTCACCATTAGCATTTTTGAGCGCACTCATCAAGCCCGCCGAAGCAAGACCGCGCCCAGCATGCGGCATATTGGTAGGACGCAATTGTGATCGCCTCGCATCAGGCTTGCCTTCATAGGCAATCAATCCGACCATATTGTCGTTATATTTGAAGGCTTCCACGCATAATACAGGGGCTTCATAAAGCGAGCGCGCATGGATTAAGCATAAGCTTTGGCGCAGCACCGCTTCAATATTTTCCAATGTACCACGCACGATGGGCAACACATCATGTTCTAGTCGACCCGAAACTAAATCGGCTTTTTGTGCTTCATCATACCATCGATTCAATATACGATCTGGCAATAAGGAAATTTCATCCTCAGGATTAGATTGCGCGCCGCCCTGCATTGAGGCCATAATCAACAGGCAGCTTTCCAACAAAAATTTGCCTTCAGTGCGTTTGCGTTCAGATGCCTTCACCTCATTGGCTTTATGTGTAATTTCGCGCTCCATTTTATCCATTTTATCCATTTCTTTGGAAAGATCATAAAATGTAACAATGAATCTCTTTATATTCTCATTCTTATCAACTATTTTATTTGTATTCATCAAGCAACGTTTGCTTCCAGATGGAGTAATAATTCTTACCATTGTTTGCATGTGCTCTAAATGTTGCAAATCCATAAGTCTAACAGTTTCAACCTCTTTGTCATGTTTAATTTCAATATTTATTTCAGCCATTTGTGTCATGGCTTCTTCTTCATCTAACACTTGCAGCAAAATAAACGCGGCAGGGTTGAGGTTCATTAACTCCCCTTCAGGGTTAAATTGCAGCACGGCCAATGTCGATTTTTCCAGCAATTGTTCAGCTGCTGCTAAATCTTCTGCAAATAAGTAGGAGATACGATCTGCCATGGCATCAAAATAGCGTGCGGTTTCACCAATCGAATCGGCGCGCCTCCAGTTTAACTTAAAATCGTCCGCGTTCTCAGGGTAGGTGCTGAGTGCCTTCATTCGGAGTGATAATTTTTTCATAGGGTATATGAGCAAAAAGAAAAATACAAAAGTAGCAATGAACAATACAAACCCAGCTTTATAATAATAAAGCTTCATTTCTGCAGCAACTTTATCATTTAAATAAATGTTTATATCTTTAACGTCAACTCGAAATACAACTGTTTCAGTTAATCCTAGCTCTTCACCTTTATAAAATACATCGAGCAATTTATCATTTTCATTATAGTAGAATTTCCCCATGCCAGCGCGCACCCCAGAAAATGTGAGTGTGGGTCTGATGCCAAAACTGTTGAGTTCTTCACCAATCGGGGTATAAATTGTGCCGCCGCGCACGCGCGAATTGCTGATCAGCTTCTCACCTAAATCCACAACTTCTTGCCATTTTGGGTAATTAATCGTGTCGAAATGCGAAACAATGATCGCCCGCACTTCACGATGAATTTCAGTGTGATATAGTTTTGTGTAGGCTTCTTTTTGTAAAGAAATTGAAAAATAATGGGAAAATGCAAGGCTTGCCGCCACTAGCACAATAAAAATTGCGGGCAGCGGAATGGGAATCCGCCCCTTATTAAAGGTTTTGCGAAGTACGCGCACTATATTCATGAGTGTATTTTATACGTAAAACATTAATATAGGCTTGAATTCCATCAATGACGCTTGGCTATTAGCTATCAGAATTACGTGGATAGATGTTAGAAATTGGCGCGCCCGAAAGGATTCGAACTTCCCCGCGCGTGAGCGCAAACTAATAAATAGAGGTTCGTGGATAGATGTTAGAAATTGGCGCGCCCGAAAGGATTCGAACCTCTGACCCCCAGATTCGTAGTCTGGTGCTCTATCCAGCTGAGCTACGGGCGCAATTTCATTAAGTGAAGCAGCCTATACGCAAAAAATTTGGTACAAGCAAGTGCCAAATCTCACAAAATAGCATTTGTGTTCGGGAATCCATTTCGCTAAGCTACGCGCGCAATCCATTCAAGTAGATTTAGGAGCGAATATGTGGCAATTTTTGCGGGTAATACTCTTTGCAGCGACTATCTTGGCCACACATGCCAGCGGCGCTTTGGCGTGCCATGCTTTGCCTGAAGTGGGCACCGTAGCTAAGCCAGCAGATGCCACAACGCCTCACATCACGCCCAACACACTGCACCTATGCCATGCCTGGGTGCGTCTGGCGCCGCCAGCTGTGCCCATCACCGCCGCCTATTTACATGTGCATAATAATAGTGCGCAAGATGATGTATTAATTTCAGTGAGCGCGCCAATTGCGGAGCGGGTGGAATTGCATGAAACAACCCAAATTGATGGAATCGCCAAAATGCGGGCTTTGCCAAATGGTGTGCCATTGCCAAAAGGCGCGCATGTAGAGATGAAACCAGGGGGCATTCATATTATGCTGATGGCATTAAAATCTCCGCTTTCGGAAGGCCAAAAATTACCCATCACTTTGAATTTTACCAAGCGCGCACCGCTTACGGTTGAGGCCGTTGTGCAAAAGGCAATGCCAAGTGCAGTACTGCATCAACATTAACCTTTTATATATTTTTATATAGTGTGCCCTTGACTCTCTACGGGGGCATACCTACATGTGCTGCACCTCGCGTAAAAGCGGCGTACGCGCTGCTGGCGAGTATACATTCAACCAAAACTGTAACGAACACACTAAAGGGGTTCACCATGAAATTTAAACCACTCCACGACCGCGTTCTTGTGCGTCGCATTGAATCTGAGGCCAAAACAAAAGGTGGCATTATCATTCCCGACACCGCAAAAGAAAAGCCACAAGAAGGCGAAATTATCTCGGTGGGCACTGGCCTGCGTGATGATAAAGGCGCGGTGATTGCCTTGGCTGTGAAAGCGGGCGACAAAGTGTTATTTGGCAAATGGTCTGGCACAGAAGTGAAAATTGACGGTGAAGACCTATTGATTATGAAAGAATCCGACATTTTGGGCGTAATTGCTGCTTAATGTTTATGGACGTCATCCTCGGGCTTGACCCGAGGATCTACTCAAAAACAAGTAGATGGTCGGGTCAAGCCCGACCATGACGGTAATCTGGCGGTTTTCAATACGAAAACCAATTAAACAAATGGAGACTACAATGGCTGCTAAAGACGTAAAATTCTCATCAGATGCCCGCGACAAAATGGTGCGTGGCGTAAACATTCTTGCAAACGCTGTAAAAGTAACATTGGGGCCAAAGGGTCGCAATGTGGTGATCGAAAAATCATTCGGCGCACCACGCATCACCAAAGATGGTGTATCTGTGGCGAAAGAAATTGAATTGGAAGATCGCTTTGAAAATATGGGCGCGCAAATGGTGCGTGAAGTTGCCAGCAAAACCAATGATTTGGCAGGCGACGGCACAACAACTGCAACTGTTCTCGCGCAAGCCATTGTGCTTGAAGGCGTGAAAGCAGTAACCGCGGGCATGAACCCAATGGATTTGAAACGCGGCATTGATATTGCTGTGAAAGCTGTTGTGGAAGACCTGAAAGGCCGCGCCAAAAAAATCAACAACACGTCGGAAGTAGCACAAGTTGGCACAATTTCAGCCAATGGCGAAAAAGCAATTGGTGAAATGATCGCCGAAGCCATGCAAAAAGTGGGCAATGAAGGCGTGATCACCGTTGAAGAGTCCAAATCATTGGATTTTGAACTCAACACGGTTGAAGGTATGCAGTTCGACCGCGGCTATTTGTCACCATATTTTGTGACCAATGCCGAGAAAATGGTTGCCGATTTGGAAGATCCGTTCATCCTCATTCACGAGAAAAAATTGGCAGGCTTGCAAGCTTTGTTGCCAGTGCTTGAAGCTGTTGTGCAAACAGGGCGCCCACTCGTGATTATTGCGGAAGATGTTGAAGGCGAAGCGCTTGCAACACTCGTTGTCAATAAACTGCGCGGTGGCCTGAAGGTTGCAGCGGTGAAAGCCCCAGGCTTTGGTGATCGTCGTAAAGCAATGTTGGAAGACATCGCCATTCTCACTGGTGGCCAAGTGATTTCCGAAGATGTGGGCATTAAACTTGAAAATGTGACCATTGATATGCTCGGACGCGCGAAAAAAGTCACAATCGCAAAAGAAACCACCACAATTGTGGATGGCATTGGTGCAAAAGGCGATATCACAGCCCGCGTTGCACAAATCAAAGCGCAAATTGAAGAAACCACATCGGATTACGACCGTGAAAAACTGCAAGAACGCCTTGCAAAATTGGCAGGCGGTGTGGCGGTGATCCGTGTTGGCGGCGCAACCGAAACCGAAGTGAAAGAACGCAAAGACCGCGTTGACGATGCGCTGAATGCAACCCGCGCTGCGGTGGAAGAAGGCATTGTACCAGGCGGCGGCGTTGCGTTGTTCCGTGCAAAAGTAGCTGTTGGCAAACTCAAAAATGAAAACGCCGACATCCAAGCAGGCATTAACATTGTGATGAAAGCGCTTGAAGCGCCGCTTCGTCAAATTGTGACCAATGCCGGCGTGGAAGGCTCTATCGTGGTGGGCAAATTGCTCGAAAGCAAAAACGCCACTGAAGGCTTCAACGCACAAACCGAACAATATGTGGATATGATTGCCGATGGGATTATCGACCCTGTGAAAGTTGTGCGCATTGCTTTGCAAGACGCGGCTTCAATCGCTGGCTTGCTCATCACCACCGAAGCCATGGTGGCCGACATGCCGAAGAAAGATGCCGGAATGCCAGCAATGGGTGGCGGTATGGGTGGTATGGGCGGCATGGGTGGCATGGATTACTAAGCACTTCCTTTTCGCCACTAACGGCGGTGTTTATCGGTTACGCTGTGCTCATGTACTAAATGTACACTGCGCGCAGCGCCCCTCAAACACGTTGTTATTGACAAAAAGAGAAGCACTAGTTGTGCCCATTAGCACGCACCAAACTTAACGATATGGCGGCCTTCGGGTCGCCATATTTTTTTGGGGGGGTATTGTCATCAATCCGTATGCGGGCGCAGCCCGTTTCTTCCCCGCCAGCGCACAGAAAAACGGCCTCAAACGAGGCCGCATAAGGAATGATGAAGCTGTTTTATGTGGCGTTGTTAGGCCTGTGGGGTAGCACTATCCGTGCTAGAATTGGAGCGCTTAGAAAACAATCCTGAAACAGCGGCAACATATGCAAGTGCACCAAAACTGAGTAATTTCATGTATACTTTGGATGACAGAAAAATTTTTCCGATGTCTGTATAAAATGCTTTACGTTGTGGATTTGCGCCATCAATTGCACGTTTCCATTCTGCAGGGCTGTTTATGTCCCATATGCCTTGCAAAAATTTAGCATGCTCCGATTTATACATTGTATGGCTTAAATTTATAGAAGTTTTTAAACTCAGTTTAAAATCGCCTATGTGCAAAGGGTCAATTTGATTAAGGGTATGGTGTGAGTGCTGTAAAATAGCATTTTCATTTACAATGGGTGTTTTATCAAAATCAACATATGAACACATTTGATTCACAAATTGTTTCATATAATTGAGGCCATCTGCTGCGGTATTAAATTTAATAGTCATAATAATCACCATTTATTATTTACTTGAATAAGTATTGCTTCTATAATTTTCTATTGTAATAGTCAATATATTATTGGTAATTAGAGTGTTTCATTTCCAATTTCCAATTGGGCAAATAATCCGTATGCGGGGGCTGCCCATTTTACACCCCTTAGCGCACAGAAAAACGGCCACAAACGCGGCCGTATAAGAAATGATTATTTCTTAAGCCTGAGGTATGCGAGTTTCAGGTTGTTTTGAAAAAAGCCCTGAAACAGCGGCAACACATGCAAGCGCACCAATGCCTAGTAATTTTAAATATACTTTGGACGACAAGAAAAACTTACCTATTTCAATTAAACTCGGTTTGTGTGATGCAGGCGCGGCTTCAATTGCTCGTTTCCAATCCGCTGGGCTATTGACATCCCAAACTTCTTTAAGATATTTAGCATTAAATTTTTTATTTACTTGTTTAGAAGCCTCCACGGAGGCTTTTAAATTGTTTTTGAATAGCACTAATTGATCAGAGTCAATTTCGTTAAGTGTATGTTTGGCATGCTGTAAAATTGCATCTTCGCTAACAATCGGATTTTTATTAAAGTTCACATAATCTTCCATTTGCATGATAAAATTTGTAACATACTGTATACCTTGTTCAGATGTAGTAAAACGTATAGCCATTATAATCACCATTATGTAAGTTAGATATTATTTTTTATAATATAAATATGCTAGCATTTTGTCAATAACATTTCTATACTTCAGGCTAAAATACATTATTGCAACCCCTCACCCCAACGTCTTCCTCCACCTCGCTGCCTGTGCGCGCACGTTCTTCGGGGCTGTGCCGCCGAAGCTGATGCGGCGCTTGATCGCGGCTTCGGCGGTGAGCACTTTGAACACATCGTTGGTGATGGTGGGTTCGATGCTTTGCAATTGCGCGAGCGTTAATTTATGCAGTGGTTTTTTGGCATCTTCGGCCAGCTTCACCGCGCGGCCCGTGATGTGGTGCGCTTGGCGGAACGGAATGCCCAGCGCTTGCACCAGCCAATCGGCCAATTCAGTTGCGGTGGAATAGCCGCCACTTGCTGCCGCCTTCAGGGCAGGGGCGTTCACTTGAATATCGGCCACCATGCCTTCCATCACCGCAAGGCATAAGGAGAGCGTTTCTAGCGCGTCGAACGTGGCCTCTTTATCCTCTTGCATGTCCTTGGAATAGGCCAGCGGCAGGCCTTTCATCACCATGAGCAGCCCTTGGAAATGCCCCGCAATGCGGCCAATTTTGGCGCGCACTAATTCTGCGGCATCGGGGTTGCGCTTTTGCGGCATGATGGAGGAGCCGGTGGAGTATTTATCGGACAGGCTAATAAAATGAAACGGCGCGGAGCACCACACCACAATTTCCTCGGCAAAACGGCTCAGATGCATTGCGGTGATGCTAGCGGCGGCCATGGCCTCGAGCGCAAAGTCGCGGTCGGATACGCTATCGAGCGAATTGGCGGTGGGGCGGGCAAAGCCTAGCTCCTTGGCCACAAAGTGCCGGTCAATCGGGAAGCTGGTGCCCGCCAGCGCGGCGCTGCCTAGCGGGCATTCGTTCATGCGATTGCGCGCATCGACAAAGCGGGAATGGTCGCGCCCCAGCATTTCCACATAGGCCATAAAATGGTGCCCAAGCGTGACAGGCTGCGCGGTTTGCAAATGGGTGAAACCCGGCATCAGCGTGGCGGCATGCTCCTGCGCGCGCAGCACAAACGCCTGCTGCACCGCTTCGATCTGCTGCGCAATCGCATCCACCATATCGCGCACCCACAGGCGGAAGTCGGTCGCCACTTGGTCATTGCGCGAGCGCGCGGTGTGCAGGCGGCCAGCCGCTGGGCCGATCAACTCCGCAAGGCGGGATTCCACATTCATATGGATGTCTTCCAGCGCGGTTTGGAAGGTGAACTGCCCGCTTTCAATCTCGCCCTGAATTTGCAGCAGCCCTTTGGTGATAGCGGCGCGATCTTCCTGTGAAATAATCCCCTGCTGCGCGAGCATAGCCGCATGCACGATGGAGGCGCGGATGTCTTGCGCATACATTTTTTTGTCAAAACCAATCGACGCGTTGATGGCCTCCATCATTTTATCACTTGCACTTTCAAAGCGGCCACCCCACATAGGGTTGGAAGGTGTTGATGTGTTACTCATGCTGCGCTCCGAAGGATAGATGATGACCCGTAAAATTGGCTTTATATCTGCAATAATCGCATTGGCGTGTATAGCATTATTTTGGGGCACGCGCCCGCAGCCCGCGCCAATTGCTGCTGCGCCGCAGTGCCAAATGGTAGATCGGGCGCAGTTAAACGCGCTTGCAGTGGGCGAAATTGCGGGGCTGAAGGTGCTCGATGTGCCGCGCCTATTGCCTGCACTGGCATTTGAAGATGCAACAGGGGCGCCCATTTCGCTCGCAAATTTTAAAGGCAAAGCGGTGCTCATGAACTTTTGGGCCACATGGTGCGCGCCCTGCCGTGAGGAAATGCCAGCGCTAGATGCATTGCAATCGACATTCAACCCGCAGCACGCGCAGGTGGTGGCCATCAGCATGGATGTGGGCGGAATTGACAAACCCAAAAAATTTCTTGACGAAATTCGCGCCACGCGCCTCACCCTATATGCCGACCCAAAAGGCCAAATGATCAAGCAATTAAAGGCATTGGGACGCGGCACAGGGTTGCCCACCACGTTGCTGATCGACAAAAATGGCTGCGAACAGGGCTTTTTGCTCGGGGCAGCCAATTGGAATAATGAAAATATGCAGAAAATTATCAAATTATTTGAATGAGTTAACGCATTGGTTTTTAACAAGAATTTGCTATCCTGAATCACAACTTACGCGATTAATCGCAAAAAGTTATACACAGATGCGAAAATCGCCAAACTAGGGGGGTGACAGATCGAAAAACTGTATTACTCTAAACGTTAGCGCCAAAAGAGCGCATGATGTAGCACACCAGAATGCTATATACATAAATGGAAACATTCAATCGCCCGCTGGGGGCACTGACGTGCAGCAAAAATGCGCACGCAGTTTATAAAAAAGGAGGCAACGATGGCCAAATCATCCGCTGCGGTTCCACACAAAGAAACATCTATGTGGAATGTCGTATTTGCATCATCACTTGGTACAGTTTTTGAATGGTACGATTTTTACCTGTATGGCTCACTTGCGGCCATCATTGGGAAGCATTTCTTCTCAGGACTCACAGAATCGGGGCAGTTTCTCTTCGCACTCATTGCATTTGCGGCGGGCTTCTTCGTGCGGCCATTTGGTGCATTGTTCTTCGGTCGTTTGGGCGACATGGTGGGCAGGAAACACACATTTCTTATCACAATTCTCATTATGGGGATGTCAACCTTTGTAGTGGGCATTTTGCCAACCTATGAAGCTATTGGGATTGCGGCACCAATTTTGCTCATACTCATGCGATTGCTGCAAGGCTTGGCATTGGGCGGCGAATATGGCGGCGCAGTTGTCTATGTGGCTGAACATTCCGAGCCTGATAAGCGCGGTCTTCGCACTAGCTGGATTCAAACCACAGCAACGCTTGGGTTGTTCCTCTCACTCATCGTGATTTTGCTGTGTCGCCAATATGCACCAGGGGTCACGCCGGCTGAAAAAGAGGCCGCGTTTTCATCTGCATGGGGGGGATGGCGCATTCCATTCTTGCTCTCCATCTTCCTATTGGCAATTTCTGTGTGGATTCGTTTAAAACTCAATGAATCGCCCATGTATCAAAAAATGAAAAACGAGGGCACAACCTCTAAAGCGCCTTTAAGCGAAGCATTTGGGAATTGGAAAAACCTCAAAATTGTGTTGTTGGCATTGTTCGGTCTCACCGCAGGGCAAGCGGTTGTGTGGTACACAGGGCAATTCTACGCCTTGTTCTTCCTCACACAAACCTTGAAGGTTGAACCCTATTGGGCGAATATTATGATTGCCATTTCGCTTGCAATTGGCACACCATTCTTCATCTTCTTTGGGTGGCTGTCCGACAAAATTGGCCGTAAACCCATTATTATGGCCGGGTGTTTTATTGCTGCAGTGACATATTTCCCATTGTTCAGTGCGCTTTCAGATCATGCAAACCCTGAACTGGCAAAAGCAATTGCAACATCGCCTGTCACCGTGACAGCAAACCCAGCTGACTGCCGCTTGCAGTTCGACCCAGTGGGCAAAGCCAAGTTCACCACGCCGTGCGACGTTGCAAAGTCAACGCTTGTGAAGGCGGGTGTGCCCTATAAAAATGTTGCAGGGCCTGCTGGCGTTGCAACCATTACATTTGGCACGGGCGCACCAATTGCATCGTACGATTCTGCTTTGCCAGACGCCAAGGAAAAAGGCGCGGCCTTCACCAAAGCCTTTGCAGAAGCCCGCACAAAAGCGGGTTATCCTGCGAAGTCGTCTCTTCAAGGCGTTAACTGGACAGTGGTTGGCATTCTCACAATTCTCGTGATTTATGTGACCATGGTGTATGGCCCGATTGCGGCAATGCTGGTGGAATTGTTCCCAACACGCATTCGCTACACCTCTATGTCGTTGCCATACCATATTGGGAATGGTTGGTTTGGGGGCTTCTTGCCAACAACCGCCTTTGCCATTGTGGCGTCCACGGGCGACATCTACTCTGGCCTATGGTACCCAATTATTGTGGCCGTAATGACACTGGTAATTGGCATGCTCTTTATCAGAGAGAAAAACCATAGAGTTACGATTGATTAATCTCGTCGTATAAAAACTAACAGGGGGCGCTGTAATGGCGCCCCTTTTGTGTTGAAGTTTTTATAAATTCAGTTGAATATGCGAAGGCGCTCTTTTTGCTCCCCCCTTGCGGGGAAGCTGTCGAGCCGATCCTATATTGGCGAGACTGAGGGCGGTAATCTTTTGATGACCGATAGAAAGAAAACCCCTCCCCCTACCCCCTCCCGCAAGGGGAGGGGAAAGTAAGATTCTACCCTTGCGGGTAAATTATCTGATTGGATTCCCCCTATGACACAACCCCTTTGGTCACCCCATCTTGAACGTATCGCCGCTACTCATATGGATGCGTTTCGTAAATTCATCAATGTGCGCCATGGGGTGAATTTGGCCGATAGTCTCGCGCTGCATGCATTTTCAATCACACAATTGGCACCGTTTTGGGATGCGGTGTGGGACCATTGCGGCATTGTGGGGGACAAAGGTGCGGCGCCATATGTTACAAACGAATCGCAAATGCTCGAAACGCGGTTTTTCCCCACCGCGAAGCTCAATTATGCTGAAAACTTACTGCGCACTTATACGCCCGACCGCGCGAAAGACGATGCGATGGTGTTTTGGGCCGAGGATAAATTTCAGCGCGAGTTGACATGGGCGGATGTGGTGGCGCAAGTCTCGCAATTTCAGCAAGTGTTGCAAAGCTGGGGTGTCCAAGCGGGCGATCGCGTGGCGGCGTTCATGCCCAATATGCCTGAAACCTACATTGCCATGCTGGCGGCCACAAGTTTGGGCGCAGTGTGGAGCTCCTGCTCGCCCGATTTTGGGGAGCGCGGCGTGCTGGATCGTTTCGGCCAAATTGAACCAAAAGTGTTGATCGTGTGCGATGGCTATTGGTATAATGGCAAAAAAATTGAGGTGGTGGAGAAATTGAAGGCTATCACCGCGCAATTGCCCAGCGTGCAGCACACTGTTGTGGTGCGCTATGTGGGCGGGGCGGAAGCGGTGGCCAAACAATTGCCAAATGCGCAAGTGTTTGATGCCTTATTAGTTGCGCATGACCCAAAACCCATCACCTACACCCGTGTAGCGTTTAACGCGCCGCTGTTCATTCTGTTCTCGAGCGGCACCACGGGCGCGCCAAAATGCATTGTGCATGGGGTGGGCGGCACGCTGCTGCAACACGCCAAGGAGCACGCCTTCCATTGCGATATTCATGCGGGCGACAAGGTGCTTTATTTCACCACCTGCGGCTGGATGATGTGGAACTGGCTCGCTTCCGCGCTAGGCACTGGCGCCACGTTGCTGCTGTATGACGGCTCACCATTGGCACCAAGCCCCAGCATTTTATTTGAATATGCCAAAGCTGAAAACATGACATTCTTCGGCACATCGGCAAAATATATCGAGAGTGTCAATAAATCGGGCTATCAACCCAGTGCGCAGCAATCCCTGCCTGCGTTGCGCGCCATTGCCTCCACAGGTTCGCCGCTTTCGCAAGAGGGGTTCGACTTTGTGTATGAGCACATTAAAAACGACCTTCATTTGGCTTCCATTTCAGGCGGTACTGACATTGTGAGCTGTTTTGTGCTGGGCGACCCAACGCAAGCCGTGTTTTCAGGCGAGATTCAAACCGCAGGCCTTGGCATGGCGGTGGATGTATTTACCGATGCGGGCACCCCAGCGCCCATCGGCGAAAAGGGCGAATTGGTATGCACGAAACCATTCCCGGCTATGCCGATTATGTTTTGGAATGATGACGGCCACAAGAAATATAAAGCCGCGTATTTTGAAAGATTCTCGAATATTTGGTGTCATGGCGATTTTGCCGAAAAAACCGCCAATGGCGGCATCATCATCCATGGCCGATCCGACGCAACACTGAACCCAGGCGGTGTGCGAATTGGCACGGCCGAACTGTATGCCCAAGTGGAAAAATCGGATGAAGTGCTGGAATCGCTCGCGATTGGGCAGGAGTGGCAAGGCGATGTGCGGATTGTGCTGTTTGTGCGGTTGCAAGATGGGTTCACTTTGAGCGATGAACTGGTGGCGCGCTTGAAGGCAGACATTAAAACGGGGGCGTCTCCCCGCCATGTGCCTGCTAAAATCATTCAGGTGGGCGATTTGCCACGGACAAAATCGGGTAAGCTCACAGAACTGGCGGTGCGGGATGTAGTCCACGGCCGCAATATCAACAATAAAGAAGCGCTGGCAAACCCTGAAGCTTTGGAATTGTTCAAGAATATGCCAGCGCTACAATTATAACGGATTGAAATTATTTAGCGATTCTTGCTAAGCCTTCATAAAAATCATATTTTGATTCATGCTTTTCAGCATGATCTAAATAAAATTGTGGGGATAATGGCGTGTGTTTATAATTGCCTTTATCGGCTTTAGCGCGCTCTGCCATTGTAAGATCAAATGCAACATTTTTATCGGCTGTATCCATTTTCTTGGCAGCATATGCGGCCAGTTCTACCGTAGTTACAACGCCGTCCCCTTTTTTCAAAAAGCCAGGTTTATCAGCGCTCTTTAATATAGACTTCATTTGTTTGAATTGTGCATCAGACAAAGTGCCTGATAAATCCCCATCTAAATTATCAAAGTAACGTGAAACACGACTTTGAAAGTCATTGCCGTCAGTATTGTAAGTTTTAGAGAGTGTGCTTAATGTAATAGGGTCGTTACTCATAATTATACTCCATAATATAAAGGCACTGCGTATAATCAGTGTTGCACGGTGTATTTATAGCTGTCAATTGAGCAGACACCATAGATTTCCATTGCATATGTCGTGATAAAATTTTTTAACCACATGATATTAAACATTATTTTTTTATAATAGATAAAATTTAATATTGCATATTGAGTATAGATCCTATGCACCGTGCACTCTTTACCGTTTTGCCACCAATTTTAGCACCCCAAATAAAATGGGTAAACAGCATGCGATCAACACAAGTGCAGCAGGTGCGGCTTCTTCATAGGCTTCACGGTGGGTGGCGGCATAAATCAGCGTGGGCAGGGTTTCAAATCCCGCAGGGTGCAACAATAATGTGGCGGGCAGCTCTTTGATGCTATCGATGCCCACCATAAGCCCGGCGCTCAAAACTGCGGGCATCAGCAATGGCAAACGAATGGTGCGCAGGGCGTGCGCAGGGCTTGCTCCCAATGTGTAGGCGGCCTGCTCCAAAGTGGGGGAAAGTGCGGCAATTCCTGCTTCAATCGGAGCCTGCGCCACCGATATAAACCGAATCCATAATGCGATCATCACCAGTATAGGGCTACTCACCAACAACGCGCGCACCACAGCGTCTCCATAGGTGGGGAACAGCCATTCCCAGCTGTTGCGGAGCATTGGCAAGCACAACAATAATCCAAGGCCGATCAGCGTGCCTGGCACGCCATATCCCGATGTGGCTGTGCGCAATAGCGCGCTCATGACGCGAGAGGGCGCGTGGCGCCGCATACCCAGCAGAATAAACGCACTTACGCAACACAGCACCGCTACACCACACCCAAGCCCAATGCTATGCAGTGTTGCTAACGCGGTGAATGCAGGCAGAGATTGCCCCCATGAAGCGCGCAAAAATACAAACAGCGGCACAAAAAATACCACTAAAAACGGCACAAGGCACGGGATGATAAACAGGTAATGCGTGAATGTGTGGAGTTTTAGCGTAAGCGGTTTGGCGTTAATATTGGCATCTATGGTGAACGAAAGCGCCTTGCGGGCCTTGCGTTCTGCCGCAAGCAACCCGAAAGCTAACACCAGCACGATCAGTGAAATTTGCGCGGCAGTGCCCAATTGCCCCTGTGCAGCCCACATATGGAATGCGCTTGTGGTAAGTGTGGTGACGCCGAGAAAACTCACCGTGCCCACATCATTAAGCACCTCCATGCCGATCAACGCGCAGCCACCTACACAGGCAGGGCGCAGCAGCGGCAGCAACACATCTCGGGCAATTTTAGGGGTGGAAATGCCCATAGTATAGGCGGCATTGATGCAGGATAAATCCACACGCTGCAAATATGTGGTGCAGGTGAGAAACACATAGGGGCTGAGCGACAAACCGAACATGCACCCAGCGCCAAATGGGCTGGCCAGCAGTGCCCGCAGCGTTTGCGCGCCCCAAATATTGGCGTTTTGGTCGAGTAGCATCATCAGTCCAAGGCTGGAAATATAGGTGGGCATGGCCAGCGGCAATACACATAAAAACACCAAGGTACAGCGCATGGGGATGTGGCAAAATTGCAAGGCAATGGCACTGCCTGCGCCATATAATAGCCCTGTGATGCTGGCAAACAGAAGAATTATGAAGGTATTCATGCTAGCATTTGGCAGGGTATAGGCCAGCAGATCGCGCCAGGTGGAGCTGTTAAAATTGCGCAGCGCTTCAATGATCAGTGCCAACATAGGGGCGCACACCAGTGCGCAAATAAGCAGGCCAAAGCCAAAGTTTTTTAAATGTGATGAATGAAAAACTGCACCCCAGCGACTCAATGCCCAATTGTGGGTATGATGGGGTGCAGCATGTTTCATTATTGATCAAACCCAACTTTTTCCACTAATTTTGCTGCTTCAATAATATGAGCAGAAATTTTGGTGATCGGCAGTGGGTCTGCTTTCAGTACGCCCAATTGCGCGATCACAGGGTTCACTGGCACATCGGCACGAATGGGGTATTCATACACGCTGTCGGCATAAAGCTTTTGTGCGGCAGGGCTCACCAGAAATTGCATAAACGCCTTGGCATGTACAAGATTTGGTGCGTTTTTGGCAATCGCTGCACCTGAAATATTCACATGTGTGCCACGGTCTTGCGCATTGGGCATAATCACTTTGATCGCATTGGCCCATTCTTGCTGCACAACATCCTTGGTGTTGGTTTGCATCAGCGCTACATAATAGCTGTTACCCAGTGCAATATCGCACACGCCATTCATAATCGCTTGGGCTTGTTCACGATCCCCACCCGATGGTTTGCGGGCTAAATTGGCTTTCACACCTGCCAGCCAAGTTTCAGTCGCGGCCAGCCCAGTATTGGCGATCATCGAGGAGATCAGGCTTAAATTATAAGGGTGCAGGCCAGAGCGCACGCAAATTTTACCTTTAAATTCAGGGTTGGCCAAATCTTCATAGCGCAAATTTTCTGCGCTCACACGGGTTTTGCTCGCATATATCAACCGTGCACGGGTCGAAACCGCCATCCATGCCCCATCACCATCACGAAATTGAGCAGGCACTACTTTTGTAATTTCAGGGTCGTTAAAATTTTGCGTAATGCCAATTGTTTTGGCTTTCACAAGTTTTGCTACATCCACAGTCAAGATCACATCGGCAGGGCTTGCAGTACCTTCAAGCTGAATGCGTTCTTCCAAACCATCCTTGGCAAAAATATGGTTGACGGCAATGCCTGTTTTGGCTTTGAAGGCCTCATACAGCGGCGCCATTAGCACAGGGTCGCGATAGGAATAGACCGTGAGGGTTTTTTCCTGTGCATTAGTGTGAGGTATTAAAAATAGGGATATACAGATTGCGCTTATTAAGCTGCAAACGCGCGCAGCTATCGTGTGTTTCATTTTGTTCTCCAACACATTAAGGGTCAAGGCCTTGAGGTCGCATGTTCTCCTTAAACCCATCATAAAATAAGGTCAATCCATGCACATATGGAATTTCTCTTGCAATGCACAAAAAATTAGCAGATTATAGCCGTATTGAGACGAGACCAATGGCTCGTATGAAGGCATTTTACACCGCATGATCGGCTTTGTAATCATCACCCATGGCGATTTGGCGCGCGAATTTCGCAGCGCGCTCGAGCATATTGTTGGCCGCCAGCAGCATTGTGAAACTGTGTGCATTGCAGCAGATGATGATATGGACATGCGCCGCAATGATGTTGCCCAAGCCATCGTGCGTGTAGATTGTGGTAAAGGCGTGATTTTGCTCACCGATATGTTCGGCGGCACCCCCTCTAATATTGCCATTCACTTCCTCGATGTTGGCAAAATTGAGGTGATTGCGGGCGTGAACCTGCCATTATTGGTTAAATTAGCGCAAATTCGCAAAACGCACACCTTGGCCAACGCCGTGGTGGAGGCGCAAAATGTGGGGCGCAAATATATCCGCGCCGCCAGCGAAGTGCTTGCTGGAAAATAATTTACAATTAGATATTGTATTCTTGAATGTTTCGCAGTTGTATATCAAACGGTATTAAAATTACGTGTTCAGGAGGATAAAATGATCAACCCCACCAAATCAGAGCCGTATCGTTATTGTTATTGGGGAGATGTCGCACAAAATGCCGATGGCACAATCTCTGAAGAGGGCACAATATTTGATGGTATTAAGGATTTGATCGTGATTGAACCCGCGACGGGAAAAATTTATGTTCAAAAAGGGTCTCAAAAACCAGGTGGGAAAATTGACGATATTAATATTGATCCTACGATTGCCTATGAAACCACGTTTGACAATATTGAATATAAAATGCTGCTCGGTAAAACAAGTTTTTACAGTATGATCGATTGGGATGGTGATCAAAAAATGGATTATTGTACATATATGCCAGAAGAGCATTTGTTTTTAACGAAATTATCGGATGCCAATTCTAAATTACCTAAGATTTATGAATTTGAGAACGAAGGTGACTCTAAAGAATTAAATGTGAATGATGATGCTGAATGGGATATTGTGTTTCGGCGCGGCACAAGTTTATTAACGCTTATAAAGCATTATCATACGCAATAAGTGACAGAAAGCACCAGTTAATGGCCGAAATTCCTGTAGATGCGCTCACCACAACGCTCCATATTAAAAATGAGCGGGGGCTGCACGCCCGCGCCTCGGCCAAATTTGTGCGCTGTGTGGAGCAGTTCCCTGAAGCAATAGTGTATGTCACCCGCGCGGGCGAAACCGTTGGTGGCCGCTCTATCATGGGGTTGATGTTGCTGGCCGCAGGCGTTGGCACTACCATTGAGGTGGCCACCCATGGCGAACAAGCGCAAGAAGCGCTCGAGGCCATCACTGCACTGGTGGATGATTTGTTTGGTGAGGGGGAGTGAGAAGCGGCGGCGAAGCCGACAAAACGATTCAGCCTGTCAAACGTAGCCTTGGCGTAGGCGGATGAATCATTTTGAGCTTCGAATGCCATGAGCTATGCGAATGGCAGGCGCATTAAGTACCCTACGACACCTTGCCTACATCAGTAGATTTGTTAAACAGGCTGATACCCGCTAGCCCCACCACCAACAGGCTGACAGTTTTGATCAAGCCAGCACCTTTGCGCATAGCTTGAAAAAAGGCATTGGGAAGTTTTCTAAATAATTGCGCGGCTTCATTAGTGGGGTTGTTTTCTTTTATAGTCTCAGCCATCAAAATGGAAGTACTTTTCTCTGCATCGTTCATAATACCAAGAAATATAACCGTGTCCGAGCCCATAGCTGTGACTAGAGGTTTAATGTTTTTACCTTCATCAAGGCCTTTGCTCTTCATGTGGCTCAGCGCCGCAACTGGATTCTCAGAGTTTTCATTGAAATGAAGCACCCCCATATCAAAAAAATGCTGCATAAAATCATTATACATTTTGCTTGTAGCAGCCTTAATTAAATCAGACATTGTTACAACTCCTAAATAATTGACTAAGTACCCGTAATCATATAAGTTCTGTTCGACGGAGTCAATAAAAAATGCGCACAGCCACTATCAGCCGCACCACCAATGAAACGGCCTGTTCTGCTACAGTGAATGTGGACGGCACGGGCGCGTTTGAAATTGCCACAGGCGTAGGCTTTTTCGACCACATGCTCGAGCAGCTTTCCAAACACTCTCTCATCGACATGACCATCACCTGTAAAGGGGACCAGCACATCGATGATCACCATTCGGTGGAAGATGTAGGCATCACATTGGGCCAAGCCGTGCGCAAAGCCATTGGCGATGCAAAGGGCATTTCGCGCTATGCCAATGCAGTGGTGGTGATGGACGAAACCATGGCGCGCGCCGCGGTGGATGTGTCTGGCCGCCCGTTTTTGGTGTTTAACGCCGCCTTTTCTGCCCCCAAAATTGGTACATTCGATGTGGAGCTGGTGCGCGAGTTTTTCCAAGCCTTCGCCATGAATGCGGGCATCACGCTGCATGTGCAGGTGGAATATGGCCTCAATAATCACCACATGGCCGAGGCATTTTTCAAAGCCACAGCCCGCGCCTTGCGCACCGCATTAGAAATAGACCCCCGTGCCGCACATGCCATGCCTAGCACGAAGGGAAGTTTGTTATAAGACTCACTTCCCCTCTCCCTTGACGGGAGAGGGTACCACGCAGTGGGGGATGAGGGTGAATATACAGGCCAATTTTCACCCTCATCCGTCGCTGCGCGCCACCTTCTCCCGTCAAGGGAGAAGGGTAAGCATCAAGGAACTCACATGAAATCATACGCTGTATACACCCCGCCAACTGCCAACCTCACACCCACGCAAGTGGCGGAGAAAACCATATTCATTCCACAAGGATTTTGCTGGCCAGCGTTTTTATTCTCGGGGCTTTGGCTGCTCTATCGCAAGCAATGGCTGGCATTCGTGGCTTATGTTGCGGTGGTGGTATTATTCGCGTTTATGGGGCAATTCATGGGGTTAACCGAGGGCGCGCAAAGCATACTCTCGCTGCTGCTCAACCTATTATTGGGGTTTGAGGGCCGCACATTGCAGGCACTCGACCTCGAACGCCGAGGCTATACGCGGATCGATACTGTGTTTGCGCCTCAGCACACCATGGCCGAATATCGATTTTTCTCGAAGCAGGAATTTGCCCAATGAAGCTTGTGTTGGTGGATTATGGCGCGGGCAATATTCGCTCTGCCCAGCGTGCGTTGCATGTGGTGGGCGCCGATATTGCTAATTTTGAAGTAGTGGTATCCCATAAGCCCGAGGATATTCTATCGGCCGACCGCATTGTGATGCCCGGTGATGGCGCCTACCCAGATTGCCGCGATGCGCTGGCGCATTCGGGAGCCGAGGCTGCGCTACAAGAGGCTGTCACCCAGCGCGGCGTGCCATTTTTAGGCATTTGTGTGGGCATGCAATTGCTTTCTACCATTGGGCTGGAGCATCGCCCTACCGCTGGCCTCAACTGGATTGGTGGCACGGTGAAACATCTTGAATTGCCAGACCCAACCCTCAAAATTCCGCATATGGGCTGGAACACACTTGAACAGCACCGCCCGCATCCGCTATTGGATGGAATCCCCCTAGGCCAGAATGGCCTGCATGCGTTTTTTTTGCATAGCTTTCATTTTATGGCTGATGAGACCCAAAATGTGATTGCCACCACCCACTATGGCATGCCAATAACAGCCATTGTTGCCAAGGATAATATCGCTGGCGTACAATTTCACCCCGAAAAAAGTCAAAAACTAGGGCTCACCCTATTGCACAATTTTATAGGCTGGACACCATGATTTTATACCCCGCGATCGACCTGAAAGACGGCTTGTGCGTGCGCCTGAAGCAGGGCGAAATGAGCAGCGCCACCGTGTATAACGAGCGACCATCGAACCAGGCGGCCGATTTCGATGCCATGGGGTTTGAATGGATTCATATTGTAGACCTCAACGGCGCATTTGCAGGGGTCACCATCAACGGCATTGCCATTCAAAGCATTTTGGCCAATACCAAGCTGAAAATTCAGCTGGGCGGCGGCATTCGCACCATCAAAGCGGTGGAAGATTGGGTAAATCGCGGTGTTTCCCGCGTGATATTGGGCACGGCTGCTGTGCGTACACCCGAATTTGTGCGTGAAGCTGCCAAAGCCTTCCCGGGGAAAATCGCCATTGGGCTGGATACGCGCGAAGGCAAAGTGGCCATTTCAGGCTGGGCCGAAATGACCGACATGAGCTATATTGAGCTGGCCAAGCATTATGAAGATTGCGGCATTGCGGCCATTATCCACACCGATATTGCGCGCGATGGCCTGCTGGGCGGCCTGAATTTAACCGAAACAAAAGCGCTGGCTGAAGCCGTTTCCATCCCTGTGATTGCCTCAGGCGGGCTTGGCTCTATGGATGACATTGAGCGCCTGTGCGCCACCGAAATGGCGATTTTGAACGGCGCCATCGCAGGCCGCGCCATATATGACGGCCGCCTCAACCCTGTGGAAGCACTGGCACGGCTCAAGGCGCGGGCGGAGCAATAAAGGTAATAACTTTTATTGACGTCGTTCCAAACATGTGGTAGGTTGGCATGGATGTTGAGTTTGACCCAAGTAAGGACGAAGCCAATATCACCAAGCATGGCGTGAGTTTAGCGGCAGCAAAATTGTTTGATTGGTCCACGGCTATGATTGTGCTTGACCAACGGGTTGATTATGGTGAGGCACGTTTTAGCGCAATCGGCATGATCGGCAAACGTGAGTATGTTGTCATTTTTACTTATCGGGTGGAGAAAATTCGCGCAATATCTGTGCGAAAGGCCAATGAAAAAGAGAGAAGACGCTATGAGCAAAATTTATCGCGGCACCGTCGAGGAAGATAATATTGAAGAGCTGCCAGAAGAATTTTTTAAAAATGCCGTCTATGGCTGGGATGGCCTCGCCTCATTGATCGGTGCCGATGTCGTGGCGGAGATGCGCAAGGCGGGGCGGCCGAAAGTGGCGGCACCTAAGCAATTGCAAAGTTTCAAACTCTCACAAGACGTGATTTCTGCCATCAAGCAATCAGGCAAAGGCTATAATGCGCGTGTTGAAAAAGTACTCCGCGCGGCATTTTTGGGAGAGTGATTGCGCACTTTACTCTTAGAAAACGTGAAGGCGCAAGCAGAATAACCCGCGCCCCCCAGTTTACCCTGCTTTTGGGTAGTCGGTATAACCCTTCTGCGCCCCGCCATAAAAAGTAGCGCGGTTATAGGGGGCAAGCGCAATGCCCGCTTGAATGCGCTGCGCCAAATCTGGGTTTGAAATATAGTATCGCCCAAACACAACTGCATCCGCTGTGCCTGTTTCCACCGCTGTTTTTGCTAGCTCTGGCGTGTAACCACCTGCCGACAAAAACACACCTTTAAAGTGTGCGCGGAACAATTCCGAGGTACTGGGGGCGTCTTGGGCAACAGCATCATTTCCGCCTGCGCTTGTGGCGCGCGGTTCTATCATATGCACATAGGCAATGCCGCGCGCGCTGAGCTGTTCGAGCACATAGGTAAACAGCGCATTTGGGTTTTCATCCGCCATGTCGTTAAACGTGCCATAAGGCGAAAGACGCACGCCCACGCGGTCCTTGCCCCACACAGAAATTGTGGCATCCACCACTTCGAGCAACAGGCGAGCGCGGTTTTCGATTGACCCACCATAGGAATCAGTGCGGGTGTTGGCGCTGGTTTGTAGGAACTGGTCGAGCAAATAGCCATTCGCGCCATGCACTTCTACGCCATCGAAGCCGGCATCCTTCGCGCATTGTGCACCGTGCTTAAAGTCCGCAATAATGCCAGGAATTTCAGAAAGCTCCAGCGCATGCGGCGTTTCATAAGGCGCTTGCTGCCAATCGGCCGTGAACACCATGCCAGAAGGCTTGATGGCGGAAGGCGCAACGGGCAATGCGCCGCCAATTTGGTGCGAGCTGTGCGAAATCCGCCCCACATGCCACAGCTGCGCAAAAATTTTGCTGCCCTGTTCTTGCACGGCCTTCGTGATTAATTTCCAGCCTTCCACTTGTTGCGGCGTGTGAATGCCAGGCGTGCCGGGGTAGCCTTGCCCTTGCTGCGAAACTTGCGTGGCCTCCGTGATGATCAACCCTGCGCCCGCGCGCTGCGCATAATATTCCGCATTCAGTGCATAGGGCACATTGCCCGGCTGCTGGGCGCGCATGCGGGTGAGCGGCGCCATAATAATGCGGTTTTTAAGGGTATTCGCGCCCATAATGAGCGGTTCAAATAAATCTGTCATAGGTGCCTCAATGCTTAAATGCTGCCCAAAAAGTCTTTTTTGCCCACATCCACACCATTATGGCGCAAAATGGAATAGGCTATTGTGCTGTGAAAATACACATTTGGCAGCACAAAGCCTTGCGCATATTGCAGGCCGGTGAAGTTCATTTCCTGCCCGCCCACTTTCAAGTGAATTTCGGCAGCTTCTTTGCCATCAATTTGCGCGGGCGTGAGCGTTTTCAAAAACGCAATGGTTTTGGCAATGCGGGCTTTGAGTTCATCAAATGTGGCTTCATCATCTGTAAAACTGGGGTTTTCAATACCCGCAAGCCGCGCACCGCCGCCCTTGGCAATATCGCAGGCAATTTGCACTTGGCGCGCCAGTGCGAACATGTCGGGCGCAAGCCGCGCGTTGATCAAAATGCTGGGGTCGATCTTCTTTTCAACCGCAAAGGCTGCGCCTTTGTCTAAAATGGCGGAAAGATTGTTCAAAGCGCGGATGGTGGCGGGGAGGGTGTGGTGGTAGAGCGACATCAGGAGTCCTATGGTGAGCGTGAGCCCTTCATATGGGAAGCCCCCCAGTGCATTACTAGCCCCCACCTTCCAAAATCTTCTTTAACTGCTCCAGCCCTTCAATCCGCTCAATCGCCTCATGCTTGCCCTGCGCTAGGAACGCATCGAGCATGGGGTTGAAGTGGATGGCTTCATCCACCTGCGCATTAGAGCCTGCGCGATACGCGCCCAGTTTGATCAACTCTTCCATGTCGCCATATTGCGCCATCAGGTTTTTGGCGCGTTGAATGACAGGGCGATATTCCATCTCCACGCAATTGGGCATGGTGCGCGAGATGGATTTGAGCACGTTCACAGCGGGGTAGCGGCCTTGCTCGGCAATGCGGCGCTCCATCACAATGTGGCCGTCGAGAATGCCGCGCACGGCGTCTGCCACGGGTTCGTTATGGTCGTCTCCATCCACCAACACCGTGAATAGCCCTGTGATGCTGCCCGAGCCAACCTCGCCGGGGCCGGCGCGCTCCAGCAATTTGGGCAATTCGGCAAACACGGTGGGGGTGTAGCCCTTGGTGGTGGGGGGTTCGCCCGCCGAAAGGCCAATTTCGCGCTGCGCCATGGCAAAACGCGTGACAGAATCCATCATGCACAGCACTTGCAGGCCTTGATCACGGAAATATTCGGCAATGGTGAAGGTGAGATAGGCGGCTTGGCGGCGCATCAGCGCGGGCTCATCCGAGGTGGCCACCACCACCACCGATTTGCGCATGCCTTCCGCGCCCAAATCATCCTCTAAAAATTCCTGCACCTCGCGGCCGCGCTCGCCAATCAATCCAATAACGGCCACATCGCAGGCGGCATTGCGCGCCATCATCGACATCAACACCGATTTCCCCACGCCAGAGCCCGCAAAAATGCCCAAGCGCTGGCCTTGGCAGCAGGTCACAAATGTGTTGAGCACCCGCACACCCAAGTCGAGCACGCCGCCCACACGAGCGCGTTTATGGGCTGCAGGGGGCGTGCCACGCACCAATTGTGAATGTGCGCCTTTGAGCAGCGCGCCTTTACCATCGACAGGTTCGGCCAAGCCATTCACCACCCGCCCCAGCCATGCATGGCACGGCTGCACGCTGGCCTCATGCTGCAAAAGAATAGCGCGGCACCCCATGCGCACGCCATCGAGCGCGCCAAAGGGCATGGCCAGCGCCCGCTCGCCCTGAAACCCCACAATTTCGGCATGAATATAGCGCCCTGGCGCGGTTTCAATCTCCACGCGGCTGCCCACACCCATCACATGGGTTGGCCCCATAATTTCAATGAGCAAGCCCTGCACGCCAATCACGCGGCCATACATGGTGACACTATCAAGCTGCTCAATCTCGTTGCGCAGGCCGCTCAGGCTGTCTTTTAACTTTTGGTAGGGAATATCGGGCATGGAGGAATCATCCGCTGGTGCGTTTATCCTACGCCTTGATAGGCGAGAATTCAACACGCTGTGCATAACCCATGTTGCACTGCATAAAACTATGAGTCTGTTGAATCACTTAGCGTAAATGTTTAAAGTAATTTATATCCGTTAACAAAGCCAAATTCATGTTATATATAAATTATTTAGGGTAAAAAATCAGAAAAAAATGAATTAACACTTGCGGCGCAGAATCATCTTTTGTTAACCATTTAAGGGTAGCGTTAAGAATCAGTGAAGCGTGCATGTGATGCAAGCAAACACACAGATATGAAACGATTTTTTTTGGGGAGGACGCACATGCGTGTGCTTTTAATTGAAGACGACAGCGCAGTAGCGCAAAGCATCGAACTGATGCTAAAATCAGAAGGATTTAACGTCTATGCCACCGATTTGGGCGAAGAAGGGGTGGATCTTGGCAAATTATATGATTACGACATCATATTGCTTGATCTGAACTTGCCCGACATGTCTGGTTACGAAGTTCTGCGCACATTACGTGTTTCCAAAGTGCGCACGCCAATCCTCATTCTCTCAGGTATGGCGGGCATTGAAGATAAAGTGCGTGGCCTTGGCTTCGGCGCCGATGATTACCTCACCAAACCATTCCACAAGGACGAGCTGGTGGCCCGCATTCACGCCATTGTGCGCCGTTCAAAAGGCCATGCACAATCGGTGATCAACACGGGTGATCTCACCGTGAACCTTGATACAAAAACCGTGGAAGTGGCCGCCCAGCGCGTGCACCTCACCGGCAAAGAATATCAAATGCTTGAGTTGCTTTCCTTGCGCAAGGGCACCACACTCACCAAAGAAATGTTCCTCAACCACCTGTATGGCGGCATGGACGAACCAGAACTCAAAATCATCGACGTGTTTATTTGCAAACTTCGCAAAAAACTTGCGGGTTCAACTGGCAAAAACTACATTGAAACCGTGTGGGGCCGTGGCTATGTGCTGCGCGACCCAGATGAAGCCGATTTTGCTGCGGCTTGAATGTAATACACCTTCCCCAATTGCAAAACCCGCCCATGTGGCGGGTTTTGTGTGTGCAGCGTCAATGCGAGGAAATCCTTTATTGACGAAGCAATCTAGCTCTTAAGATTCTGGTTTACCGCGCTGTGTTCCACCCCATCGCAATGACACCCGCAGATCGTCATATGATATATGTTTAAAAGTTTTGCGCCCCCTTATCCATTGAAATTCCACATGAAATACAAATTTATCCCCCACGCTTCAGGGTAGTGTATTCTATAGCCTAGGGTTAAAATCATGGCGCCTGTGCTGGTTACGATTGGTATATGCGCGGTGGTGAGTATCCCTTAGCTCTTTGATAGGTGAATCTGTAGATTAAAACTATGCCCTCCAGCGTGGCATGGGTTGAGCCTGTTTGTGTGCATCAAACCAGCGCTCGCCCATGATGCACCCGCGCTGTGGGGGGATTTTTTGTACGCAAAAACAGGTGTCATTCTGAACGCGCGTAAGCGCAGTGAAGAATCTCCTTGAGGTTGAGCACAATTGGCGGGAGATCCTTCGCCTTCGCTCAGGATGACATTGCGTTAAATATAGTTTACAAAAAAACGCCCACGCAAATGCGCAGGCGTTTTAAATTGAATCAATAACTAACTGTTACTCAGCAGCGGCTTCCGCTGGAGCGGCTTCAGCTTCAGCATTTGCTGCGGCGCGTTCAAGCGATTTTTTGCCCGGCAATGCGGCTTCAGGGTTGTTGCGTGGGGCGCGTTTGGCAAGGCCAGCAGCATCTAAAAAGCGCAAAACGCGGTCGGTCGGTTGTGCACCAACGCTTAGCCAATGTTGGATCCGGTCTGTGACCAATGTCACACGGTTTGCAGCATCACGCGCCAGCATTGGGTTATAGGTGCCTACTTTTTCAATAAACGCACCATCACGCGGGTTGCGGGCATCTGTCACCACAATACGGTAATACGGGCGTTTTTTAGCACCACCACGCGCCAAACGAATTTTCAAAGCCATAGTTTTGTCCTTAACTGAATCTGTGAATTGGCTCTATAACCCTATTTTTTACCCTTTGGCAAGCCCTGATTTGCACCAAAAGGAAACCCAGGCAATTTATTGTTGGCATTGGGGGCGCCAAGCCCTGGCAAGCCGCCCAAACCTGGCATGCCAGCACCGCCTTTGGGCATCGATTTCATGAGCTCTTGCATTTGGTCGGGGCTTGGTAATCCTTGGGGCATGCCTTTTGGCATTTGGGGCATCCCGCCACCGCCCATACCGAACATGCCGCCCAATTTGCTGGCAAGACCTCCGCCCATACCGCCCATACCTTTGCCGCCCATCATTTTCATCATATCGGCCATTTGGCGGTGCATTTTTAGTACCTTGTTGATCTCTTCTAGCGATGTGCCAGAACCCGCCGCAATACGCTTTTTGCGGCTGAAATTCAGCAGATCAGGCTTGGCACGCTCTTTGGGGGTCATGGACTGAATCACGGCCAGCTGGCGCTTGAGGGTATTGTCATTAATATTGGCCGTTTTCATGGCGTCTTTCATTTTGCCCATGCCCGGCAACATGCCCATCACACCACCGAGGCCGCCCATGGCCTGCATTTGCTGCAATTGGGTGGCCATATCAGCAAGGTCGAAATTGCCTTTGGCCATGCGCTGCGCCATTTTTTGCGCGGCTTCTGCATCAATGGTTTGCGATGCTTTTTCCACCAGCGCCACAATGTCGCCCATGCCGAGGATTCGGTCGGCCATGCGCTGTGGGGTGAAGGCCTCAATTGCATCTAATTTTTCGCCAGTACCCAAAAATTTAATGGGTTTGCCTGTGATCGCGCGCACTGAAAGCGCCGCGCCGCCGCGGCCATCGCCATCAATCCGTGTGAGAATTGCGCCTGTAATATTCACCGCTTCGTCGAACGCGCGTGCCGAAACCACCGCATCCTGCCCCGTGAGGGCGTCGGCGACAAACAACACATCGGCGGGGTTGGCAAAGGCACGAATGTCTTTCAACTCCTGCACCAGCGCTTCATCCACATGGGTGCGGCCGGCGGTATCGAGAAACACAACATCATAGCCGCCCAATTTGGCCTCGCTCATGGCGCGGCGGGCAATTTCAATGGGCTGTTGGCCAGCGATGATCGGCAATGTATCAATGCCCGCTTGCGTGCCCAAAATGGCCAGCTGCTCCTGTGCGGCGGGGCGGCGAGTGTCGAGCGATGCCAGCAGCACTTTCTTTTTCTCGCGGGTTTTTAGCCACAATGCCAGCTTGCCAGTGGATGTGGTTTTGCCCGAGCCTTGCAAGCCCACCATCATAATCAGCGCGGGGGCGGGCACGTTCAAGTTCAGCGTGGCGCCATCGGTACCCAGCAATTCCACCATAGCGTCGTGCACAATTTTGATGACCTGCTGCCCCGGTGAAACGGACTTGATAACCTGCTGCCCCACAGCAGCGGTGCGCACGGTTTCCACAAATTGCTTCACCACCTCCAGCGCCACATCGGCCTCGAGCAAAGCGCGGCGTACTTCACGCAAGGCGGTGTCCACATCCTCCTGCCGCAGCGCCCCGCGTTTGGTGAGCGTGGCAAAAATATCGGTGAGGCGGGTGGAGAGTTGGTCGAACATGGGGTGTACCTATTGAATTTGGATGCTGTCATTCTGAGTAAGCGCAGCGCAGTGCAGGATCTCCTTAAATGTGAGCTCAATCTGTAGGAGATCCTTCGCGACGCTCAGGATGACAACCACCCATAGCGCGAAATGCAGGCATGGGGAAGAGGGTTGTAAGCTGTATAGATTTATGGTAAAGGAGGCGAATAATGCAATTTGTTTTAATTAAGGATGATACAATGAAAGCTGATGATTTGGCCGTTACTATTAAAACAGAGTTTTTTAAAAGCTTTGTGAGAAAAAATCCCTATGATGCGTTTATTTCGCAAGCTGCAGACGGTAAATTTAAACTTGATCAGCAAGGCGCTGCTGAGTTTATGCGTATACCATCCATAAAAGATTACTTTTACGAGGCGGGCATGCGCGTGGGTGCTGCAAAATCTCAGCTGAGGGTTCAGTATAAACAATCTTCTAATTTATCAGGGGAAGTTTGGCAAAAAAGCGCTGCGATTGTGGATACTATCAGCACCCAAGCTGCGATTGTGGAGTCTAAAGGACCAACTGCTCCTATTTATAAATATATTTCGGGACTTTCATTTGCTATCTGGAAGCAGGGTTTTATTTTAGGGACTACACAATTTATGGCGCTTGTGTTGGGTGTTGGCTTGGGCTTTAAGATCATACAAAATGGTGCTTCATCATTATTAGCTGATGCAAAAGAGAAGGTATAAAAGGGATATTCATGGCGATTGAACACGATTTATCTGCAGCGAAATCTAGTTTTTTGAGATATTGGAATAATGTACACCCCGTAGAGGGTTTCTATAAAGATGTTAAAAATGGAGAACAAGAGTTAACGGTTCTCAATATGAGTGAATATATGAAGAAGTATCAAACTCGTTATGAAAAAAACGGGTTTGACTGCGGAAAGTTCTATAAAAAATATGCTAAAGTGAGCCCTCGCTTTGTTGCGGATCTGCAATTTTTAATGGATCAAACAGCCGCTGCCAGTGCTGTCACACATGTTAAAATGGGTTTGAGTGAAACTCCAAAGGCTGTACAGCAATTGGCCTTTAATACTGCTTTTACATATTGGAAGGCAGGTTTTCAAAAAGGTATGCTCAGTGCCTCCATCGCTCTTGCAGGGCTTGGGCTCACTTTTTTGGCCACGCAATGGGGCAAAGGCGCGGCGCAAAAGCAGGATCGAGCATAGTGGGCGCACGCAATCATTTCTTTTGCAGTGCACCCAAAATTGGTATATAACAGTTCTATGACAACGCAGGTGCAGCATCGGTTGGAGCATTTAAACGTGCCATTTCTGAAAATGAATGGGGCGGGCAATGATTTTATTGTGCTCGATGCGCGCAAAGCGCCCCTCAATCTCACACCCGATGACATTCGCTTGATGGCCAGCCGCACCCATGGCATTGGTTGTGATCAGCTGATTGTGTTGACCCCTTCAAATGAGGCCGATGTGTTCATCACATTTTATAACGCGGATGGTTCCACTGCAGGCGCATGTGGTAATGGCACGCGCTGCGTTGGCGCGTTGATGATGCGCGAAAATGGCAAAACCAGTACAAAAATGGCCACATCGGCGGGTATATTAGAAGCGTTTGCCACAGGCGTGCGCAATTCGGTGCAGGTTAATATGGGCATGCCGCGCCTGAATTGGCAGGATGTGCCACTTGCGCATGAGGTGAAAAATACCGCCGAGGTGCCGTTGCGGTTTTTGCCTGTGCAGTTGCAGCATTTAGGGGAACCCGCGGCCGCTTCAATGGGCAACCCCCATGTGGTGTTTTTTGTGCCTTCGCATGATGGCGTGAACCATGCCGATCTGGGCGCGATTATGGAGCATGCGCCTCTATTTCCGCAGCGGGTGAATGTGAATTTTGCACAGGTGATCTCAAAATCGCAAATTCGCCTGATGGTGTGGGAACGCGGTGCAGGGCTGACGCAAGCCTGCGGCACAGGCGCGTGCGCTGCCGCCATTTCAGCGATGCGCCGTGGCCTCACGGGCAATAAAGTGCTGGTGCAATTGCCCGGTGGCGCCCTCACGGTGGAGTGGCAGTTTGATGGCAGCGTGCTGATGACAGGACCCGTGAGCTTTGATGGCGAGGGCATTGTGGCCACTGCATTGCGCGAGCATGCAGCATGAGTGTGGAGGATTCTACCATAGGTCGTCATCCTGAACGTAGTGAAGGATCTTCTGCCGATTGGGCTCCACTTGAGGGAGATTCTTCGGCGATGCCTCAGAATGACAGCCTCGTCGATGTCATCACCTTCGGCTGTCGCTTAAACACCTATGAGTCGAATGTGATGCAGCGTGAGGCGATTGCCGCTGGCGCTCAAAATACCGTGATTGTGAACACATGCGCGGTCACGAACGAGGCTGTGCGCCAAGCCAAGCAAACCATTCGCAAGTTGCGGCGCGAGCGGCCAGATGTGAAAATTGTGGTGACAGGCTGCGCCGCGCAAATTGAAACCAACGATTTTGCGGCCATGGGCGAGATTGACCTGCTGCTGGGCAATGCCGAGAAAATGGAGCGATCCTCCTATACGCCGCTTTCCATGGCCATTCCCGCAACTGAGCGCGTGCGGGTGAACGACATTATGGAAGTGCGCGAAACGGCGGCGCATATGTTGGAAAGTGCTGGTGGGCGTGCGCGCGCCTTTGTGCAAGTGCAAAATGGGTGCGACCATCGCTGCACGTTTTGCATCATTCCGTTTGGCCGTGGCCCTGCGCGCTCGGTGCCGATTGCCGAAGCGGTGCGCGAAATTCAAAATTTGGTGGAATCTGGAACTTTAGAGGTCGTGCTCACAGGGGTGGATCTCACCGCTTATGGGCAGGATTTGCCAGGTACACCGCGCCTTGGCACATTGGTGCAGGCCATTTTGAAGCATGTGCCGCAGCTGCAACGCTTGCGAATTTCCTCCATCGATGTGGTGGAGATGGACGACGCATTGGTGGAGGCCATTGTGGGGGAACCCCGCGTGATGCCGCATGTGCATGTGTCGCTGCAGGCCGGCGATAATATGATTTTGAAGCGGATGAAGCGCCGCCACACCCGCGAAGATGCCATCACGCTGTGCAATGATTTGCTCGCCAAGCGGCCAGAATTGGTGCTGGGTGCGGATCTCATCGCAGGCTTCCCCACTGAAACAGATGAAATGTTTGAAAACACGCTGGCGTGCGTGGACGAATGTAACCTCACATTGTTGCACGTGTTTCCGTTTTCACCGCGTAAGGGCACGCCCGCTGCCCGCATGCCGCAAGTGCACGGCACAATTGTGAAAGCGCGCGCGGCACGATTGCGCGAAAAGGCCGACGAGCGCCTGCTGGCCTATATGCAACCTCAAGTTGGAACGGCGCATGAGATTTTGGTGGAGCGCCCACATTTTGGCCGCATTAATAGTTTTATCCCCGTGAAATTACTTGAAATTGCACCGCGTGGCACGCTCATTCACCGCAGAATCATAGGCGTAGATAACAATCAACTGGTTGCATAGAGAAATAATATTTTAATTTACATAAAATTGTATTTAGCTGTTGCGTAATAAAACAAATAGCGATAACATTTGCACTGAAATTGGGAGGAATGCGTCATGAATTTACCAAATATGGAAGTGCCTGCTGCCGTAAAAGAGGCAATGGAACAAGGGGCTCAACGTGCACAAGAGGCTTGTGTTGAAGCTCAAAAAGCCGCTGAGCAAGCCACAAGCATTTTGGAAACAACGGCTAAAACCGCATCTGATGCCGCTCTGAGCTTGCAAGCGCAAGCGATGGACGCGCTCAAAGTGAACATGGCCAATGGGTTTGATTTTGCAAATAAATTGCTGTCATGTAAATCACCGACCGATGCGATTGAGCATTGCACTGCGTTTGCCCGTCAGCAAATGGAATTGGCAATGTCGCAATCAAAATCCGCTCAGGATTTAGGTGCTAAAGTTGCGGCCGATGTGGCTCAGCCAGCTAAAGACGGTTTGAAAATTGTCTTCAATCAAGCCAATAAGCAAGCCAACAAAGTGGCTTAATTGCTACAGTTGATAGCATGAATATAAACGCCCGCCAGCGATGGTGGGCGTTTGTTGTTAGTTGCAAACAATGTGAGGATTACAAATGGTTATGTGGATGGTGCGGAGCAGCGGGGGGCGCATTACTAATGCTTTTATTGAAAGAGGATTAGTCGCTATCGGTTGGGATGCATTGCCCATGAATATTGTTGATTACAAATCACGTGAGGATATTCGAAAAGCGGTTTCATTGTCTTGGCCAGACATGAAAGAAGGTGCGATTAGTACGTCTGTAGGGCAACTCTTAAAATTTGCGAAAACTCTAAAACGTGGAGATTCAGTAGTGACATATGATTCTGCTGCACGTCAGTATTATATTGGAGAAATTATAGGTGATCACGAGTATCATAGTAATGCTGAAAATGGCTTTACAAATACACGATCTGTCAAATGGGATCCTAAACCTATTAGCCGTGATAATTTAAGCAATACTACAAAGAATTCTTTAGGCAGCATTCTTACAATATTTAAGGTTCCAGAATTATCGGAGCAAGAATTATTAGCGAAAAATTCAGGTCAGTTAATTCAGGAAATTAAAAATAAGAAAAATGATGAAATTGATGAGTCTTCAATTGAATTGCAGATCAACAGTGTGCAGGAGAAAGCATTTGAACTTATTAAAGATAAGGTCATTGCATTAAGCTGGGAAGATATGCAGGAGCTTGTTGCAGGCATATTGCGTGGCATGGGCTATAAAACACGCATTTCGCCTTCTGGATCGGATCGTGGAAAAGATATTATTGCCTCGCCAGATGGATTGGGATTTGAACCACCTCGAATAGTGGTTGAGGTTAAGCATCGCAAGGGGGCTATGGGTTCGCAGGAAATTCGCAGTTTTTTAGGTGGACGTCATAAAGATGATAAAGGTTTGTACGTAAGTACAGGTGGTTTTACTAAAGAGGCCAAATATGAAGCAGAACGCGCAAATATTCCCCTGACGCTTATAGATATTGATGATTTAGTGAGTATACTGCTCGAAAATTATGAAGCTATGGATACGAACATGAAAACCCTCATTCCAATAAGTCGTATATATTGGCCAGCTGATTAAATAGGCGCCCCATGATCCAAGCGTTTAACACCACCACTCACCAATTTGCGCCATTTGATGCGGAGCGGGCCACAAATTTGCCTGCGGAATTGCTGTGGCTCGATTTGGATAGCCCCAGCCAGAATGAAGAAAAAGCGCTTGAGCAGCTACTCGGGTTTGAGCTCCTCACCGCCGAGGAAATGAAGGATATTGAGCCCTCTAGCCGCTTGTTTCAGGAAAATGGTGTCACCTACATGACCGCAACATTGGTGGCGAGGGGCGACACGGATGAGCCGGAAACAGTACCTGTGAGTTTTTTGATGTTCGACAATCGCCTCATCACCATCCGCTTTGCGCAGCCGCGTGCATTTGGTGCGTTTCAGGCCCATGTGGGGCGATATCCGCAGCAATTTAATGATGGTGCCAGCCTGTTCACGGGGCTCATGGAGGCACTGATCGACCGCAATGCTGAATTGCTTGAGCGCATGGGCGCGGATTTAGACAGTATTTCCCGCTCGATTTTTGTGCCCGCGCGCAAGGGGCTTTCCGTAAAAAACAAACGCCCCAGCACAGAGCAATTGCAAGAGATGTTGGTGAATATTGCCTATAGCCAAAATTTAATTTTTAAAGTGCGCGAAAGTCTTGTGAGCCTTGGCCGCATGGTGAGCTATTTTGTGGCATGTGAGGGCGAGAATTGCAGCAAAACCGTGCTGGAACATGTAGAGGTGGTGCGTAAAGACATTGCCTCGCTCACTGAACATGCCAGCTATCTCACGGGTTCGATCACATTTTTGCTCGATTCCTGCATGGGATTCATCAATATTGAGCAAAATGCCATCATCAAAATATTCTCAGTCGCATCGGTAATATTTCTGCCGCCCATGCTGGTGGCTTCAATATATGGCATGAATTTTAAAGCAATGCCTGAACTGAACTGGGCGCTTGGCTACCCCTTCGCATTGCTGTTGATGGTGCTTTCCGCCGTGCTGCCCTATATGTTTTTTAAGAAAAAGGGCTGGTTTTAAGAAGCGTCATTGCGAGCGACTTGCCTCGGCGAAGCGCAGCGAAGACGGGAGTGTAACGTAGCGCGGAAATCTCATCCGTATTCATTATCCCGTTTCGATGAGATTCTTCGGCGTTGCCTCAGAATGACACTGTTATTCACCCATCTGCCCGCGATGTCTTAAGAAATGATCCGCCAGCACGTGAGGGCACTCATGGCTTCACCCACTGGCACCGCGCGGATGCCCCCACACGTTACAAAGCGCGTGGGCTGGTTTTAACCCATCTGCCCGCGGTGGCGCAGGAAATGATCCGCCAGCACGCAGGCCATCATGGCTTCACCCACGGGCACCGCGCGAATGCCCACGCAAGGGTCGTGGCGTCCTTTGGTGCTGATATCAACTTCTTGCCCTGCGGTATCAATGGTTTTGCGCGGGGTGAGAATGGAGGATGTGGGCTTGATGGCGAAGCGGCACACAATGGGTTGCCCGCTTGAGATGCCGCCCAAAATGCCGCCTGCCTGATTGCTGAGGAATATTGGTTTTTCGTCGCTTCCCATGCGCATTTCATCGGCGTTTTGCTCGCCTGTGAAGCTGGCGCTTTCAAAACCTGCGCCAATTTCCACGCCTTTCACCGCGTTGATGCTCATCATGGCGGCGGCCAAATCGGCATCGAGCTTGCTGTAGAGCGGCGCACCAAGGCCTGCGGGCACATTTTCGGCAATGATTTCAATCACCGCGCCGATGGATGAGCCAGATTTACGGATGCCGTCGAGATATTCGGCATAAAACGCAGCCATTTTCGCATCGGGGCAAAAAAACGGATTTTGGTCGATCTGCGCCCAATCCCATAGTGCACGGTCAATTTTATGCGGGCCCATTTGCACCAATGCGCCACGAATGCTGAACGCGGGCACAATTTTGCGGGCGATGGCACCAGCGGCCACACGGCAGGCGGTTTCGCGGGCGGAGGAACGCCCACCACCGCGATGGTCGCGCACGCCATATTTAGCCAGGTATGTGTAATCGGCATGGCCAGGGCGGAATTTTTGCGCAATATCGCCATAGTCTTTCGAGCGTTGGTCCATATTCTCGATCATGAGTGCAATAGGCGTGCCTGTGGTGAGATATTCTTCTGGCGCAGTTTCGATCACGCCCGAAAGCACGCGTACTTGGTCTGGCTCTTGCCGCTGGGTGGTGAATTTATTTTGCCCAGGGCGGCGCTTATCAAGGTAGTGCTGAATTTCAGCGCGTGAAATGGCGATGTTGGGCGGGCAGCCATCCACCACCGCGCCAATGGCCACGCCATGGCTTTCCCCAAATGTGGTGACACGAAATAAATGGCCGAATGTGTTGTGCGACATGTGCTGATCCTAAGTTTTGACACTATATATCAATTTCATTTATTTTTGAAGAGGCATGGAAATTGGGAGCTGTTGACACAATAATAAAAATTATATAACAATATATGAGTTTAATAATGGAGATTAAGAATGGCTATTACCCCTTTGGCATATTTTGTTGCGTATGTTGATGCAATGGACGGAAAATTTGATGGTAAGTTTACGAACGAAAATCTTGATAAGATTATAAATTTAGCACATGAAGCGCGAAAGGATGTAGATAATCAAAGCATAAAATGCATTGCTTTATCTTCTATGCCAATCGCAATGATTAAAAACTACCCTTCGCCAGAATTTAAAACAAACACCAGATTATTATCAACTCAGAAGAACGAAATTTTAGAAAAAATAAAAGGCATGATGGTGTCGCTTGCATTGAATGCAAAAGAAAAATATGTATGGTCTAGCGAAGACATTAAAAACTACGCAAAATCAGAGTATTCTAACAGTTTTGCTGCTATTAAAGATAAAATTGCACCTGTTTCAACAAAAACGGCACAAAAATAATTAAGCCGCGAATGCGCAGCCTGCAGGCTTTGTGCTTGCGCCGTGAAGCGCGGCGTTGAACACAAAGCGTGTGGAGCAATAGGGGCATAGAATTTCAGAGTCTGTACCCATGTCCAAATAGATATGCGGATGGTCGAAGGGTGGCTTGGCGCCCATGCATTGAAACTCTTTCACAGCAATTTCAATTGTTGCGGCGCCAGCATCGTTCACATAATGCAGAATTTCAGATTGTGCCATGGCGTGCCCCCGTGTTAACTGTGTGTGGTATGTGTGTGCGATATTTGTACGCACGCGTCAATATTGAATTAGGGTTCTCATGCACCACGGCACAATTTCTGGCGATCATCCTTTGGCATATTTCGATGTGGGGGTTGGTGCGCCTATTTTATTGATCCACGGCTTTGCGTCCTCCAAACACATGAATTGGGTGCACCCAGATTGGGTGCGGCCATTGGTGGAGGCGGGCTATCGCGTGATTGGTTATGATAATCGCGGCCACGGCGAGAGTGCAAAACCGCACACCCCCAGCGCATATGACATGGAGCATATGGTGGCGGATGCACTTAAGGTGCTCGACCATTTGAATATTATTCAAGCCCATGTGATGGGCTACTCCATGGGAGGGCGCATTGCGGCGCATTTGGCGCTACAAGCCCCGCAGCGGGTGAAAAGCGTGATTATGGGCGGTATTGGCGAGCGGCTGGTGAGCGGCATAATGGATCAGGATGAGATTGTTGAAGCGCTAGAGGCAGAATCGCTTGAGGGGATTGAGCATCCACGCGGCCATATGTTCCGCAGTTTTGCCGAAAAAACGGGCTCGGATTTGAAAGCTCTGGCGGCCTGTATGAGGGCAGGGCGGCATAATTTGACAGCGCAACAATTGGCCGCATGGCAGGTGCCGGCACTCATTGCCGTGGGTGGGCGCGATGTAATTGCGGGGGACGGCGCGGCGCTAGCGGCACTCATTCCTGGTGCGGAATTTGTGCAAATTGCCAACCGCGACCATATGCCAGCCGTGGGCGATAAAATTTATAAGGATGCAGTGCTCGCGTTTCTTGCCAAGCAGAAATGATCTTGTTAGCATTCTGTGCGAGGTAAAAGATGATGATCCACAATGAGCGACTAAAAATTACGGCCAATTGGATTAATTCCATAAGCGTGGGATTCATCGTCACTGGGCTTGTTGCACCATTTGTCGGGCTGATTTATGGGTTTAGTGCGATTACCACACCTGCGTCCTCATCACGCGTTTTGATCTCTGCAAGTATTTGCCTGTTAAGTGGTATTGTGTTACACTTCCTGGCACGGTTGGTTTTGAAGGAGCTAAAACCATGAATGAATTCTGGATCGCAACATTAGCAATTCCTATTGGCTTTACAGTTTTTGCATATTTATTCGTAATGTGGTTGCGTCGCCACCCTGATGCGTGATTGTTATTGCCCATGAACTATGAAACCGCCTCGATCCGCCAAATTGCTGCTGCCCATAGCGCGTTGCCATGCACGCAAACTCAGGTGGCGCTCAACGCTTCAACCGTTTCCACCGTGTGGGTGAATTTGCGCGATGAAGCCGAGCGCGCCATTATAGACGAGCCAATTCTCACCAGTTTTATGCAAGAAGCCGTGCTCAACCAGCATAATTTGGTGGAAGCGGTGGCCACGCGCATTACCGAACGCCTGAGCCATGCGGATATTGACGCGGCCACCTTGCGCACCGAATTTTTGGGGTTGGCCGCGCGCGAGCCACAGCATTTTGAAGCGGCTTTTGTACGCGATTTGATGGCGGTGTATGACCGCGACCCTGCCTGCACACGGTTGCTGGATGCGCTGCTTTATTTCAAAGGGTTTCACGCGCTGGCCACCCATCGCTTTGCCAATGCGTTTTGGCGGGCAGGGCGGCGCGATTTTGCCCTCTATTTACAAAGCTGCATGAGTAGCATTTTTGCGGTGGATATTCACCCAGCCGCCTCGATTGGTGTAGGCATCATGCTCGACCATGGCACTGGCTTTGTGGTGGGTGAAACGGTGGTGATCGAGAATGATGTGTCCATTTTGCATGGGGTCACTCTCGGTGGTACTGGCAAGGAATTGGGCGACCGCCACCCCAAAATTCGCCACGGGGTGTTGATCGGTGCGGGTGCAAAAATTCTGGGCAATATTGAAATTGGCGCTTGCGCCCGCGTGGCCGCTGGTTCAGTGGTGTTGGCAAATGTGCCAGAACGCACAACGGTGGCTGGCGTGCCAGCACGCTATGTGGGCGAGGCTATGTGCGCCGACCCAGCACTGAATATGGCGCATTTTATGGGGGAGCATACACCTCCCTATATTGGTGAAGGCATATAAACACAAACAGGAGCACCAAATGGCAATGCCAGTGATTACAAAAACCGAGAGTGACAAAATTGAAATGTTTTTGCGTAAAACCTTCGGCACCGCGCGCATTAATTTGAAGCCGCGCTCGAACATCAAAGACTCGATGGAAGTGTATGTAGACAAAGATTTCATCGGCACCATTTCAAAAGATGAAGATGATGGCGAAACCTCATTCAACTTCACCATGGTTGTTTTGGATATTGATCTTGAAGATTGAGCCTAGGGCGCGCCCTAGCTGCGTGGCTTTGGCTTTATGCAGCTGAGGCCACCATCGACAGCGAGAATTTGGCCTGTAATCCAATTGTTTTCTGGCGATAGAAAAAATACAATTGCGCGTGCCACATCCTGCGCGGTGCCGATTCTACCTAATGCATGCATCGATTCTGAGAATTTGCGTGACGCCTCATTCGACGTGATGGAGGTTGTGAGCGGCGTTTCAATCAACCCTGGCGCCACGGCATTAAACCGCAAATTTTGCGGTGCATAGGTTGCTGCGGCTGAAAGCACAAGCCCGTGTATTGCGGCTTTTGCAGTTGCTATAGCCTCGTGATTGGCAAGGCCTTCCATTGCCGCTGCCGAAGAAATAAACACCACACTGCCGCCAGCGCTCATGTGTTTGCCTGCCGCACGCGTTGTGGCAAATGCAGTTGTGGTTGAGGCGCTCATCACCGCTTCAAATTGCGACTTTGAGGTGAGATGCGCCGAGCGCAACAATAATGAACCGCAACAATTGACCACGCCATCAATGGCGCCAGCCTGTTGAAAAACGGCATCGACCGCGTCAAAATCAGTCGCATCTAAAATTGCGTCGGGCACAATTTTTTCAGCCGTTCTGGCGGTGGTGAATACGCTATGCCCTGCAGCTGTGAGCAGCTGTGTTGTTGCGTGCCCAATGCCACTGCTTGCTGCGATCACTAAAAAACGTGCCATGCCTTACCCCTGTTATGTTTACGGGTACTCTATGCACGTTTTTCAGCGATTTCAAAGTCACAATTTCTGATTATATTCACCAACTTCGGAGTATGTTTGTAACACGGCGTCCATACCTGCGAACATGTCGCGCATGCGCGTGTCGGAAACGGGGCTTTCCACCACAATTACCAGCTCGGGCTTGTTGGAGGAGGCCCGCACCAGTGCCCATGAGCCATCATCCACGGTGACACGCACGCCGTTGACAGTCATCAGCGATTGAATTTTGCCGCCTGCGAAATCGCCGCCTTTGGCGTGTAAATCCTGAAAATAGGCGGTGATTTTCTCCACCACACCATATTTCACCTCGTCACCACAATGGGGCGACATGGTGGGCGAGCTCCAGGTTTTGGGCAGGGCGTTCACCAGCTCATTGAGCGATTTGCCGGGGTTGTTGTTGAGCATTTGGCACACCACAATGCCCGCCAAAATGCCGTCATCATAACCACGGCCAATGGGGGCGTTGAAGAAAAAGTGGCCCGATTTTTCAAAACCAGCCAGCGCGCCTGTCTCACTCACACGGCGTTTGATATAGGAGTGGCCCGTTTTCCAATAATCCACAGTGGCGCCAAGCGCTTTGAGTTCGGGGTCGATTTGATAAATGCCAGTGGATTTGACATCGACCACAAATTTGGCATTTGGGGTGGTTTTGGCCAAATCGCGCGCCAGCAACACGCCAATTTTATCGGCAAAAATTTCATGCCCAGTGTTATCAACCACACCGCAGCGGTCGCCATCGCCATCAAAGCCCAGTGCGAGATCTGCCCCTGTTTCTTTCACCACCCGCGCCATTTCATGCAACATTTCCATGTCCTCGGGGTTGGGGTTATAGCGAGGGAATGTGTAATCGAGATCGGTATCCATGCGGATCACTTCGCAGCCCAGTGCCTCGAACACTTGCGGGGCGAACGCGCCAGCGGTGCCATTGCCGCAGGCCACAACCACTTTCAGCTTGCGGGTGAATTTGGGGCGATTGGTGAGATCGGCAATGTAAGTGTCCTTAAAATTAGCAACTTCCGTGTAGGTGCCACCTTTTGAGAGGTCGTAGGCGCCTTTGAAAATAATGTCCTTCAGCTGGCCAATTTCATCGGGGCCAAAGGTTACAGGGCGATTGCAGCCCATTTTTATGCCTGTCCAGCCATTTTCATTGTGGCTTGCGGTCACCATGGCAACGGCAGGAATGTCGAGTTCAAATTGCGCGAAATAGGCCATGGGGGAAAGCGCGAGGCCAACATCCACCACATCGCACCCTGCGGCCATGAGGCCTTGCATCAATGCCAATTTTACGCTGAGCGAATAGTGGCGGAAATCATGCCCTGTCACCACTTTTTTCGGCTTGCCCATGTGCCCCAGCAGTGTGCCAATGCCCATGCCCACGGCTTGAATGCCCTTAAGGTTTAAATCAGTGCCCATAAACCAGCGCACATCATATTCCCGAAATCCTGTTTCGCGGATCAGTGGGAAGTTTTCAAATTCGGCAGTGTTGGGGGTAGCGGTATTGCAGGGTTTGGAGGCCATTGTGAAACTCATCTGTTATTGTGTGATGCGGCGATAGCGCGGATATATGGCGAAATCGAGGCTTTTATAATGATATGAACAATTTATACCATTAAAGGCAAATTTTACATATGCCCTGTGGATAAAATTACACGCGAAGATGATGATTTTGCTTATCAAACATAATATTTGTGCTAAACCGCTAAAGAGCAGCCACTCGGCACGCGATATGCATCACTATACAAATGGTATGGAATTGACAGTATTACAGGTATTTACACGTGATGACCGCACACACTGAAGCATTAACGAATGTGATTCGCAGGCAGCATTTTATGCAAATTGCCAGCGTTTTGCTGTTTGTTGCGTTTTGTATTGGCATGTTTGTGACGCGTGGCCATGCGATTGTTGCCGGCGTGGGCGCGCTATTGTTGTTTATATTCTGCCCAAAACCCTTCGCTATGCCTAAATTTTCAGCATGGGTGTGGCTTTTTGTGGCGGCGTTTATTGCGGCGATGGGTACGATCACCGCGCTGTTTTCACTAGACCCACGCTATGCGCTTGGTGCTGCGGCGGGTGTTGCGGGGTTTATTTTTATTGGCTTGATATTGTGGGATCGTGCTCGCTATTTTTCCCATACGGAATGCGAAAAACTTTATGATTACAGCCGTATTGCAATGCGGGTGAGTATTATTTTGCTGACAATTTTGCTGATGAGCCCTGGCTTAATTGCCATGATGCACCCCAGCCAAGTGGGTGAAAGCGTAATGAATCGCACGATTGTGGCGCTTGTTTTGCTCGCTGGCGTGTATATTGCGGCCTCGGTGCGCCGTCGTCATGTGGGTGGGGCATGGGTGATGTATTTTTGGATGGTGGGTTTGGCGTTTTTGTCGGATAGCGAAACCGCCAAGTTGGTGGTGTTGCTCGCGCCATTCACTTATGGCTTTATGCATGTTGCGGGTGGCTTTGGCCGCATTGCCGCGTCGCTTTTAGTGGTGGCATATACGTTTTCCGCGCCATTTTTAGCAGGCCCTTTTTTCACATGGGTGCAAAATTTACCGCTTTCATCGGCCACATTCCGTGGGGCATTTGGCGCGCGCGCTGAAATTTGGGATGCGGTTGCGCAGGTGGTATTGCGCCAACCCCTCACAGGATACGGCGTTGAATCCACACGATTGATGAAAAACTTGCCGATTAAAGGCATATTTTGGCCGGAGAAAGTGATTGCTCACCCGCACAATGCCGCATTGCAAATTTGGGTGGATATGGGCGTAGGCGGCGCTGCGATTTTAGCGATTGCCTTTGTAGCGTTGCTGATGGCATGCCGTCATTTGAAGCGCCAAGAAGCTGCCGCCACACAAACGCTCATTCTCATGGTGTTTTGTATTTTCCAAGTGTCGCATGGCATGTGGCAAAGCTGGTGGCTGGGGTTGCTTGGCTTGGTTGGGTTTCTCACTCACGCACTTGTGGTGAATGGGGGTATGAAGCATGTGGGTGTCAATGCAGTTGCGCCGTTAGCAAATGCCTCAGCCACAAAAGCGCCCCATGAAATACGTGTGCGCAAGGTTGTTGTTGTGCCCGCATCGCCAGTTGAAGTTGTGCCTTCTGTGCAGCACGATGTGCAAGAGATTGAGACGCAACTTTCATGGCTTGATGAGGTGGCACCACTTGCGCCAGAGCCTATTGAAATTGCGGATGCGCCAGTTATTGCAGAAATTCCTGCGCTTGAAGCCCCCAAGCCTGCCCGCAAAAAAACAGCCAAATCCAAAGCAAGTGATGCGGTTATAGTCGATGTAGATGCCCAGAAGCCGAAAAAAGCACCTGCAAAGCCGCGCAAATCTACGACCGCTAAACCAAAAGCAACGCCAAAATCGGCGTCTAAAATTGCGGCGGAGTGAGGTCTGCACACAATCAAGCCTCTTTACACCGCAAATGTTTCAAACTCTTTCGGATAGGGCGCGTCCACACAAATGGGTTGCTGGTCGTGGTGCAGCGGCAGTTCAATGCGTTTGGCATGCAGCATTAGGCGCGGGGCGAAGGCTTTTGCCACATCTGTTCCATATACCTTATCGCCCGCAATGTGGCAGCCAATGGCCGCGCAATGCACGCGCAATTGATGGGTGCGCCCCGTTTTGGGGCTCAGCTCCAGCAGGCACCAATCGGCCTCTTGCCGCAGCACTTTATAATATGTCACTGCGTTTTGGCCGTTTTCTTCGTCCACCTGCATCCACCAAGAACGCTGCGCGTTCTTTGTTTTTGATGGGGGTGTGCCGCCCCCACGCTGCGCTGCCCCCTCCACGCTACGCGCTGCGCTATCGCTTGTTCCCAACGCTTGGGCGTTGGGGGTATCTTGATCTGCCACGCGCCCTAATGAATGCATAATAATGCCCTCAGTTTTGGGTGGTGTGCCCATACATACGGCGTGATATGTTTTGTGTGCGCGCTGGTTTTCAAAAATTTTGCCGAGCTTGCTCAGCGCTTTTTTATTACGCCCCAGTACCAAGCAGCCGCTGGTTTCACGGTCGAGCCTGTGCGCCAATTGCGGCACATCGGGCAGGCCATATTGCAAGTGGTGCAAATAATCAGTGAGGGTTACGCCGCCTTTGGGCCCGCCATGCACGGCAATGCCACAGGGCTTATCGAGCACAATGGCGAAGCTATCGCGGAACAAAACGCGCGATAACAGCATTTCGGGGGTGAGATTCATGTTGACACTTTCTTAACGCTGTCATACAAGCACATCGACGGTGCTTTTTAAAGCATAACAGGGAATGTGGTGAGAGATTTCTGATCTCAACCCCACAACTGCCCCCGCAACTGTAAGCGTGGAGTAGCACATGGTATCCACTGGCGCATTTTGTGCTGGGAAGGTGTGTGCTGCAACGATCCGCAAGTCAGGAGACCTACCGTCATAGCGTGGTCACGCGAACACATTGGGCGGGGTGCACCTATGGTTCTGACTTTAAAGCGTTCATGCGCTTTAGGGTAAGGGTTTAGTTCGTGGTGACATTCATGTAACCACGAAAGACCAAAAATGAACCGTATACTATATTCTCTCGCCATCACACCATTGATCTTGAGCAGTGCCCAGGCGCAACGCCCAGAGCCTACAACCTTGCCCAGCGTGGTGGTAGTTGCTACACGCGTGCCTACCGAAACCAAATATGTGGGCAGCAGTGTTACTGTGCTGAATAAAGCCGACATTGAACGCTCACAAGCGGTTTCATTGCCGCAGTTATTGCAGGGCGTGCCAGGGCTATTTTTACTGCAATCTGGTGGGAATGGCGGCTCAACCAGCATGTTTATGCGCGGCACAAATTCCAACCACACCAAAGTATTGCTTGATGGGGTGGATGTGAATGACCCCAGCACACCAAGTGGTACGTTTAATTTTGAGCATATTTTGGCCTCTGATCTTGAACAGATTGAGGTGCTGCGTGGCCCACAAAGTGGCCTTTATGGCTCCGATTCTCTTGGGGGTGTCATTAACATTATTACCAAAAAAGGCGCTGGCAAACCGCGTGTAAATTTGATCACGGAAGGCGGCGCGTTCAACACTATTCGGCAAAGTGCGCAGGTGAGTGGTTCGCATGAGCGGTTGAGCTATATGCTCAGCGCAGATTATTTGCGGGTGGGCGCTTCCCCTGTGACGCCCAAAACAATGATTGTACCTGGGCGCATTAAAAACGACGATACCTACGAGAACAAAACAGTTTCCACCAATTTGAACTATAAGCTTACGGATGATTTGAATGTAGGGTTGGTTGCGCGATTTACAGATAGTGAGATTTCAACCACTTCGGATGATTTTTTTGGCCCACGTTCAAAACAAAATCGTGGCGACAATGCATTTGGCATGGTGCGCGCAACTGCTCATCATGTGAGCTTTGGCGGTATTTTTGAGCAAACTTTTGGTTTATCGCATGTGGAATATCGACGCTTTAGCTTTAGCCCAACGGCTTCTGCGTTGGTAGAGCCAGCTTTGTATACAGGCCAGCGCGATGTGTACGACTGGCAGGGCACTGTGAAATTGAACCAAGACCATACTGTGGTTCTGGGGCTAGAGCATAGGCGTGAAGGCATTAGTGGCAACCAAGGCATTGCCGCGAGTATTACCAATTCGGCGGGGTCTATTGGGTTAAACTCCAAATTTGGGGATCGTCTTTTCACCTCGTTTAATGCGCGGCTCGACCATAATGAAAATTTCGGCAATAAATTTACCTATCGATTTGCGCCCTCGTATTTGATTTTGGAAACGGGTACAAAGCTGAAGGCTTCAATTGGTACTGGTTTTAAAGCGCCGAGTTTGGATCAGCTTTTCCACACTTATTATTCATCCTATAACCCTGCCTATAATTTTTATGCCAACCCAAATCTTCAGCCAGAAACCAACACGGGCTATGACATTGGGTTTGAACAAAGGCTGTTTAATGACAAGGTGCAGTTTGGCTCAACTTACTTCCATAATTCAATCAAAAACTTAATCACAGCCAACTCCGCCTTCACCACATCCATCAATGTGGGGCAGGCCACAACTCAAGGCTTGGAAAGTTTTGTGAGCTATCAACCAATTGAGGCATTCAGCATAAAAACGAGCCACACCTACACAATTGCGGAGAATAATGTGACAGATCAAACTTTGTTGCGTCGCCCGAAGCATAAATTTGGTGTGCAAGCACTTTGGGATGTGAATGTGGCCACAAAACTTTCGGCCTCGGTGGAGCATACCAGCGGCTGGATTGACGGCAATCGTGATTTTTCAATTTCACGTTTGCAAACCAAAGGGTTCACAACTGTGAATGTGAGTGCGTCTCATGCATTCAACAAAACGGTAACAGCATTTGCGCGTGTAGAAAATGCGCTTGATGCACGCTATGAGCAACCCACTGGATATGAACGCCCACGTTTTGGTGCATATGCGGGCTTGAAATTCACATTGGGGGGTGATTAATGTGTAGCCAATGATAGGCTGCATTCATCTTCATTCTAAAGAGGCATAATATAATGACACACACACCACTTTCAACCTTGCGCATGGCCATTTGGGGCGCGGTACTCGTCGGCTTTGGCGTTATTTTCTCTGGTCTATTGGCCTGCGCCATGCCGTTTGCGGCCTTTGCAGCCGTTGCGGCGTTCACGTTGCCGCGCCGTGCCGCTTTTGGCGTGATGGCGGGGGTGTGGGCGGTGAACCAAGCCATTGGCTTTGGCTTGCAATCATATCCGCTGGATATGCCCACACTCGCTTGGAGTGGTGTGTTTGCCTTCACATGTGCGGCGTGCGTGCTCACCAGCCAATGGGTGCAGGCGCATGTGAACATGGGGGCGGTGGCCAAAATTGCCTTTGCATTATGTGCAAGTTTTTGCGTGTATGAAGCGGTTTTGTATAGTGCATCCCATGTGCTGGGCGGCGTTGAGAATTTCACACTTGCTGTACAAGGTGCAATTTTTGTACAGCATCTTCTGGCGGGTGCTGGGTTGCTGGTGCTCAACGCTGTGGGTGAAATTACGCAGTTAAAACCGCGTGTTGTGGTAAATATACCCAACGTTTCTCAAACGTTGGAAGGAGCGATAGCGAACCGCAAAGCGTAACTTAAAACTTGGAGCGATAGCGTTCCAAGTTTTCAATCACGAAGAGTATATTATGATCACTCTGCCCTCTGTATCGGCATTTGTGAGTAGCCTTGCCATTCATGCGGGGGTGCTTGCGGTGCTGGCATTGCCAATGTTGGGGCATGTGGATGCTCCGCAACAGGCCATTGAAGTGTCTTATGTGATGCCATCGGAAGTGCAAAGTGCACAGATGCGTGCCGATTTACCCCCATTGGCAGAAGTGGAGCTGCCGCAGGGGCACGATGCATGGCTGCAGCATGGGCGTGCTTTGGCACACACCCCGCCCGATATAGCTGTGAACCCGCACCCCCGCGCCGTTGCAAAACCATCTCAGCGACACAACGCGCACAAACAGATAGTTTCAACTGGCACACCCCACCCACAAGCGCAACGCATGGTTTCGGCCGCTTATGAACCCATGCAAGTGGCGCGGCCATTGCATAATCCAACACCGCAATACCCCGCAACAGCGCGCGAGGGTGGTGTGCAGGGCCGTGTGATGGTGCAGGTTCGGGTGAGCGCTGATGGTACACCTCAACACATTAAAATTATTCGCAGCAGTGGTCATGCAACATTAGACACTGCCGCAGCAAATAGTATTCACCAATGGCGCTTTGCCCCTGCAGTTCGTGGTGTGCAATCAATCGCTTCAACTGTAATTGTGCCTGTAGATTTTCGATTGAATTGATATAAATACAGTATTTAATTTAAGATTATTTGTTTTATATCAAAATATGAATAGTTAAAATTTTAATTAATAACTATACATAAAATTTATACTATTGACGTGAATTTTTTGTGTGATATATTCCTCCAAAGTTTCCTCATAGTGGAGTAATAATATGTCTTTAGAAGGTTTGACACAAACATCACCTATACAAACGCAACCAGACCCAAGAAAAGTTTGCCCAACATGTTTTGATAAGGTGGTTGTGCCTGCGCAGCAAGCAAGACCTGTTGCTAAGCAAGGTGTAAAGAAGCCAGATGTGCAAACGCCAACGCCTTCTGCCAAGTCAAAATCGTCTCCGCTAGCTAAGCCAAAAACGAGCACTTCAAAGCCTGCTGTTGCCACGAGCGAAGCCGCACTGCAACGGAATTTGACCAAAGCAATTGCCTATTCTGATAAAATGTATACATTTCAGCGCTGTGTATATGAATTGCCAAACCCAACGCAAAAGCAAAAAGACGACGCAGAAACCTTGGTAAAAAATGCGAATAAAGCCGTTGCCGATGCGACGGCTGCATTAAACAACCGTGGTGTGGTGGCAAAACCAGCGCCCGTGGTGCAGCCTGCCGTGGCTAAAACTGACCCCGCGCGTGAAGCCGCTTTGAAAAAACAAGCTGCGGGTGAAACGCTCACAACTGCCGATTATTTAGCGTTAGCAACCACATTGACTGGAGCGCCGCCAAAACCAGCCGTGCAGCTCGACTCTGAAGGTAATCCATTCCCCGATTACACCAAATTTGGCAGTGAAGAAAAGGCTACCCCGAAAGAAGATTTGATTGCGATGCCTTTCAAGCCCCTTACGAAAGATGATATGGCGCGGATTGAGAAGGAGGGTGGTGCATATACACCGACTGAAACCGTATCATTAACACCAGAGGAAGAGGCTGCATTTGAAGTTGCACAGGCAAAAGATAGAGAAAAAGCAAAAGTTGCGGCGGCATCTGTAGCAAAAAATGGTGCTGTAGTACAAGACGCTGCAATTGCTGATGCTGGTGCCGAAACCACACCCGCTGGCACACCGCAAACCATCATCAATAATTTTGCCGCACCGAAGGATAAGATTGAAGAGCCGAAGGTTGAAGATAAAAAACGCACCTATTTATTTGGTGGCGGGGGGCACGTTGGTACGGGGCTTTCGACTGAAGCGGGCAATGGCAGCGCAGTTTCCACATGGTTTACCCCCAATAAAGATGCTACAAAAGTGGTTGTTACCCCTGGGTTGCAATTTACTGCGGGTGTTGGCACCACATTAAAAGACCCACGTTTTACAGCGGAATTGTCTGCTTCCACAACAGAGTTTGGTGTGAAGGCAGATTGGCCTTGCGATTGTGTGACCACAGCCAAAATTACCAAGAATGAACTCAATGCAGGCCTGTATTATAATCCTGAAACCGATGGCGATTTAAAGCCATATTTGGGCGTTAAGGCTGGTGTATATGGTTCGCGTTTTCATTCAGGAAAAAGTGTCCATACCCCAACCGGCGATGTGAGCAATGAACCTGATGGCAATTATCGCGGATTTACAGCAGCAGGTGTGGCCGGCCTCGATTATGTGCTGAGAAAAAAAGATAAGAAAAGCGAAGTCGCTCGCTTTGGGATTTCAGCTGAGCGGCCACTCATGCCAATTGTTGCGAATAACGGTGCAAGCCGCCCCGATATTTATAAATTTCGCACGCCTTTTGTGTTGAATTTGGGAGCGAAATTCTCAATTAATCAACCAAAAACCGAACCAAAACCTAAATCTCTAGAAGAGTTGGCAAAAGAGCCCGCAATTCTATTTCAAGGTAGCCCAACTGAAATTGATAACTTAGATGCCAATGGTAAAACGCTTTCAACTGAGAAGCGTTTGGAAAAAGTTATTGAGTTTTCGGAGCCGACAAAAACCAAACTGACAATGTTTGGTCAGCAATTTGATGCAACTGTGCGCCAAAATATGATCAAAGGTACATTTGAGTATTTGTCAGATGGTCAATGGATCCCGGTAAAACCTGAAATGCTTAAAGCGCCTGTAGTAGAAGAGAAGCCCTTGAGCCGTAAAGAGCGCAGGGCCGCCGAAAAGGCGAAAAAAGCGTCTACAAAGCCAATGAGCGCAGCAAGCACAACAATTAAAGGCGCAGTTGCAGCGCCTCAGATTATTGACGATGCAGAATTGGTGAAAGCTGCTCCTGTAAAATCTGCAGAAAAAAAGAAGTCTGGCTTTAAGCTCAGAGATCTTTTCACCGCCCGTCGCATGCCAGACTAATACACCAAAGCTTGCGCCAGCGGAAACACTGGCGTAAACATGCGGCATGAGTGTTGAAAAAAATAAGCTACGGGCACAAATGCGCGCTGTGCGTGCAGGCATGCAGCAGCCCGATGTGCTTGCGGCGCAGGCTGCGATGCATGGGGTTGAGTTGGTTACAACGCTTGGTGCGCATATCATCGCCGTGTATTACCCCATTGAAAATGAGCTTTCCCCCGTGCCGTTGGCCGAGCGCTTGCGAGCAAATGGCATTACAGTGGCATTACCTGTGGTGGCGCATCGCGGCAGTAGCATGATTTTCCGCATGTGGGACATTCCGCACAATTTGCAGCAAGGGCCTTTTGGCACCATGGAGCCATTTTCGAGCGCGCGTGAAGTGATCCCCGACGCGATATTGGTGCCATTGCTTGCATTTGATGCGCAGGGCGGGCGCTTGGGCTATGGCGGTGGCTATTATGATAAAACCATTGCGGCATTGCGTGAACACGGGCATGAACCAGTGCGCATTGGGTTTGGCTATGCTCAGCAGCAGCAGCCCCGCGTGCCCATGCATGCCCATGATGCGCGCCTGCATTATGTGGTGACGCACGAGGGTGTGATAAAAATGCACGAAACGCACACTTAATGCTTGCGGTTTTCGCGCGGCGGCATAAAACTTCCTCCATGAAATTCTCAACCCATTATGTGAGTGCCTCCATGCGCCATTTTCGTTTGTTGTCGTCGATTAGTGTTATAGTGCTGGCCATGAATGTGGCTGGATGTTCAAACCTTGCTGGCTTTGGGGAAACCAAGGTCGACCCCACACTCCCCGCCGAGCAGCTCTATAATGAAGGGCTCGCGCTTTCGAATCAAAAGCATTATGGCGAGGCTTCGAAAAAATTTGAGCTGCTGAATAAGCAACACCCCTATTCTGATTATGCCCGTAAAGCCACGGTGATGTCGGCCTTCACAAACCATTCAGCAGGCAGTTACGATGATGCGGCACTGGCTGCGCAGCGCTATTTGTCGCTCTACCCTGGTGCGGAGGATTCCGCCTATATGCACTTCTTGTTGGCCGATAGTTTCTATCGCCAAATCCCCACTGTGGAGCGCGACCAAGCCCAAACGCAAAAAGCATTAGAGGCGATGGAAGCCATGGTGGTGCGCTATCCGAAATCGGAATATGCACCGAAAATGAAGGATAAAATCATCTTCGCGCGGGATCAGCTGGCGGGCAAAGAGATGGAAGTGGGGCGTTATTATCTGGCCAATCGTGATTATTTGGCGGGCATCAACCGCTTCCGCACTGTGGTGGAAAAATACCCCAACACCCGCCATGTGGAAGAGGCATTGTATCGCTTGGTAGAAGCCAATTTGGCGCTGGGTATTGCCAGCGAAGCGCAAGTTGCGGCCTCGGTGCTGGGGCATAATTTTCCGCAAAGCCCATGGTATAAGGATGCCTATGCATTGCTGCAAAAGGGTGATTTGAAGCCCACGCAAAGCAAAGATAGCTGGATCACCCGCGCACTTGCAGGCAAGTTCGGCGCGTTGTAAGGCAATACTTAAGCTCCCCACTTGTTTTTACCCTCCGAAGCTCGGAGGGCGAAGGATGGGCGGGGGAGCTGTCGCGCGTAGCGTGACTGAGGGGGGTATTCTTACTTTCCTTAAAAAAGAAAACCCCTCCAACATATTTTATGTTGGATACCCCTCCCCCCTCCCGCAAGAGGAGGGGAGAAGTATTGATAGAACAAACGATATGCTCACACGCTTGACGATCACCGATATTGTGTTGATTGATTCGCTGCATTTGGATGTGGGCGAGGGCTTCACCGTGCTGACAGGTGAAACGGGCGCTGGCAAAACCATTTTGCTCGATGCGCTTTCCTTCGCGCTGGGCAGCCGTGGCGACGCAGGGCTGGTGCGCAAAGGGCAGGCGCAAGGCGTGGTGAGCACCATTTTCTCGCTCATTCCTAAGCATGGCGCGTTTGAATTATTGCAGGAACTGGGGCTGAATATTGAGGCGGGGGAGGAGATTCACATCCGCCGTGTGCAGATGGCCGATGGCCGCACCCGCGCTTTGGTGAATGATCAAGCCATATCTGCCCATGGGCTGAAGCAGCTGGGCGGGGTGTTGGTGGAAATCAGCGGGCAGCATGATGCGCGCGGGCTGATGGATGAAAAATTGCACATTCATTTGCTTGATAGTTTTGGCGGCTATGCCCCGCTGCTGGCTAGTACAGCCAGCGCCCATGCTCAGTTGAAAGCGGCGCAAAACGCCTTGCGTGCGCATGAACAGGCGCTGGAGCTGGCGCAGCGAGAGCGTGAATATTTGCAAACCGTGTATGATGAGCTGATTATTCTCAACCCCAAAGCGGGGGAGGAGGAGGAGCTGGCGCAAGCGCGCAGTCACATGATGCTGAGCGAAAAAATGCTGGGCGATGTGCAAGAGGCGTATGACGAAATTGCGGGCTATTCCTCGCCCATCCCCACTATTTCATCGGTGATGAAGCGGCTGGAGCGCAAAGCGGGCGCGATCGCTCCGCAGCTGGAGGCTGCCAGCATTGCGCTAGGGCAGGCGCTTGATCAGCTCAACATTGCGGCCGAGGAAATTGGCGGCGTGCTGCGGTCGTTGCACTTCAATCCGCGTGATTTGGAAGCCACCGAGGAACGCCTGTTTGCCATTCGTGCGGCGGCGCGCAAGCACCGCGTGCCAGCTGATGAATTGCCTAATGTGTTGGCCAAAGCGGAGGCCAGCCTGCAGCAGATCCATTCAGGCGAGCAGGAATTAGCGCGGTTGAGTGCGGCTTTGGTGCAGGCGCAAGGGGCATTTGAGCAGCAGGCGCAGCAATTAAGCGCAGCGCGTTTGGAGGCGGCAGGGCGCTTGGAACATGCGGTGATGGCCGAATTGCCAGCATTGAAGCTCGAACGCGCCATTTTCAAAATCACGCTTACCCCCACGCCGCCCAACGCCTTTGGGCAGGACGATGTGCAATTTTTGGTGCAAACCAACCCCGGCGCCGATTTCGCGCCGCTCTCCAAAATTGCATCGGGCGGGGAATTATCACGGTTTTTACTGGGGCTGAAGGTGGCACTCGCCGATGTGGGCAGTGCGCCAACCTTGGTGTTTGACGAGATCGACACGGGTGTGGGCGGGGCGGTGGCCGCCGCCATGGGCGCACGTTTGCAGCGATTGGGGCACACATTGCAGGTGCTGGCCATCACCCATGCGCCGCAAGTGGCTGCCAGCGCGCGGGCACATTTTCACATTCGCAAAACCGCCCAAGGCGAGGGGGACGCGCAGCGCGTACGCACCAGCATTACGCCATTGGATGACGCCCAGCGACTTGAAGAACTCGCCCGCATGCTTTCGGGCGAGCACATAACGCCTGAAGCGCGTGCCGCTGCCGAGCGGTTGATGGGGGCTTCCAATGCCGCAGCGTGAGGTGAGTGCACTCACCCCCATTGAAGCGCAGATTCGCCATAGCGAGCTGGCCGCGCAAATTACTGCGGCGGATGAAGCCTATTATGGCCAAGATGCGCCCGTGATGGACGACGCCGCATATGACGCATTGCGGCAGGAAGTGTTGGCGATTGAGGCGGCATTTGCGCATTTGAAATCGCCCACTAGCCCCACGCAAAAAGTGGGGGCAGGGGCGGGCAGCCATTTTGCGAAAATTGTGCATGCTGTGCCGATGCTCTCGCTTGATAATGCATTTGCGCGCGACGATGTGGCGGAATTTGCTGCGCGGATGGGACGGTTCTTGGGTATAAATGAAGAGGGTACAATCCCCCTCACTGCCGAGCCGAAAATCGATGGGCTTTCGGCCAGCTTGCGCTATGAGCGCGGCGTGTTGGTGCATGCAGCCACGCGGGGCGATGGCTTTGAGGGCGAGGACGTGACCGCCAACATGCGCACGCTGCCCGATGTGCCGCATATATTGCCCGCTGGAGCGCCCGATGTGCTGGAAGTGCGCGGCGAAGTGTATATGGACAAGAGCGATTTTGCTGCACTCAATGCTGCGCAGCAAAATGAGGGCAAAAAGCTGTTTGCCAACCCACGAAATGCCGCCGCTGGCGCACTGCGGCAGAAGGATGCCCGTATCACCGCCACCCGCCCGCTGAAGTTTTTTGCCTATGCGTGGGCGGAGGTGAGTACTATGCCAGCGGATACGCAAATGGGCATGGTTGCGTATTTCAAGCAGTGCGGCTTCACCACCAACCCATTGATGCAATTGTGCAATAGCGTTGATGAGGTGCAGGCGTATTATGAGCACATCGCCCACATTCGCAGCCAATTGCCCTATGATATTGATGGCGTGGTGCTGAAGGTGAACGTGCTGGCGCTGCAGCAGCAATTGGGCTTTGTGGCGCGTGCACCGCGCTGGGCGATCGCCTATAAATTCTCGGCGGAGCAGGCCTTCACCCGCGTGGAAGCCATTGAAATTCAGGTGGGGCGCACCGGCGTGCTCACCCCCGTGGCGCGGCTCGAGCCTGTGAATGTGGGCGGGGTGATTGTTGCAAACGCCACGCTGCACAACGAAGCGGAAATTGCCCGCAAGGACATCCGCGTAGGGGACACAGTTGTGGTGCAGCGCGCGGGGGATGTGATCCCCCAAGTGGTGGAGGTGGTGCTGGCAGATCGCCCCGCGCACGCCGTGCCTTATATTTTCCCCGATGTGTGCCCCATGTGCGGCGCGCAGGCGCTGAGAGAGGGTGCCGATGTTGCGAGAAGATGCACCAATGAGGCCACATGCCCCGCGCAAATGGTGGGGCGGCTTATTCATTTTGTATCGCGCTTGGCGTTTGATATTGAGGGCTTGGGCGAGCGCACGCTGGAAAGCTTTTATGAAAAAGGGCTGATCCGCACGCCCGCCGATATTTTCACGCTGCAGGCACGCAATGCAGAAAATTTTACCAAAATTGATAATATGCCAGGCTGGGGCGCGCAATCACTGGCCAATTTATGGGCGTCTATCGATGCGCGGCGTAGTATTGCGCTCAATCGGTTGATTTTTGCACTGGGCATCCGCCATGTGGGCGAGGTGACGGCGAAAGACCTCGCCGCGCATTGCTACACAATTGAGGCGTTTTTGACGCTGATGCAGGATGAAAATGCGTTGGAACAGCTCACCTCTATCAACGGCGTGGGGGAAACCGTGGCGCAAGCGCTGGTGCAATTTTTTGCGCATGAAGGAAATATGCATCAAGTGCAGGCCTTACTGCAGCATGTGCAGGTGCAGCCCTTTGCGGCGGTGGGGGCAGCTGCCAATGGCCCATTTGCCGGCAAAACATTGGTGTTCACGGGCAGTTTGGAAACCCTCACGCGTGATGCAGCAAAGGCGAAAGCCGAGCAGTTGGGGGCTAAAATCGCCTCATCTGTTTCGAAAAAAACTGATTTTGTGATTTTGGGCGCGGGTGCGGGCAGCAAAAAGCTTGAGGCCGAGCGATTGGGGGTTGCCATTTTGACAGAAGCAGCGTTTTTAGAAAGGGCGCAGGGGTAAAACGCTGTGTTATTCAGGTGTCATCCTCGGGCTTGACCCGAAGATCCACTCTATTATGTTCAAGAAGATCCTCGGGTCAAGCCCGAGGATGACGGATTTCAAAACCATGTCCCTTTCCTCCTTTTATCCCCTCATTCGCGCTGGCTTGTTCAAAATGGAGCCAGAAGATGCCCACGCTGCATCAATTTCAGCGTTGAAATTGGGGCTTGCCCCTGCCTGTGGTATGACACCACACCCATGCCTGCGGGTGAATGTGGCGGGGCTGAATTTTGCCAATCCGCTAGGTATGGCCGCTGGATATGACAAAAATGCCGAGGCAGCGGTGGGCGTGTTCAAAATGGGGTTTGGCGCAGTGGAGGTGGGCACCATAACCCCGTTGCCGCAAGCGGGCAACCCCAAGCCGCGTGTATTTCGCTTGATTGATGACGAGGCGCTGATCAATCGCTTGGGCTTTAATAATCATGGGCTAGAGGTTGTGTGCGCGCGTATTGCGGCCGAAAAAAAGAATTATAAAGGCGTGCTGGGCATTAATATTGGTGCCAATAAAGACAGTGCTGACCGCATCAATGATTATGTGATCGGCGCGCGTGCTATGCTGCCGCTGGCGGATTATCTCACCATCAATATTTCATCACCCAATACACCTGGCTTGCGGGATTTGCAGGGCGTGCAATTTTTGGATGATTTGCTGGCGCGGGTGTTAGATGTGCGGGCGGCTGGGGCATCAAGCACCCCTATTTTCCTAAAAATCGCGCCCGATATGGCATTGGCCGATGTGGATGACGTATTGCGGATTGCGCAATCGCGGGGGATTGATGGCCTGATTGTGAGCAACACCACCATAGCGCGGCCAGACACGTTGAAATCGCCCAATACAGCGCAAACGGGTGGGCTTTCGGGCGCGCCATTATTCGCGCCATCCACCGCTATGCTGGCACAATGTTACACACGGCTTGAGGGCAAATTGCCCTTGATTGGGGTGGGTGGTATTCTAAGTGGGCGGGATGCATTGGCCAAAATTCAGGCAGGCGCATCCCTTATTCAGCTGTATACGGGGCTGATTTATAAAGGCCCCGCATTGGTGGGTGACATTCTTGATACGCTCGCGCAACATTGCCAGCGCAATGGTTATGCTAGCATTGCGCAGGCCGTGGGCAAAGATGTGGCTGCGCATGCGCAGGCATTGTGAGGCCATTCACCTTAATTTGCATTTTGGCTGGAAATCAGCGTAGATTTTGATACAGGTATATCAAAACGAGATATGGAACGGCAATGCTGAGCGAACCAGCACTCTTATCACTTGCGTTTGGTGTTGGCGCGATGGCGGCGGGTGGCGCGGTGTTGCTGTATAAACGCCGGCAATTTATCATGAAAATGGGCGCGCAGCCGCAGCATAATCGCCGTGCGAGCGACCAACAATTCCACGCCATTCAGGACGATATTGCTTTGTTGCATAGCGCTATTGCCCATGCCCAGCACGGTGTGGCGCTGTTCAGCGCCGATTTTCAACTCACAGGGTTTAATCAGCGTTTTATTGATTATTTGCAACTGCCTGCACAGGTGATGCAAAGCGGAGCTGCGTTGCAGGAGATGATTTATTATGTGGCGGCGCGTGGGGATTTGGGTGAAGGCCCTGCTGAAAACTTGGCACAAAGCCGCTTGAGCGCGCTGATGCATTCGCCTGAAACTCTGGTAGAGCAGCGTTTGCTCAATGGTGGCGCGCTGGAAATCGCCTCGGAATTAATTCCCAGTGTGGGGCTTGTGCTCACCGTGGCAGATGTGAGTCACCGCGTTTTGGGCGGTTATGACCCCGCACAGGTGGAGGCGGCCATTGCGCAGCAAGTGGAAGTACGCACCGATGAGCTGACCCGATTGAATCGTGCATTGCTGCGCGCCAAGGCGGAATCGGACATTGCGAATATGACCAAAACCAAGTTTTTGGCGGCGGCCAGCCATGATGTGTTGCAGCCACTGAATGCGGCGCGGCTGTATGCTGCGGCACTTTTGGAGCGTGCGCAGGCGCTGCCCGATTTCTCCCGCATGGCGGAATTGGTGAACTCATCGCTCGATGCGGTGGAGGATATTCTTTCGAGCTTGCTAGATGTGTCGCGCATGGATTCGGGGATGCTTAAGCCTGAAATGACCGATTTTGCGCTTAATGATTTGATTCAACAATTGATGAATGATTTTGAGCCCGCCGCCCGCAAAAAAGGCCTGAAATTGCGGATTTTACCAACAGAGCTTTATGTGCATTCGGATCGCCGCCTGTTGCGCCGCATTCTGCAAAATTTTATCTCCAACGCACTGAAATACACGCCGCATGGCCATGTGCTAGTGGGGGTGCGCCGCAAAAATGAGATGCTGCGGATTGATGTGCTCGACACGGGCCCTGGCATTACGCCCGAGAAATTAAAGGTGATGTTTGCGGAATTTGAGCGGATTGGCGCGGAAACCACGCAAATTTCTGGCCATGGTTTGGGGCTTTCCATTGTGGAACGGATTGCGCGGCTGATGCAGCATAAAATTGATGTGGATTCGGTGGTGGGGCGCGGCACGCGGTTCAGCATTTTTGTGCCGGTGGCCGAGCGCCCCGCACATGTGGCCGATGTAGCGCTGAAAACCAGCGTGCAAGAAGAACTGTTCCACAATCTCAATGTAGTGTGCGTGGATAATGAACCTGCGATTATTGAGGGCATGGTGGCCTTGCTGCGCAGTTGGGGCGCCAATGTGATTGCGGCCTATAGCCAAAATGAGCTGGCCAAACTGATTGCCGAGCACAATTTTGTGCCAGATGTGGCGGTGATTGATTACAAGCTTGATGACGGTGACACAGGGTTGAACGTGATTGCCGCACTGCGCGAACGCTTTGGCGCCAGCTTGCCCAGCGCATTATTGACAGCGGATAGAGATATTGACATTCGCAATGCCGCGCAAGAACAAGACATTACCATGCTCTATAAACCCGCCAAACCCGCCGCGCTCAAAGCATTCCTCAAGCGCATTGCCATGCAAAAGGGCTGAGGATCACACCAATTCTTGCGGTTTTTTATCAAACACGCCGCTGGTTTTCACCAATGCACCCAGTGCAGCCAAGCCTGCGAGGGGAAGCAGCAGGGTTTTAGTGGTTTTCCCCAATTCATTCAATCGCGCTTCAACCCACCCGATGACTTGCAGTGCGCGTGGGGTGGAGGCCTCTATACGTTTTTTCCACGTCTCACCAATCGATTTATCATATGATGCAGGGCGTGGTTCTTTTAAGTAGTGATTATAATTGCTTTCCAATTGCTTTGGGGCATTGGCAATTACACTCTTGGCATATCGTTGCATCCGCTGCAATTTCTCGACATCGGATAGTGTGTTGATTGCATGAGTTGGAAGTCTATCATATCGTATATAACCTCCTCCACCATTCGTCGGATGCTCTGCACCCACGACATAGGCTTTTACGAAATCAAATGGCTGAGGATTCCAATCCACACAAGGTGGAGTAAAATCATAGTAAGAAACATCAGCCATATTTATCTCCTATAGCAATTTTGAACAGAAAAGCACCTTGAAAACGGGATGTCAACACCCCAGCCCTTGCCCCCCCCGCCGTTTTCCGCTATAGCGCACCGCATGACAGATGAAACAATTAAACAGCCCCACAAGCGCGTAAAACGCGAGCAACGCCCCAAAATCAAGAAAAACGCCATTGATGGCTGGTTGATTATTGATAAGCCTGAAGGGATGGGTTCTACCGATGTGGTGACACGTGTGAAGCGCTGCATTCACCCCGAGAAAATTGGCCATGCTGGCACGCTGGATCCGCTCGCTACTGGTGTGTTGCCGCTGGCGCTGGGGCAGGCCACCAAAACCGTACCGTTTGCCATGGATAGCATTAAAACCTATGTATTCACGGTGAGATGGGGCGAACGGACCGACACAGACGATAGCCAAGGCAAGGTGATTGCGACCTCCGAAACACGCCCCACACAAGCGCAGGTGGATGCGATTTTGCCGCGCTTTTTGGGGCTGATTTTGCAAGAGCCACCGATTTATTCCGCGCTGAAAATCAATGGTGAGCGCGCCTATGATTTGGCACGCGCCGGCAAAGAGGTGATTCTGGCGCCGCGCGAAGTGTGGATTGAGGAGTTGCTGCAATTGGGCATGCCCGATGCGGACACGTCGATTTTCACCTGCACCTGCGGCAAGGGCACCTATGTGCGGGCATTGGCACGTGATTTTGGGCGGCTTTTGGGCTGCCAAGGCCATATTGTAGAGCTGCGCCGCACCCGTGTGGGCAGCTTTCATGCGCTCAATGCGATTCCACTAGATAAGTTCGAAGAAATGTGCTTAAACGCATCACTGGATGATGTGCTTGCCACATATCTGCACCCAATTCAGACCGCGCTGGACGACATCCTTGCGCTGGCCGTGAATGGGGTGGATGCAAACCGACTGCGCCGTGGGCAGTCGATTTTGCTGCGAGGGGCAGGTGCTCCCATCGAAGCCGACCAAGCCTATGCCCATGAAAATGGACAGCTTTTGGCCTTGGGCGTTGTGGAAGATGGAACATTTGTACCAACCCGCGTTTTTACATAACCCGTAGCCACGGCCAATTGAAAGGGACATCCGATGTCGATTACCAAAGAGCGCAAAGCGCAATTGATGACTGAATTTGCCACTGTTGCAAATGATACTGGCTCTCCTGAAGTGCAAGTTGCGATTCTCTCTGAACGCATCACTTTTTTGCAAGATCACTTCAAAGAACATAAAAAAGACAACCACTCACGTCGCGGCTTGCTGCGCATGGTGGCCACACGTCGTAGCTTGCTCGATTATCTGAAAAATAAAGATAATGGCCGCTACAAAAAGCTGATCGAAAAACTCGGTCTGCGTCGTTAATCTGATACACCTGTCGTGGCTGTTCATGTGACGGCTATTCATAACCGTCATCTTCGGGCTTGACCAGAGGATCTACTGAAGTGGATGGTCGGGTCAAGCCCGACAATGACGGTGTTTAGACTAGAAAAACCCACCCGCCCCATGGTGCATATAAATGGGGCATACGACCTTTCATGCAGGGGCATGGAAGGAATCTGCCCAAATGGGCTATAAAGCAAGGACAAATGCATGTTTAACTTCCAATCGGAAACTATTGAATGGGGTGGGCGCACGCTCACACTCGAAACGGGCAAGGTTGCCCGTCAAGCCGATGGCGCGGTGATCGCCCATTATGGCGAAACCACTGTTATGGCCACCGTTGTTTCGGCTTCGAGCGCAAAGCCAGGGATTGATTTTTTTCCGCTCACTGTAAACTATCAAGAAAAATTTTATGCAACAGGTCGCATTCCAGGTGGTTACTTCAAACGTGAAGCCCGCCCAACTGAGCGTGAAACGCTGATTTCGCGGTTGATTGATCGCCCGATCCGCCCATTGTTTGTGGACGGCTACCGTAACGAAACCCAAGTGATCATCTCCGTGTTGTCGCATGATTTAGAAGCCGAGCCCGATATGGTGGCTTTGGTTGCGGCATCGGCGGCGCTCACCCTTTCGGGCGTGCCATTTATGGGCCCAGCAGGCGCGGCGCGCGTTGGCATGATTGATGGCGCATATGTGCTCAATCCATCTGCTGAAATGCTGAAATCCTCCGCGCTCGATTTGGTGGTTGCCGGCACACAAGACGCTGTGCTCATGGTAGAATCGGAAGCGAAAGAACTTTCAGAAGATGTTATGCTTGGCGCTGTGATGTTTGGTCATCGCGGCTTCCAACCTGTGATCGAAGCCATCATTCGTTTGGCTGAAAAAGCGGCAAAAGAACCACGCAATTATCAACCCGAAGATCGCTCGATTGTTGAAGGCGCTGTGGCAAAATTGGCCGAAAAAGCGGTGCGCGATGCGTATGGTATTCGTGAAAAAGCCGCGCGCAAAACCGCTCTTGGTGTTGCCAAAGACGCCGCATTGGCGGAATTGTGCCCAGAGGGTGGCGAGGCCAAATTCGACAAGCAACATATTTCTGAAGCGTTTAAAGCGTTGGAATCGAAAGTTGTGCGCTGGCAGATTTTGGATGACAAAATCCGCATCGATGGCCGCGACCTCACTACCGTGCGTCAAATCGTTTCCGAAGTGGGTGTGTTGCCACGCACACACGGCAGCGCCTTGTTCACACGCGGTGAAACGCAGGCATTGGTTGTGGCCACTTTGGGCACAGGCGACGACGAGCAAATGATCGACGCGATTGAAGGCACCTACAAAGAAAAATTCATGCTGCATTACAACTTCCCGCCGTTTTCGGTTGGTGAAACTGGCCGCATGATGGGTCCTGGCCGCCGCGAAATCGGCCATGGTAAATTGGCATGGCGCGCGATCAAACCGATGTTGCCAAGCGAGGCGGACTTTCCATATGTGATGCGTGTTGTGTCGGAAATCACCGAATCTAATGGTTCTTCATCGATGGCTACCGTGTGCGGCACATCTTTGGCGCTGATGGATGCTGGTGTTCCGCTCGCACGCCCAGTTGCGGGTATTGCGATGGGCTTGATTTTGGAAGGCAAAAAATTTGCCGTCCTGTCAGACATTTTGGGTGATGAAGATCACCTGGGCGACATGGACTTTAAAGTAGCTGGTACCGATCAAGGCATCACTGCGCTGCAAATGGACATCAAAATTGCGGGTATTACCGAAGAAATTATGAAAGTTGCCCTTGGCCAAGCCAAGCAAGGCCGCGAGCATATTTTGGGTGAAATGTCCAAAGCATTGACAGCCAGCCGCGCTGAAGTGGGTGCAAATGCGCCACGTATCGAAACCATGAAAATTCCGGTGGATAAAATTCGGGAAGTGATTGGTTCAGGCGGCAAAGTGATCCGCGAAATCGTGGAAAAAACTGGCGCGAAAGTGAACATTTCCGACGATGGCACCATTAATGTGGCGGCAGCGGATGGCGCAAAAATCAAAGCCGCAATGGATTGGATCAAATCCATCGTGTGCGAGCCAGAAGTGGGCATGATCTACGACGGTTCTGTGGTGAAAATCATGGAATTTGGCGCGTTTGTGAACTTCTTCGGCAATAAGGATGGCCTTGTGCACATCTCGCAATTGGCCGCCGCGCGCGTTGCCAAAGTGGGCGATGTGGTGAAAGAAGGTCAACCTGTGAAGGTGAAAGTGTTGGGCTTTGATGAGCGCGGCAAAATTCGCCTGTCCATGAAAGTGGTGGACCAAACCACTGGCGAAGACCTTGAAGGCAAAGAAGAATCTGAGGTGGCGTAATTGTCATCCTGAACGACTAGTCCTCCGAAGCCTTGGCGAAGGAGGAAGTGAAGGATCTCCTGCTATTGGGAGATTCTTCGGCTTTGCCTCAGAATGACAGCCATATAGTAATTATAGCCAGCCCTTGGGTTGGCTATTTTTATGCCCCCCTCACACCCTTGTGATTTGCATGTGAGCGGCTGTTCATGCAGCATGAGTGCATGAAAAATATCAAAACCTACATCGCATCATTATGCACAGCCATCGCAATTTGGGCGCCCGCGCAGGCGCAATCTCAACCTCAAACAGGAGCAAAGCCTATGACACAAGAAGTGGCTATTTTGGCCGGCGGCTGTTTTTGGGGCATGCAGGAGTTGATCCGCCAGCGCGATGGTGTGCTGGGAACGCGCGTGGGCTATACAGGTGGCACAGTGCCCAATGCAACCTATAAGGACGTAACCAGCGGCCGCTCTGGCCATGCCGAAGCGATTGAAATTAAGTTCGACCCTGCAAAATTGAGCTATGCCCAAGTGCTGGCGTTTTTCTTCCAAATTCACGACCCAACCACTATGAACAGGCAGGGGAATGATGTGGGCAGCCAATATCGCAGCGCGATATTTTACACTAGCGACGCGCAAAAGCAGCAAGCGCTCGCCACAATCGCTAAGCTGGATGCTTCAAAAAAATGGCCTGGCAAAATTGTGACAGAAGTGACAGCTGCCACCCCGTTTTATGAAGCGGAGGGCTATCACCAAGATTATTTGCAGAAGCTGCCCACTGGCTACACCTGCCATTTCGTGCGGCCAGATTGGACAGTGGAGTGAGCGTTATTTCTTATTGGTGTTCAACCCAATCGGCAGATAGGCTGGGCACCAGCGCACAAGGCCTGTCACCAGCGGAATAGCGCCGATCACGCCCCACCATTCTTGCAAATAGGCGCCTACGCCTAAAATGATAATGCCCGCTGCGATGCGCAGCACTCTGTCGGTATTCCCTACGTTACATTGCATGGTCTGCTCCTGTTGGTATGTGTTAGGCTGATTGCGGCGCGTGTAATGCGCTGAACTGGTTGAAGGCATGAATGGCATCTGCCGCATACATGAGCGATGGGCCGCCCCCCATATAGATGGCCATGCCGAGGGTTTCTTCCACCTCGGCGTGCGTGGCGCCCAGCTTCACCAGCGCTTCAGCGTGGAAGCCAATGCAGCCATCGCAGCGGGTGGCAATGCCGATGGCGAGCGCAATGAGTTCTTTGGTTTTTTTGTCCAGCGCGCCTGCTTTTGTGGCGCCCACGGCCATGGCCGAGAAGCCCTGCATGGTGTCGGGAATTGCGGCGCGCAATGGTTTGAGGTTGGCGGAGATGGATTTTGTGATTTCGATATAATCTTTGCTCATGATGTTGCCTTTGCATTTTCCACTTGCATAAGTTAGCATCTTCTAATATGTTGTCAATATGAATTTTCACGAAAAACCCACGCCATCTTCTGTGATGCTGGCCAATGCCCACAGGGCAGAGGCGGCGCTGAAGCAATTGGCCAATGCGCGGCGGCTGATGATTTTGTGCAGTTTGGTATCTGGCGAAAAATCGGTGGGTGAACTTGCAAAACAGGTGGAATTGTCGCAATCGGCGCTGTCTCAACATTTGAATACCATGCGTAACGCGGGGCTTGTAGCGAGTGAAAAACGCGGGAAAATGGTGTATTATCACATTTCCAATATGGAAATTCAGGCGTTGATTTCCACGCTTTATCTGATATTCTGCAAGGAATGACGGCGGCGCGCGTGGCGCTATCATTTTAGTATATTCTAACATAAAGAGGCGGCAATGACCTTCAAAACAGTTGATTCTCACACACTCAAGCAATGGCTGAGCAATGATGAGGCGGTGGTAATCGATGTGCGCGAGCCCGTGGAGCATGAAGCGCAGCGGATTGCGCGCGCGCATTTGGTGCCGCTTTCCACGGTGACACATGGCGTGTTGCCGCATTTTGAGGGCAAAAAACTGGTGATGCAGTGCCGCTCGGGCGGGCGCAGTGGTAATGCCTGCCGCAAATTGCTGGAGGAAAATCCCGAGTTGGATATTTATAATCTTGAGGGTGGCATTCTCGCGTGGGCGCAGGCGGGATTGCCCGTGCAGGAGCCTGTGTTGGAAATGGCGGCTGGTGCGAGCGTTGCGCCGCGCAAGTGCATGCCGCTGGAGCAGCAAGTGCAGCTCACCATTGGGCTGGGAGTGTTGGTGGGCAGCATTCTCACCTATTTTGTGCACCCGATTTTCTTTGGGATTCCGGCGTTTTTTGGCGCGGGGCTGATTTTTGCCGCACTCACCGGCACCTGCACCTTGATGACGATTTTGGGCAATATGCCATGGAACCGTGTTGCTGGAGTACAAAAAACGGGTGGCGGATGCTGCAGCACAAAAACCGGCTGCGGTTGTAGCTAAATTGTGATATACAGGCTTGAAATTTGAGGCCTGAGTGACGCACGCATTGCTGAAATCCACCATAATCGCCCGTGCGTTGGCCGAAGGGTTCGACGTGGCGCGCGTTGTGCACCCTAGCGCGATTGCTGATGCGCCGCAGCGGTTGCAAGCGTTTTTAGCGGCTGGCCATCATGGTGAAATGGAGTGGCTGCACGCGCGGGCCGACCAGCGCGCGAGCCCCAGCACATTATGGCCAGAAGTGCGGAGCATATTGATGCTCGGCCAAAATTATGGGCCAGATGAAAACCCGCTGCCGCAATTAGATCAGCGAGATACGGGTTATGTGTCCATATACGCCCGCCGCGACGATTATCATGATGTGATGAAGGGGCGGCTCAAGCGGCTGGGGCAGTGGATTGGCCACCACACCGGCGCGCCGCTCAAGGTGTTTGTGGACACCGCACCCGTTATGGAAAAACCGCTTGCTGCCGCCGCTGGCATTGGTTGGCAGGGCAAGCATACCAATTTGGTATCGCGGCAGTTTGGTTCATGGCTGTTTTTAGGTGCGATCTATTTGAGTGTGGAATTGGCGGCGGATGAAACCGAGCCCGACCATTGCGGCAATTGCACCAAATGCCTCGATATTTGCCCAACACAGGCCTTTCCCGCGCCGTATCAGCTGGATGCACGGCGGTGCATTTCCTACCTCACCATTGAGCACAAAGGGCAAATTCCGCTGGAATTTCGTGCTGCAATTGGCAATCGCATTTATGGGTGTGACGACTGCTTAGCGGTATGCCCATGGAATAAATTTGCGCAGGAATCTCGCGATGTACAGCTGGCCATGCGCGATGATTTGGCCGCTATGCCGCTGCGGGAATTGTTGAAGTTGGATGATGCCAGTTTTCGTGCATTATTTCGTAAAACACCAATTAAACGCATTGGCTGGGCGCGTTTTATGCGCAATTGCTTGCTGGCGGCGGGCAATTCAGGTGACGCTGAATTATTGCCCTTTATTGCGCCATTTGCCACGCATGAGGATGCGATTTTGAGTGAGATGGCGGTGTGGGCGATGGATATATTAACATTAAATTAACTTAATGGTTGATTTTATAGCAAGGCATGATAAGTTTCATTATGAATTTATGGAGATTTACATGTCAACAATACCACCTATCGAGGATTTTGCTAAGTCCGTTTATTCAGATGCGAATAAAGATGCTGGTTGGGCACAATCAATTAAATTACTTGTAACAGATCTTAATAACGACGGCATAAAAAACAGCAAAGATCTTGTGGAAATGCTTAAAAATCAAGCGGATGGCCAATATAGAGCAAAAGAATTCTCTTTTGTTCAGACTGAGAATCATAAGTTTTCATTTCAAGGAGATTCTAATAACATAAATATCACGGATTATCAGAAATCAGGAGAATTCATCAAAACTGTGTATCCAGATTTAAAAACAGATAATGTAAACATAAGCGGAAATGCTAATAATGTAAATATAACACGCACCCATAATATTATTGAAAATGTTCCAGCAAAAATTTCTAGCGGAGAAAATGGAAGTTTAGATATAAACGGTGTTTTGTATTTTTCTTCAATTCAGACGAAGACGGGGGATTCGCACAGTGTATATGATGTAGTTAAGGATGAAAATATTTCAAAGAATGAACTGACGGGATTTCTTATTAATAGAGGATATACACTAGCAGATGCGAACTCAATAGCTATAGAAGCGCTGCAATAACAAGTTTCACACCCAATCTTGCAGTATAGGGATCAGCGGTTCATCGGCTGGCGGCATGGGGTAGTTGCGTAAGTCGCGCGATTTGACCCACGCAATATTTTGCCCTTCCATAGGCTGCACAGTACCATGCCAGCGGCGGCAGATCCACAACGGCATCAGCAGGTGAAATTCTTCATAGGCGTGGCTGGCGAAGGTGAGCGGCGCAAGGCAAGCCTGCTTCACATCAATATTCAGCTCTTCTTTGAGCTCGCGGATCAGTGCTTCTTCTGGTCGTTCGCCCAGCTCGAACTTGCCGCCGGGGAATTCCCACAAGCCCGCCAGCGCTTTGCCTTCTGGCCGCTGTGTGAGCAGAATATTGTGATCAGCATCGATGAGGGCGCACGCGGCCACGAGGAGGAGGTTCATTGGGTATCCATATATTTCCCTTCTCCCTTGACGGGAGAAGGTGCCCCGATAGGGGCGGATGAGGGTGAAATTATGTGTAACTCATGCCAAATTTTGTCAGTTACACTTTGAGGCATTTGCAAGATTTCAATATTCCAAAATCGTAAGATTGTAAAACCTTGTAGCTGAAGCCACTGGTCTCTTTGCATATCATGCGCATTTTCAGCATGTTGCGAACCATCTGCCTCAATAATCAATTTATGTGAGAAACACACAAAATCGACTATATATGTTCCAATAGAAACCTGCCTTCTGAATTTATGGTCAATAAAGCGACGATTGCGTAAGATCAACCACAGTTTTTGCTCTGCGTCTGTATAGGCTTTGCGCATATGGCGTGCGTGGTCAATTTGTAATGTGGTGGGATGATTGCGTTTCATTTTGTTCACCCTCATCCGTCGCTGCGCAGGGTACTTCCCCCCTCAAGGGGGAAGAGGAAGAAACGTTCAATTTCACGTCCGATACGCCCCATTTACTAGCAAATAGCCTTCGGTGAGGTCGCAGGTCCACACTGTGGCTTTGCCGCGGCCGATGCCCAGATCAACTGTGAGTTCGACGGAATCCTTCAAGATATACTGCGTCACTTGCGCGTCGTCATAGGATGGGTCGCGTTCACCCAAATACGCCACGCGGGTGGGGCCAAACCAAATGGAGAGGCTGTCGCGATTGGCGGGTTCGCCCGATTTGCCAACGGCCATCACCACGCGGCCCCAATTGGCATCGCCCCCCGCTAGCGCGGTTTTCACCAGTGGGGAATCCGCAATGGCGCGGCCAATTTTGAGGGCGGATTTGCTGGTTTTTGCGCCTTTCACATTGATGGCCACAAATTTTTGGGCACCCTCACCATCACGCACCACAAGCTGTGCTAGCTCACGCATGAGTGAATGCAAGGCGCGTTTGAAACCACCCAGCCGCCCATCATTCGCCGAGCCCACGGGCGCAATGCCGCGCGCGGTGGCCGCGCCTGTTGCGAACAGCATGAGCGTGTCTGAAGTTGAGGTGTCGCCATCAATTGAAATGGCGTTGAATGTGGTTTTCACATAGGTGGAGAGCATAGATTGCAGGGCGGCGCTGGCTATGGGCGCGTCTGTCACAATATAGCTGAGCATAGTGGCCATGTCGGGCGCGATCATCCCCGCGCCTTTGGCCACGCCTGTGATCACCACATCGATTCCATCAATTTTTGCGGTTTTGCTCACCGCTTTGGGGAAGGTGTCGGTGGTCATGATGGCGCGCGCGAAGGCATCAAACTGCTCCACGCCTGCGCTAGTGGCCAATTGCGGCAATACATTCAATATGGGCTGCGGATTGAGCGGCTCACCAATCACCCCGGTGGAGGAGATGAACACTTCTTCGGCTGCGCAGCCGATCTGCTTGGCCACCCCTTGCACTACGGCCTCCACACTGGCTTTGCCTTTTGCGCCTGTGAAGGCATTTGCGTTGCCAGAGTTGACAATCAGTGCCCGTGCGCGGCCATGGGGCAGGGCGGCGCGGCACCAATCCACCGGTGCAGAGGGGCATTTGGAGCGAGTGAACACCCCCGCCACGCTGGCGCCGTTGGGGAACAGCAGTAGCCCCACATCGGTGCGGTTTTGATATTTAATGCCAGCTTGTGCGGTGGCCAACATGCAGCCTGCCACGGACAATGCGGGTTTGGGTTTTTTGGGCGCGAGGGGGGAGATGGGTGTGTGCATGGGGCATAGATAAATGAAAGCGCTGGGCTTACGCAACTCTATTCTTCGCAATTCCTTCAAAATCCCACATTTTTGCGGCATCGCGTGCGGTGTCGAGCACTTGGGTACACAGGGCATCAGTGGTTTCGCCCCATGCCACCTGTTCGCGTGCTAGCAGCAATGTGCGGGGGAAATGGCTGCGGATCATGTCCATATCATGCAGCACGGCGATGATAGTTTTACCCTCTGTTTGCCAGTTCATCAACACATGGATGAGGTCGTGCATTGTGCTAAAATCCAGCGCGGTGAAGGGTTCATCGAGCATGATCACATCCGCCTGTTGCACCATGAGGCGGGCGAACAGCGCGCGCTGAAATTGCCCGCCCGAAAGAGTGCCCACCAATTGCGCCTCCAGCCCCTGCAAGCCCACAGTGGTGATGGCAGCGTGAATATGGGCATGATCGTTCTTTGTGAGGCGATACCACAGCCCCTTGCGTGCAAAAATGCCCATCGCCACCACATCGCGCACGCTGATGGGAAAATGGGCGTCGATCTCGGTTTGCTGCGGCAAATAGGCAATGCGAGGGCGTTTATTATGCCATTTTAATGTGCCGCTAGCTGGCTTCAAAAACCCCACCAGTGCTTTCATTAATGTGGATTTGCCACCGCCATTAGGCCCTGTGATGGCCAGCATATCGCCCACGCGGATCGTGCCGCTGAGGCCTTGCACAGCCATATGGCGGCCATAACCAAGGTTTAAATGTTCAAGCGTGAGAAGTGGCTGAGGCATTATATGATGATATAGTATAACGCGTGAGGAGTCAATTGCTCATGGGTTTTATAAAGTGCAATGCCATACTCCCCTTCTCCATTTACGGGTGTCATTCTGAGGCGCCGCCGAAGAATCTCCCTGAAGTTAGGCACAATTGTCAGGAGATCCTTCACTACATTCAGGATGACAGCGCCTTCACCCTCATCCGTCACTGCGTGACACCTTTTCCCGTCCCATCCTTCGCCCGACGGGCTTCGGAGGGCGCAGCAAGGGAGAAGGGAAGTAAGTGTTTCAACCGTGCAGCTGCACCAGCGTGGTTTCTGTCAATGGTTTGTCATTGAGTTTCAAGAACATCCGAACTTCAATCGGGTTTTTCCCATTGTTTTCATCATTTGGCATCGCCACATCGGCCGTAATCCGCCAGCGATGAGTGCCCGCTACCCATTCGGCAAATTGTCGCACCAGCGTGCCAGCCGAAAGTGACACATCCCCCACAGGAGCATCGGTGGGCAGAATATTGGTGATGGGGTCGCCCGCATATTCCACCACAATTTTGCGCAGGCCCTGCGGGCGCGGTTTGCCCGGCTCACCGCCATGGCCAATATAAGTGCCACGGGTGTAGCCCAAGGTTGCGGGGAAATAGGGTTCATTGGCTTGCCAATGGAGTTTGTAGTTGAGGCTGTAGCGATTGCCCGCTTTGGCTGCACCTTCGGGCACCCATGCCGCCACAATATTGTCGTGAATCTCATCATCGGTCGCAAGCTCGATGAGCTGCACCGCGCCGCGCCCCCAATTGCCCACAGGCTCCACCCACAAGCTGGGGCGGCGGTCGTAATTTACGCCGTCGAGGTAATTGTCGAAGTCTCGATCGCGCTGCAGCAGGCCAAAGCCTTTGGGGTTTTCATCCATAAAGGCCGATACCATCACATGCGGCGGGTTGTTGAGCGGGCGCCAAATGCGCTCACCATTGCCGCGCCACAGGGCAAGGCCGTCGGAATCATGCACCTCTGGCCGCCAATCGATGCCTTGAGTTTTGCGGGTTTCGGAGAACCAATACATGGAGGTGAGCGGCGCCAGCGCCAGCCGTTCCACATCCTTACGCAGAATGATTTCGGACTCTATCTCCATTGTCACGCCCGCATCGCGGTGGATTTTAAACTGATACGCACCCACAACGCTGGGGCCTTCTAAGAGGGCATAAATCACAATGTGGGTGTCGTCCTTGCCTTGCGAGGCGATGTAAATCTCTGTAAAATCAGGAAATTCTTCTGGCGTGGGTAGGGCCGTATCAATAGCAATAGCGCGCGCCGAAAGCCCATATTGATTGAGCGCCCCAATGGCACGGAAATAGGACGCGCCCAAAAATGCCACCCAATCTTGCGTGGGCCAGTCTGCCCTCGTTTTGCTTTCTTGCAAGCGGAAGCCCGCAAAGCCAGAATTTTGCGGCAGCTTTTGCGCGGGGGAATCGAACGGCATTTTGAAATAAGTGGGGGAGTAGAGAATCTCGCGCGCGTTGCCGCCTTCCACCACGTGCATTTTCACCGATTTTTGGAAATAGCGCCCCAAGTGGAAGAAGGTGACAGGATATTGCCCCACATCGGCAGCACCTGCGCCTAGTGCCAGCTCGGTTTTGAACTGAATTTTGCCATGCGCTTCATAATCAATGGCGTGGGTCACCTCAGGTGCGGGCTTGAACGGCGGCGAATAGGGCTGCTTGGCCATGGTGGCCACGCGCGCTTTGAGTGCAGCCCAGCTCATGGGTGTGGGCGCGCCGAATTTCAGGCCGCCATCGGCCTTCAGGGCCATTTGCGCCAAGGCAGAAGGGATGGACGATTGGATGCCCGCCAAAGCGAGGCCAAAACCAAGGGATTTCAAAAGTGTGCGGCGGTTCATGTGGGGCTTTCGTTTAGTGTGGGGTCACCCCGTGTGCTGTGCGGCATTCTATATGACGCATTGCTAACGCGGGGTCTCTTGACGATTGAGCTCTATTAGCACGAGATCCCGCATCTGCGAAGCATCATTGCGCGTTGCTTATGCTGCATCGCGTGCGGGATGACACTCAAACCGTAAATCATGTCAAATGTTTGACGTTGACAAATTTTAAAATGACTGTAATATAAATTCAAATTAATTTTGATAGGTGGTAATAATGGCACGTATGGCAGATAGTTTAGAGGCTTTCACAAATGGCATTACCAACATGCTTAAATTTACTCATGGACCTGATACAGATAATTGGAGAACTTTGCATGGAGCGTTTGGGGAGCTTTGTGACGGCGCAAAAGTTCGTGCAGACAGCTATTATCAGAATGCTTGGCAAAATATAGCGGATAAGCCTGATGAGGCCGCAAATGCTTATTTGAAAACGATGAAAGCGAGTATGCTTCAATTTGCAGGTGATTCCCAAACAGTCAAAAATTATATTGCTAAAGAGAAATACACAGATGCGTTAGATATTGTCTGCAGAAAAGAGACGTATAAAGAAATCTATGGCCGGAAAATTATGGGGTTAATTGAGACACTGAAATCTGACTTAGATACATCTGCTGAGTCTGTATTGAAGAAAAACTGGCTATCTGACATTTCTACAATCTTCAAAGCCAGCGCTGTACTTATAGGTGTGGGTGCATTTGCAATGTTATTTTTAAATTCGCGCACTTCCGAAGATAAAAAACTAGCCTGAATACTATAAACGCTCCACATCCTCCAGCAATTTCACAAACTCCACCTGCACGCGCTGGCGAATGGTGTGGCCAAGTTCCACCGTTGCGGCGGCGGCGTTGCCCAACGCACCAGTGGGGTTCAGCTCCTGCGTGGCCCAGCCCGTGAGCACGGGGCCATAATGCCGCAAATGGGCGCTGGATTCCGCCAATGTTTGTGCTGAGGACTTGAAATCCACAGCATGCTCCATCCGCACCAAGTGCGGGGCGATGGAGCGCATCAGCGATGTTTCCACTTGCCCGCCGTGAATGCCAAATTTCAGCTCATCGGTGGGCACCAAGTCGGCTAAATCCACCAATTTCAGCCAATGAGTGGCCGCCACAAACAGGCCATGCTCCATCTGCAGGCGGCGCGCGATGATGTCGAGCAATGGTGAATTGCCGCCATGGCTGTTGATGATCAGCAGTTTTTTCACGCCCGCCCGCGCAAGGCTTGCGCCAATTGAGCACCACATCGCAATGAAGGTTTCGGCCTGCGCGCTGAGCGTGCCCGCAAATGCGGTGTGCTCGGGCGAATGGCCAATGCTTTGCATGGGCAAGCAAAGTGTTTTGCCATGGAGCGTGGGGTGGGTGGCCAGCGCCTGCGCAGCGTCCACCAAAAAACCTTCGGCAATATGCGCATCAGTGCCCAGCGGTAAATGCGGGCCGTGTTGCTCAATGGCGGCCACAGGCAAAATGGCGATGGCGCCCGCTGGCAGCGTGGCAAAATCGGTGGTGGTGAGCTGTGCCCAATAGCGCATGAATTGCCTCTGGTATTTATCGAAAAAGCAGATTAGACATTACAATATCTGATGCAGCACACAAAGGCAAACAATGTTCAAAAAAATTGAAACTGGAATGGAAACTTTCATATTTGCCAGCCGCTGGCTGCTCGCGCCGCTGTATGTGGGCTTGGTGTTTGCGTTGCTGGCGCTTGTGGTGATGTTCTTCAAAGAGTTACTGCATATGTTTGGGGATCTTGGCGGCTTGGAACCAGAAAAGATCATTTTGGGGGTATTATCGCTGATTGATTTGTCGCTGGCCGGCAATTTGGTGATTATTGTGTTGTTTTCGGGCTATGAGAATTTTGTCTCGAAAATGGATATAAGCCATCCTGATAAACCTAGCTGGATGGGAAAAATTGATTTTGCGGGGCTGAAATTGAAGCTGGTCGCCTCGATCGTGGCGATTTCGGCCATTCAATTGCTCAAGGCGTTTATGAATTCATCGCAATTAAATCCGCAATATCTCATGTGGTTGGTGATCATTCATTTGAGCTTTGTAGTTTCGGGCGTGCTGCTGGCGCTCATGGATTTGATGAGTGCCAAGGCGTTGAAAATTGAACATGACATCAAACATTAAAACGCCAATTTCGGATACGATCTATGCGCGTCTGTGTGCAGCACAGCGGGCGTGCGAGGTTAAATTGCGGGCGCAGCTTGCGCCACTTGGTCTGCATGTGGGGCAGGAAAATGTGCTGATTTTGCTGCACACGGCTGGCCAAATGAACATTGCGCCGCTGGCAGATGCGCTCAATATGAAATTGCCAACATTGAGTAAAATGCTGGAACGCCTGCACACTGCGGGTATGATTGAGCGAATGGCGGATGAGTCTGATGGCCGCAAAGCCTATGTGAAGCTCACGCCAAAGGGGTTAGACGCCAGCCTTGCCGCCCGCACCGCGCATGAGGCGCTGCAAACGGAACTTGAGGCGCTGTTTGATGAGAAAGATTTGAAAAAATTGCGGAAATTGTTGAAGGGTGTGGGCAGTGTGTGAATTTACGCCACGGCTTTGGTTTTGTTAAATTTAAATTGATCAATCGCATAGGACAGCCCCGCACCGATGGTGAGGGCGAGTGAGTTCATATGAATCTTGCTGAGTACGCCGCTCATCCAACATTGCCGTACATAGCGTTGAAATTGGCCAATTGGCGTGCTGGGAAGGTTGTAGAATGTGTGTTTTGCAGTTGTGACAGCGGCTGCAAACTCTTGTGAATTCAGATATTTTTTATATGTCTCTGCAAGAATGGTTCCTGCATTTAACCCCAAAGTCCGCAATTCATCAATGGTGTGCATGCCCGTGCCACGGCTAAGCAGAATTGCGCTAGGGCTTAATCCTTTTAGTTCTGGGGGCAGAGCTTCAAACGCCTGTATATGGACGCGTTCCAGAGCTCCGAATTGCGGAGATGTGAATAACTCTAATAGTTGATTGGTGATGACTGTTTTATGAATATTCATAATAAATTTCCGAATGCTGTTATCTCTTTAAAATATTTGTAATTTAAGTGTAACTCAAGTCAACCATTATTTGAGTGTATAAGTAGAGTTTTCTTATACAATGCCACCGTTTGCTGCCCGATACTCACATCATCAAGCCCATTTTCAACCGCATGGCGTGCTGCGGCGCCAAATTTGGTGCGTAGGGCTTCATCTTTGCATAACACCTCTAGCGCGCGGGCCAAGCTTGGGGCGTCATCTGCGGGCACAAGCAGACCATTTTCACCATTTTTCACCAAGGCACGGCAGCCCGGCACATCGGTGGCGACCATTGGCAAACCGCACGCCGCGGCCTCGAGTAGGCTTTTGGGGAAGCCTTCACGGCGCGAGGGCAGCACTGCAATGTGGCTGGCTTGCCAGAGCGCCGCGATTGTTTTCACATGGCCGCGCCATTCAATATGCGGGCGTGCGGCATAGGTGTTCATCATCTCTTGTGTGAGTGAGGCGATATTGGCAGGGTCGGGCGTGCCAGCGAGAATAAGCCGTGCATTCACGCCAGATTTCAGCAGCATATCAAAGGCTTCCACCAGTGTCGGTACGCCTTTGTCATACAGCATGCGCCCCACAAAGGTGATGATAATCGGCGGCGCAAGTGGGGGCGATGCAGGGATGAATAGAGCCGAATCCACACCTGAACCGGCAATAATATGTACTTGCGCAGCGGCAATGCCCAATTGCTGCAAAAATGCGGCATCGTCTTCATTTTGCACAATATGCTGCGTGGTGGGGCGGCGCGCCACAAGGCGCAATATGCCGCGCACCAGTTTTTGCAAAATCCGCTGCTTTGGCGTGTGGCCAAGGAATATTGAACCCAGGCCTGTGATGGCCTGCACCACCGCTTTTGGGCGCGAAAATAGGCTGGCCAACCCACTAATCATGCATGGTGAAATGGCTACATTATGAATAATATCAGGGCGAAGCCGCCAGTTGAGCCGTATTAACGCCCACAATGTGCGCCCCACCGCAAATGGAGAAAGCGAGCCGCGTTCAAATGGAATGGCGTGAATGGTGAAGCCCTCGCTGGCAAGGCGGTGGATGGTTTCCCCCCCGCTGCTCAGCCGGCACGCCACATGCACCGCAAAGCCCGCATCGCGCGCGGCGCGTGCCATGGGCAAGCGGTGCGAGAGGAAATACCAATCCTCGGTCACAACATATAGGAGTTTTTTTGACATGCTCATGTGTTAGGCCACATCCAACCCAATATCCAGCTGCTGCACAGCGGTGGTGAGCTTCCCGACTGAGATATAATCGACGCCAGTTTCCGCAATTGCTGTGATGGTGGTGAGATTGACGCCGCCAGACGCTTCTAAAATCGCCCTGCCTGTATTGATTGCAACGGCTTGTTTGAGCATTGCGGGCGCCATATTATCGAGCAGAATGATTTTAGCACCCGCGCTTAGGGCCTCTTCCAATTGCGCTAACGTGTCCACCTCAATCTCGATGGGGAGCAAATGCCCTGCTGCGGCGTGCGCGGCTAGAAGCGCTTGGGTCACGCCACCTGCCACGGCGATGTGGTTGTCCTTGATTAAAATGGCGCTGTCTAAATTATAGCGATGATTGCTGCCGCCGCCAATTTTCACGGCATATTTTTCAAATGCCCGCAAGTTTGGCGTGGTTTTGCGGGTGCATGTTACGCGGGCTTTGGTGTGCGATATGAGCTTCACATATTCGGCGGTTGATGTGGAAATGCCCGATAAATGTCCCAGAAAATTCAGCGCTACGCGTTCTCCCGCCAAAATGCTGCGGGCATTGCCGCTCACTTCCGCCAACACCGCGCCCGGAGCCACCAACGTGCCATCGCCTATGAGTGGGATAAATTCAACATGAGCATCGAGCGTGCGAAACACGGCATGAGCAATATCAACACCGCACACAATGCCGGCTTGTCGTGCTACAAAATGCGCATTCATAATGGCATGGGGGGGGATCACCGCAGCGGAGGTGACATCGCCCGCCAACCCGAGATCTTCGCTCAGCGCCGAGCGGATGGTATGTTCAACAATAATGGGCGAAATGTTCATTATGGGCTCCTTTTTCCCTTCTCCCCTTGCGGGAGAAGGTGGCAGCGTTAGCTGACGGATGAGGGGTTTTCTTGAGAATGTTTAAGTGACCCCTCACCCGCCCTTCGGGCACCCTCTCCCGCAAGGGGAGAGGGAAGTGGTGAATATACATCATTCCACACGGATTGTGAATGCTTTCGCAGGCATTCAACAGATTCTGGATAATCCACCCGCGCATGCGCGCCGCGGCTTTCATGGCGCTTGAGCGCAGATGTGGCAATAGTGAGCGCGGTGGCGATGGAGTTTTTGAGCTGAATAGTGGTGGCGTGGGTATAGAGCGATTTCAATTTGTCAATGGCTGCGGTTAAATTTGCTCCATCGCGGATCACACCCACTTTTGAGGTCATAATGGTGCGCAGGGCGGGGAGTAATACTTCTTCATCCTCGGGCGTGACCCGAGGATCCAGACAATTGTCATTCTGAAGCGTAGCCGAAGAATCTCCAAGAGTTTGAGCACAATCGGCGGGAGATCCTTCACTGCGTTCAGGATGACAATTTTGTTTCACACTCAAAGCAACACTTGCTGCAACTCTCGCGCCATACACCACCGCTTCCAGCAATGAGTTGGATGCCAAACGGTTTGCACCATGCAAGCCAGTGCAGGCCACTTCGCCGCACGCCCACAGGTTTGGCAGGCTGGTTTGCCCATGCTCATCCACCCATACGCCGCCCATGTGATAATGCGCGGCTGGAGCAACGGGAATGGGCTGCTGGCGCGGGTCGAACCCGGCAGCGCGGCACGCTGCAAATACTTTGGGGAATTTTTCAGGAAATTCTGCGCCAATGCTCACAATGCAATTGAGCCACGCGCCGCCATTTTGGTCGGCTTCATACACGGCACGCGCCACAATATCGCGCGGGGCAAGTTCGCCATTCTCGTGGAAATTAAAGCAAAAGCGCTCGCCATTTTCATTGATGAGCGTTGCGCCTTCACCGCGCAAGGCTTCGGTGAGCAATGGAGCTGGGGTTTTGCTGCTTTTAAGCGCGGTGGGGTGGAATTGTACAAATTCCATATCTTGTACTTTTGCGCCCGCACGCAGTGCCATGCCAAGCCCCGAGCCATTGGCCTCGAGTGGATTGGTTGTGACAGCATACAACGCGCCAATCCCGCCTGTGGCCAGGATGATTGCCTGCGCGGGGGCTTCGAAGTGCTGGCCAGTAGTGATGTTGGAGAAGCGGAGTGCGCTCACACTGTCATCCTGAACGCAGTGAAGGATCTCATCTGATTGTGTGAGATTCTTCGGCTTCGCCTCAGAATGACATGTCACCAACTCCTCCGCCACATATCCCTCTAACACCCTTATACTTGGTGTTTTGCGCACAGCGGCCACCAATGCCATCATAATGGATTTACCTGCCATATCGCCGCCTACGCGCACCACACGGCGGGTGGAATGCGCCGCCTCGCGCGACATTTGCAAATGGCCCTCTAGGTCTTTATCGAACGGCACGCCAAGTTCTAGCAAATTGAGCACATGGGTGGCGGCCTCGCTTGCCACGCTCAATGCTTCGTCTTCATCCACTAGCCCCGCGCCCGCGTTTATGGTGTCTTGTGCGTGGGCTTGCGCGGAGTCAGTTATATCCATTGCTGCGGCAATGCCCCCTTGCGCCCAGCTGCTCGATGCCCCTTCGCCAAGTGGTTGTGGAGACAGCACTGTCACAGGCAAAGGCGCGAGTTGCAGTGCGCAATACAGCCCTGCCAGCCCACCGCCGATGATGATTATGGGGTCGAGTTGTGGGGGGGCTTCACTCACGCTGAAGCCGCAATCATACGTTCAATTGGCAACACGGCGCGCGCGGCGATGTCGGCTGGAATTGTCACCTCAAATTGCTCATGCACAAGCGCGTCATATATATTTTGCAGCGTGATGCGTTTCATATGCGGGCATAAATTGCACGGGCGCACAAATTCTACATTTGGCAATTCCGCCGCCACATTGTCGGCCATCGAGCATTCGGTGACCATCACCACGCGCTTGGGTTTTTCGCGTTTTACCCAATCGATCATCGCCTTTGTGGAGCCTGTGAAATCTGAGGCTTTGATCACATCCTGCGGGCATTCGGGGTGGGCAATAATTTTGATGGTAGGGTCGCTTTTGCGAACGGCGATTAATTCCGCTCCAGTGAAGCGTTCATGCACCTCGCACGAGCCCGCATAGGAAATGATTTTTACCTTGGTTTGGGTTTGCACATATGCTGCCAAATATTGGTCTGGCAGGCAAATGACTTCTGGCACATTGAGGCTTTCCACAATTTTTACGGCGTTGGATGAGGTGCAGCAAATGTCGACCTCCGCCTTCACATCGGCCGAGGTGTTTACATAGGCCACAATTGGCACACCGGGGTATTGCTGGCGCAGCAGCCGCACATCCGCCCCTGTAATCGATGCAGCAAGCGAGCAACCTGCGCGCATATCAGGAATCAGCACTTTTTTGTTGGGGCATAACAATTTCGAGGTTTCCGCCATAAAATGCACGCCGCCTTGCACAATAATATCAGCGGTGGATTGCGAAGCGGCCACAGCCAATTGCAAGCTATCGCCCACAATATCGGCAACACCGTGGTAAATATCGGGGGTCATGTAATTATGCGCGAGCACAACCGCGTTTTTCTCACGCTTCAGCCGTGTGATGGCCTCAATCAGCGGGGCTTGTTCCACCCAATCGATGTGCGTGTATTTTTTACTCAGCAACGCTTTAATGGGCGCAAATTGCGTGTCCATATCGGCAGAATAAGGCACTAATTGAGTCATGGCGCTTGCACACTATGGTTTGTTTAGCGTGTGTATAGCGCATTTGAATGGAAATAAAAAGATTATAATACGTGTCATCCTGAACCGCAGGTGAAGGATCTCCCGCCAATTGTGTTCAACTTCAGGGAGATTCTTCGGCTACGCCTCAGAATGACATGTGATCCTAATAACTCCAGCCATGGGTTTGGTGCACCATATAGTCGCGGAAGGCTTTGATGCGGGCGAGATTTTTTTGCTCTTCAGGGTACACAAAAAACGCATCGATAGACGGTGGCTGAATATTGGGCAAAATAGGCACCAATTGGGGCACTGAATCGGCCAAATAGGTGGGCAACACGGCAATCCCTGCGCCATCGATCACGGCGTCGCGCACGCCTTTGATGCTGTTAATTAAAATGCGTGGCGCGGGCACATTATGGCTAGCATCGAGCCGCAGCAGATAGTTCACGCTGGGCGTGAAGTAATATTGTTCCCCCGCAAAGCCTATCATGTGGTGGCCAGCAAGGTTAAATTCGCTTTTTGGCTTGCCATAGCGCTTGAGATAATCAGCGGAGGCATAGACATGAAAATGCGCGGTGAATAATTTGCGCTGAATGAGGTCGGCAGCCGTTGGCGCACCAAAGCGAATGGCCACGTCGGCCTCGCGCATGCCCAAATCGAGCGCTTGGTCACTCAACAACATGCGGATGGTCACATCGGGGTTATTATCAAGAAAACCACGTAAACGCGACGCCAACCAATGTGTGCCAAATGCCACATTTGTGGTAATTTTCAGCTCGCCGGTGGGTTTTTCATATTGTTCTGCCAGCTGATTCTGTACATGGTCAAGCTGCGCCACAATGCCTTGTGCCGTGCGAAACAAAATCTCACCCTGATGGGTGAGCACCAACCCCCGCGCATGGCGATGGAAGAGTATTGTGCCTAAATCTTGCTCTAACGCTGTGATTTGGCGGCTTAGAACCGATTGGCTCATGTTGAGGCGTTGCGCGGCTTTTGTCACGCTGCCAGCATCGGCAGTGGCCACAAACATAGGTAGCCGGCTCCAATCAATATTCAATCGATTACGGTCGTGAGGCATATTAATATCCAAGTTGCGCTGCACTGCAGCATAAATAATACACGAAAATTGCAATAGGTCTATAGAGGATATAGTTTATTTCGCAATGAATGACACAATTGTGCTTGAAATTTGTTCGGTGCGCGCTTAGATGAGCATTATGTGGGCGCGTAGCTCAGCGGTAGAGCACTGCGTCGACATCGCAGTGGTCACAGGTTCGATCCCTGTCGCGCCCACCAATCTGGCTTAATAGGTAATGGTTTCACTGCGCGACAGTTTTGCTATATTTCTTGGCGCACCCACTACGCTTTGCCTAAATGCTACGCGTGACGCAGCTATCATCAGATATAAAGATTTGTGTTATAGGCTTGCAATCGATACCCACAAAAAGGAATGGATGACATGTTAAGCCATTTGCTTAATTTGGCAAGCAAGCATAGAACTGCAAGCCGAAATATTTATCTTGGTGCTATTCTTGCGTTTATTGCGGGATCTATAAATGCAGGTGGATTTTTTTTGGTTCAACAATATACATCTCACATGACAGGGATTATCTCGATTGCCGCAGATCATATTGCACTTGGTAAATATTTAGTTGCATTGGAAATGATAAGTTATATTGCATTATTTATTTTGGGGTCTATCGTTTCAACGATCATTACACTGGAAGCAAAAAAAAGTAAAATCTACTCAGTTTATGCAATTCCGTTGCTATTAGAAGCTATATTGCTCATTTTAATTGTTGTCATATGGGCTTACCAATATTTTCTGCCATTCCAAATTAAATTTTTTATTGGAATGTTATGTTTTTTGATGGGGATTCAGAACGCGTTAATTACAAAAGCATCCTCTGCAATTATTAGAACAACTCATATTACAGGCATGAGTACTGATCTGGGGATTGAGATAGGCCGCTATATATGTGGGCATGGTGGGTTTAGCACCATTTCTGATAAAAATAAGGCTCAACGGCACGCGGGCATTATATTATGCTTTTTCTGCGGTGGGGTTATCGGCGCATTTGGCGTCAAATTATTCGGTATATTTACGTTTCTTCCGCTTTCATTTTTACTGATTATGCTGTGTATTCATCCCATTTTGCGCGACATAACATTTGCAATTCAATATGCAAAACGCTTGAAGCGCATTGCATCTTAGCACTTATAATTTATATGTTATTGGGTGCTGCGGCGGGTGTATGCGTTACACGCGATACCAGCTGCTGCTGGAATCTGGAGATGCAACGCCTTGATGCGAGGCGCGCTCAGATGCTTTCTGCTCACCTAACATACCCAAAGCAAGCAGTGCGGCGGCATCTTCAATTTTAGCGGCGGCATGCGCTGTTTTGACTTTAACTTGCAATTTTTGATGATCGGTCATGTTCTTCGTAGAAGCCTTGCGAGAGGCTTCTGTAAGAATTTTTGCCAGTTGTTTCGAGTCCATCCCAACCCTCCTTCTGCTTTTGCTGCAGAGGGAACTCCCAATGCAACAATCGAATATTACTCATGCACTCTTTCTATTAGGCTTCGCGAATAAGCTTAAATGAGTGTATCAGTAACTTACGAACAGCAATGCTACACGAGTTATATTAACATTATATACCATTTTTGCATAATAGCAATACTATAGTATAATAATTTATTTTATGATACATATCAATGGTATGCCACTGATGGTTGTACAAATGTGTATTTTTATTACAAATTTTACTACAAATTTTTATCGACTAGGGATGGGCGTTTCACCGCGATAGTCATAGAAGCCGCGCCCAGCTTTGCGGCCAAGCCAACCCGCTTCTACATATTTGACCAACAACGGACACGGGCGATATTTGCTATCGGCCAAGCCTTCATGCAGCACCTGCATGATCGAAAGGCAGGTATCGAGGCCAATAAAATCGGCCAATTGCAGCGGGCCCATGGGGTGGTTTGCACCCAGGCGCATGGCGGTATCGATGGCTTCCACATTGCCCACGCCTTCGTAAAGCGTGTAAATTCCTTCATTGATCATGGGCATCAACACGCGGTTCACAATAAATCCAGGAAAATCTTCCGCTACGGCAAGGGTTTTTCCCAAGCGCGCCACAAGGGCTTTGGCAATTTCGAATGTGGTTTCATCGGTGGCAATGCCGCGGATCACCTCCACCAATTGCATCACAGGTACGGGGTTCATAAAATGAATGCCGATAAATTTCTCAGGGCGATCGGTGCTCGACGCTAGCCGTGTGATGGAAATAGATGAGGTGTTGGTAGCGACAATCGCGCTGGGTTTGAGCACCGCACACACACTTTGGAAAATTTTGCGTTTGACAGACTCTTCCTCCGATGCGGCTTCAATCACCAAATCGACATCGGAAAATGCTTCCACATGTTCAGCAGGGAGTATATTTTTGAGGGCAGCTTGGCGTTGCTCCTCCGTAATTTTGCCCGAGCTGGCTTGGCGCGCCAAATTGCCTGTGACTGTGGCCATGGCTTTTTGGATACGATCGGCTGAAATATCGTGGATTTTTACCTGAATTCCCACCAAAGCACAGACATGCGCAATGCCGCTGCCCATTTGGCCTGCGCCAACAACCCCGATTTTGTGAATTTGATACGGCATTTTGGTCCTCAATCTTTCTTGGTAACCTCTCCCCTCCCCCTGCGGGAGGGGGTAGGGGGAGGGGTTTTCTTATTGAGAGGAGAGTAAGAATACCCCCCTCAGTCTCGTTTCACTCGACAGCTCCCCCGCAAGGGGGGAGCAGAAGACAGAAATTGCTATATATAATTTCTATATTTCAATTCCTTAACCAGCTGCGGTACAATCTCGAATAAATCCCCCACGATGCCATAATCGGCCACTTGGAAGATCGGTGCGTTGGGGTCTTTATTGATCGCCACAACAACTTTAGAATCTTTCATGCCAGCAGTATGTTGAATCGCACCCGAAATGCCAACAGCAATATAGAGCTGCGGGGCAATAATTTTGCCCGTTTGCCCCACTTGCGCGTCATTAGGTGCAAAACCTGCATCTACAGCCGCGCGGCTGGCGCCAATTGCGGCGTTTAATTCATCGGCCAGCGGGTTCAACACGCTTTGGAAGGCCTCGGCCGAGCCCAGCGCCCGCCCGCCCGAGATCACCACCTGTGCGTTGGCAAGGTCTGGCCGCTCGGCTTTGATATGTTCTTGCGACACAAATTCTGTGCCCGTGCAGGCAGCAGCTGCAGCAATTGGTGTGATAGATCCAGTGCCGCCATGTGGTGCTGAATCAAAGTTTGCAGTGCGGATGGTCAGCACAATATAGGTATCGCGGCTTTGCACCACCTCAATTGCGTTGCCTGCGTAAATGGGACGTTCGAAAGTCATGCTATCTATAATCGCCGACACATCCGAAATTTGCATCACATCGAGCAGGGCCGCCACTCGGGGCATGGTGTTTTTGCCTTTGCTGGTGGCCGCTGCAGCGAAATGGCTGTAATTTCCACGCTGTGTGAGGATGAGCGCTGCGGTGCTTTCGGCCAATGCGTGCGCGTACATTTTATCATCAGCCACCAATATACTGCGTACACCTTGCAACTGCGCAGCCGTTTGGCAAATGGTGTGCACCTGCGTGCCACATACAAGAATATCCACGGGCAGGCCAAGCTCCAGCACCGCGGTGAGGGCTTTTGCTGTGGCGATGTTCAGGGTTGTGCCGTCGTGTTCGGCCAATAGCAGCACGCTCATGGCAACACCTTGGCTTGTGATTTGAGGGCGCGCACCAAAGCTGCCACATCGGGCACTATCACGCCCGCGCTGCGCGCCGTTGGGGCTTTGACGCTGAAAATGTGCAAACGTGGGGCGGTATCGACACCTAAATCCGCGCTATTGAGAATGGCCATCGGCTTCGATTTTGCCTTCATAATATTGGGCAGGCTGGCAAATCGCGGGGTGTTGAGTCGCAAATCAGTGGTGATGATGGCGGGCATGGTAAGCGCCAGCGTTTCATGGCCGCCGTCCACCTCACGCGTGACATTCACTTGCGCGCCTTTCAATTCAATTTTTGAGGCGAATGTCCCTTGCGGCCAGCCCAAAAGCGCGGATAGCATTTGGCCAGTTTGGTTGCAGTCGTCATCAATGGCTTGCTTGCCCATCAACACCAATTGTGGGGCTTCAGAGCTTATGATGGCTTTAAGCAATTTGGCAATTGCTAGTGGCTCAATCCGCTCATGATGCTGCACCCAAATGGCGCGGTCTGCCCCCAATGCCAGCCCTGCGCGCAGGGTTTCATCTGTTTTTTCACTGCCGATCGATACCAGCACTACTTCAGAAGCAAGGCCATTTTCTTTAAGGCGCAAGGCTTCTTCAATGGCGATTTCGTCAAATGGATTGATCGACATTTTCACGCCGGCGGTCTCAACACCAGTGCCATCGGCCTTCACGCGAATGCGAATACTATAATCAACCACACGTTTGATGGGGACCAGTATTTTCATTTTAATGTGTTCAACCCCTATTGATAACGGGCAGTTATGCGAAGAGTTTATCCAGCTCTTCTTGGCTTAAATCGTCTAAATCAACAGCATCTCCTTGTGCCGTTTCATTGGTGATTTGCTGCGACATGAGTTTTTCAGCCAATGCGGCATCGCGCGGTTCGGGGCCGAAATAGGTGGCGGTGCGAATGAATGGGCGCGGCATCAGAACAATACTGGCGATACGTTGGTGAAGCGATTTAGGCGATACAGGTTTACGGAGCACTTCGTTCACACCCATATCGCGCGCTTCAGTGATGCGGTTGCGTGAGGTGTGCGCTGTGAGCAAAATGATGGGCACATAGGCGTGGCGATGCCCAGGACGGCGGATCAGAGACACCATCTCACCACCGCTGAGCACGGGCATCTCCCAATCGAGGATCACCACATCGGGGTTGAAGGAATCGAGTTTTTCAAGACCATCGGCACCGTCGGGCGCTTCAATAATTTGACGCGCACCAAACCCCATTAAAATGGTACGAATGATACTTCTCATGTGGGGGTTGTCCTCCACAATTAAAAAACAAAGACGTTCAAAATCGACTGCGCGTGCCATATGGGGTGCTCTATTGTGAGTTAATTCTATGTGAGAACTTCTAATATTCGATTAATTTCGGTTCAGACGAAGCCATAAGGTATTGGAATAATAAGTTCAATTTAAAGCGGAAATTAGTGTCAATAATAGGTTAAATTTCGCAATGGCGCTTAGTAAATTGGGCGTTTACCCTTGCAATATTAGGTGTGTTTGCCCTAAGCTGCCGCAAACATAAGGACGAATTTCATGGCAATTTTGATTACGGGTGCAGCAGGGTTTATTGGCTTTAGCTTGGCCAAAACATTGCTCGAAATGGGGCATTCTGTCATTGGGATGGATTGTTACACGCCTTATTATGATGTACGGCTGAAGCACGCCCGCGTGAAACTTCTGCAAGAATTTGAAGATTTTGAGATGATCGAGGCCAATTTTGGCATTCCTGATGCCATTTTGCCGCTCAGCGAGCGTTTGGAGCATGTCACCGCTATTGTGCATTTGGGTGCGCAGGCCGGCGTGCGCTATTCGCTGAAAGACCCATTTTCCTACATCACCTCCAATGTGATGGGGCAAACGGTCATGTGTGAGCTAGCCCGCACATTGCCGCAATGCACCCACATGGTGTATGCCTCCACCTCATCGGCTTATGGCAAGGCGGCGGGCAGCCCTATGAGTTTGAGTGAACGCTGCGAAACGCCACGTTCGTTGTATGCCGCCAGCAAGCGCGCTTGTGAGCATATTGCCTATTCCTATGCCGATATGCATGGGCTCAAATCCATCGGTATGCGGTTTTTCACGGTGTATGGTCCATGGGGGCGGCCTGATATGGCGATGTGGCAATTTACCGATGCGATTTTGGCGGGCAAGCCGATCCAAATTTATAATCATGGTGATATGCAGCGCGATTTCACCTATATTGATGATATTGTGGCGGGGCTGATCGTGGCCATTGGCTACACCCCATCACCCGATGCCTATGGCGTGCCTCACCGCGTGTTCAACCTTGGCAATAGCCACCCCACGCCATTGATGGATATGGTGGCATTGCTGGAGCGCGAGCTGGGCAAAACCGCCATCAAAGAATTTTTGCCGATGCAATTGGGCGATGTGCAAGCCACTTCGGCCGATATTTCGGAATCCCGCGCCATTTTAGGGTTTGAACCCAAAACGTTGATCGAGGAAGGGCTGCCGAGATTTGTGGCATGGTATAAGGATTATCATGGTGTGTGATTGAAGAGATTACAGCGTTCGCGGCCACTTGATAATCTCAAATTCGCCACTGTGGCATTCTACAATTGCGGTGCAGCTTTCTACCCAATCGCCGCAGTTCATATAGCGCAGGGGGCCCGCTTGTGTGGGCACGTCTTTAATGGCTGCAAAATGAATATGCCCACACACTACACCTTGCGCGCCAGCGGCATAGGCGGTTTCAGCGAGGCGTTCTTCAAAATTGCCCATTTTATTCACGCTACGCTTCACCACTTGCTTGGCCCACGCTGAGAATGACCAATATTCTTTTCCAAATATGCGCCGCACCATGTTGATGTAGAGATTGAGAAAGAGCGCGAAATTATAGAGCCAATCGCCCACGCCCGCAAGCCAACGCGCTTTTTTGACCACCACGTCGAATTGGTCGCCATGAATGACAAGGTAGCGCTTGCCATCGACCCCTTCATGCACCAGCTGGTCGATAATCTCTACTGCACCATATTTTTGGCCAAGGTGCGAGATGCGCAGCATGTCGTCGTGATTACCAGGCAAATACCATAATTTTGCGCCCAAACGCCCGCGTTCCAGCACATATTGCACAACATCATTGTGGCTTTGCGGCCAATACCATTGCGCGGCCAGCTGCCAGCCATCGATAATATCGCCCACCAAATAATAGGTGTCGGCGGTGTGGGTTTGCAAAAATGCCAGCAACGCCTCAGCTTGGCTGCCCTTCGCGCCCAAATGCACATCGGATATAAAAATGGAGCGGAAGTGGTGCGGTGTGGTCACGGGTGGGGCTTTCTATCTTTTCCCCCTCTCCCTTGACGGGAGAGGGTGTCACGCAGTGACGGGTGAGGGTGAATATGCATTCTTAGAGTAGCGAAGAATCTCATTGAATTTTAGGAGATCCTTCTCTGCGTTCAGGATGACAGTCACCCTCATCCGCCCTTATCAGGGCACCTTCTCCCGTCAAGGGAGAAGGGTAGGGAAATTAATCCATCACGCTGGCTTTTAATAGGCACACCATAGTGGCATGCGCCGGTACATCGCCCACATTGCGGATGATATGAGTGACATCGGAGCGATAGCGCAGGGTTTCGCCCGCGCTGGCAGTTTCCACATGCCCCATCACATCCACCTGAAGCATGCCCGAAAGCACCGAGAGGGATTCGATGGAGCCTACCTGATGGCCGTCCGATTCCAATACACCACCCACTTCGGCGTGGAAGTCATATTGCTGCAGCCATTCCACGGTTTTGATCCACCCGATGATGAACAACTTACATTTGCCATCTTCCGACATCACAATGGGAATATCGCGCTTGGTGAGCTTTTCCACAAAAGGCTCTTCTTGCGGGGTGCCCAGCACACGCTCGATCGAGACATCCAGCGCTTGGGAAATGCGCCAAATGGTGGCCAGCGTGGGGTTGGTTTCGTTGCGCTCGATTTGCGAAATAATCGACTTAGCCACGCCCGATTGCTCGGCCAGTTCGCTCAGTGATAAATTATACATATGGCGCAAGCGCTGCACGGTTTTGCCCAATTGGCCAGAAACGGCGTGCGCACCAACATCGATTTCAGTTTTTTTAGGCGGACGAGCCACGGTGTTTATCCTTCATATGAAACGGTTGTCGCATATTTTCAGGAAAAATCAACTCCCGCGCTTGGCTAAATATTGGCTGAGGTTAATTTTGCTCCAGGCGCCTTGTGTTTGCAGCATTACCATATAGGCATCATAGACCTTTTTGGCGGCGGGGGATTTGCTGGCCACCTCGTTCACCACCTCGATGGATGCGGCTTGCATGGCGGTGAGAATATCGACAGGCAATGTGCGCAGTTTGATGATTTCATGGGAGGGCAAGGTGGCGGCAATGCGGGCGTTGTTCCATTCTGTTTCGGCCCAGCCGATGGTGCTCTCGGTAGCAATGGCATTTTGCACCGCCATTTGCATGTCCTTTGGCAGGGCATCCCACGCTTTTTGGTTGATGATGGCTTCCGATGGGCCGTTGGGTTTAAGCGCGCCCGGGGCGTAATAATAGGGGGCGGCTTGGAATAAGCCCAGTGGCATGTCGGATGATGGGCCCAAAAATTCCGCGCCATCAAGTACGCCTGATTTGAGCCCTGTGAAAATTTCGCCCGCAGGCACAGTCACCGCCGTGGCGCCAAGGCGGGAATAGACCTGGCCGCCCAAGCCTGGTGCGCGAATTTTGAGGCCTTTGAGGTCGGCTGCGCTATTTAACTCATTGCGGAACCAGCCTGTCATGGCCATGCCAATGTTGCCGGCCATAAACGGCTTCACGCCAAATGGCGCGTAGATTTCGTCCCACAGGGCTTGGCCACCCGCAGATTCGATCCATGCAATATGTTCCTGCGCGGTGAGGCCAAATGGCATGGCGGTAAAAAATGCGGCAGCAGGCTCTTTGCTCATCCAATAAAATGCGGTGGAGTGCCCCATTTCGGCGGTGCCGCTAGCCACGGCGTCGAGCACGCCCAATGCGGGCACAATTTCACCCGCGCCATATAGCTGAACGGTGAGCTTGCCATCAGTTGCGGCGGCAATCCGCTCTGCAATGCGGCGCGCCCACACGCCAGGGCCCGGCAAGTCTTTCGGCCACGCGGTCACCATGCGCCATTTCTGGCGGTTTTGAGAGAGCGCGGGGGTTGCCAATGTGCTGGCAACGGCACCTGCGCCTAGGAGGCCTAAGAATTTACGGCGGTTTTGGTTGGTCATTGTGGTGGTTCCTTATTCCATAGGTCAAAAAAATGGTGAACGGGGCCTGCGCCTGCACCAATATGCAAATTGCGCCCAGCAGCCAAAGCATCGGTGAGGTAAAATTTAGCAAGTTCCACGGCTTTTGGTAGAGGTTCGCCTTGCGCTAAAAATGCGGTGATGGCGGCGGATAATGTGCAGCCCGTGCCATGGGTGTTGGGCGTGTTGATGCGTTCGGCAGAGAGGGCTGTGCACCCATGTGATGTGGCCAACACATCGACACTATAGGCTCCTGTGCCATGCCCGCCTTTGAGCAACACAGCGCGGGCGCCCATGTTCAGCAAGGCGGTGGCCTGGGTTTTCATCTCGTCTTCATTGTGCGCCTCATTCGTGCCCAAAAACGCGGCGGCCTCTGGCAAATTGGGCGTGATCAGTGTGGATAATGGGAATAAATTGGTGCGAATTGCCGCAATTGCATCATCTTCTAGCAACTTATGCCCCGATTGCGACACCATCACGGGGTCGAGCACATAATGTGTGGGGGCGTATTGCTGCAACAATTGCGCCACCATTTCAATGGTGGCTACATTGGCCAGCATGCCCGTTTTGAGGGCATTCACATTTAGATCATCAAAAATGCTGCGCATTTGCTGCGCAATAAATTCGGGTGGAATGATGAACACACCCTGCACACCACGCGTGTTTTGCGCCGTAAGCGCGGTGCTCACGCTGGCGCCATAGCAGCCAAGCGCTGAGAAGGTTTTAAGGTCTGCCTGAATGCCCGCGCCGCCTGATGGGTCGGACCCAGCAATGGTGAGTGTGGTTGGAATCATGTGATGCGCCCCAATGTGTGCAGCGCATTTGGGGTGAGATTGGCAAGCGCGTCAAGATAGGCGGGCACAAATGTACCCACACCGTGAGCATTTTTGGCTGCAATTTCGCCGGCGATGCCAAGGATTGCGAATGCAGCCACTGCCGCTTCAAACGCGTTTTTATGCACAGCGCAGCATGCCGCCATCACCGCAGTGCCCGCGCAGCCCATGGCGGTAATGCGGCTCATATATTCATGGCCATTTTGGATGTACAATGTTTTGCCATGCGCACATACGCTATCGACCGCGCCCGATTGCGCGTGAATGATATTTTTTACTGCTTCCCCTTGAGGGGGAAGAGAAGTAAGCACCCCCCACTCCGCCGCATTGGCGCGGATCATGGCAGGGTTGAAGGCTAATAATTGCGTGGCGAACGCTGCGCGCATGGGGGAGCGATCGATCATTACAGGGTCGAGCAACCATGGAATGGCGTGCGATTGCGCGGCTTGTACAGCGGCCATAATGCCCGCCTCACGCCCAGCATTCAGCTGCCCCAAATTCACTAGCAGCACATTGGCGCTGGCAACAAACGCGGCCACTTCGCGTGCGTCTTCTGTCATTGAAGGGGTAGCGCCGATGGCCAGCAGCATGTTGGCGGTGAGGTTTTGCGCCACGGGGTTGGTGAGGCAGTGCACACGCGGGCGCTGCGTGCGCACACGCTCTAAAATATCCGCCACAATTGTGAGATCAAACCCTGTCATGCTCACTTCCTCCGCCGTCATTACACGGTTCAGGTTCATGGGTATGATCTCAGAACGCCACAATTGCGCGGCGAACACCCCAGAAGCAGATGGATGTTTAGCTTGATTTAACAAATTTCTCAATGCCTATTTTAAGTGTTAATGATTTATAACTACGAGTTGCAAATTTAATGTGTGTTTGTTAGTAAAAGCATGGCACTGATGCCGCATTCGCCAACATCTTTAATATAAGGTTGCTCCAATGAAAAAACTACTCGCGTCATTTGTTATTATTTCTGCTTTGGCAGCATGTACCTCTTCAGGAAATGAGTCCATTCGTGCGGAGTCAAACGAAACAATTTCATCAAAAATCAAGAAAGGTTCAACAACTAAAAATCAAGTTAAAGCGGCATTGGGTGACCCGAGCACAATATCTTTTACAGATTCTGGCAATGAGCAGTGGACATATAAGCACGATATTGCAAAGCCAAAACCAATCAACTTTGTTCCATATGCAAGTTTAATTGCAAGTGGGGCTGATGTTGAATCAAAAACGCTAGTAATATTCTTTAATAAGGCTGGAATTGTACAAAATTACACAATCTCAGAATCAAAACAAGAAGTGCGTCGCGGTTTGGGCGCAATGTAAATTGACATTTAGTAATTGAGGCCGAAACCATGCTGAATATGGTTTCGGCCTTTATTTTTTCCGCTCCCACCACGCCACAAGCATGCCAGAGGCAATCACTATGCTGGCGCCGATTAGCACTAGCACGCTAGGATATTCGCCAAAAAACGCCATGCCCAGCAGGGTGGCATAAATCATGGTGGAATAATCGAATGGGGCCACTAGCGAGGCATCGGCATAGCGATAGGACTGAGTGAGGAACATTTGCCCCACACCGCCGATGAGGCCAACGCCCGCCATTTTGAGCGCATCGAACCAGTTCAGCGGCCATTCAAACCCAAAGGGCAGGGCAAGCGCCGAAAGCAACGTGGCGAACAGCGTGAAATACAGCACAATTGTGCTGGCGCGTTCGGTTTTGGCCAATGCGCGCACTTGCGTGAGCGCCAGCGCCGCCAAAATTGCGCCTATAAAAGTGTACATAGCGCCATAGGCTGCCGATCCGTGCCAATCTACCCCGCTATACTGCAGATAAGGCCACAACATAATAAGCACTCCACTCAACCCCAATGCAACGGCCAGCCAACGGACTGGCGGCACATGCTCTTTGAGCAATATGGCCGCGAATACGATGCAAAAAATCGGCTGCGCATAGGAAATGGCGGTGGCATCGGGCAGCGGTAGATAGCGCAAACCCATGAACATGCAGAAAATGGCCATGACGCCAGAAAATGCCCGGTAAAAATGGCCAAATGGGCGGTGCGTGCGCATGAGTTCACGTGGGTTATCTGCCCGCAGCAGCACAGCACCAATAATGAGCAGCGCAAAAAAATTGCGGCAAAACACAATCTGCCCCGTGGGGTAGCGCTGCCCCAATTCGCGCACTAATGCCGCCATGCAGGTGAATAGAAAACACGAGATCAACTTGAAGGCAATGCCTTTGAGCGGTGAGGGGGAAATGCTGTGCATGGCATGTGTTTAGGCGCTTTTGTGCGCTGCGACAAGAGTATAAAATTGTGTGTTTTTGCCCCTTTCCCCTTGCACACAAAACTGCTAAAAGGCACATAACTCATAAAGGCCGCGCCATGAACAAACCTATTTTCCCCGCAGATGCCCTTCCCACAAACGTAACAATAGGGGCGCTGAGCGCTTCCAAAAAAGTCTATATTCAAAGCGATTTAGAAAGCAGCGTGCGCGTGCCAGTGCGGCAAATTGCGCTGAGCGATAAAGACCAACCCACATTTAACGTATATGACACTTCGGGCCCATATACCGACCCTGAAGCTGTGATTGACGTGCAAAAAGGCCTCGCCCCAATTCGTGAGGCATGGGTGAAAGCGCGCCAAGTTGAGGAATATACTGGCCGCGAAATTAAGCCTGAAGACAATGGCAATGTGAGTGGTAAATTTGCCGCGCAAGCTTTTCCTGTGCGCAACACGGTGCGTCGGGCAATTGGCAAAAATCTGATTACGCAATATGAATTTGCCAATGCGGGCATTATCACGCCAGAGATGATTTATGTGGCGGAGCGCGAGAATTTAGGGCGCAAAGCGATTTTGGAAGGTGCGAACGCGCAAATCGCGCAAGGCAACAGCTTTGGCGCAACGATTCCTGCGCATATTACACCAGAATTTGTGCGCAGTGAAATTGCGCGTGGCCGCGCCATTATTCCAGCGAATATCAACCATTTAGAACTTGAACCCATGATTATTGGGCGGAACTTCCTCGTCAAAATTAATGGCAATATCGGCAATTCGGCGGTGACATCAAGCATTGAGGAAGAAGTGGAAAAAATGGTGTGGGCCACACGTTGGGGTTCCGATACCATTATGGATTTATCAACTGGCCGCAATATTCACACCACGCGTGAGTGGATTTTGCGCAATTCGCCTGTGCCCATTGGCACTGTGCCAATTTATCAAGCACTGGAAAAAGTGGGCGGTGTTGCGGAAGATTTAACATTCGAGATTTTCAAAGACACCCTCATTGAACAGGCCGAGCAAGGCGTGGATTATTTCACCATTCATGCCGGCGTGCGCTTGGCGTATATTCACCTCACCGCAAATCGAATGACAGGCATTGTGTCGCGCGGCGGCTCGATTATGGCGAAATGGTGCTTGTCGCACCACAAAGAGAGTTTCCTTTATACCAATTTTGAGGAAATTTGCGAAATTATGCGGGCTTATGATGTGAGCTTTTCACTCGGTGATGGTTTGCGCCCAGGTGCGATAGCGGATGCGAATGACGCGGCACAACTTGCGGAGTTAGAGACACTTGGCGAGCTCACCAAAGTGGCTTGGGCGCACGGCTGCCAAGTGATGATTGAAGGCCCTGGCCATGTGCCAATGCAAAAAATTCAGGAAAATATGACCAAGCAATTGGAAATTTGCCATGAAGCGCCGTTTTACACGCTTGGGCCACTCACAACCGACATTGCGCCTGGCTATGATCACATCACTTCGGGCATTGGTGCGGCGATGATTGGTTGGTTTGGCACCGCCATGCTGTGCTATGTCACGCCGAAGGAGCATTTGGGCTTGCCCAACCGTGATGATGTGAAAGTGGGGGTGATCACCTATAAAATCGCTGCCCACGCTGCTGATTTGGCAAAAGGCCACCCCGCCGCGCAATTACGCGACAATGCGCTATCAAAGGCACGCTTTGAATTCCGCTGGGAAGACCAGTTCAATTTGGGGCTCGACCCAGATACAGCCCGCGCATATCACGATGAAACCTTGCCAAAAGACGCGCACAAAACCGCGCATTTCTGCTCGATGTGTGGGCCAAAATTCTGCTCAATGAAGATCACGCAGGACATTCGTGATTATTCCGCCCAGAAAATCAAAGACGAAGGCATGGCAGCGATGAGTGTGAAGTTCAAGGATGCGGGTTCAGAGATTTATGTGGCGGCGGATTGAGGCGCACTTTAGTTTGAACACGTGTATAATTTTTATGGCTTACCTATGCGTGTAGGTAAATAGTTTGTCTCACGTATTGAATATATGCTGTCACGTGTATTTACATAAAGTGTTGAATCTTTCTTATAAAATTCATGATAAAAATTGAGGCTATTTTTTTGGCCTTTTGTTAACGTGTTTTTGTTGCTTTTATATATTATATTTTGATATGTTCTATAATCATTATAGCTTTTATCGACTTTATTTTTAAGCTTTGATATTGTTTCATCATCTTTTCTTGATTGCTCAAATTTGTTGGCATAATTATTTATCAGCGAAATAATACCTAAAAATAACCCACCTAATATAACATTTTTTATATTCATAATCGCCTCGCATGTATAGAGAAAGCGTATTTCTAAATTGCAAGAATATGCAAGCGTTATTTCACAAATGCAGTGCGGATAGCTTCATCAAGCGAGCGCCAATCGCGCAAATATTGGCGGCGAAAACTATAGATCATATAGGTTTTAGGCCCCATTTTAATTTCGCGCAGGCAGGTGGAGGGTATGTCTGGTGTATCTTCGGCGATACACCGCGCGATAAAGGGCTGAGGCCCACCTTCTTGATAAAATAATTCCTCACCATCATAGCCCGAGCCATCAAGAAATTTTTTGCCCAACAGGCCATCAGGCGCGGTGAGTGGTGCGCTTAAAAAGCGTTTATATATGGTGCGTAGGCGGTCTTCGGGCGCCAAAATCGAGTCTTTGGATTCGATGGTGAGGAAAATCAGCTCCCTCGCATCCGCTTTTTCAAAGGTGGCGGCATTAAATTTGGTGAAACCTTCAAGTTCTGGCCAGCGGAAAAATAAATCGACCCGCTCGGGGTTGCGATTTTTGCGCTGTACACGAAAGCGAAACATATTGCCTGGAATAAAAAATTGCTGGCCGCCAATGGTGCTGCGTAAAATCTTGGGTTCGGTAATTACCTCCGATTCCACGGGGTCGCTGAGCCGCCACACAATTGCAGCAATGATTGCCACCGCAATCCCCAGCATAAATGCTGTGAAAAATGGGGAGGATCGTGTGGATGATTTGAGCGGTATAAGTGCCATGCGCCTGCCTTATGATAGGCGATTCTAGCGCGTGAAGTTAAAATTATTGGTTAATTTTTACTTCACAAAACACCCAACCACTTCCAAATGCTCGCTCCACAGGAATTGGTCGATGGGCTGCAGCCAGTCGAGGCGGTAGCCGCCTGCGATCAGCATTTTGGCGTCGCGCACAAAGCTGGTGGGGCTGCACGAAACATAGGCAATGCGGGGCACAGGCGATTTGGCCAGCCACTCGGCTTGCGCCTGCGCGCCTTGGCGCGGTGGGTTGAGCACCACACCATCAAATGCTTTGAGCTCATGCAGCACCAGCGGCCGGCGGAACAGGTCGCGATTCTCCACTGTTGCGGGTTTGAGGCCTTGCGGTTTGGCGAGGGCTTTGGTGAGCGCCGCCACAGCGGGGGCATTATTTTCATAGCCGCTCACATGTTTTTTGGTGGCGAGCACGCCCAAAAATGTGCCAATGCCGCAGAACATGTCGGCAATGTGCTTAGATTTTCTGCCCATAGCGTCAAGCACAAGGGTTTGCATCAGCTGTTCCGCCTCGGCACAGGCTTGCATAAATGTGGCGGGGGGTGGGTTCACGGCCAGCGTGCCAAAGGTGAGGATGGGCAGCGTGCCCGTGTGTTGCAGTTGCACCCCCACGCTGATGCGCGCGCAGGGCAGACCATGCACGGCATTAAATATGCGGGTTGCGGTGTTGGTGTCGCTCAAACATGTGCCTGAAATGGCCATATCGATGCCATTATCACAGGCAAGCACATGAATATCGAGTGCCTCACGCGGTTGCAATGCGGTATTCAAGGCTATTTGCAGCGCGGGGATAAGCGCGATCAGTTCAGTCCGCGCCACCAAGCAGCTGTGAATGGGCACAATCTCGCGGCTGCCCGCGCTATGATAGCCCACAATCGCACCATTTTGTGTGCCCATGGCCGCCAATGTAATGCGCCGCCGCGCATTGTGTGGCACGGCCCACATGGGGTGCACCGTGTGGGCCACCACGCCTGCGGCACTCAAAATTTTCAATAATTGCTGCAATTTATTGCTGCGCATCTGCGCCTCAGGCACATCTTGGTGCAAACATCCACCACATGCAGGAAAATGAGGGCAGGGTGTGTGGGATATAGTGGACATGTGCACTAAAACTTTCTATATCATGCCACTTAACAGGAACATGCCCATGCCGCAAGCCACGCACCACAATCGTATCGCCGCCGCTATAGACGCCTTCGCAAAAGGCGAGATGGTGGTGGTGATGGATGATGATGACCGCGAAAATGAAGGTGATATTTTCCTCGCGGCATCCCATGCAACCGCTGAAAAGCTGGCGTTTATCATTCGTCATTCCTCTGGCATTGTGTGCGCGCCGCTGCCGCTGGCATATGCGCAGCGCCTGAATCTCGCGCCCATGGTGGCAGTGAATGACGCACCGCTGAGCACCGCCTTCACGGTTTCGGTGGATGTGAAAGCAGGCCTCACCACAGGTATTTCAGCATCCGAGCGCGCTGCAACCTTGCGTGCCTTGGCCGACGAAACCGCAAAAGCCGATGATTTTGTGCGCCCTGGCCACGTGTTCCCGCTGATCGCGCGTGATGGCGGCGTACTCATGCGCTCTGGCCATACCGAAGCGGTGGTGGATTTGTGTCGCTTGGCGAATGTGCCGCCTGTGGGCGTGATTTGCGAGCTGGTGAATGACGATGGCACCTTGAAGCGCGGGAACCAAGTGGTGGAATTTGCGCAAGAGCATGGCCTGAAGGTGCTGACAATTGCCGAGATGATCGCCCATCGCCAAGCGCGCGAAAGCCTTGTGCAGCGTGTCACTAGCAAACCGGTGGAAACCCGCTGGGGCGCTGCGCAGCTCACATCCTACAAAGCGGCATTTGAAGCGCCAGAACATGCGGTGCTGGCATTTGGCGACATTCACGCGCTGGCCAGCGTGCCTGTGCGCTTCCATCGCGCCGATTTTGTGGCCGATTTACTCGGAGATGCGCAGGCGCTTAATAGCACCGTCGCGAAATTCAAGCAGATGGGCGGCGGCGTGTTGGTATATTTACGCGGCGCCAATTTGGGTGGTTTTGCCGATGTGAACGCCCCACAAGACGATGAACACCATGGCGCCGCAATTGCTCGCCAAAAGGCCTGGCGCGAAGTGGGGCTTGGCGCGCAAATTCTGCGCGATATGGGTATTAGCCGCATTCATCTGCTTTCGCGCCGCACCCGCCGCTATGTGGGGCTGGAAGGGTTTGGCATTGAGATCACCGCGCAGGAAGTGGTGTGATTCCCCCTTCAAATCTCATCTCACCTATGCTAACGCCCAGCCTTCACATATAAGGATTCTCATGTCGACCGATTTATACCCCATCCGCCGCGCATTGCTTTCTGTCACCGATAAAGCGGGGCTGCTGCCGTTTGCGCAGGCGTTGCATGCCGCGGGGGTGGAGTTGATCTCGACAGGTGGCACCAAAAAGATGCTGGCCGAAAGTGGCTTGCAGGTGAAGGATATTTCGGATGTGACTGGCTTCCCCGAAATTATGGATGGGCGTGTGAAAACGCTGCACCCCAAAGTGCATGGCGGGTTGCTGGCACGGCGCGACAAACCCGAGCATGTGGAGGCGATGCGCGAGCACGGCATTGAGGGGATTGATCTGGTGGTGATCAACCTCTACGCCTTCAGCCAAACCGTGGCCAGCGGCGCCGATTTTGCCACCTGCATTGAAAATATCGACATTGGTGGGCCGGCCATGATCCGCGCCTCGGCCAAAAATCACGCTTTTGTGGCGGTGGTAACAGACCCCGCCGATTATGAGTTGATTGCCGAAGAATTGGCGGCAAACGATGGCCAGCTTTCAGGCGAAACTCGTGCCAAATTGGCCGCGAAAGCCTTCGCCCTCACCGCGCATTATGATGCGATGATTGCCAAATGGTTGGTGCCGCAAACGGGTGCGGAAGTGAACACCTACACTTTCACAGGCAGCCGCGTGCAGGCGCTGCGCTATGGCGAAAACCCGCATCAAACCGCCGCGTTTTATAGTACGGGCGTGCATCGCTTTGGTGTGGCCACGGCGCGCCAGCTGCAAGGCAAAGAGCTATCCTACAATAATATCAACGACACAAATGCGGCATTTGAATTGGTAGCCGAATTCGACCCCACACAAACAGCGGCCTGCGCAATTATCAAACATGCCAACCCCTGCGGTGTGGCGGTGGGCGAAAATGTGCTGGAAGCCTATAAAAAAGCGCTGGTGTGCGACCCTGTTTCGGCCTTCGGAGGTATTGTGGCCTTCAACCAAAAGCTCACAGCTGCGGCGGCAAAAGCTGTGTCTGAAATTTTCACCGAGGTGATCATCGCCCCTGATGCCGAGCCCGAAGCGATTGAAATTCTCTCTGCGAAAAAGAATTTGCGTCTATTGCTCACAGGTGGCTTGCCAAACCCTGCGGAAGCGGGCGACATGGTGGCCACAATGGCCGGCGGCTTTTTGGTGCAAAGCCGTGATGCGGTTTCGGCCAGCTCGGGCGCGTGGAAAGTGGTGACAAAGCGCACACCTTCGCCCACCGAAATTCAAGACATGGTGTTCGCCATGCGCGTTACTAAACATGTGAAATCCAACGCTATTGTGATGGCCAGCGGGGGCATTTCATTGGGGGTGGGCGCAGGGCAGATGAACCGGCTGGAGTCCTCGCTGATTGCAGGCAAAAAAGCAGCGGAAACACTGGCACGCATGAGCATTCCCGCCAGCTCATTAGCGGCTGCGTCTGATGCATTTTTTCCATTTGCTGATGGGCTGGAAGCTTTGATTGCGGCAGGAGTCACCGCTGTGATTCAACCCGGCGGCGCGATGCGCGATGCTGAGGTGATCGAAGCTGCCGACGCCGCGAAATTGGCCATGGTGTTCACCGGCACACGGCACTTTAAGCATTGATCGGCACACCAACCGTCATCCTCGGGCTTGACCCGAGGATCTACTTCAACTCACCATTTCAAATAAGTGGATCCTCGGGTCAAGCCCGAGGATGACGACGTGAGGTTTTCGCC